>NZ_JBHTVE010000018.1:0-139295 GCF_042793175.1 Streptomyces sp. NPDC056580 | reverse complement strand
GCCTTTCCGGGTGACATTCCGACACCACCACACCCCCACCACCCCCGCGCGTCGCTCCCCACCCCACCCACCAACCCGTGCTACACACCCCCACCACCCACGACCCAGCCACAACCCCACCCCAGCCCGGACCCAACCCCCACCCCGACAGCGCACCCCACAGCAGCGCACCCCTCCCCCAGAACCACCCGCACCCAGGAAACGCGCGGCTTGGTCACCCCGGAGACGCCTGGTCGCCCCGGAGATGCAGGTCGATGAACAGGAGAGCGCCCCGCTGCCGCTGAGCTTCGGCTAGCGGCACCCGGGCATGACACAGCGGCGAACCAAGGCCTGCGGCGTCCTCGTGGGTATGGCGCGTCACCGGCCCGGTCACGGCTCGCTGTTCAGCAACGTGCTCAGCCTCCTCGGCGTTACGCCACCAGCAATGCCATCGCGCCGACCAGACGTTCTGCTGCCGACTCAACCAGTGGGAATCAGAGGAACTCGGCGAGCCCGTCGAGGAAGCGGGCCACCTCGTCGCTGGTGTTGTAGGGGGCCAGACCCACGCGCAGGGCGGGGTCTTCCAGTTTGAGCGCGGTGAAGGGTTCGTAGGCGTAGAACGACCCGGCCGGTGCCACCACCCCGCGCGCGGCCAGGTGTGCCTGAGCCTCGCGGGCGTCGCGGCCTTCGAGAGTCATCAGAAGCGTCGGGGTGCGGTCGGGTGCCTTCGAGTGCAGGGTGACGGCGTCGCCCAGGGACTCCAGCCCTTCCTCCAGCCGTGCGCGCAGGGTCAGTTCGTGCTCGTGCGTGGCCTCAAGGGAGCGGGTGAGGCGCTCCCTGCGCGAGACCCCCGTGCCCGGGTCCAGCTCGGCGAGGAAGTCGACGGCGGCGGCGGCGCCCGCCAGGATCTCGTACGGCAGTGTGCCGAACTCGAAACGCTCCGGCACGGCGTCGGAGGACGGCACGAGCTTGTCCGGGCGCAGGGTTTCGAGGAACTCGGGCGCCGCCGCGAGGACCCCGCAGTGCGGTCCGAAGAACTTGTAGGGCGAGCAGACGAACAGGTCGGCTCCGAGGGCGGGTACGTCCACGAGGTGGTGCGCGGCGTAGTGAACGCCGTCCACGTACAACAGAGCGCCCACTTCATGGGCGCGGTCGGCGATCCGGCGGACGGGCGGCTTGGTGCCCAGCACGTTCGAGGCCGCCGTGACCGCGACCAGCCGGGTCCGGGACGTCAGGGCCCGCTCGTACGAGTCGAGGTCGAGTTCCATGGTCTCCGGGACGAGCTCGATCCAGCGGACCGTCACTCCGGCGCGCTCGGCGGCCTGGACCCAGGGGCGGACGTTGGCGTCGTGGTCGAGGCGGCTGAGGACGATCTCGTCCCCCGCGCTCCAGGTCCTGGCCAGGTGGCGGGAGAAGTCGTACGTCAGCTGCGTGGCGCTGCGGCCGTGGACGATGCCGCTCGCCGGCACGTTCAGCAGATCGGCGTAGGCGGCGCGGAAGTCCGTGACGGCGCGCTCGGCGTTGAGTTCGGACGGGCTGACGGTTCCCCGGTTGGACAGCGGGCCGAGCAACGTGGCGGTGATGGCGTCGGCCACGGGGCGGGGAGTCTGCGTTCCGCCCGGACCGTCGAAGAAGGCGAGCCCCGCGGCGAGGGAGGGGAACCGGGCCCGCAGGGCGGTGAGGTCGATGGCCATGGGGTCCCTGCTTTCCATCGGGCGGAGTGCCTCATCTCGGCGTGCATCTGAGCGTGCATCTACTCTGGCGTCGATCTTGAGATACGTAAAGCAGACGTCGTACCGCTCTACCGGGAGATCCGCGCCGTCAGCAGACCCGGTGCCCGCCCGCCAGTACTCGACGAGCTGGTCACTCCTGGCCGGTGCCATAGACAGCGCGCAGGCGTAAGGGGGAATCACAGTCCGGCGATCACGTGGTCGACCCGTTCAAGGGATGCCGTGAGCCTCTCGGCCGGCGCTCCGGGAGGAAGCCCGCGCTTCGTGTCACCGAGGCTTCGTCGTCGGCGATGCAGCGGCTACTGAGAAGCGCCTTGAGCGGTACTCGGATGACGGTGAGTATGAGTGCTCATGTGGGCAGCGATCAGCTTCCTGCATGTTGCGTACATGCGATCGACATCCCTCTCGAAGCCTGTTATGGCGGCCGCGCTCGGCTGCATGGTTCTGTCTGGCTGCGGCGCTCAGAGCGCCGCCACTGATCAGCCCCCCGCAGGCAGCGCCGTCTCCGCGACACCCTCACTGGACGCTGCGCACAACGATCCGGAGACACGGTTCCTCAAGCTGATCACCCGCATCACACTGGGATGCGCGCCAGACTCCCCCGACGACGAGAACGCCCATGTCGTGCCCGAGCCAGAGGACCTGCCCGGTTGGGAGGACGCGCCCGCACCGAGATACGGGCCGGGCGAGACCCCGCCGGGTGTCCCGAACGCCGACGGCGACATACCGGTTCCGCTGCCTTCGGATGCTCCCCGGCCGCCGAAGTCGACTCCTTCCACCGCCGAGCACAAGCCACCAGAGGAAGTGCCGCTGACCGACATCGAGAGGTGCGGCGGCAGCGAGCACGCGAAGCGCGTCAGCGACGCGCTCAGGAACACGAGGACGACCAGCTACCACGCGATGCAGAAGAGACTCACGGACCTGGACTACCCGGCGTCGCGGATTCACCGGATGCCGGACCATGCAGGTGCGCCGCGGGCCAGGCTCGACCTGCGCTTCATCGGGGACCACTTGACCCTCGAGGTCACCGGCACCGGCAGCGGGGTGACCGTCGAAGCGTTCGGGGCCCCGGAGATGGAGGGCGTGAAGGTCACCGACGTGGAACGGAGACCGAAGCCGAACACGCCCGCGTCCTGATCGCATCGCGCGCGAGCTGTGGCGTGAGGAAGTATTGCGTGCCCGGCCGCCGCACGGGCCGGTCACGCCGCCACGTTCCTCAGGAAGGTCACGATGAAGCTTCTCCTCACCGACTCCGGTGTCAGGAACGCGAGCATCCAGGATGCGCTGGTCGACCTCCTGGGAAAGCCGATCGCCGAGTCCAGCGCTCTCTGCATCCCTACGGCGGGGTACGGGGCTCCCGACGCTGATCCGGGCGGGCCGTGGCGATTCGTCAGCGGACGATCCCCCAGCCCCATGACCGGGCTGGGGTGGAAGTCGGTGGGCGTGCTGGAGCTCACCGCGCTGCCCAGCATCGAGGAGGCGCGCTGGGTGTCCTGGGTCCGCGAGGCCGACGTCCTGCTGGTCAATGGCGGTGACGCGCTGTACCTGTGTCACTGGATGCGGGGGTCCGGGTTGGCTGAACTCCTGCCGTCGCTGACCGACACGGTCTATGTGGGACTCAGCGCCGGGAGCATGGTGATGACGCCCCGTATCGGGGAGGAATTCGTGGGCTGGAATCCGCCCTCCGGCGGCGACAGCACCCTGGGCGTGGTGGATTTCTCGATCTTCCCGCACCTGGATCATCCGGACTGTCCGGAGAACTCCATGGCCGCGGCGGAACGGTGGGCGGCCAGGATCGCGGGTCCGGCGTACGCGATCGACGAGCAGACCGCGATCAAGGTGGCCGACGGCGCCGTCGAAGTGGTCTCCGAGGGCCACTGGAAGCTGTTCTGAGACTTGCGCTTCTGGAACCGCGCGTCGTCGTGGAAGGGGGTGCTCGCCCTGGGTGCCGGCCTCCGGCATACCGACAGGGTCGGACACCAGTAGCTCGGGAACGGAACGATGCCGGATCACGTATGCGGCGACACGGATTCCGGGTAGGGGCATCCCGGCATTGGCCGGGGCATCCCGGATTGTCCGTCATCGACGCCGTCCGTGAGGGGATGGAGTTCTGATGGGCCTCCGATGAGCGTCTGATGGACCTCAAAAGCACCCTTGGAGAACAACCGTTTAGGCTGGCGCGGTGACTGATGGGCACGAGCGGGTGCAGCCGTCGGGAGTCTGGGCCACGGCAGTGGGGGTGGCCAGGGTCCGGGCGCTGGAGACCGAGCGGGAGGACGCGCTGTTCCGCGACCCGCTGGCACAGGCCTTCGCCGCCGCCGGCGGCCTGTGGCCCTCCTCGCCGCCGCCCGACGACGAGGCCGCGCGACGCCGTCGGCTGGCCGTGTCGTTCTCCATCGTCATCAGGACCAAGTTCCTCGACGACCTCTTGCGGCAGGCCTCCGCGTCCGGGGTGAGGCAGGTCGTGCTGCTCGGCGCCGGCATGGACAGCCGGGCCTTCCGGATCGACTGGCCCGAGGGCACCCGGCTGTTCGAGATCGACACCGCCGCGCCACTGGACTTCAAGGCGTCGGTGCTGCGCCAGGAGCGGGCCGTCGCGCGCTGCGAGCGGATCACCGTCGCGGTGGATCTGCGTGAGGACTGGCCGGGCGCGCTGGCCGCCGCGGGGCACGATCCGGCCGTGCCCACCGCGTGGATCGCCGAAGGGCTGCTGATCTATCTGCCCGAGGAGGCGGTGGAGCTGCTGCTGGCCCGGATCAGCGCGCAGTCGGCTGCAGGCAGTCGGCTGGGGCTGACATTGGGCTCGCGTGGCGTGATCGAGCGCTTCGCCGGGGACGCCGCGCCGGGATCGGCGGCGTCCATGTGGGTCTCCGAGATGCCCGACGACCCGGTGGGCTGGCTGGCCCGGCACGGCTGGGAGGCCGACAGCCACACCCTGCGTGAGCGCGCTGCCGCCTACGGCCGCCCGATCAGCACCCCGCCGCGGCACCAGGAGGGGCCCGGCGGGCTGGTCTCGGCGATCCGCCGGTAGAACGGCTACGAGTTCCCTGGCTAGCTGATCGATGCCGAGGCTCGTGATCGCTAGGGGCCTCCGGCAGAGCCTGCGCGAAGGCGTCGTCCTTATCTTTCGGGCCGAGCCATGCACGTCATCTCACGGGCCGAGCCATGCACGTCGAGGGCGCATGGCTCGCCACAGACACGGCGGTGATCCCACGGCTGGCATGACCGCCCGGGCCGTCGCTCTGTGATGCGACTGCCGACACGGTCGGCGTCAAGCGCGGCGCGGGCCGGCTCCGGCGCAGCGGACGCAGGTGGTCGCCGCCGGCCGGATCTCCAGGCGTTCCGGCGGAATCGTGCCACCGCAGCCTTCGCACCGCCCGTACTGTCCCCGTTCGAGTCGCTCCAGTGCGCGGTCCAGTTCTTCCAGGTGCTCGCGTGTCTGCGCCATCAGGGCGGCGACGTGGGCCCGCTCGAAGGCGGTGGTGCCCCCTTCGGGGTCGTGCTCGTCGTCTACCGCGACCAGCGCGTTCGCCGCCACGATCCCGTCGAAGTCGCGGCTCAGCGCGGCCGCCCGGGCGAGCGTGTCGGCGCGGTCGGCCGCGAGGCGTGCGCGGGCGGTCGAGGCGGGCCCGTCGTGGCCGTACCTAGGTGCTTCTCCCATGCTGCGACAACGCTGGTTCGCGGGCTCCGATTCCCGGTCGCGCCCGGCGTCCGATTCCCGGCCGCGCCCGGCGTCCGATTCCCGGCCGTGCCCGGCATCCGCTCCCTGATCGTGCCGGCCTCCGATTCCCGGTCGTGCCCGGCATCCGCTCCCTGATCGTGCCGACGTCCGATTCCCGGCCGTGCCCGGCGTCCGATTCCTGACCGTCCCCAGCGTCCGCCGCCGCCTCGGCTTCCTGGTCGTGCCCGGCATCCGATTCCCGGTCGTGCCCGGCATCCGCCAGCGCCTCGGGCATGCGCGTGTTGGCTCGAGCGGCGGCCTGGGATTCCTCAGGAGGCGGTGCGGCTGTCGGCTGCGACCTGGGCGATGGCAGATCGCCAGCAGTTCCCTGCATCCAGATGGAACGGGTGAGCGACGACCTGACCGTCGCCGGGTGCACGGGCCCGCCAGGGCGAAGCGCTCCTCTGAAGTTCCTCAAGTCGTCTGGCGCGCCCGGAACATGACCATCAGGCTCATCCTCGTGACAGGAATCGTGGGACTGAGCAAGAAGAGCGACCTCGTGCTGACCATCCGGGACACGGACGTGGTCGCGGCGGCCCTGCGCGAGGCACTGGCGCAAGCCTCGCCCCAGGAGCGTCCCGGTCTGGAACGTGCCGTCGCACTCGTCGAAGCCACCGCCGGCGCGACCGAGAGCCGGCTGCGCGCCCGCTGGGTCCGCGGGCGGCTGGCCGCCGTCGGCTTCACCGGTGACATCGCCTCCGTGGCGGCCGTGAAGGCGCTGCGCCAGGCGGAGCCGAAGCTGAGCCTGCTCGCGGCGGTGCGGCTGCAGAAGGAGGCAGTGGCTCATCCGGAGTGAATCCGGCAGCCCCGCACCCCCGGCATCGTCGAGTGCCGCGCCCCGCCCGCACGAGAGGCGGGCAGGGGCGTGGCGTGCCCGGTGCCCGGCACCGATCGCACGGGCCGCTGTACCGGAAGCCCACCGCGGAACGGAACCGGCTCGCTCGCCCGCCCCGATGCGAAAGGGCCGCGGCACCAGGCAGGATCGACACCATGGACTACCGACGTGCCGTCGCGGCCGATGCTCCGGCCATGGCCGAGCTCTTCGCGGCCAATCACCACGACGCGCTCACGGAGCAGGAGCGTGCGCAGCGGGGCTTCGTACAGGGGGACCTCGGTGCCGAGACACTGCGCTCGATGGCCGTCGGCGGGAGCCTGCTGGTCGCGGACGACGACGGACGCCTGGCCGGGCTGCTCGGACTGGCGCCCCCGGAGGACCTGCCCAGTGCGCCCCCGCCGGTCCGAGCACTGCTGGATGCGCAGGATTCCCTGGAGTGGCGAGGACGCCCGCTGCGTTCCACGCCCTTCCTGCGGTACGGGCCTGTGGTCGTCGCCGCCGGCTACCGCGGGAAGGGGGTGGCCCGGGGACTCTTCACCGCGGCGCTGCGGGCGGCATCAGGACGGGCCGATGTGATGGTCGCCTTCATCGAACTGGCCAACCAGGCGTCGTGGCACGTCCACGTGGACGGGTTCGGCATGGTCCCCCTGGGGGAGTTCACCCTTGGCGACCGCGCCTATGGTGTCGTCGGCGCATCCACCCGGCCCGCTGTGACACCGGGCACCTGAGCTTCCACGATCATCTCCCCTGCACGCGCGCCGACCAGCCGCGCGTCGGCGCTGCGCACGCTCCGGGCAGCCGGCACCCGTCCGTGAACGTGATCGTCCGCATGCCGGATGCGGCCTGCGAAGGGTCTCCGTGGCCGCCTGCCGCCCGGCCGAAGTGCCGGCAGGGTTCCTGACTGCGAAGCTGTAACGGACACCTTGCTTGGGGAAGTTTTTGCCTGTGACCGGTTCCCGACGCCCGCGACCAGGCGGCACGGCAGTTGGCAGATTTCGCGGAGGCAAAACACGGCCGAAATCATGACGGCCGGAGTGCCGATCGTGTTACGGCCGCGTTGACCGGCACCGAGTGCCTGGCGGACGCTCGTCACATAGGTGCTCGATACAACCGGTTTTCCGGTCGGCCCTGCGGACCCCGAAGCCGCAGACCAGCGACGGGGCGGCGGCCGGCCGGAGCAGGAGGTAGCGCATGTGCGGCATCACCGGATGGGTTTCCTACGACCGTGACCTGACCACCGAGGCCACCGCATTGCATGCGATGACCGAGACCATGGCCTGCCGGGGCCCGGACGACCGCGGCACCTGGACCGAGGGGCCCGCCGCCCTGGGACACCGCCGGCTCGCCATCATCGACCTGCCCGGCGGCCGCCAGCCGATGTCCGTCCCGACCCCTGAGGGGACCGTCGCCCTGGTCTACTCCGGGGAGGCCTACAACTTCACCGAGCTGCGCCGGGACCTGAAGGACCGCGGCCACGCGTTCACCACGGACTCCGACACCGAGGTGGTCCTGCACGGCTACCTCGAATGGGGTGACGCCGTCGCCGAACGGCTCAACGGCATGTACGCCTTCGCCGTCTGGGACGGCCGCCACGACAAGCTGGTGATGATCCGCGACCGCATGGGCATCAAGCCGTTCTACTACTACCCGACTCCGGACGGCGTCCTGTTCGGCTCCGAGCCCAAGGCCATCCTCGCCAACCCGCTGGCCCGCCACCGCGTCACCATCGACGGGCTGCGCGAACTGTTCGTGATGGTCAAGACCCCCGGGCACGCCGTCTGGGACGGCATGCGGGAGGTGCAGCCGGGCACGGTCGTCACCGTCGACCGCTCCGGTCTGACCACCCGTGTCTACTGGCGGCTGGAGACCCGCCCCCACCCGGACGACCGTGACACCACCGTGGCCACCGTGCGCTCCCTCCTGGACGACATCGTGCGCCGTCAGCTCGTCGCCGACGTGCCGCGCTGCACCCTGCTCTCCGGCGGCCTCGACTCCTCCGCCATGACCGCGCTCGCCGCCCGGCAGCTGGCCGCACAGGGCGAGGAGGTACGCAGCTTCGCCGTGGACTTCGTCGGCCAGACGGACAACTTCGTCGCCGACGAACTGCGGGGCACCCCCGACACCCCGTTCGTCCACGACGTTGCCCGGCTCGCCCGCACCGACCACCAGGACATCGTGCTCGACGCCGCCGCCCTCGCCGACCCCGCCGTGCGCGAGCAGGTGATCCGGGCCCGCGACCTGCCCGCCGGCTTCGGGGACATGGACACCTCGCTGCTGCTCCTGTTCCGCGCCATCCGGCAGAAGTCCACGGTGGCCCTGTCCGGCGAGTCCGCCGACGAGGTCTTCGGCGGCTACCTGCAGTTCTTCGACGAGGAGGCGCGCCGCGCCGACACCTTCCCGTGGCTGGCGACCATGGGACGCCACTTCGGTGAGGACGCCGAGGTGCTCCGCGCCGACCTCACCAAGTCCCTGGACCTGGAGGGGTACGTCGCCGACGGCTACCGCACCGCCGTCGCCGCCGTCGACCGGTCGGACGGCGAGAGCGACTTCGAGTACCGCATGCGGCAGATCAGCCACATGCACCTGACCCGCTTCGTCCGCGCCCTGCTCGACCGCAAGGACCGGATGAGCATGGCCGTCGGCCTCGAGGTCCGGGTCCCCTTCTGCGACCACCGGCTGGTCGAGTACGTGTACAACGCCCCATGGGCGCTGAAGTCCTTCGACGGACGCGAGAAGAGCCTGCTGCGCGAAGCGACCGCGGATGTCCTGCCACGCTCGGTCTACGACCGGGTCAAGAGCCCGTACCCGTCCACCCAGGACCCGCGGTACGCCCGCGCCCTGCAGGACCAGGCCAAGGAACTCCTCGCCCGTCCCGCCCACCCCGTCTTCGACCTGGTGGACCCGGACCGGGTCCGGCGGGCCGCGGAACGCGAGGCACCGGTCAGCACACAGGCGGCCCGACGCGGTCTGGAACGCACCCTCGACCTCGCGGGATGGCTCGACCTCTACTCCCCCGAGATCACCCTCCACTGAACCCCGCAACCCCAGCCGGTCGCCACTGCCGCTGACCGCCCCCGCAAGGAGTGCCACCAGCGCACCGTCACCGACTCGAAGGGCCACGGCGGTGACATGCCTCCCTGTGAGCTGTCGACCGGAGTGGCGGCTGGGTTACGCTTTCGGCGGTGTCGACCGTGTGCCGGCGTCTGCCCTGTACCGAGGACGAGGAGTCGCAGACGTGGCGGGTGACGACGACATCTCCGGGTGAGACCCGGATCTGACGGCCACCGGCCGGCGCTCAGGAGCGCTGCAGCCGAGGTGGTCCGTTTCGTCGTACCCCTTTTCCCACGTCTGCCCGGGGCAGAGTTCTGCGCTCTGCCCGCAACCCGTCCGAGGTCATCTTCATGTCCGACGCCGCTTCCGTCGTCTGCTCGAGCCTGTCCTTCGCCTGGCCCGACGACACCCCGGTCTTCCATGACCTGTCCTTCGCCCTGCCCGCCGGCCGCACCGGCCTGGTCGCCCCCAACGGCTCCGGCAAGAGCACCCTGCTCAAACTGATCGCCGGTGAACTCCGGCCTGCGGCCGGTTCGTTGACGGTAGGCGGCACGCTGGGCCACCTCCCGCAGAGCCTCCCGCTGACCGGTGACCTCACCGTCGCCGAGGTGCTCGGCGTCGCCGCGGTGATCCGCGCCCTGGACGCCGTCGAGTCAGGCGACGTCGGCGAGGAGCACTTCGCGACCATCGGCGACGACTGGGACATCGAGGAGCGCACCCGCGCCCAGCTCGACCGCCTGGGCCTGTCCGGCCTCAACCTGGACCGGCGCCTGAGCACGCTCAGCGGCGGACAGGTCGTGTCCCTCGGTCTCGCCGCCCAGTTGCTGCGGCGCCCCGACGTCCTCCTCCTCGACGAGCCCACCAACAACCTCGACCTCCAGGCCCGGCACAAGCTCTACGCCGTGCTGTCGGACTTCACCGGCTGCCTGCTTCTGGTCAGCCACGACCGCGCCCTGCTCGAGCGCATGGACCGCATCGCAGAGCTGAACAGCGGCGAACTGCGTCTCCACGGCGGCAACTTCACCGCCTATGAGGAGGCCGTGCACGCCGAGCAGGAGGTCGCGGAGAAGAACGTCCGCAACGCCGAGCAGGAACTCAAGCGGGAGAAGCGGGAGATGCAGCAGGCCCGCGAACGGGCCGAGCGTCGTGCGAGCAACGCCGCCCGCAATCTCAAGAACGCCGGCCTGCCCCGCATCTTCGCCGGCAACATGAAGCGCGGCGCGCAGGAGTCGGCGGGCCGGGCCGGCCAGACGCACGCGGCCCGCGTCGGCGAGGCGAAGGCCCGCCTCGACGAAGCCGGACGCGCGCTGCGCGACGAGCAGCGCATCACCCTGGACCTTCCGGACACCCAAGTCCCCGCCGGGCGCACCCTCTTCTCCGGGGAGAAGATGCAGGTCCGCCTTGGAGACCGTGACGTGTTCGCCCCGGCTGGCGTGGAGTTGAGCATTCGCGGCCCCGAGCGGATCGCGCTGACCGGGCCCAACGGCGCAGGGAAGAGCACCCTGTTGCGTCTGGTCACCGGTTACCTCGCCGTGGACGAAGGGGAGATTCGGCGCAACGACGGTCGGATCGCGTACCTCTCGCAGCGTCTGGACCTGCTGGATCTGGATCGGACGGTGGCGGAGAACTTCGCCGCGTTCGCGCCGGAGCGGCCCGAGGCGGAGCGGATGAACCTGCTCGCCCGATTCCTCTTCCGGGGTTCGCGAGCCCATCTGCCGGTCGGCGTGCTGTCCGGCGGCGAACGGCTGCGCGCCACCCTGGCCTGCGTACTGTGTGCCGAACCGGCTCCCCATCTGCTGCTCCTCGACGAGCCGACCAACAACCTGGACCTGGTCAGCGCGGGCCAGCTGGAGAGCGCGCTCAATTCCTACCGGGGCGCGTTCGTGGTGGTCAGCCATGACGAGCGGTTCCTCGCCGGGATCGGGGTGAACCGTTGGCTGCGGCTGGCCGGCGGTACGTTGGAGGAGACGGGAGCGCCGGTGGGGTGATCCTCCGGTGTGTGCAGTCGCTCGCGTCCGAGGCTCCGTGCCCGGCGGTCCCATCACCGATCATGTTGGACGGTTGCCCGTGCCCCACCCCGCTCTGGTCGCCCACGACCTCGTCCGCAGCCTGGGCGGCCGCCGCATCCTCGACGGCATCTCCCTGACCGCCTCCCCCGGCCACCGCATCGGTCTGATCGGGGAGAACGGCGTCGGTAAGTCCACTCTGCTGCGGGTGCTCGCCGGCGTGGACGAACCCGACGCCGGAAGCGTCACCCGCCCGCCCGACCTCGGTTTCCTCCATCAGGAGATGCCGTACGACACGGACACCACCATCGCCGCCGTACTGGACGAGGCACTGCGCGAGGCCCGGGAGGACCTCGCGGAACTTGACCGCCTCGGCGAGGACGTGGCCCGCGTCCCGGCCGACGACCCCGGCCACCAGGCCCTCCTCGACGCGTACGGCGAGCGCCTGGAGCAGGCTCAGGACCGGGAGTCCTGGGACGCCGACCGTCGCGCGGCCCAGGTCCTGGACGGCCTGGGCCTGGGCGCGTTCGGACACGACCGCACCCTCGGTTCGCTCTCCGGCGGGCAGCGCGCCCGGCTGGCCCTGGCCGCCCTGCTCGTACGGCGGCCGTCGGCGCTGCTGCTGGACGAGCCGACCAATCACCTCGACGACTGTGCGGCCGCGTTCGTGGAGGAGCAGCTGCGCGGCCTGCCCGGAACCGTGGTCGCCGCCAGCCACGACCGGGCCTTCCTCGACGCCGTGTGCACCGATCTGATCGACCTCGATCCGGCGGTGGACGGCCCCGTCCGCTACGGCGGGAACTACAGCGCGTACCTGTCTCGCAAGCGCGCCGAGCGGGAGCGCTGGGAGCGGCGGTACGCCGAGGAGCAGGAGGAACTGGCGGCGCTGCGGCGATCGGCGAGCGTCACCGCGCACCGGGTCGCGCCGGACCGGGGCCCTACCGACAACGAGAAGATGGGCTACGGCCACCGGGGCGGCCGGGTGCAGCAGCAGATCTCCCGCCGGGTCCGCAACGCCACCCGGCGGCTGGCGGAGCTGGAGCGCGCCCAGGTCGCCGAACCGCCCCGCCCGCTGCGGTTCGCGGCGGCCGGGGAACTGGCCGCGCGCAGCGAGGAGGAGGCGCCGCCGCTGGTGTCGTTGCGGGACGTGCGGGTGCCGGGGCGGCTCGCGCTGGAGGGCCTGAAGGTGCCGGCGACGGACCGGCTGCTGGTCACCGGCGGCAACGGGGCGGGCAAGTCGACGCTGCTCGCGGTACTGGCGGGACGCCTCGTGGCCGAGGGCGAGGTGCGGCGGCGCGATGGCCTGACGGTGGGGCTGCTGGACCAGGACACGGTGTTCGAACGGGGCGGGCGTACGGTCCGGGACACGTACGAGGCGGTGCTGGGCCCGGCGCGGGCCGAGAAGGTACCGCTCAGCTCCCTCGGTCTGCTGCATGAGGCTGACCTGGACAAACCGGTGGGACACCTGTCCGTGGGCCAGCGTCGGCGGCTGGCGCTGGCGCTGCTGGTGGCCCGCCCGCCCCAGCTGCTGCTGCTCGACGAGCCGACCAACCACCTCTCCCCGCGCCTGTGCGACGAGCTGGAGGAGGCGCTGGGCACCGGTCCGGGTGCGATCGTGGTGGCGAGCCACGACCGCTGGCTGAGGAGGAGGTGGCGGGGCCGGGAGATCCGTCTGGGGGCGGGGCGGGAGGTTCTACGTGCCCCGGTCGCCCAGGCGATCCGGCGCCGGACCTGACGGATAGTGTGACCGGCCGGGCGGTGCTCGAGCGGCCCCGTCCGTCCTCCCCGGCGCGACGACCGAGCCATCGGCCGGAAGAGGCGCGTTTTCCGGCCAGTACTCACAAGTAGCGGTACGTGAGACTGCCGCGAGGAGGGAAGATCGCGGTCGTGTACCGCGAAGACATGCCCGGCTGTGTGCGGTGGGAAATCCTCATGCACGAACGATTCAGCGACGTGTGGATCTGCAAAGACTTCGGCCGCGCCACCACCGGCGTGGATCCCACCGAGCTGGGCCGGGCCGTCCTCGCGGCGTACCTCGCCGGTCGGGACAGCCGGGGCGAAACGTTCCGCGTCGTCGTCCGCGCCGACGACGTCGGCCAGTCCGTCATCACCCCCGGCCACCTGGCCGACCCCGCCTGGAAAGCGTCTCCGGCCATCTGCCAGGCACTGCCCGCCTACCTGCGCGACGCCCTCGCCTGAAGCCGGCGCGCCTGCATCAGCACGGCGGGGACGGCGTCGACGGCAGGCGTCGACGGGGAGCCTCTCCGCCGCGTTACCCGGTCGCCCCCAGGAGGACCACCCCGAAGCGGGGTACACGGCGCCCGGCCGCTGTGGACGGTGCGCTGCGCTCAGCCCGCCGCCCGCAGTCGGGCCTCGGCGCTCGCGGTCAGCCGGCGCGCTCGCGGCGAGCCCGAGCGGTCGGCCAGCGTGGCGAGGCGCCGGACGCTTTCCTCCCAGGCCGGACGGTGGGCACCGTCGTGCGCGGACAGCCGCCGGTAGGCCTCGGTCGCCACGGAGCAGGCCTCCACGGCGGCCCCGGGATCGGGCCCGTACGCGCCCCGGCCACCGGCCAGTTGCTCCGCGACCCGGCGCAATCCCGCGGCAAGAGCCTCCAACCGGCCGAGCGGCGCTCCTTCGAGCTCCAGCGCGAATGTCGCCCAGCGCAGGCACTCCTCGAGGTCACCTCGAATATTGAGGTGCAGCTCGCACAGCCGGAACACGGCATCCACGTGACCGGCCCCGGCGGCCAGGGTCCACCATGCGAGAGCGGCCTCGTCGTCGCCCCGCTCCTGGTGGAGCAGCCCGAGGTGGTACGCGGCGTATGCCTCGCCCGACTCCGCCGTGCCGCCGACCCGGTAGGTGGTGCCCGTCCCCGTCTCCTGCCCCGCCGGCGTCCTCACGTCGCCCTGTCCGGGCGTGCCGAGGCGCTCGGCGGCGCGCTTCCACAGCCGTTCCGCCTCTCCGGTCCGTCCGTCTGCCATGAGTAACGACCCCAGGTAGAAGGCGCCCTCCGCGCTGCCCGCATCGGCCGCCGTGCGCCACCAGCGCTCGGCCCCGGCCTGGTCGCCGGCTTCGTGACAGCGGTAACCCACGTGCACGGCCGCCTGGACGTCGCCCGCCTCGGCGGCGCGCGTGAACAGTTCGTCGGCCTCTCGGTGCCGGCCCTGCCGCTGGTAGAGGACAGCGAGGTTCTGGTCCGCGTTCGGGACGTTCCGCCTGCCGGCGAGCCGCCACAGCTCCTCGGCCTGCGCCTCGTCCCCCTGCTTCTCCCGTACGACGCCGAGGCCCACGGCCGCCGCCCAGTCACCTGTGTCCATGGCCCGGCGGTACCAGCGTTCGGCCGTGTCGAGATCGCCGCGCAGCATGGCCAGCACGCCGAGGTTGTTGTACGCGGCGGGGACACGGCGGGCGGCTGCCCTCTCGTACCAGTGCGCCGCGCCGTCCAGGTCTCCCATGTTCTGCGTGAGCATGGCCAGCAGGTAGGCGGCCTGTCCGCTGCCCGCTTCCGCCGCCGACCGGTAGGCCTCGGCGGCAGCGGGGAGATCACCGGCGTCGGCCAGGACGGCGGCGCGCCGGATGGTCTCGGCGGCGCCGGGCGGCTCGGGATCCGGGTCCGGCCGGGACGGGCTCTCCAGCACGCCCTGACCGTCCTGCGCCGTGTGGGACGCCAGTTGGAACGCGCGGACCGCTTCCGAGTCTGCCTGCCGTCCCTCCGGGTCCCTGGGGTCGTAGTGGTCGGGGAAGAGAGTGTGCACGGGCTGGGGTTCCGGTGCGGCGTCGGGGCTGAAGCGCGTCATGCCCGTCGTGGCGGTGACGGTGAGATCCCACCAGGGCCGCCAGACGCGCCCCGCGCACTCGATCTGCGCCGTCAGCCGCCACCGCACCCACCGCCCGTCGTCCGTGACGGGTGCGCAGGTCAGGCCGGCGCTCGCACCCGGTGCGGCGGTCAGCGGCAGGGCGGGATCCGCGCCGGCTTCCGCCAGCGCGGGCGCGGGTGAGGAGTCCAGCAGCACCACGACGTCGGGACTGCGCAGGCGCCGGTAGGCGCGGACCGCCCGCTGGGCGGACTCCAGCAGGTCGGCGCTCATGACCAGGTCGGGCATCCGTGGTCTTGCGAAGGAGATTCCGTCCGCGCGCAGCGGCAGGCGGTCCGTCACCTCGGCCCGCAGTGAGCGCAGCACGGCCTCGTCCCGGCCCGTCGCGGTCAGGGAGAGCAGGAGGTTGTGCCCGGTCAGCGGGATGTGCACCGCTTCGGGGGTGCCCAGGAGCCCGGGTGAGGCGATGTGCGCGATGTGGCTGTGCACGGCGACCCGTACCGTGAAGGGCGGGTCGTCCGGCAGCCCCTGTACGCGTACGGGGCGGACGGGCCGCGTCATCTCGTAGACGGACCGCTGCGAGCCGGGCGTGTCGTCCGCGCCGTCCTGCGCCCGCGGTGTCCGGGTGGAGGCGTCCTCTCCGCGTCCGGTGACCGTCTCCGGGGATTCCGGCGTACCGCGCTCCGGTTCCGTCGCCGGGCCCCGTCCGCGCCGTCCGTACCGGGCGAGGGCCGTCAGCACGGAGAGAGCCGACACCGCGATCACCGCCGCGTAGGGCGGCCAGGTGTGCACGTCCGTGGCGGCGAGGGCGGTGCCGCCGGCCGCTGCGGGAAGTGCCGCTGCCAGGGTGACCGCGCCGGCACGGCCCCGGCCCGGCGCCATCAGGCGCCGCTCGGCAGGCGTGCGGCGGTGCGGAACGCGTGGCCCTGGATGTCGACGCGAGTACTGCCCTGGCGGCCCCCGGAGACCCAGTCGAGCCACAGCAGCCACCGCACGAGGCCGCGTTCGGTGCTGACGAGGAGGTCGAGGACCTCGGACTCGTCCGCTGCTATCCGGTAGGGGAAGTCGGTCCCGGCAAGGGCGCGCACCTGCGGCGGGTCGGGGTCGAGGAGTATCTCGAAGCGCCGCACCGGCACCTCCGCCGCGTGCCGGGTGAGGTCACCGGGTGCCTCCTCCCGGGAGATCACCTCCGCCCTCAGCCCGGTCAGCACCACGGCCGAGGGCCCGGTCGAGGTCACGACGATCCGGACGGTGTGCCCGGCGGCCGGAACGTCGACGACGCGGTCGCCGAGGTCGAGTGTGACGTAGTCGTGGTTCCTGATCTCCGTGGCCACGGCCAACGGGGCGGCGTCGGCCGGTTCCCGCGCGGCCCGGCGCCGGGCCAGGGTCTGCTGGAGCTGCTGGGGTGCTTGCTGGCTGAGGTAGGCGGCTGTGGCTGCCGCGACGACACCGGCGGCCCAGGCCAGCGTCTGTCCGGGATCCCACAGCAGCGCGGCGCCCGCGACCGCGGCCGCTGCCCCGCCGGCCCCGGCCCACGCCAGGACGCGGCGCCGCCCGTCGGCTCTCGGCATGTGCCCCCCGCTCCCCCCGGATCCGCCGGTGCTCCGGCTCGATCCACTCCACGCCGTACTGCGTGTCGCTGGTCACATGATAGTCAAGTAGCGTGCTGTGCAGGCTGGTTGCGACTTTCAGCGGAGCGCCACTGCGTACGGCCGTGCGTCACCGGGGCGGGCATCGCCGGGCGGCGGAGGACTCGTCGCCGACGGCGGCCGGGCCTCGCGGACGTCAGCCGGATGCGGGTGCCGACGCGCCGGACGGTGTTGCGCGGTGGGCTTCGTCCTGCAGGAGGAGCAACGACAGGAGCGAGGCCACCGTGAGGCCCTGGCCCGCTTCCGTCGGATGGCGCAGGACCTTGGAGGGGTCGATGCGGTAGATGTTGCCGCGCCCCTGGCGGACGTGCGAGAGGTAACCGGCCTGCTCCAGATCCGCGATGATCTTCTGTACGGCCCGCTCGGTGATGCGGCAGCGAACGGCGATGTCGCGGACGCGCGCGTTCTGGTTGTCCGCGATGGCCGCGAGGACGCGCGCGTGGTTCGTCAGGAACGTCCAGCCGGTGTGTGACTCGGGTACCGCATCCATGTCCCAAGTCTACGGAGAGGACATGCACGCATTGAAAAGCACGTAGAATCTTTCGTGTATCAGTTGACGTGGGTTGTTATCTGAGGAACCGTTGTTCATACGGACCGCCGGAGCGCATGTGGGAGTGAGCCGTGCAGCCATCCTCTTACCGGGCCTCGTCCCTCATGGCGCCGGACTTCTCGTGCCCTGAGAGGGGTGGCGCCGGGAGGCCGCTGCCAAGCGGTCAGGCGGCCGTGCCGTCCGCACCGAGCGACAGCCGGATCCGGGTGACCGTGCACGGTGAACTCGACTTCGATACGGGCGACCAGGTCCGGGACCGACTGGACGAAGCCCTCGCCGCCTCAGCCGGCGGTGTCGAGCTGGACCTGAGCGGGCTCGACTTCTGTGACTGCGCCGGTCTGAGCGTGCTGCTGGAGCTGCGCCACCGGGCGCTAGGACAGGGCAAGACCGTCACCATCCGGGCCTCGAACCCCACGGCCGACAGACTGCTCGATCTCTTGGGAGCACGCGAACTGTTCTCACGGCAGCAATCGGGGGGCGTAGAACCGCGCCGCCCCACGGCCGCCACCCTGCCCTCACCGAAGCCGGCGTCGCTGCCCGGCGTCGGTCCGCAGCGTTCCCGGCTCGTGTCACTGGGCGCTTCCGGCTCCGCGTGAGCCGCGCGCCTCGCGGGCGCACCGCACTGTCGGTGACGCCTCGGCTGAACGTGTCCCAGCCGGCCGCCTCACAGCCCACGTCTTACGAATGCCTGCGCCCGATCCGAAGAGGGCGCCGTCTCACAAGGGCCTGCGTCCGAAGACGGCGCCGTCCGGGTCGTCGGCCAGCGCGATACGGGCGGTGATGCGTTTACCGACCGGCTCACGCTGGGCCTCGAAGCCCCGGGCGACGGCCATCACGATCTCCAGACCGTGCTGCCCCACTCGGCCGACGTCCGCCGCCCGGGCGATGGGCAGTACGGGATCCGAGTCCCACACCGCGACCTCGACCAGGTCGCCGGTGATCCGCAGGTCCAGCAGGACCGGCCCCGGAGCGTACTTGCGGGCGTTGGTGACCAGCTCGCTGACCACGAGCTGGGTGAGGTCCATGGCACGCTGCGACACGGGCAGCCCGTGTTCCGCCTGGACACGGGTGAGGAAGTCGGCGGCCAGCTTGCGGGCCCGGGCGATGACGGTGCCGTCCCCGTCCAGGGCCGCCGCGGTCTGGATGACCTGTTCGGCCGACGTCGAGACGTCGCCCTCCCCCACGGGCACCGGGGCCGACACGGCCGCCTTCGATACACGGTTCATTCCGCGCGGATACCCCCGCCCGCGAGGACCACGCCCGGTGTCTGCTGTCAGCTGCGCCCCACGGGGACACAGCCCGGTGCGCCCAGGAGACCCGTGCGCGGGCCGGTGTCCACACCGCGCCGGTGCCCGCGCCGACGACGCGGGCGCCGAGCCGTCAGGCGGGCTGGACGGTGATGGTGCAGAGGCGCTTGGTGGCCCGGGTCAGAGCTACGTACAAGTCCCTTTCCCCACCGGGGCGGTTCGTGATGATCTCCGCGGGGTTCATGACGACGACCCCGTCGAACTCCAGGCCGCGCGCTTCGGACGCCGGCACGATGCGTGCCTGATGAGCGATGCCCTGCGCCTCCAGCTCCCCCGCCCTGGTGTCCGCGCAGATCACTCCCAGGAGCTCGCCCGGGTGCGCGGTGCTCTGGGCGCGGAGTTCCTGGACGACGGCGGTGACCAACCCGTCCGCAGTTGTGGTCACGGTGCGAGGGCTCTCACCGCTTCGCAGTGACCGTGTGATCCTCTGGTCCGGAGCGATCCGCGTGAGCAGTTCCCGGACGCTCTCCAGGATCTCCTGGGTCGTGCGGTAGCTGACGGTCAGGTCGTGCAGCCTGAACCGCGGTCCGACATGGGGGCTCAGCGCTTGCTTCCAGTCGCGTGCTGTCGCGACCGGGCCTGCCTGGGCGAAGTCACCCACCAGCGTCATCGACCGCGACGGGCAGCGGCGGACGATCATCCGCCACTGCATGGCGGTCAGTTCCTGCGCCTCGTCGACGACGACGTGCCCGTACGTCCGCTCGGGGGGCCCGTCGACCAGGCTCGCCGCCTCGTCCAGCAACGGCACATCGGCATCGGTCCACGGGTCGTCCGGGCCGCGCGACAGAAGGGACCGCTCCTGCGCGGTCAGACGGGGCAGGCGCTCGGCGAGGGCGTCGGCGTTCGTCAGGAGCGCCTTCACGAGGTCACCGGCCAGCAGCCGTGGCCACAACGCCTCGACCGCCCGGTCGACGCCGGCATCGTCGAGGAGATCGGCTCGGATGGCGTCCAGGTCCAGCTGGTGGACCGGACCTGCGCCGGGCGCACCTTCGACACGGCGCTGGGCGGCTCCCGTGAACCGGTCGAGATTGAGACCCGTCATCCTTTCTGCATCGGCGTCGATCTGTTCCAGGAGGTCGCCCATGTCTCGTTGCATCGCCTCGGCGACGGCGTCGACCAGGAGTTCTTTGAACACCTGGCGCGCGGGGTTGTGCCCCTGTACGGCTGCCGCGGCGGCGTCGCGGGCCGCGGCGACTTCCCCGCCGGGGAGGTGAACCAGTTCCTGTCCGACCCGCACGGTGAAGTCACCGGCGGGGGCCTGGTGGGCGCGCAGCAGGCCGAGCAGGGCGTCGGCGAGGTCGGAACTTCCCTTGAGACGCGCCGTGTCGAGCGGGCCCGCCTCGTCCGGGGACACCCCGGCCAGTTCCCGGCAGGTCGCCATGACGACGTCGTTCTCTCCTAGCGAGGGAAGGACCTCGGAGATGTAGTCGAGGAACCGGGCGTTCGGGCCCACCACCAGAACGCCCTCCTCCGCGGCGCGCGGGAACGCGTACAGGACGTAGGCCGCCCGGTGCAGCGCGACCACCGTCTTGCCGGTGCCGGGCCCGCCCTGCACGACGGTCACCCCGCGGTGGGCGGAGCGGACGATCTCGTCCTGCTCGGCCTGCAGTGTCGCGACGGCGGCGTGCATCCTGCCGTCGCGCCGTGCCGACAGGGCCTCGGTCAACGGGCCGTCCCCCACGACGTCCTCGCCGGTCGGGGCGGTCCCGTCCAGCAGTTCGTCGCTCACCGAGGTGACCGTGCGCTGCTCGATGCGCAGGTGCCGGCGCCGCCGCAGGTCCATCGGGTGGACCGGTGTCGCCTCGTAGAAGGGCCGCGCCGCGTTCGCGCGCCAGTCCACGAGGAGAGGCAGCTCATCCTCCTCCGTCTGCAGCCCGATCCGCCCGATGCGCAGGGCCGTGCCATCCGTCCGGTCGATGCGCCCGAAGACCAGGCCCTTCTCGGCGCCCTCCAGTCGGACGATTTCCCGGGACAGACGCTCGGCGGCGATTTCCCTCTCGTATGCCTCACCGGCACTTTCCGCCGGGGCCTTCAGCACACTCGCGCGCTGTAGTCGCGCCTCGTTGATCCGTTCGGTGAGCAGCTCGTACAAGGAGGACACATAATCCTGCTCCGATTCGACCACACGCACGGCGGGATCATTAATTTCCGACAACAGGGGTCCCTTCCATTTCGAGCCAGACGAGGACGGCCATCAGGACGGTGTTCTCCGTCCAGATCGCGGCGAACACAACATGAGGATGGAGAGGACCAACCGCAGCCTGGACGTCGGCAACGCGAGAGGCGCGGTCATGAACACCTTCGGATATCGATCGACGGAAACTTGACCGAGTGGAACATAAGCAAACCCAACAACACTGTCAAGCTTGAGTTTTCTCGCGAAAACCATTGCGACCGAACGGACTTCATGCCTCTGCCGGATTTGCGGACTGAGCAGATTTGTGTCTCTGCCGGATTCGCGAGCTGGAATTTCACTTGCCTGTTCGGCACCAGGCGCCGGGGGCCGCCCATGAAGGCACGATCCAGGTGGTTCACGAGTTTCACCGAACCGGGATCGGACGTCGGCGGAAGCGGGCCGGCACAGCAGAACCTCTCAGCCGCGCACCTCTCAGCCGCTCATCTTGCCTCGGTGACCCACGTCACACCCGGCTGTTGTCAGTAATCGGAGCGCCGTCTCGTTCAGGGTGCACGCGAACGAGACAGGAGCAACGCCATGAAGCACCGGATCGTGGTACTCGGCGCCGGATACGCCGGCGCCTTCGCCGCCGGGAACCTGGCCCGCCGGCTCTCTCCGGCCGACACCGAGATCACCGTCGTCAACGCCGTGCCCGACTTCGTTGAGCGGATGCGGCTCCACCAGCTCGCGATCGGCCGCGACCTCGCGTTCCGCAAGCTCGCGGACGTGTTCGCGGGCACCGGGGTGCGGCTGCGCCTGGCGCGCGTCACCGGAGTCGACCCCGAGCGCAAGACCGTCGCCGTGACCGGTGAGGACGGCGACGGCGAGGTCGTGTACGACACTCTCCTCTACGCGCTCGGCAGCTCCGCAGCCCACCACGGCGTGCCCGGCGTGGCCGAGCACGCCTTCGATGTGACCGGCCAGTTCCCGGCGCTCCGTCTGCGTGAGCGCCTGGCAGGCCTGGACGGGGGCGGTACCGTGCTGGTCGTCGGTGAGGGACTGACCGGCATCGAGACCGCCACCGAATTCGCCGAGTCCCGGCCCGACCTCTCGGTCGCGCTCGCCGCCCGCGGCGAGCTGGGCGCCTGGCTCTCCCCGAGAGCCCGCCGTCACCTGCGCCAGGCTTTCGACCGACTCGGCATCACCGTCCACGAAGACGCCGGCATCCGAGCCGTCGAGCCGACCCGGGCGATCGCCGCCGACGGTACGTCAGTCCCAGCTGACGTGACCGTGTGGTCGGCCGGGTTCGCCGTACACCCCATCGCGGCCGCCAGCGGCCTGGAGGTCGCCGGGACCGGCCAGATCGTCGTCGACCGGACGATGCGCTCGCTTTCGCACCCGGACGTCTACGCCGCCGGTGACTGCGCCTACGCGATCGGCGACAAAGGCCGGCCGCTGCCGATGTCCTGCGCATCGGCGGGCTACACCGGCATGCAGGCGACCGCCGCCATCATCGCGCGCCTGACGGGCGGGGATGTTCCGGTCACCGGGTTGAAGTACTACGGCAACCACATCAGCCTCGGGCGGCGGGACGCGATATTCCAGATGGTGGACGGAGACGTCCGGTCGAAATCCTGGTACCTCGGCGGCCGGACCGCCGCACGGCTCAAGTCGGGCGTGCTGCGGGGGGCCGGGTGGAGCATCGCCCATCCGACCTTCGGGATGCCCAAGCGCAAGCGCCGCCTGGCCACCGCGCGTGACCGGGCCGGCGTGCGGGCCGCCGCATAGGCTCCGGCGCATGGACAGCCCAGCCATCGATCGGTTCGAGGCCGGCCGGGACCGGCTGGCCTCGCTGGCGTACCGTCTGCTCGGCTCGGCCGACGACGCCGAGGACGCCGTGCAGGACACGTTCCTGCGCTGGCAGGCCGCGGACCGGGAACGCGTCAGGATGCCGGAAGCGTGGCTGACCAAGGTCGTCACCAACATCTGCCTCGACCGGCTCCGCTCGGCGCGGGCGCGCCATGAGCGCGCCGCCGGCGACTGGATGCCCGAGCCGCTCCTCGAGGGCGACCCCATGCTCGGCCCGGCCGAAACCGTCGAGCAGCGCGAGTCGGTGTCCCTGGCCGTACTGACCCTCATGGAGCGCCTCTCGCCGGTCGAGCGGGCCGCTTACGTCCTGCACGAGGCCTTCTCGTACCCCCACGCCGAGATCGCCGGGATCCTCGACATCACCGAATCCGCGAGCCAGCAACATGTCCACCGGGCCCGACGCCGGGTCACCACCGAGCGCCGCGTCGGCGACGAGGTGGACCCCGCCGCCGCGCGCCGGATCGTCGAGGAGTTCCTCGCCGCGGCCACGTCCGGGCGTACCGAACGGCTGGTGGCGCTGCTCACCGCCGACGCGACCGCGGTGTCGGACGGCTTCGGACCGGCCAGGCGGTTGCTGCGGTTCACCACCCGCGAGCGGGTCGCCTCCTACGTGCGGGCGGGCTTCACGCCCACTGCGGCGAAGCGGCGGCTGGCCGGGGGCTCCCCCGCGATGCACGTCGCGCTGGTCAACGGCTCCCCGGCCGTCCTCGCCGTGACCGACGACGGGGTCGTGGGCATCGTGGTGTTCGAAGTGGGCGACGGCATGGTCTCGTCCCTGCGCGGGATCGCCGCCGCGGACCGACTCGCGCGCCTCAACGAGGCCTGGCGGCAGCACGAACCCGACCCTCCGGTCGTCAGCGCGTGGTGACCGGGGCCTCCGGAATCCAGCGGCCCGAGCCGGGGCCAGGACGGCGCCCTTGCCGGCGTCGATGCCCGCACACGAGCGCGGACTTCCCGCGAGACCTCAGGGCTTTCGGGTGAGCGGTTGTGCGTGCGGTCGTCAGCGTGCGAATTTCTCGATGGCAGCGGGGGTGACGGGGGTGAAGAAGTTGACGAGGTTGCCGTCGGGGTCACGGAACAGCAGCGACCGGTTGCCCCAGGGCATCGTGGTGGGCTCGTTGACGAAGTCGGTGACGAAGCCGGTCAGGTTCTGGTGTACGCGGTCCACGTCGTCGACGAGGAACTCGGTGATCACGCTGTGGTTGGCAGCCGGACGGGCAGAGCCAGGGGCGAACAGCGGGACCGTGCGGGTGCCGGCGAGTGCGAGGGTGGCGCCCGCGGTCCTGAGTTCGGCGAAGTCCTCCGTGGCCCACGTCGCCCGCACCCCCGTGGCTCGCTCGTAGAAGTCGACGAGGCGCGCTACGTCGCTGGTGATGATGCGGATCGAGACGAAGTCCACGGGAATCTCCTGGGCTGTGCTGGAGGCGGGAAGCGGGCACGACGCAGGCTAGGAGAAATAGTGGACAGAATCGGTCCTGTATTCGCGTTAGCCTGCTGGCATGCCTGGACCCACCGGCCGCGTGCTGACACTCCTGGAGCTGCTGCAGTCGGGCGGTACCCGGACGGTGGCCGAACTCGCCGACCGGCTCGGCGTCGAAGGTCGCACCGTGCGCCGGTACGTGGACCAGCTGATCGACCTGGACGTGCCGGTGGAATCGGTGCGCGGCCGCTACGGCGGCTACCGCCTCGCCCCCGGCTACCGCCTGCCGCCGCTCATGCTCAGCGACGACGAGGCGCTGGCCGTGCTGCTCGGCCTGGTCGCCGGCCGCCGAACAGGGTTGACGACGACGCAGAACACGGCAAGCGAGACGGCACACGCGAAGATCCGGCGGGTGCTGCCCAAGCACCTCGCCCGCCGGCTCGACACACTCCTGGAAGCTCTCGCCTTCACGGAACAGCCCGGCGAGTTCGACACCCCGGACGCCGGGGTCCTGCTCACGATCGCCGATGCGGTACGCCACCACCGACCGGTCTCGATCCGCTACACCGACCGCGACGGACGGCGCAGCGAACGCACGCTGCACGCGTACGGGATCGTCGCCCATGCGGGCCGGTGGTACGTCACCGGCGAGGACGCCCGGATCGGCGAGGACCGAACGTTCCGGCTCGATCGCGTCGCAGACGCGCGGACGCTGCCCGGCACATTCGAAGCGCCCGTCGGTCCGGATCCGGCACAGCGCCTGCTGACGGCGTTCGCCACGGCCGAGTACCGGCACCAGGTGACCTTGCGGATCCACGGGACGGTCGAGCATATCCGCGCCCACCTTCCGGCCGGCGTCGCGAGCCTGGAGGAGCACGAGCCCGCGGCCGGCCAGGAGGACCGGACGGCCGGACGCTGGCTGCGTGTCGAGCTGCGGGCGCAGCGGCTCGACTGGCTGCCTCCGGTACTCGCCTCCCTGGACCGGCCGTTCGTCATCGAGCGCCCCGACGAACTGCGCGACCTGGTCGTCGCGCTCGCCGATCGCCTCACGTCCTACGCCCGCCGAGCCTGACCGCGACGGTCTCCGGGTCACCGGTCAGCCGTTCGTATGCCCTGAACGCTACGAGCGGCGCCCTTGGATCCGGAGGGTCCTGCCGCATCGGCCGGCGTTCACCCGCTCCTCGTCCCCGCCGAGGGGGATACGGCCAGTCGGGCGGTGATCTCCTCTGCGGTCAGCACGAGGGCGAATACGCCAGTCGGTGTCGGCGTGCCGGGGGGGAACCGCAGGGTGCGGCCGGTCCAGACCGGGACGGGTGCCGTCGACGATGGTGAGGATCACCGGGACGGCTGCGGTCCGGCGTTCTTCGGCCGGGCCGGTCGGCGCCACGGCGCAGGGCGGCGTCCGGGGCCGTGAGGACGTACGGCCGGTCACGACTGCGGCGGGGCCTGACGGTCGCCTTCCTTGATCGACTGCTCGATGGTGTAGGCGGTCTCGGTGAACGCCTCGACCTGATCCGCCGTCAGGTTCCTCACGGAGAGCCTCTCCAGGGCTCGCCACATGTCGGCGATGGGTTCACGCATGGCGTGACCCGCGTCGGTGAGCCGGACGACCATGACCCGGCGGTCGTGTTCGGCCGGTTCCCTGGTGAGGAGTCCGGCCTCCTGCATGCGGCGCAGCGACTTGGAGACGGTGGAGTGGTCGAGGCCGACGCTCTCCAGCAGTTCGGACTGGGTCTGGCCGTCGCGGTCGAAGAGCTGCATCAGCAGCAGCTCCTGTCCCGGGTGCAGGTTCATGGCGCGGAGCATGGCGGCGGCGTGGCCGCGATGGGCGCGGGCCAACTGGAACACGGCATAGCTGAGGCTGCCGTCGCGCGCCGTGCTGGGAGGCCGGGTAACGGGGTCGGTCATCGCTTCTCCTCAGGCGTCGTGGCGGGCGGGGTAGTCGGTGTACCCGGTCTCGCCGCCGCTGTAGAAGGTGGCCGGGTCGGGCGTGTTCAGCGGCGCCTGGGAGCGTACCCGCCCGACGAGGTCGGGGTTTGCCAGGGCCGCCATGCCGACGGAGACGATGTCGGCGCGGCCGTCGGTGAGGTCCTTGGCGCGCGTGGCCAGGTCGGCGCCGGGGCGGTTCAGCACGAGCGTGCCCGGCCACAGCGACCGGAGGGCGTCCAGGAGCTGTTCGTCGCCGGAGTGGACCAGGTGCAGGTATGCCAGGTCCAGTGGCGCGAGGGCGTTCAGCAGTGCCGGGTAGAGCTCGTGGCTGTCGTCCTCGCGGATGTCGTTGTAGGGGTTCTCCGGAGACAGGCGGATGGCGGTCCGGCCGGCGCCGATCTCGTGGGCGACGGCAGCGGCGACCTCGGCGGCGAAGCGGATGCGGCCCTCGACGGAGCCGCCGTAGCGGTCGGTGCGTTCATTGGCGTTGGTGGACAGGAACTGGTGGACGAGGTAGCCGTTGGCGCCGTGGATCTCCACGCCGTCCGCGCCGGCCTCGACGGCGCCCGCGGCGGCACGGCGGAAGTCCTCGACCGTCGTGGCGATCTCACGGGTGGACAGGGCCCGGGGCCGGGGCATCTCCTTGGGCCCGGAGGCGGTGAACATCGTGCCGGCCGGGCGCACCGGGGAGGGCGCCACCGGCTGCCGCCCGTGCGGGGTGTTGTCGGGGTGCGCGATCCGCCCGACGTGCATCAGTTGCACCACGATGCGCCCGCCGGCCGCGTGCACGGCGTCGGTGACCTTGCGCCACCCGGCCACCTGCTCGGCGGTGTGGACGCCGGGTGTCAGCAGGTAGCCCTGCCCGTCGGCGGAGGGCTGGGTGCCCTCGGTGACGATGAGCGCCATCGACGCCCGCTGGGCGTAGTACTCGGCGTTCAGTTCGGTGGGCACGCCCTGAGCGGTGCTGCGGTTGCGTGTCATCGGGGCCATGGCGAGCCGGTGCGGCAGGTGGATGTCCCCGGCGCGGGCGGGCTGCCACAGGGCGTTCAGGTCGGTGGCGGACACGAGGGCCTTCCTTCGGTACGGAGCGGGACGCGGAGAGGGTCGTGCGGGTGCGGCAGGCCGGAAGAGGGCGAGCCTGCAGACCCGGCCCCGGTTCTGTGCGGCCCTGCGCGCGGAATCGGGGCGGGCCTGCAGGAGGATCGTCCGATGGTGGGCCGGCGGGTCAGCCGACGGTGAGGACGAGCTTTCCCCGGCTGTGGCCGGCGTCGCTGGCCTGCTGCGCCGTGGCCGCGTCGGCGAGCGGGTGGACCGCGCCGACCGTCGTCACCAGCTCGCCGGCGGCGGCCAGCCGGGCGAGTTCGGCCAGGCGGGCGGCAGAACGCCGCTGCGGGCCCTCGGCGAAGACGACGCCGAGTTCACCGGCCCGGAAGTCGGCGGTGGTGACGATCCGGTCGGTGCCGCCGCGCAGCGTGATGGAGTCCTCGAGCGCGCCCTTTCCCGCGGCGTCGAACACGGCGTCCACGCCCTCCGGTGCGACAGCGCGCACCCGCTCGACCAGACCCTCGCCGTAGACCAGTGCGGTGGCTCCGAGGGAGGTGACGTGATCCTGGTTGGCCGGTCCGGCGGTGCCGATGACGCGGGCGCCGCGGGCGACCGCCAGTTGCACGGCGATGGTGCCGAGCGCGCCGGAAGCGCCGTGGATCAGCAGCGTCTCGCCGGCCTTGACGTCGAGCAGGTCCAGGACCCGCTCGGCGCCGTCGCTCGCCACGGGCAGCGCGGCGGCGTGCGTCCAGTCGAGACCGGCCGGCTTGGGGGCGAGGACGGCCGCGGTGGCCAGCGCGTACTGGGCGTAGGCGCCGGTGTCCGACCAGCCCAGTACCTCGTCACCCACCTTGAGCCGGTCGACGCCCTCACCGAGGGCGTCGACGACCCCCGCGATCTCCCCGCCGGGGATGGCGGGCAGCGTGGTGGGGAAGATGGCCTCCATGATCCCGGAGCGGATCTTGCCGTCCACCGGGTTGACGCCGACCGCCCGGACGCGGACGCGAACCTGGCCGGGGCCCGGCTCGGGGATCTCGGCGTCCACCTCGTGCAGGACCTCGGTACCGCCGAACGTGTCGAAAACGATGGCCTTCATGACTGCTGTCTCCCTCGGTGAACCGATCCGACGACCCGTTATGTGGCCGACCACGTAAACGTAGCACGCATTAGGTGGCTAGCCAAGTATTGGAGTCGGGTGCGCCCGGCAGGGACACCCGGCCGACCCCGGCCGACCGTCGCCGCCCATGACTCCCGCATACACACAGGGGTCCCGGCCAATGAGGGCGACAGAGGCAGGGGGCGACAGCCGGGACTACGTCGCCGGCCGCCCCGCGGAGGCCGGCGACGCGTCCTTCATCCCGCGACTGCGGCCTCGTCGAGCAGGGCGGTGGCCATCGAGACCGCCAAGCCGTCCAGGGGGCGCCCCTGTACGACGCTGAAGGAGTTCGCCCCGTCGAAGACGACCGTGAGGCGCTGGGCCAGCGACGCGGGATCGGACGCTCCGCCGGCCTCGGCCTCACGCCGGAAGTAGGCGGTCAGCGCGTCCTTGTGACGGCGGGCGGCCCGGCTCGCCGGGTGATCGGGGGACTTGAGTTCCACGGCGGCGGCGACGAACGGGCAGCCGTGGAAGCCCACGCCCGCGGACAGCGCCTCAAGACGCCGGAAGACGTGGAGGATCCGCTCCCGGGGCGGCCGGCCGTCGTCGGCGTCCGGCAGCAGGGCCGCGCGGTGGGTGGCGGCCGAGCGCTCCAGACTCGCGGCGATGACTTCGTCCTTGGTCCCGAACAGCTGGTACATCGAACGCTTGGACACCCCCGCCGCGCGGCACAGCGCCTCGACTCCGGCGTGCACCCCTTCCCGGTAGAAGAGTTCCGCCGCGGCGTCGAGGAGCCGGTCACGAGTGGAAGGCACTGCCGCAGCCGCGGTGGGGGCGGGGGTCGCTTCGGTCATGCGCCCAGCCTACGGCTCCGTTTGCCACACGGAAAACGATCGGTTTACAGTTACTGGAAACCGATCGGTTTCCTCCAGCTCTCCAGAACGGTCTCCCGACATGACTGACATCAAGGACTCGGTGGCCCTCGTCACCGGCGGCAGCCGCGGCATCGGCAAGGAGCTGGTGGAACAGCTCTACGAGCGCGGCGCGAGCAAGGTCTACGCCACGGCCCGCGACCCGCGCACCGTGACCCACCCCGACGCCGTGCCGCTGGCACTGGAGGTCACCGACCCGGCTTCCGTGGCCGCCGCGGCCGAGCAGGCGCAGGACGTCACCATCCTGATCAACAATGCCGGTGCTTCGGTCGGCGGCTCGCTCCTGGAGACTCCCCTGGCGGACGTGCGTCGCGACTTCGAGATCAACTTCTTCGGTCCCCTCCTGGTCACCAGAGCCCTCGCACCAGCCATCGAGCGCAACGGCGGCGGCCACATCCTCAACATCCACTCCGTACTGTCCTGGATCGGTCTCACCGGCTCCTACAGCGCCTCCAAGGCCGCGCTGTGGCAGCAGAGCAACTCCCTGCGCCTTGAACTGCGGCCGCGAGGCATCACGGTCACCGGTCTGCACGTCGGCTACGTCGACACCGAACTGGCCGCGGACGTGGACGCACCGAAGACCAGCCCGCGCGATGTCGCCGTACAGGCGCTCGACGGTATCGAGCAGGGCGCCTTCGAGGTCCTCGCCGACGACATCACCCGACAGGTCAAGGCCGGACTGGCAGCGGACCCGGCCGAGCTGTACCGCCAGTTCATGGCGGCCTGACCGCCCCCGCAGGCGTCCGACCCCCGCCGCTGCCGCAGACCGCTTCCGGGAAACCGAGGTGCCCGGGCGGGTGCCGGCCGGGTAGCGTGCGGGCCATGTCGAGTCCTGAGTCGGACAGGGTGGGGGCTTTCGGTCACGCCGTCAGCCCCCTGAACCACTGAGTTCGTAGCCCCGCCGTCGCGCCGCGTTCCACGACCGGACGAGGGCGCCCTGGGGCTGGCCGCGGTGACGAGATGACCTTCTCGTGCTTCTCCTCACCTCGGAGCCACTCGATGCCTCTCTCCCTATACCTGCTTGCCGTGGCGGTCTTCGCCATGGGCACCTCGGAGTTCATGCTCGCCGGCCTCTTGCCGGACATCGCGTCAGATCTGCACGTCACGGTCGGGACAGCCGGCGCTCTCACGTCGGCCTTCGCGATCGGCATGGTGGCCGGGGCCCCGCTCATGGCGGTACTCGCCCGCCACTGGCCTGCCCGGTCGAGCCTGCTCGGGTTCGTCCTCGTGTTCCTGGCAGCCCACACCGCGGGCGCTGCCACGTCGAGCTTCGCGGTCCTGTCCGCGACCAGGGCCGTCGCAGCACTCGCGAACGCCGGATTCCTCGCCGTGGCCCTGACGACCGCCGCCGCGCTCGTCCCGCCCGGCAGGAAGGGACGGGCGCTGGCCGTGCTGCTGTCGGGTACCACGGTGGCCACGATCGCCGGGGTCCCGGGCGGAGCGGTCCTCGGCACGCTGCTCGGCTGGCGGGCCACGTTCTGGGCCGTCGCCGCCCTTTGCCTGCCCGCGGCCGTCGGCGTCCTCACTGGGATCCCAGCGTCTCGTGTGAAGCCGGACGATCGCGACGGGCCGACCTTGCGCACCGAGCTGGCACAGCTCAGGAGGCCGCGGCTGCTCCTGGTGATGCTGCTGGGCGCGCTGGTGAACGCGGCCACCTTCGCGAGCTTCACCTTCTTCGCACCCGTGGTGACCGGCACCGCCGGGCTGGGCGAGCTGTGGGTCTCCGTGGCTCTGGTCCTGTTCGGCGGCGGTTCGTTCGTCGGCATGAGCGCTGCCGGCCGGCTGTCCGACCAGCGCCCCGGACTGGTTCTGGTGGTCGGCGGCCCGCTGCTGCTCGCCGGCTGGCCGGCCCTGGCGCTGCTGGCCGACGAGCCGGTCGCTCTGCTTGCCCTGGTGTTCGTGCAGGGGGCCTTGTCGTTCGCGCTGGGCGGCACGCTGATCACGAGGGTCCTGTACGAGGCGGCGGACGCCCCCACGATGGCCGGCGCCTACGCGACCGCCGCACTCAACGTCGGCGCGGCCCTCGGACCACTCGTCGCCGCGACCACCCTGCGCACCGCCTTCGGGGACCTCGGGCCGCTCTGGACGAGCGGGCTCCTGGTCGCATTCGCACTGCTGGTCGCGTTCCCCCTGCGCACCGTGGTCGCGGACGGCCGGAGTACCGAGACGGTGCGGTGACACGCGTGCTGACGCGGGCACGCCCGGGACGCCTCCGCACTCAGGCCGGGTCGGCGGCCAGTGCGGAGTACGGGTGCACCTCGATGCGCATGGGCGGTCGGCGAGGAGTCCGATGATCTCGTCGCGCAACTCGTCCGCGGGAGGGCTGTTCTCGCAGGCGTCCTTGGCCTCGTGGCTGCGGACGGGCATCACGCGCAGCGCCCACATCGAGACCGTGGTGCAGGCGTGGAAGCAGTCGAGCGATGAGTTTCCGGACGGCCGGAAGTCTGTCGTCAGGAGACAGCATCACACCCGCGCCGGTTCGGAAGAGGCCCGCTGATGAGCGATCTGCACAACAGCCTGCGACGGCACGTCGACCACGGGACGGTTCCCGGGGCCGTGGGGCTGGTGGCACGGGGGGACGACGTCGAGGTGGTGGCCGTCGGGTCGGTGGACGCCGACGGCTCCGCGCCGATGACCCGTGAGTCCCTCTTCCGCATCGCCTCGATCACCAAGCCGATCGTCGCCGCCGCTCTGCTCACGCTGGTGGAGGACGGCGCCGTCGGCCTGGCCGATCCGGTGGCCGAGTGGCTGCCCGAACTGGAGAAACCGGTGGTGGTGCGCACGCCCGGCGGACCGGTGGACGACGTGGTCCCGGCCGTCCGCCCCATCACCGTCGAGGACGTGCTGAGCTCGCGGCCGGGCTGGGGCTTCCCCGCCGACTTCACGCTCCCCGCCGTCCGCGCGCTCTTCGAGGTGCAGAGGGACGGCCGCGCCCCGCAGTCCATGCCCGACCAGGACACCTGGCTGGCGGCCCTGTCCCGGGTCCCGCTGCTGCACCAGCCCGGAGAGGCCTGGCTGTACAACACGGCCTCCGACCTGCAGGGGGTGCTGATCGCCCGGGTCTCCGGCCGCCCCCTGCCCGACTACCTGACGGAACGGCTGCTGGAGCCGCTGGGGATGGCGGACACCGGCTTCATGGTGCCGCCGGAGAAGCGGGACCGCTTCACGTCCGCCTACCGCCCCGACGGCGCGGGCGCGCTGGTGCGGACGGACACCCCGGACGGCGTGTTCGCGAGCGCGCCGCGCTTCGCGTCCGGCGCGGGCGGACTGGTGTCCACGGCCGACGACTGGCTGGCGTTCGCCCGGATGCTGCTGAACGGCGGCGAGGCGAACGGCCGCCGTCTGCTCACGTCCGCCTCCGTGGACCGGATGACCACCGACCACCTCACCGCGGCCCAGCGCGACGCGGGCACGCTCTTCCTGGAGGGCCAGGGCTGGGGCTACGGCGGCCAGGTCGACGTCACATCCTCCGCGCCCTGGAACGTCCCCGGCCGCTACGGCTGGGTCGGCGGCACCGGCACGGCGGCCCATCTGATCCCTTCCACCGGGACGGTGACGATCCTGCTGACCCAGGTGGCCATGGAGAGCCCCACCCCGCCCCGGTTGATGCGGGACTTCTGGCGCTCCACGGCGGGGGCCTGAAGCGCCGCGGGTGCCGCAGGACAGGGGCCGCCGGCATCGCGAGCATCGGGGTGTTCTGACACACGGGCGTCCGGGTAGACGTGCGTGGCCTGCCGACGTGGTGAGCAAGCGGGGTCGACGCGACACCGGTCCGCTCGGGCGCGGCGCACCCCGGCCGGCCGGCATCTCGCGGTCCTCCAGGAATCCATCAGCCGATGGGGACCGTGGGGTTGGCAAACCCTGTTGATGCGTCAATCATCTTGTCATGAACCTGCGGTCTGTCGGACGGGTCGCGCCTGCAAGGCCGCGGGCGCTTTCAGCGCGGTACGACCAGGACCGGGGAAGCACGGAAAGGGACGTGGGATGGCGGGCATGAACGCAGCGGGCAGCACGGACGGCGGCATCGGGCGTCGCACCCTCCTGCGCGGCGCGGCAGGCTGGTCGGCGGCTGCCGGGATGGCACTCGCCGTCGGCGCGGGGACGGCGGGCACGGCGTCGGCGTACGGCTGGACGCGCACGCTCCAGCAGGGCATGAGCGGTGCCGACGTGACGGAACTGCAGGTGCGCGTCGGCGGCTGGGCCGCACCCAGCGCCCAGCAGACGTACGTCGCCTGGGACGGCGCCTTCGGACCGGGCACCGAGAGCGCGGTCCGACGGTTCCAGTCCGCGTACGGCCTGACGGCGGACGGTGTCGTCGGACCGCAGACGCAGAGCGTGCTGAACAGCCTGGAAAGCGGCGACGGTTCCTCCGCGCACTTCGACTGGAGCGAGTTCTACTCCAATGACGGCTCGGGGTTCAGCGGCGGCAAGGTGAGTGCCACGCAGGTCAAGGAGAACGTGCGCCGCCTGATGTACAAGCTGGAGGCGGTGCGCAAGAAGGCCGGCAACACCTCGATCACCATCAACTCCGGCTTCCGCAGCATCGCCCACAACTCATCGGTGGGCGGCGCCTCGAACAGCATGCACGTCTACGGGGTCGCCGCGGACATCGTGGTCGCGGGTCACACCACACTTCAGGTGTACAAGATCGCCGAGACCTGCGGCTTCTCCGGTCTGGAGGCCTACAGCCACTCGTGGCAGCACGTGGACAGCCGGGTGCAGTACTCCTCGTACGGCTCCGGCTCCTGGTGGTGGGAAAGCGGCGTCGTGTGACCCTTTCGCGGCCCCTGCGTCGACGAGCGCGCACAGGGCGTCAGGGGCCGGCCGCCACAGGCGCGATCGGCCTCTGGGCCGTCACGGGTTGCCGGTCGTCGCCCAGGCGACGAGCTGGAGGATCACGCCGTTCGGGTCGGTGACCTGGAAGAGGCGCTCACCCCACGGCTCCTCGCGCAGCGACATGGTGATGGGGACGCCTTCACCCCGCAGTCGCTCGTACTCGGAGTCAAGATCAGCCACGGTGAACGCGATGATCACGCCCGCCGCACGCTGGTCCCTGAATCCGTCGGGCAGGACCTCGGTGCCGCGCCGCAGAAAGATCACATTGACGGCGTCCTCTCGGACCAGGGAGGCGAAGCCTTCGGCGGCCGCGGCCTGCTGGAAACCGAAGTGCCTGGCCAGGAAAGCGGCGGAGGCAGGAACGTCGTCGACGGTGAGGGAGACGGCGGTGGACGCGATCTTCATGGATTCCCCTGAGTCAGAGATCTATCTCCGTACGCTGTACTATATACAGCGTACGGGGAAAAGGAGGCGTGCGGAACCACCCCGCAGCCGCCAGGGGAACGGACAGGGCGCATGGCGAAGGAACGAAGCGGAACGGACGACCCAGCCCGCACCCTGGAACTGCTGTGGCGCGAGCCCGGGCAAGGCGGCCCCCGGCGCGGCCCCAAGCAGGGCCTGACGGTCGACGCCGTCGTCCGGGCGGCCACCGAGCTCGCCGACTCCGGCGGGCTGGACGTCCTGACCATGCGCAGCGTCGCCCAGCGGCTGGGCGTCACGCCAATGACGCTGTACACGTACGTCCCGGGCAAGGCGGAGCTGCTCGACCTCATGCTGGACGCCGCCTATCTGCAGATGCCGCGCACCGATCACACGGCCGTGCCGTGGCGTACGAGGGTGGAGGCCGTCGCGCACGAGAACCGCGACCTGTACAGGCGCCACCCCTGGGTGGCGGCCCTGCCCACCACGCGCCCGCCGCTCGGTCCCGGGCTCATGACCAAGTACGAGCACGAACTGGCGGCGTTCGACGGCCTCGGACTCGACGATGTCGAGATGGACGCGGCCCTCACCTTCCTGCTCGGCTTCGTCCAGTCCGTCGCCCGTGCCGAGCTCGACGCCCGGGCCGCCCGCGACAGCCCCATGTCCGACGAGCAGTGGTGGGCCGTCAACGCGCCACTGCTGGCCAGGGTCTTCGATCCCACCCGGTTCCCCCTCGCAGCCCGGGTCGGGAGCGCCGCGGGGGCAGCCCACCAGAGCGTGTACAGCCCTGAACACGCCTTCGACTTCGGGCTGCAACGCGTCCTGGACGGCCTCACCCGCCTCATCGTGGACAGGTCCCGGTAGCGGCCTGCGCCGTCGCTGGGCGCTGTTCTCACCACCGGGTGCACGGGCCCGCCGGGGCGAAGCGCTCCTGAGGAGTTCCTCGGGCCGTACGGCGCGCCCGTGTTCGCAGGGAACCCGGTCAGCTCTCCCCCGGCACCGCCATCTCACCGAGGCGCGACCAGTCGTCCTGAGGGACGGTCACATTGACGATGCGGGGTGTCTCCGCGAGGTGGCGTGGCAGAGTCGCGCAGGCCGTGCGGAAGTGGTCGGAGCCGACGTGCGCCGCGCCGGCGTCGTCGTCGCGGAACGCCTCGATCAGCACGTATTCCGTCGGGTCGTCGACGCTGCGGGACCACTCGAACCACAGGCAGCCCGGTTCGGCGCGGGTGGCCCGGGTGAACTCCCCGGTGATCTCGGGCCAGGCGTCGGCGTGCTCGGGCAGGACACGGAACTTCGCGGTGATGAAGATCATCGGTTCTCCTCACAGACGGTGTGTGTGCCCGGTGGCCCGGGCTCTTGCGGGGGCGCCGTTCAGGGGACGAGGATCGCGCGGCCCCGGACCCGGCCCGCGTCCAGGTCGGCCAGGGCGTCCTGGAAGCGGTCGAGCGGATAGCGGGTGGTGTGCAGGCGGACCCGCCCCTGGGCGACGAGAACCATCAGCTCGCGCAGGTCGTTGTAGGAGCCGACGAGGTTGCCGATGAAGTTGATCTCGCTGGAGACGATGTCGATGGTCGGCACGTCGATGTTCTCGCCGTACCCGACGACGTGGTAGTCGCCCGCGCGGCGCAGCATGCGCACCCCGTCCCGGGTGGCGCCGCCCTCGCCGACGAAGTCGATCACCACTTCCGCTCCCCCGCCGCCGGTCAGCTCCAGCACCTGCTCCACGTGTCCCCCGTCGGCGACGACGCCGTGGTCGGCGCCGATGGAGCCGGCCAGCTTCACCGCGTCGGGGTTGCGGTCGACGACCACGGTCTCGGCGGCCGTCAGTGCTTTGAGCACCTGCACGCCGATGTGCCCGAGCCCGCCCGCGCCGATGACCACGCAGCGGTCGCCGGGCCGCAGCTTCCGGGCCGCCTTGGCCACGGCGTGGTACGCGGTGAGGCCGGCGTCGGCGAGGGCGGCGACGTCGGCCGGCTCCAGGGATTCGTCGATGCGGATCACGCTGCGCGCGGAGGTCTTCAGGTACTCGGCATAGCCGCCGTCCGTGTCGATGCCGGGAAAGAGGCTCTGCTCGCAGTGGACGTCGTCACCGGACCGGCACGCCCGGCACAGTCCGCAGGTGATCAGCGGGTGGACGATGACCTTGTCGCTCTCCGCGACGTTGGTGACCGCGCTGCCCACCGCGTGCACCCAGCCGGCGTTCTCGTGCCCGATCGTGTACGGCAGCGTCACCCCGGACTTCTGCGCCCACTGCCCTTCCAGGATGTGCAGGTCGGTCCGGCAGACGCCGGCGCCGCCGATCCTGACGACCACGTCGTACGGGCCGGTGACCGAGGGCTCCGGCACGTCGGTCATCTCGGGGTCGCGGCCGTAGCCGACGACCTGGACTGCTTTCACGAGGCCTTCTCCTTGGGCGGCGCGGCGGGCCGCGGATCCGTGGCCCGGGGGGACTGGTCGGCGGCGGACTGCGGATAGCGGGTCCGCAGCAGACCGCGGCAGAAGTGGGCGTTGCCGTCGAGCGAGATGCGGATCGCGCGGGCGAACCGCACTCGCAGCGGGATCTCGTCCGGGGCGAAGGGGCGCCCGTCGTCGTCGACGAGGAGGGGCTCCGCAGGCGCCGTGCCGAGACCGAGGGCCGCGCGCCGGCGCAGCAGCGCCCTGGTCGCCGAGGTGTCGGGCAGGTCGCCGAGCACCACCTCGGGCAGATGCTCCTCGGTGAGTGAGGGATCTTGCCGCAGAAGCACGGTGAGGGCCCGCTCCATCGCCGCGGCGTGGGCCTTGCGCCGGAAGACGAGCCGCAGCTCCTCCAGGCTCTCCTCGGCCTCGGCGCCGAACGTGCCCCGGTACCCGGCGTCGGCCGCCAGGCCGCGGTTGATCAGGTCGGAGTCGTGATGGTCGTCGAGCAGGACCGTGACCCGGCCGGCGTCCGGCAGGGCGGCCAGGACGTCCTTGGCGTCCGAGGCCATGAGGTAGGCGAAGTTCGGGGAGCAGAAGGACGTGGGCAGCCGCAGGTGCACCGTCAGCCCGCGGCCGGGGCCAGCCTCGACCGAGCGGACGAAGCCGAGGTCGGTGATCGGTTCGTCCAGTTCCGGGTCGAGGACCGCGTGCAGTGCCTTCCTGGCCCGCTGCTCCAGCGTGCCGGCGGGCATGTCACACCTCCGTGGGCTGCGCCGCGACGGAGGCGGCCCCGGCCGCACCGGCGGCCTCGCCGGCGGCCGGGCCCGGGGCGGTGGGCGCCGCTTCGGCCTCGGCGGGCACCGGGATGCCGTACATGGCCGCCGCGTTCAGGCCGAGGATCTTCTTCTTCTGTCCGACGGTGATCGGGGCGTACTCGTCCTGCATGTCCTCGGGTATCTGGAAGTCGACGAACCGTTCGATCAGCCACCGGGGTGTCCACAGCGCGTAGTCGCTCGAGAACTGGATGCGGTTCTCGTCCAGCCAGTACAGCAGCTCCCCGATGATCTGCGCGAAGTAGCGGCGGCGGGTGTGGATGAACGGCATGGCGACCGCGAGTCCGGCGTGCACGTTGGGCTCCTGGGTGGCGATCCAGCAGAAGTCCTCCAGCCGGGGCAGCCCGCAGTGCTCGACGACGAAGTTCAGCTCGGGGAAGTCCGTCGCGGCCTTGTCGACGTCCGCGACGTCGAAGGCGTCCCGGTCCAGCGGGCGGATCGTCGGCCCTTTGTGGAGGTGGATGTTCTTGATGCCCAGTTCCTGGGCCAGCTCCAGGTAGCGGTAGGACCACGGGTCGTCCAGCTTGTAGCCGCGTGAGTCGCCGTGCCACTCCGCGGTGTAGAGCTTGGCCCCCTTGAGCTGGAACCGGTCGGCATCGCGCCGCAGCTGATCGAGGCCCCGCTCCTCGTACCGGGGGTCCCAGCAGTGGTTGTAGGTCAGCTTGTCGGGGTGCTGCCGGGTCAGCGCGAAGGCCTCTTCCGTCTGCCCGAAGCCGGTGCGGTAGAAAGCGCTGAGCAAGGCGGGCTGGAAGATCGCGTGGTCCACGTACCCGTCGGCGAAGAGGTCCTTCATCAGCCGCTGCCCGCCGTAGTAGAGGTACTCCTCGTACGGCCACACCTCCGACTCGGGGCTCAGGTTGCGGTGGTAGTCGTAGAAGCAGTCGATGAACTGCTTGCCGTGGATGTTGAGCTGGTTCTCTGGGCGTGCGTCCCACAGCGCGATGTGCGCGTCCACGATGAAGTACTTCTCGCCGTCCTTGCTGTACACGCCGGCCTCCCGTCCCTCCGAATGCCTCGTGCCACAAAAACGACGTTAGGCACACCGCAGGCAGCCGGCGAGTCGTCGGGCGTCGCGCCCGGGTACGGCCGGCCGCGAGCCCTGCTCCACCTCACTTGCCGGGTCCCTCGGTCGGGCGGCGGGAGATCTCTCCCCGCACCCTGCGCCACCGTGACCGGGCCTGCTCGACCACGTTGTCCCACTGCCGGCGGACCTCGCGCTCGGAAGGACGGTGGCCTTCACGGATCCGGCCCAGCTCCTCCCGTACTTCGCGTCCCGTCGCCGCAGACGCGACCAGGCAGAGCATCCCTGCGAAGAGTGCGGAGATCATCGCGAAGACCGCACCGACCACCCCGTAGCGTGTCGCGGAGGAGTCGAAGAGACGCGGCATGTAGATGGTCGCGCCGACCGAATAGGCCGCCGTGAGAGCGGCGCCGGTGACGCCGAAGGGAAGCAGGTCCGTCCATCCGATCCGCTTCGCGGACAGGATCCAGCCGCTCCAGACGAGGAAGGCCGCGGTCACCGGTACTTCACACGCCAGGGCGACCAGCCCCAGGGCGTATCCGCCGAGGAGCGCGGAGAGCAGTGCCATGACCGCGGCGTAGCCGCCGAGGCTGAGGATCCACCACAAGCCGTTGCGTGTGTTGCGCACGCTGAGGGGCTTGAGCTCCCATGTCTGTTCGAAGAGCCGCTGCGCGGCGCGCGTGAAACTCAGCACCGAGATCATCAGGAAGACGACGCCGAAGACGCCGAAGCTCGCGCTGGGCTCCCCGGAGGAGGAGAAGAGCGAGCTGACCGCCGCGGCGCCTGCCCCGGTGAGGCCGTAGCGTTTGATGATCCGTTCGGCGGCGTCGTAGTGCACGAAGACGGTGCCGAGGAGGATGGACAGCGGGACCAGGGCCGTCAGGGCGCTGGACGCCAGGGCCATCGAGCGGTCGAAGCCGAGGATCTTCTGGAACCGGTTGACGATCCGCAGCGCGAACGCGGGGCGCAGCCAGAATGTCAGCGTTCTGACCAGGCGCTCCCGGTTGGCCTGTGTCGTCCTACCTTCCATGGGCCGGCACGGTGGTGGAGTCGCGGCCCTCGGCCGGGTGCCGTCGCCGGGTCGCCCCGGTGGACGGCTCGCACGGCTTCGCGTTCACCGCCTGGCGACGGCGCCGCGCCGCCCGGCCCGCCCGGGAAGGAGCCGGGAACGACTCGGTCACCGCCCACGGCTCATCAGTCAGCTCATGACGAAGCACCACGAACCGGTCAACGAACGACCGGCATCGAGGACACGACCCGGCGAATCTTCGGTGATCTCGCTCGCGGCGGTCAGCAGTAGGGAGGCTGGTCGGTCAGGGAGGCCGCCACTCGCATCCAAACGCCGAACAGCCGGTAGAGGCTTGGCACGGTGCCCTCCGACTGAACGGTCCGTGCGTCTGTCGACCGGCTCGGCCTGCCCGCGGGCCCGGTACGCCTGCCCCTGCTGCCCGCCGGCCGGGAGACGGCCGGCGGGCTGCGGGAGGTGTACGAGCGGCTCGTCGCGGCCTGAATCAGCGTTCGGCGAAGACAGGCGTCCAGGGCTGCCGGAACATCTCGGCGGGCTGCTCTCGGACGCCGCTGAGCGGTACGGCGTTGTCGCTGCCGATGGTGACCAGCACCAGCCGGGGCCGGTAGCTGGTCGAGCCGGGCACCCTCTCCCAGGCGATCAGCCGCTTGTCGTCGACCCAGGCGAGCAGCTCGGCGCCCCGCACCTCGGCCAGGCGCCTGCCGGTCAGGGGGTCGCGGATCGCGGAGTACGAGGCGCCGTGCCGCTCCCTCACCAACCCCCAGGCGGCGAGCCTGCCGTCCGGGGACAGCCGCGCGCCGACGTCCGACCGCAGGTACCGCTCGTTCGCGGGCGCGGCGGCCTCCCGGCCCCGGAGATCGTAGAACTGCTCCATCCCGTCCCTCCCACCCACGATCATCGCGAACACGAGGGCGCCGTCGCGACTGAAGGCGAAGTCCTCACGGGAGTTCTCGACGCGGTCCGCGGACACACCAGCCCAGGAGCCCTTGCCGGAGGCCACGTCCACGACCTCGAAGCCGGTCCGAATCCGGACGCCGGAACGCGGGAACCACGTGCTGGTGCCAGGTTTGGGGCCGACGCGCCATTCGTACTGGTCGGGGCTGTCGTCGTAAGTCGTGGCGACCAGCTTGCGGCCGTCACTCGAGAACGCGAGCCCTCCGACGCCCCGGTCCACCGGGATCCACCGCTCGACCTCCCCCGTCGCGAGGTCGAGCAGCCCGATCCGGGCGGCGGGCAGCGTACGCTCCAGCACGGCGGCGGTGCGCAGACCGGGGGCGACGGCGACGTACGACCACCGGGTGTCCTTCTCGTACCTGCCGGTGCCCGGGTTCAGCAGCCAGTAGGTGCGCAGGCCGACCGCCCGCTCCGCGCTCCGCCTGACGATCCCCGTCGTGTAGTAGGCGGCCAACGCGCTCCGTCCGGCCGCGATCAGGTCCCGCGGCGGCGACTGGTCCGGGTGGGCCTTCACATCACCGGAGTTGAGCACGCCCGCGGGCCGTACGTCGTGCTTGCCGCCCTCGTCCAGCAGCGGCACCCCGGCGACCACGGCGACCACGGCGGCGGCGACCACGGCGGCGGACACCAGCCGACGGGCCCGGCGGCGGCGCCGGACCGCCAGCACCCGGTCGGCGAACCCCGGTGCGGGCGGCCCCTGTTCTGCGGCCTGTTCGCGCAGTGCCTCGCGCACGAGTTCCTCGGCGTTCACGGCTGCACCTCCACGGTCGAGAAGTCAGGGGACAGCCCCTGGCCGGTGCCGCCGAGCGAGGCGAGTTCGGGCGCGAGGGCGCGCAGCCGGGCCAGGGAGCGGTGGGTGGTGGACCGCACGGTGCCGACGGAGCAGCCCAACAGCCGGGCCACGTCGGCCTCCGGCAGGTCCTCGAAGTAGCGCAGCACCAGAACGGTGCGCTGGCGCGGGGTAAGCCGGGACAGAGCGGTCCGCAGCACGAGCCGCAGCTCGGCGGCGCCCGGGCCGTCCGCGGCCGCACCGGCCTCCGGCGGCTCGGCGACCACTACCTCCCGCCGGCGCCACGCCGACCGCCAGCGGCTGATCTGCTGCCGGTACAGGACGCGCCGGACATAGGCCTCCGGTTCGTCGATACGCGACCACCGCCCGGCCGCCTTGACCAGCGCGGTCTGCAGCAGGTCCTCGGCGGCGTGGCGGTCCCCGCCGGTCAGCAGGACGGCCGTCCTCAGCAGCGCCGTCGACCGCCCCGCCACGAACTCCCGGAAGCTCTCCTCCGCCTGGGCATCCATCGTCACCTTCCCCGTCCCCCGGGGCCGACCCGCTGTCCGCCCCCCTGTCACCCAAGTGACGCCCGGAGAGGCGGCCCGCTATGCCTGCCGCCGGAAAAAAGTTGCCGTCGCCGGCCGATGGCCGCTGCGGTGCTCACGCACGAGCTCCCTCCCCGGACCGGCCCGGGGGCCGCGGAAGGGCGCTCGACGGTGATCGACGCCGCTCCAGGGGGGCACATGAGGCAGCTGCCCCGAGCAGGCCCTCGTCGACGCCGGCGAAGGCTGGGCCTGGGCACTTGGCCTCCCCAAGCGTTCGCCGGCGCCCCATCCCTGTTTGACCATCTTCTTGAGCGCAAGCCCGGGCGTTTACGCCTGGGTTAGCTCATCTTGAGCCCGGAGCCGCGCAGCGGCGGAGCACGCTTCGTTCCGATGGCTCGACGGCCGGTTGTCAGTGGTGGGCCGTAGCCTTCAACTTGCCTGGCAGTGCGCTGACCCGGATTGCGGCGATCGTCCGCTGCCGGGACCGTGGGCGTCGGAAATCGGTGAGGGGGTGTGGCGATGTCCAAGAACATTGAGGCGGAGAAGAAGGTTCCGCGGGCGGTTGCCGCACGCCTCGCGTCGATGAAAGCGCGGAAGGATTCCGGCCTTGTCGGCCGTACCGCGATAGTTCCTGTCTGGCTGAACCGGGCAGACCATCTGCGAGTCCACGCGGCGTGCCATGCTGCCGCTGGATTGTGGAATCGCTCAGTGGTGTGGCTGCGCGGGCAGTGGGAGGCAGGTGAAACCCCTGGCAAGGAGGACGTGCGCAGGTTCGTCACCTCACTCCCAGCCGAGGACCGGCCCTTCCACGCCCATACGGCGCAGGCCGTCGCATACGACCTGTGGGATGCGGTCGCGACGTCGCGAGCAAACCGTGCTCTGAGGTTGAACGCGCGGGCGCCCTGGCGGGAGAAGAAGTACCGGCCGTTGTCGTTCACCGCGGGTTTCGGCTGGCGGGTCACTCCCGAAGGCCGGCTTGCGCTTTCTTTCGGCCGTGGCCGCGGCCGGATCGTGCTGTCGCTGCCCGAGGTCACCTCCCGCAGCGGCCATCCGGTCCCACCGAAGAACTGGGGTGAGATACGCCTGTGCTGGGACCGAAACGCCAGGTCGTGGTCGCTGCACATCTCCTACTCTGCCCCAGGTGAGGTCCTGCCCGCGCCTGCGGAGGGAAGGCCCACCGTCACCATCGCCATCGACGAGGGCATCATCAACCCGATGACCCTCGCCGCGAAGATGCCCGACGGCAGGGTGCAGGTTAAGGTCCTCAACGGCCGGCAGGGGCGTTCGGCGAAGCGGTACCGCAACAAGGTCGTGGCCCGGCTGACCTCCCGCATGTCCCGGTGCAAGAACGGCTCTCGGAAGCACCGGCGCCTGGTCGCGGCGAAGAAGAAGGTCGAAGCAAAGACGGAACGCCGGCTGCACGACTTTGACCACCAGGTGTCCGCGAAAGCCGAGAAGTTCACCCGTGAAGTCCACGCAACGTGGACCGAGCATCACAAGAAGGAGTCCGGCCCGGACACCGTCGTCGGTGTGCGCCTCGTCGCCGGCGACGTCCGCGGCATCGAGAAGAACACGAACAAGAAGCGGCGGGCATCAAGGTCGACGCGGCAGCAGCTGTCGCAGTGGTCCCGCGGCCGGCAGGAAGACTACCTGCAGTACAAGACCGGGCTGAAGCTCGAGCACATCAACGAAGCCCACTCCTCGCAGACGTGTCCGGAGTGCAACACGCGGACGAAGGTCCGCGGCCGCGAATACATCTGCAAGAACACGCGTTGCGGGTTCCGGTGCCATCGGGACGCCGTGGGCGGCGTAAACATCCTTACGCTCGCCGACAACGACGGGACGTACGTCCCGGATCCAGACCTCCGTGTGGAGGTCACGTATCGCCGGTCCCAGACCAGCTGGAGTCCACTCCAGCGGTCACTGCACGCCTACCACCAGCAAGTCCTCGCACGCTCTGGTGCGCAAGCGTGCAGGGAAGAACGGCGTAGCGCCCAGAACCGGGCCACCCGCACACGCACCACTGTGTCGGGTGTAGCTGTCGACCGCGCTGCCATTTCAGACGACACCACCACCCGTCAGGGTGCTGGCAGGGCCCCCGCCCGCGTCGCCTGAAGCGCACAAGACAGAAGCCCCGGCCTTCAGGCCGGGGAGGTTCACAGGCCCTGCCGGACCAGGGCGGCGACCTGGCACTCCGGGGTCAGCTCGGTGGCGGTGGTGGCATCGCGGCGACGGGCGGTCTCCCCGGAGGCGCGCAGCTGCTGCGCGGCCCGCTCGGCCCAGGGGGTGGCGCCGAGGTCCTCGAAGAGCGCCAGCGCGGTGCGCAGGTGCTCGCGGGCGTCGACCCGGTGGCGGGAGCGCCGCAGGTGCTCGCCGAAGGCCAGGTGGGTGCGGGCCCGGTGGGGCAGCCGACGTGAATCGGCGTGCGCGGCGAGTGCCCGCTGGAAGTGCGTCTCGGGTCGCCGTCGTCGGCGAGCAGGGCGCGGCCGTGCTCGCCGACCGTGGTCGCGGCCCTGGAAGTGCCCAGCGGCAAGGTGATCGTTTCACTGCACCGGCGGCACCGGGCCACCGAGTTCTAGAAGTTCCTGACCAAGCTCGACAAGGAAGTACCCGCGAACCTCGATGTGCATCTGATCCTGGACAACTACGCCACCCACAAGACGCCCGCCATCAAGAAGTGGCTGCTGGCACACCCCCGCTTCCATCTGCACTTCACACCGACCGGCTCATCGTGGCTGAACCTGGTGGAGCGATGGTTCGGCGAACTGACCAGCAAGAAGCTCCGCCGTGGCGTCGACCGCTCCGTCCAAGCCCTCGAACGCGACATCCGAACCTGGCTCGCCGACTGGAACGAACACCCCAGACCCTTCGTCTGGACGAAGACCGCCGACGAGATCCTCGGCAAAGTCGCCACCCACTGCCGACGAATCTCTGACTCAGATCACTAGCGGGGCGCCCACCACGGGCTCAGTCACAGCCCGGCAGCAGCCAGCCCCCTCAATGCCCACCTCTGGGTCGTTCGGTCCGCTCACGCTGTCGCATCCGTGACGGTGGCGGTACGGCGCCCGACCCCGGCGACCTTTCACATCGTCCCTTCCCTCGCGCCGGACTGGCCTACACCTCGATCTGCGAGCCCATGATGACGGTGCGGTCGCGGGGAAGGCCGAAGTACTCGGCGGCGTCAGCCGTGATGTAGGAGGTGGCGATGAACAGCCGCTTGCGCCAGGGCGCCATCGTCGGTGCCTTCCCGCGCCGGAGCTCGATCTTCGACAGGAAGTAGGACGCCTGGTCGAGCTGCAACGGTCCTTCGGTCTCGGCCGGGGTGAGCATCGCCAGGATGCCAGGCACGTCCGGTCTCTCCATGTAGCCGAACCGCGCGGTGACGTGGATGATCCCATCGTCGGCATAGCCGAGGTCGTCGACGACGATCCGCTGGCCGGCCAGGACGCGGGGCACGGGCTCGGTCTCGATACACAAGATCACGACCTGGTCATGTCGCACGTGGTTGTGCTCGACGTTGGCCCGCATGGCCAGTGGCACGGTCTGCTTGCCCCGGTTGAGGAAAACGGCCGTGCCCGGGATCCGGAGCGTCGCCACCTTCCCCGTACGGAGGTCGTCGACGAACTCGGGCAGCGGGCCTTCCTGACGCGCTCGCTCCGCAGTGACAAGCTCACGACCGCGCTGCCAGGTCGTCATCACGGTGAATACGGTGAGGCCGATCAGCAGCGGCAGCCACGCGCCGTGGACGAACTTGGTCAGGTTGGCCGCCACGAACAGCAGGTCCACGGAGAGCAGCACGGTTGCGCCGATGGTGACCAGCCATACGGGCGTGCCCCATTTCGCGCGGGCGATGTAGAAGAACAGCAGGGTGCTGATGGTGATGGTGCCAGTGACCGCCATACCGAACGCGTAGGCCAGCGCCGTGGAGCTGCGGAAGGCGAAGACCAGGGTGAGGACCGAGACCATCAGCAGCCAGTTGATCCAGGGGACGTAGATCTGGCCGATGGTGGATTCGGAGGTGTGCGCGATCCGCAGCCTCGGCAGGTAGCCGAGCTTGGCGGCCTGGGAGGCGACCGAGTAGGCGCCGGTGATCACCGCCTGCGAGGCGATCACAGTGGCGGCCGTGGCCAGCAGGATCAACGGCCAGCGTCCCCAGTCGGGCACGAGCAGGAAGAACGGGCTGCTGATGTTGTGCGGATCGGCGAGGATCAGCGCGCCCTGGCCGAGGTAGCTCAGGATGCAGGCGGGGAAGACGAGGAACATCCAGGCGCGGGTGATGGCCCGGCGGCCGAAGTGCCCCATGTCGGCGTAGAGCGCCTCGGCGCCGGTGACCGCGAGCACGACCGCGGCCAGGGCGTAGAAGGCGGTGCCGAAATGGCCGGCCAGAAAGCCCACGGCGTAGGTCGGCGACAGAGCCCTGAGGATGCCCGGGTGGTCGGCGATGCCGGCGACGCCGCATGCGCCGATGGCCACGAACCAGGCAATCATGACCGGACCGAACACCCGACCCACTGCCGCTGTTCCTCTGCGCTGCACCAGGAACAACAGCACGATGATCACCGCGGTGATGGGCACGACGGCGCTGGCCAGTGACGGCTCGACGACCTTGAGCCCCTCGACCGAGGACAGGACCGAGATCGCCGGGGTGATCATGCTGTCGCCGAAGAACAGCGACGCCCCGAAGATGCCCAGCGCGGCCAGTACGGCGGCGGCCCGCCGACCGCGCTGTGAGCTCCAGCGCCGCAGCAGGGTGATCAGCGCCATGATGCCGCCCTCGCCTTCGTTGTCGACGCGCATCGCCAGCAGCACATAGGTGACCGTAACGATGATCATTACCGACCAGAACACCAGCGACACCACCCCGTACACGTTCTGCGTGCTTACCGGGACGGGGTGCGGGTCACTCGGGTTGAACACGGTCTGGAGGGTGTAGATCGGGCTGGTCCCGATGTCGCCGAAGACCACCCCGAGGGCGCCGATCACCAGCGCGAGGCGCACCGTGTCCTGCGCGCTCGCACGACGACCGTCCGGCGGCCGCGCTGCGAATCCTTCACCCGACGCGGCCCCCTGTCGGCGATCAGCCATGGTGACTCTCCTCCTCGCGGGCTGGTGTGCTGCAGGCCCGGTGCATCGGGGCGGACATTGCAAATCGTCGGCGCGATCACCAGTGGGTGAGCGCCGCCTAGTCTCGAACGGCGCCCCCATGCTGTCGACTGTGCGGCTCGGCGACGCGGATCGCTCGCCGCCCGGTTCGGCCTTCACCTCCCTGGCGGCCACTCCACCGGAGCCACCGGGGGTAAGCGACTTTAAGAACCACACCCCACTCTTCCGGACCGCCAAACACCTTACGGAGCGGCTTTGGGCTGGAGTTTCAATGGGCAAATCAAGCGTGGTTGGCTGCGATCAGTAGTCGAAGAAGTGAAGGACCGGTCCCTGACCTGCGGCTGTGTGATTGATCAACACCGCGACCTGCGACTAGCTGTCAATGGTTGTCAGCCTTGGTCGTCGTTGAGCACCCCCGGATGGCCCAGAGACGGCCCAGGCGAGGGTGTCGCAGTGTCAAGCTGAGCCCACTTCGAGGTCGTTTTCGCCCGTTGTTTCATCGCGTGACGCGGGTTGGTCTGTTGATGTCGGGTCGCGCCAGGAAATGGTGTTCTCGCCGATGAGTCGGCGGGCCATGAGGTCGGACATGGCGATGTGAATCATGGCTTCGGAGCGCGCGGACAGGGTCTCGTAGTCGCGGGCGAGACGTCGGTGGAGCATGAGCCAGCCGTAGGTCCGTTCGACCGCCCACCGTTTCGGGATCGGCGTGAATCCCGGCGTGCTCGACGAGGTGCTGGCGGTAGCCGCCGTCGACCCACACCGCGTTTGCTGCTTGATTGCTGGTTTTGAGAGGGCTCTGCGACGGCCACCTGCGGATTCGTGAGCAGCACCGGCGTGTTCGCAGAACTCTCGCAACTGGTCATTTGTGAGAATCACGCAGCACCCGGCCGTAGCCGCTGCGCTCGGGTACGCGGGCCGAGCTGTTCCATGTACAGAAGCCCCGGCCGCGCCTGGCGGTTCAACCAGTGAGGGTGTTGAGCCAGCCGGTCAACAGACGGTTGATCTCCTCGGGGCGTTCCTGCTGGATCCAGTGGCCGCAGCCCTCTACGAGGTGGGAGGCGGTCAGGCCGGGGAGGGTGGTGGGGAAGGCGTCGATAGCGTCGGACATCCAGGTGGTGGAGGCGTCCAGGGCGCCGCCGATGAACAGGGACGGCTGCTTGATCGGGGCGCCGCGGTGGGGGGCGAGGTCCTCCCAGTCGCGGTCCACGTTGCGGTAGCGGTTGAGGGCGCCCGTCAGACCCGTGCGCTCGAACTCTCCGGCGTAAACGTCGAGGTCGTCCTCGGCCAGCCAGGCCGGGAGGATGCCGGCGGGAAAACGGTCCCGCAGTCGGCCGCCGTGGGCGACGAAGTGGGGGTCGGGCTCGCCCTGGGCGGGCATGGTGTCGGCGGACAGGGCGGCGTAGAAGCCCGCGAGCCAGCCCCGCACGTCAGGCTCGATCTCCGTCTCGGCGCGGCCGGGCTCCTGGAAGTAGGAGACGTAGAACTCATGCTCGGGGCCCCCGATCTGGCCGAAGATGTCGGTGGGGCGGGGGCCGCCGGGTGGCGCGTACGGGACGCTCAGCAGGGCGACGGCCCGGAAGACCTCGGGGTGGAGCAGGGCGGAGGCGGCGGCGATGTTGGAGCCCCAGTCGTGGCCGACGACCACCGCGTTCTCCTCGCCGAGGGCGTGCACGATGGCGACGTTGTCCTCCACCAGGTCCAGCATCCGGTAGGCATCGGTCTCCGCAGGCTTGGAGGAGCGGCCGTAGCCGCGCACGTCGATCGCCACCGCCCGGTAGCCGGCTGCGGCGAGGGCCGGGAGCTGGCGGCGCCAGGAGTACCAGGACTCGGGGAAGCCGTGCACGAGCAGGACCAGCGGGCCGGTGCCCTGCTCGACCAGGTGAAGGCGCCCGGCCGGGGCCTCGACGGTGCGGTGGCGGAGTGCGGCGGACTGCTCAGGCGGCATGGGGGCTTCTCCTCGGTTCGCGGGTGGACGCAGGTACGCCTCGATCATGCGGCGCAGCGACCGTGCACCGCGATTACCCTTGCCAATCTGGCAAACTTGCAGGACAGGATGGTGGAGCGGCACGTCCAGAGGGGGCAGAGCGGGTGACAGGCGATGACGTGGCCGACATGCTGGCGGCCATGGGCCCCCGGCTGCGGGCCGCACGCGAACACCGCGGCTCCACGCTCACCGCCGTCAGCCGCGTGACCGGCATCTCCCCGAGCACGCTGTCGCGGATCGAGACCAGCCGACGCAAGCCCACCCTGGAAGTGGTGCTGCAGTTGGCGAAGGAGTACGGCGTCTCCCTGGACGAGCTGGCCGGCACCGCTCCCGCCGCCGAGCCCCGCACCTCCGCGCTCCAGCGTTTCGGCGACGACAAGGCGGTGCTGCCGCTGACCCGGTACGTCGGGGGCCTGCACGCCCACAAACACGTCCTACCCGCCGTCCAGGAGCCGCCCGCGCGGCCCCGGCAGGTCTCCCACGACGGCTGGGAATGGCTGTGCGTCCTGTACGGGCGGCTGTGGCTCGCACTCGGCGACCAGGACCTTCTCCTGAGCGCCGGGGACGTCGCCGAGTTCGACACCCGCAATCCCCATGGGATCGCGAACGCCGGCCCCGCCGGCCCGGTCGAGTACCTGATCATGTTCGGGCCGCAGGGAGAGCGCCTGCGACCGCGCACCCCGCCCGCCCCCGGCCCCAGGGCGCGGTAGCAAGCAGCGAACGAACGGCCTGACGTCCGGGATACGCCCAGGATGCCAGGCCTCTTCCTCGTCGTCCTCAGCGGCGTCGGGGGCGCGGAAGGGGCGCAGGCCCTGGCCGGGGCCGCTGGCCTTGATGTTGAACAGGTAGCGGTCCAGGAAGTTGATGTGCCGCTCCCTGAGCGGGTGGACCAGGGTGCGGTCTCAGCTGTCCACCCCGGCTTCCCACTTACGTCGGCGCAGCACGCGGTCGCTGAAGAGGTGTCGGCTCCGGTCGAGCAGTCTGGCGCCAGGAGCACACCGAGCGCGACATCGACCCCTACGGCGTGGTCTTCCACACCGGCCGCTGGTACGTCGTCGGCCACGACCATCTCCGCGACAGCCTGCGTACCTTCCGCATCGACCGCATCACCTCCGTCACCTCCCGAGCCGACAACTTCACCGCACCGGACGGCTTCGACCCTGTCGCCCACCTCACCTCGACCCTGGCCCAGGGGCCCTACCGCTGGCAGGTCGAGGTGACGATCCATGGCCCCCTCGATGAGATCGCCCGCCGCCTGCCGCGTTCCGCCGTGACCCTCACCGCCCAACCCGCCAGCGTCCTGATGCAGGCACGGGCAGAACGGCTGGACGGCATGGCGCACCTGCTCGCCTCCCTGGAATGGCCCTTCACCATCCACCAGCCCGACGAACTACGGCAGGCGCTCAAGAATCTGGCCGACCAGCTCGCGCAAGCCGCAGAACGAGCACCGGGAGCAATACTGCAGTGACGGCAGCCGACCGCCATCAGGGAAGAGTCTTGTCCGCCGGAGATCATTATGGAGCTGTTGCCACTGCTGCGATCCGGTCGGCATACGGGCGACACGCCTTGCGGCCAGCCGGAGCGGAGCCACCGTCGGCGAGTGCGGCGCAATACTTCAGCGCGACTTGGTGGAACGCGAGCGGGGCGCTGACGCGCACCGAGTAGTGCTGCCCGCGGCGACGTACGCCGCCGACCCGCACGCTTTCCAAGTCTGTTGGTGCTCGGCGGCGGCTCGTGCGGGGCCGTTCGCCTGGGTTCATCGCGCTCGCCCCGGCGGCTCGTTGTCCCGGCTGAACGCCCCTGGGCCGGCCTGATGGTGAGAACCAACAACACCCCGTCGGCCTCGGTACGGCCAAGGCAGCCCTGTGCACGTGCCGAGTAACGGGTGTGACCGGTCACTCGATGAGCGCCTGGCGGAGGGTTTCGTGGCAGTCGATGACGGTGTCGATGCCGACGAGGTGCAGAACGCGTTGCACGGATTCGCAGGGTCGGGCCAGGCGGAGCCAGCCACCGGTGTCGCTGAAAGCGCGGTGGGCGGTGATGAGGACGTTGATGCCGCTCGAGTCCATGAAGGTCACCTGCCCCAGCTCCACCACGACGCGGGGCCGGGGCGCGTCCGGGACTTCGAGGGCTTGGCGGAACGTGTCACCGGTCTCGTGATCGATCTCCCCGACGACGGTCAGCACATGGATACCGTCGGTGACAGAAATAGCGGTCGACAGCTCGCCCGCCTGCACGGCCTGTTCGGTATCCGCCACTCCTTTTTCAGCCATGTCGGTGATACTGGCACAGCCATGGCCTCGCGGGAATCGGTGCCCTGCACGGCACGAGGTGATGCCTGAGTGAGACGAAGACAACACGGGGCGCCAGGCGTCACCTTCTTTGGCGCGGGTAAACGCGCGCGGTGTGAACAAGATAGTGAAGGCGGCCGTCATGGAAGCAGCCCCTGTGGGCGAGGAAGGCACCACGCCTGGCGAACAGGCCATCCAGACCACAGTGGCCTTGGACGGGACCGGCACGGTCATCGCCGAGGCACGGCACCTGGCCGCCGACTTCCTCACCCGGGTCCAGGCCGACCACGGCCTGCCGGTCTCCCAGCGCGCCATGGACCTCACCCAACTGGTGGTGAGCGAGCTGGTCACCAACGCTCTCAAGTACGCTCCGGGGCCGCTGCTGCTGGATTTGCGGATCGCCGGTGACACGGTCGAGGTCGTCGTGTGGGACTCCGACCCGGTCTTGCCGATCGCCCGGGCCGCGGATGCCGGCCGGGTGGGCCAGCACGGCCTGGAGATCGTCATGGCCGTCGCCCAGGGCTTCGAAGCACAGCGGGAACCCGTCGGGAAACGCATCACCGCCCGCATCGCCCTGCTGGACGACCCGGGCGGTGCGGTCGCCGGACGACGCCCCCTTTAAGGGCACGGCGCCCACCTCCACAGATCTCTCACCCAAGCAGCCTGGCAGCGAACGGGTCCTCCAGCCTCCCTGGCGTTCCTCGCACGAGCTGCCATGCGTCTGGCACGACCTCTTCGTCCCGAGCTCCCGAGAGTAGGCAGATGGACACGGCGCCTCTGGTCCGCCATGCTGCCATCGCGATGATGAGCCACCACTGGCTGCATCGAGTGAGGGGGCGGGGATCGATGGAGCAATCGCAGGTCGCAGCTATGCCGCCGGCGCACATCCGGTACCGATTGACGCCCCTCCAGTGCTTGCTGTCCATGCTGCCCGGCATCATCATCGTGGCCTCCCAGGTCCTGTTCTGGTTGGACGGGGGACCGCATGGTCTCCATCTGGTCTCACTGCTCGTGTGGTGTGTTCTGCCGATCGCCTCCCGGCTCTTCGGGGTCACTCTGACGCCATCAGCGGCCATCGTGCACAACCTCCGCCGCCGGACCATCCCGTGGTCGAGCGTCCAAGCCATCCAGATCGAGTCTCTCTTCGGGAGCCGGACCGTCGTGATCTACGAAGCGGGCGGCCGCCGTACTCGCCTGCGGGCACCGATCACCGCGTTCCTCAACTGGGATCACAGCTTCGAGGAGAAGTTCCACACCATCGGTAGGTGGTGGCTGGATAACCGGGGCCCGGACTGGGTCCCTGTCCCGCCACCGGGGGCACGGTGGGGTGGCCCACCGGTGTCCAACGCGAACCCTTACGCCCCTCCCGCGTAGTCAGCAACTGATCCGTACCCTCCGAGCGGCACAGACTTGAAGATCTGGCCTCATCTTTATCAGTCGATCACGAGGAAGCCGCGAGGTCGGTCAACGGGCCGTAGCCTTCGGCTGCTCGTTCGCCGGAGTGCGGCGCAGACCGTCACCGTGCCGTAGCGCCCGGGCACCTCCCGCCAGGGCGTGCTGGTCCGCAAGCGCCACAGCACGCCGTTGATGACCTGCCGGTGGTTCCGCCACGGCCGCCCTGCCCGTCAACTCTCGGCAGCAAGGGCGCTATCCGCTCCCACACCATTTCCGTCAGCTCGCCCCGGCGGACTGCAGGATCACTCCGTCCTGCTCCTGGCAGGCGGCCTACGGTTCTGGGAGTGATGAGCCGAATCGGGATGCGCTGGTCTGCGGTGCAGTTGCATACTCACCGGATGGCCTTGCTCTCTGGTCGGTTCCGCGATCCGCGCAGTACCGAGTACGACTTCATCAGCTCGATCATTGTGCGATGCCCCAGTTGCGCGCAGGCCGCTCGGGTCGTTCTAGGGCGCGTATTTGGTTGTGATCAAGGGGTGGTTCGTGTGAGGTCCTTGATCCAGATCATCGAGGCGCGGAGGCCCGCAAGGTAGCTGTCCGGGGTCTTGTCGTATCGGGTGGCGGTGCCTCGCCATGCCTTGAGCTTGTTGATCAGGCGCTCGACTGTGTTCCTCTCCTTGTACAGGTCGGCGTCGTGCCTGGCAGGCCGGCCGCCGCCGCTGCCCTTCTTCTTCCGATTGGCGGCCTGGTCCTTCTTCTCCGGGATGACGGCCTTGATGCCGCGTTCGCCGCTGTCCCCTTTGACTTGGTCTTCTCCTCCTCAGCCGCGGCTTTCTCCAGGGCGGTGAGGACATCCTCGCCCAGGTGCATGCCGACGGCGTCGTGGTGGGCGCGCGCGGTGGTGGAGTCGACGCTGACCAGGGACAGGTCCACCGCACCCCGCTTCGCGGCTTCCGCGATCAGGCCCTCCAGCAGGGCCTCGAAGACGCCTGCGTCACGCCACTGCCGGAAGCGGTTGTGAACGGTCGGCCAGGCACCGAACTCCTGCGGCATCTCCCGCCACTGGCCGCCGGTCTTGAACCGCCAAATCACGCCCTCGTACTGCTGCCGCAGCCGCTCGGGGTAGGGGCCGTACCCGCCGATCGGCAGGTACGGCTCGATGAACTCCCATTCGACGTCCACCAGTTGCACTCGAGTCACGCAAGAAGATCTACCGGTTCGGGCCGCCGCGAGGACGAATCCCGCAGATTGATCACGATCCGATCTGCGCCCTGGAGCTGCCCGGATACTGCGACGACTACGTGATGTCCTTGTCGTCTGGAGTGGCTGATCCGGCACGGCCGGTTTCAGGCCCAAGCGATCTCGCCGTGGCGGGAGACGAACCGTCCGGTGCCGGCACTGGACGCCTCGGTGGCGAGGGCGACGATCGCGTCCGTGCCCTCGGTGACGGTTTGGGGGCCGCTGTGACCGTTGAGGTCGGTCGCGGTGTAGCCGGGGTCGGCGGCGTTGACGCGGATGCCTTTGAGTCCGTTGGCGTACTGCGTGGTCAACATCGTCAGTGCCGCTTTCGAGGAGGTGTACAGCGGCGCAACGATGTGCGACTCGGGCCGGCTGGGATCGTGGGTGAGGGCGAGGGAGCCCATACCGCTGCTGACGTTGACGATCACAGGGTCGTCCGAGCGGCGCAGCAACGGCAAGAACGCGGTCGTGGTGCGGACGACCCCGATGACGTTGACGTCGAGGACGGCGCGGGCGTCGGCGGCGGTGAGGTCGCTGGGATCGCCGACGGGGCCGTGCACACCAGCATTGTTGATCAGGACGTCGATCCTGCCCTCGTGTTCGGCGACGTCCGCGGCCGCGGCGGCCACGGACGCGTCGTCGGTCACGTCGATGGGGACGTAGCGTGCGCCGAGCGCGGCGGCAGCCTCCTCGCCCTGCTCGCGGTTGCGGGCTCCGACGAGCACAGTGTGGCCACACTCGATCAGGCGGCGGGCGGTCTCGCGGCCGAGACCCTTGTTGGCTCCGGTGATGAAGGTGATGGTCATGCGTTCGATACTGATCCCGACGAAGGAGGCGGACCAGGGACGCTTCGACGGTAGGAAGACAAGTACCACCCTCGCGTGCCCATGCACGTCCGGGGATGCAGGAGGATGGACGTCATGTCGACGACACCCGGTACCGGACTGGGCGTGATGATCCGCACGTGGCGGGACCGGCTGCCTCCGTCGGCCGCCGGGCTGCCGGTGGCCCGCGGGCGCCGGGCGGCCGGGCTGCGGCGTGAGGAATTGGCTGACCTGGCCGGAGTATCGGTCGACTACATCGTGCGCCTGGAACAGGGGCGGGCCACGACACCCTCAGCGTCGGTGGTGGCGTCCCTGGCGCGCGCCCTGCAGCTGTCCACCGCCGAGCGGGACCACCTGTACCGGCTGGCCCAGCTGGTACGGCCGGTGGACGGCGCGATCTCTGACCATCTCTCGCCCGGCGTCCAGCGGGTGCTCGCCCGCCTCGGGGACGTGGCAGTCGCTGTGTTCGCGGCGGACTGGCAACTGGTGTGGTGGAACCGTGGGTGGGCCGCGCTGCTGGGTGACCCCTCCGCCTCGCCGCCGCGGCTGCGCAACTTCGCCCGCGACAGGTTCCCGGTGCACGCCGGCCCCGCCCACCTCGCGCTGTGGCCGGTGACCGAGGCGGACCGCGACGCCACCGACGCCGCCGTCGTCTCCGACCTGCGACGCGCCACCGGCCGCTTCCCCCAGGACCGCCGCTTGGCCGCGCTGATCCGCGATCTGAACGCGGGCAACAGGAGGTTCGCCGAGCTATGGGCGACCGGAGAGGTGGCCGCGCACCGCGAGGACCACAAGACCATCGACCACCCGTCGGTGGGCACGGTCACGGTGGACTGCGACGTCCTGACCGACGGCGACTCCGAGCTCAAGATCGTCATCATGACCGCCGTGCCCGGCAGTGAGGACGAGACCAAGCTCCGGCTCACCGCCATCGCCGGCCCACCGGCCACGACGCACAACTGATCCGACCTAAGCGTCGATCGACCGGTTGCATGTGCGCGGCGAGCGCCGAACCACGATGCTGACCTCTACCAGGAGAGGCACACCGTCGAGGGCCTGATCAACAAGCTCAGGGCCTGGCGAGGCATCACCATCCGGTAGGACCCCAGACAGCTGCCTCGCCATATACCTGCGCGCCTTGATGATCTGGATCAAAGACCCTCACCCGGACCACTCATTGATCACTTGATCCGCCGCTTCGTCCAAGCGTCGCTGCGCGAACGAGCGCCCTGGTACGACACCGGACAGAAGATGACTTTGGTGGCTCGCCTCCCGGTATGGATCAAGCGCGCGAAGAACCGGGACGAGGTCCTGCGCGCCGTCAGTCGGATCCATGCCTCACTGGTTGCCGCCTGAGCTGCACAAAAAGGCGTCCGAGCGCCGCTCGAACTTGATCTCTGGTTATGCGGTTCAGCTGACTTGGGGGCGGCCTTCATCTGATCATGTGCTCTGACCAAGGTACACGTGACCGAGGCAAAGGCCGTGCGGTTGAGTCTGCGGTCTGTTGCTGTGCGGTGGGAGGCGTTCGCAGAGGCGTCACGCTTCCGGGAGGATTTCTACGAGTGTCTGACCGCTCGGCGCGATGAGTTGTTCGAGCTGGCGGACGCAGTGCTGTGCGCGGACGGCGCGGTGAAGTCCCCGGTGGACTTGACACTGTTGCCCGAACATCGGCGCGGGCACGGAGCAATGTACGGCGGCCTGAACCACGGCCGGATCGACGTCGGCCGGCTGCGGACGTTGCTGGCCGCCCTGCCGCTGCCGCGTTTCGACGGCGGCGCCTGGTCCTGGCAGTCGGCATGTCGCCATGGCTTCGCTCAGATGCGCCGTGCTCGGCAGAGCGCCTGTTCTGCCACGTCTACGGTCGGGGGAAGACCGCGTCGCAGTTCATTCCGGGCTGGCCCTACTCCCTCGTGGCCGTGCTGGAGCCGGGGGCCACGTCCTGGACCGCGATCCTGGACGCGGACCGGCTCGGCCCGGCAGACGACGCGACCGCGGTCACCGCCGCCCAGCTCCGAGGGGTCGTTGAACGGCTCATCACCGCTGGCCAGTGGCAGGCTGAGAACCCGGACATCGTGATCGTCAGCGATGCCGGCTACGACGTCACCCGCCTGGCCTGGGTCCTGCGCGACCTGCCGGTCGAGCTGGTCGGCCGGGTCCGCTCCTACCGCGTGATGCGGCTGCCGAAACCACCGAGATCGCCCGGTGTCAACGGCCGCCCAAGCACGGCCCGGAGTTCCGGTTCACCAAGCCGGAGACCTGGCTAGCGCCCCGGAGATGGGCCACGAGCCCGCGATCACCACGGTCACCACGGTCACCGACACCACCAACTACGGCAAGGCCGAGACACAGGCATGGGACCGGGTCCACCCCCGGCTCACCCATCGCTCCTCATGGCTCGACCACGACGGTGAACTTCGCTTGGTCGAGGGCACGTTGCTGCGGCTGAAGGTCGAGCACCTGTCTCGAAGGACCGGGATGCTCCACCACTGTGGTCATGGTCCTCCAAGACCGGTGCCACCCCGGACGATGTGGACCGCCTCTGGCAGGCATTCCTCCGCCGCTTCGACCTGGAGCACATCTTCCGCTTCGCGAAGCAGACCCTGGGCTGTACGACGCCGAAACTCCGCACTCCCGAGGCGGCGGACCGCTGGACCTGGATCTTGATCGTCGCCCACACCCAGCTCCGGCTCGCCCGACCCCTCGCCGTGGACCTCCGCCGGCCCTGGGAGAAACCGAGCACCTCCGACCGGCAGCTCAGGTACAGCGAGCAACCAAGCGAACGTCACGTGATCGCCCGGACAACGTTCAGCGGGGGCCGCCAAGGCTCCAAGGCCACCGGCGGTCGCGGCACCGATGCCCCCATACTGAGCGCGCACTCCATGGGGCGTTGGGTGTCTCAGCATGAGATAGTGAGCCGCCCGGAGGCCCTCGAGGTTCTGCAACGCCAGCCGACTCCTCCTCCCATGCCCGGGCGTACAGCCCTCAACATCGGCACGATCGGGCATCACGTCTATGAGGGCCCCGGCGCCTGCCGTGCCGGACCTGTTCGGCACGGCCTGTGGGGCACACCGAGACGAACATCAGTTGATACCCGGCGGCGAAGGTCAGGGCATCGCATCGATACCAGATGGGTGCACCCGGCAACCGGGGCCCTCGCCTACCGCACCGTTCGGCGTAGATCCGCTCTTCTGCCGAGCCGTGTCCGGGACACCCCGGCGTGACAGACGCGGTCCGCCGGAGGAGACCATCGCCTCTGCCGAGCCCAGTCGCCGCTTGCCCTGGCGGGTCGAACGCCTTCTATGGCATTGGTACCGCCGGGGGCATGCAGCGGACTGTCCGTGACCGCAACCTGGGACGACGGGCAAAAGTCCCGAATGCTCCAGCCGACGTGCGGGCGGAGGCACTATGGCATATATCGGCTCCCTACAACCGCTGACCGTCCCTCCCCAGGGACCGAATGCCGCGCCACCGGTACTCCCGGAAGCCCACGTCACCGGCGCCGCTCCGCTCCTGCTCAGCGGCACGGTCGGGCCCGCCCGGGCCGGCGAGCTGGACACCGCCTTCCACAAGGTAAGAGAAGCGCTCGCTGGCCGCCGGGTCATCGACGTGAACTCGACGATGAACGGTGGCGGTGTGGCCGAGATGCTGCACCGGCTGCAGCGATACTCCCGTGGTGCGGGGCTCGACGCCCATTGGTACACCATGCGGGGAGATCCCACCTTCTTCGCCCTGACCAAGCAGTTGCACCACTTCCTGCACGGGGCTGACGGCTCCGGCCCACCACTCGACCGAGCCGGAGCCGAGCATTACGCGGCAGTCTGCGAGGCCAATGCACGCGCCTTGCTGGGCGCGGTACGGCCGGGAGACGTGGTCACCCTCCACGATCCGCAGACCGCCGGCCTCGTCGCCCACCTGCGGCGGGCCGGGGCGAGGGTGGTCTGGCGGTGCCATGTCGGCACGGACGACCCCAATCGGTACACCGACCGGGCATGGGCGTTTCTGCGGCCCTGGCTGGAGACGGCGGATGCCTACGTGTTCTCGCGGGAGCAGTACGTTCCCGGGTGGCTCGCCGGGCGGCGGGTCGCCGTGATCCGGCCGTCGATCGATCCCCTGTCGGCCAAGAACCGGCCCCTGGCCCCCTCGGCGGCTGCGGCCATCCTGGGCCGGATCGGTCTGCGCGCGCCTGCGGACCGGGACGGGCCGGCGATCTACCGGCGAGGCGACGGTTCGGTGGGCCGGGTACGGCGGGATCCGACCTGCCTGTACAGCGCCTCGCCACCACCCGCTGACGCGCCGCTCATCGTGCAGGTCTCCCGCTGGGACCCGCTGAAGGACATGGCCGGCGTGCTGTCGTCGTTCGCCGAGGCCGGCGGCAGCCTGGACGGGGCCCACCTGGCCCTGGTGGGCCCGGATGTCACCGGTGTCACCGACGATCCCGAGGGCGGGCGGGTCTTCGCGGAATGCGCGGCGCTGTGGCACCGGCTGCCGGATCGGGTGCGCACTCGGGCGCACCTGGTATGCCTGTCGATGGCCGATATGGAGGAGAACGCGGTGATCGTCAACGCCCTGCAGTGCTCGGCGGCGGTGGTGACACAGAAGAGCCTGGCGGAGGGATTCGGCCTCACCGTCACGGAGGCCATGTGGAAGGGACGCCCGGTCGTCGCCAGTGCCGTCGGTGGCATCCGTGACCAGATCGAGCACGGAGTCCACGGCATTCTGCTCGATGATCCCAGCGACAGCGTGTCCTTCGCCGCGCAGACGGGCAGTCTGGTGGGTGATCGCTGCCTTGCGGCTGCGCTGGGGGCCGGTGCCCGGCGCCGGGTCCGGGAGAACTTCCTGGACGACCGTCAACTGCTGCAGCAGACCTCGCTCTATCGGAACGTGGCCCGCGTGTGACCCGGCCGGGCCGCACGCGGGCGCTCCCTGACGGATGGGTGCCCCGGGACCTCCTTCCCGGAACGAGAGCCGCGGGACCGGGGCGACAAGAACACCAGGAGACAGCTCATGGATTGCGAAGCCTTCATCGACACGGTGTCCCGGCGCTCCCACGTCCCCCGGGACAAGCCGGAGACCCTTGCCCGTGCGACGTTGGAAACCCTGGCCGAGCGGCTCACCAGGGGCGAGGCGGACGATCTCGTGGCGGAGCCGCCCAAGCCGCTGCAGACACCACTCGACGCCCCGACACCGGAGGCGGAGGGTCTTCGGACTGGAGGAGTTCGCCAACCGGGTGAGCCGGCGTTCCCGCCTGCGCCCGGACGAGACCCGCGAGGGAGTGCGTGCGGAACCGAGCACCCTGCGCGACGCGGTCAGCAGCGGCGAGTTCCGTCATGTACTGGCCCAGCTGCCCACGGAGTTCGGCGAGCTCGTCGACGCCAGGCCCTAGGGAGGCGACATGACCGATGAGGTCGGCGCGATCGTCGAGGAAAGCGAACCGGCCGTACTCACCCCGGCCACCGTCACCCTGGTCGAGGGGCCGACGTTCTGTGTCTCGAACGCCTCCGGCGACATGGCGGCCGATGTCCCGCAGGGTCTGTTCTTCCGGGACATGCGGGTCATCTCCGACTGGCGGGTGCGGGTGGACGGCGTCCGCCCGCACCATCTGACCGTCATGTCCCACGACCCCTACCGAACGACGTTCCTGGCCCGCGTGCCACCCCACGGCTCGCAGAGCGAACTGCTGGTGGAGCGCACACGCTATGTGGGAGAGGGGATGCGCGAGGACCTCAAGGTGCGCAACCTGAGCCCACGAGCGATGACCGTGGCGGTCTCCCTGGACATCGGTTCGGACTTCGCCGACCTCTTCGCTGTCAAGGAAAGCCGAGTACGCCCGCAGGGCGAGGTGACGGCCAGTCCCGACGGTTCGATCCTGGAGTTCGACCTCCGCTCCGGTGCAGCATGGCGCGGCGTACGGGTGGAGAGCGAGGGCGCCCGGGCCCGCCCGGACGGCCTGGACTTCCGGGCCGAGGTGCCGGCCCGCGGCCAGTGGTGCACCACGCTGCTGGTGCGGCCCAGCGTCGGCCAGGAGCACGCCATCGGCGTCTTTCCCGTGGGCGTGGAGCCGGCCGAGTTCGCTCCGGCGCGCCGCCTGCGTGCCTGGCGCGAGAACACTCCGCGCATCACGGAGATCGAGGACCCGGAACTGCACCGGACGGTGCGGCGCAGCCTGGAGGATCTGGGCGCGCTGCGCATCTTCGATCCGGCACACCCGGAGGACACGGCAGTGGCCGCAGGCGCACCCTGGTTCATGGCCCTGTTCGGCCGGGACTCTCTGCTGTCCTCCTACATGGCTCTGTCTCTGGATCAGAACCTGGCCCTGGGGACCCTGCAGACGCTGGCGCGGGCTCAGGGCCGGAAGGTCGACCCCGCCACCGAGGAACAGCCGGGACGCATACTGCACGAGACGCGCTTCGGCCTGGACTTTCCGCTGGCTCGCGGCAGCGGCAGTGTGTACTACGGGACTGCCGACGCCACACCGTTGTTCGTCATCGTCCTCGGCGAGTTGAGCCGCTGGGGCATAGCACCCGAGGCCGTCGAGGCCCTGCTGCCGCACGCCGATCGGGCGCTCGAGTGGGTCGAGAAGTACGGCGACCGAGACGGTGACGGCTTCGTCGAGTACCAGCGCATGACCGGCAACGGTCTGCTCAACCAGGGCTGGAAGGACTCCTACGACGGTGTCAACTTCGCCGACGGCAGCCTCGCCGAGACGCCGATCGCCCTGTGCGAGGTGCAGAGCTACGTCTACGCCGCCTATGTCGTCCGGTCGCACTTCGCTCACGAGGCCGGTGACCTCAAGGCCGTCGAGCACTGGTGCAGTCGGGCTGCCGCGCTGAAGGAAGCCTTCAACGAGAAGTTCTGGCTGCCCGACCGGGGCTGGTACGCCGTCGGTCTCGACCGTGACAAGCGCCCCATCGACGCGCTGGCCTCCAACATGGGCCATTGCCTGTGGACAGGGATCGCGGACCGCGACAAGGCCGAGCAGGTGGCCGAACGGCTGCTGTCCCCGGAGATGTTCACCGGCTGGGGGGTGCGCACCTTGGCCACGACGATGGGTGCGTACAACCCGATGAGTTACCACAACGGGTCGGTGTGGCCGCACGACAACGCGATCCTGGCCACCGGGCTGATGCGCTACGGTTTCGTCGACCAGGCCCAGCGGGTGGCCACCGGCATCCTCGATGCCGCCGAGACCTTCGGCGGCCGGCTGCCCGAGCTGTTCTGCGGCTTCGACCGCGGCGACTATGACGCGCCGGTGCCGTATCCCACCTCCTGCTCCCCGCAGGCCTGGGCTGCCGCCACCCCGGTCCAGTTGTTGCGAGCGCTGCTGCGCATCGATCCGTGGATGTCGCACGGCCAGGTATGGGTGGCGCCGGCGTGGCCCGCCCGCTACGGACAACTGTCCATTCACAACATCCCGCTGGCCGGTGGGCGCGTGGAAGTGGACGTCGACGGGGCGTCAACCCGCATCACCGGGCTGCCCGACGACGTGGAGATCGTCCACCAGCCTCGCCGTCCGCTTTCTGCCGCGCCCCACCACGAGCAACACCCCAGCCCGGACATGTCATCGGGCCCTGGATCACCCCGAGGGCGGACCCCATGAGACCGAAGCCATCGCTCGACATCACCATGATCACCACACCCTGGTTCGCCCTACCGCCCGTGGCCTACGGCGGGATCGAGGCGATGTGTGCCGAACTGGTCGACGGGCTGGTCGAACTGGGGCATCGGGTGACCGTCATCGGAGTGGGCCGTAACGGGACCAAGGGCCGCTTCATCGCCACTGACGACAGTCCCGCGGGTTCGCAGAGGCTGGGGAACTCCGGCCCGGAGGTCCTGCACGCCGCGCGTGCGGCGCGCGTGCTGCGTTCCCTCGACTCCGATGTGATCCACGACCACAGCACGGTGGGTCCGCTCCAAGCCGGGCAGCGCCAGGCGCCGACCGTGGTCACCGCGCACGGCCCCGTGAACGGGGAGACGGGCCGCTACTACCGGGCGCTCGGTGACACCGTGCACATGGTGGCGATCTCACGCGCGCAGCAGGCACAGGCTCCGGACATCCCTTGGTCCGGACAGGTGCACAATGCGCTGCGCACCGCCCACTATCCCTACCACGACCGCAAGGGTGACCACGTGCTGTTCCTCGGCCGGATCGCCGCGGACAAGGGCGTCCACCTGGCCATCGACGCGGCCCGGGAGGCAGGGCTGCCGCTCACCGTCGCCGGCTGCTGCAACGACCCCGCCGAGCAGCCCTACATCGAGGGGGAACTCCGACCCCGGATGGGCGATGACGTGCGCTGGGTCGGGGAGGCCGACCGGCGCACCAAGCTGGACCTCCTGGCGAGCGCCCGCTGCCTGCTGTTTCCGATCCAGTGGGAGGAACCCTTCGGGATGGTGATGATCGAGGCGATGGCCTGCGGCACGCCGGTCGTCGCACTCCGCCGTGGATCGGTGCCCGAGATCATCGAGGAAGGCGTCACCGGCTTCATCCGTGATCATCCCGCTGAACTGGCCCAGGCGATCGGCTCGGTGGACCGGCTGGATCCCCGCGCCTGCCGAGGACGAGTCCACCGTAACTTCGACACCGATCAGATGGCGGCCGCCTACGCCGCCCTCTACCAGCAGCTTTGCTGGGGGCACCCGCGCAGCGAACCGTCCGCCCACACGATCCCTCTGCTGCGCTAGGCACTGCCCGCCCTGGCGCACCTGCTACGGCTTCATGGCCCGCTGGGCCGCCCGCGGCGTGGTCGGGCAGATCAGCGACCGGCTGCGAAGGCGCGTCCGCCGGGAGCTGGGCCGGGCACCGGGAACGGTCACCACGGTGATCGACTCCCAGTCGGTCACCGTGGTGACCGTCGGGCGCGAGCGGCGAAGCGCGCCTGCACGCCGGGGATGTCAAGGAGTCTTGCCGGATAGCCAGGTCCGGTCCCGCACCGCGACATCTTGGTGGTGCAGTGGTTCGCCGCAGGAGGAGCGGACGACCTTGGCCTCGGGTGTCATGGCCGCAGGTGGTGTGGTGCATGACCACGGGGACGCCGTCGTCATCGGTCAGCCACCGGTCGCCCCAGGCGTTGATCGCGGCGAGGACGCCGAAGAAGTCCCGACCCTTGTCTGTCGGCAGGTACTCGTGACGGACCGGGTCGCTCTGGTAGGGGCGACGCTGCAGCAGCCCTCGGTTCCCACGCTTCCGTTCTCTTCCTCACCCTGGGCCACCCCGTGGCTGTATGGGGGCTGTTGGCGGGGAGGCTCCGCCGCCCCGTCGACGTCATCGGCTGGCAGGAGCCCGCCGCCCCGATGCCGCAGCGCGATCTCGCCCGCACCACGGGGATGGACGTCCCTGGAGTCGAGGGGCCGCCGACGATCTCCTGGCGTCCGACGACCCGCCGCGACCCCTCAGCCCGCAGCCCGCAGCCGAAAAGGAGTAGCCCATGCGTCTCATCCCGACCTCATGCGCGGAGATGGCCTCACCGGGGCGAGCGGAGAGGTGCAGCCGCTATGCAGGCCAGCCGAGCAACGCCGTGTCGACGATCTCATCGAGCTCAGCAGGACCGAGGCCGTTGGCGGCCTGCACTGCGATGCCGAAACCCATCGTCATGATGAACCGGGCAAGACGCCGAGGGTCGGCGTTGCGGGGAAGATCACCCTCGTTGACGGCGCGCCGGAAGCGCTCCTCGAGGCGAACCCCCGCGTCGTTGCGCCAGTCGACAAGAAGGTCGTGGACGGCCCGACTCTCGTCGCTCGACGCCAGCGCACCCTGCACGGTCAGGCACCCGGAGGGGCCGCCGGAAGGGGTCGTGGTGCGGACCGCTCCGCGGAGGAACGCCAAGGCCACGGCCCGTGCGGTGGGCTCCTCCAGGGCGCGCGTGGCGTAGGCGGCCGGCCCCGCGCCGTAGCGCTGGAGGGCCTTGCGGAACAACTGCTCCTTGTTGCCGAAGGCGGCGTACATGCTCGTCTTGGTGATCCCCATGGCGCCGGTCAGTTCAGCGAGGCTTGCACCTTCGTACCCGCGGGCCCAGAACACCTGCATCGCACGTTCCAGCGCCTGGTCGATGTCGAATTCTCGAGGCCGGCCCATGACGGCCCTACGGGAGTCACCCATGCCAGAAGCGTACCACTCGGTACAGATCCCCGCTGACCAGGAGTTTCATCCCCACAAGGCGGCGAAAACAGTTCAGTACCGATCGGTCTTGATGTGCTAGGGTTCTGCACCGACCGGTACTTAATTGATGGAAGGGAAGTCCGCGCCATGAAAACCGTTTCGCTCGGCAGCCTCGAGGTCTCGCGCATCGGTCTCGGAGCCATGGGAATGTCGGCGTTCTACACAGGCGCCGGCCAGTTCGACGACGAGTCGATCCGCACGATCCAGCGCGCTCTGGACCTCGGGGTCTCCCATATCGACACCGCTGAGGGGTACGGCCCTTTCATCAACGAGGGGCTGGTCGGCCGGGCCCTGCAGGGGCGCCGAGACGAGGTCGTGCTGGCGACCAAGTTCGGACTGATCTCTCACACAGGTGGCACGTCTCCGGACAGCACCCCGGCCAACATCCGCCTGGCCGTGGAGGGATCACTGAAGCGCCTGGGTACCGACTACATCGACCTCTACTACCAGCACCGGGTGGACCCCGGCACGCCCATCGAAGAGACCGTTGGCGCGCTGGCCGAACTGGTGGCCGAAGGCAAGATCCGCCACATCGGCCTGTCCGAGGCCAGCCCCGCCACGATCCGCCGCGCTCACGCCGTGCATCCGGTCACCGCGGTCCAATCCGAATACTCCCTGTGGACGCGCGACCCGGAGGCCGAGATCCTGCCTGTCCTGCGCGAACTGGGTATCGGCTTCGTGGCGTACTCCCCGCTCGGCCGCGGCTTCCTGACCGGCAGCATCCGCTCCCTGAACGATCTTGATCCCGACGACTGGCGCCGTACCAACCACCGCTTTGCCGACGGCAACCTGGAACGCAACCTGCGAATCGTCGACGAGGTCCGGGCCGTAGCCGCCGAGATCGACACCACGCCCGCGCAGGTCTCCTTGGCCTGGCTGCTCGCCCAGGGTGACGGCATCGCGCCCATCCCCGGCACCAAGCGAATCGCCCGGCTGGAGGAGAACGCCGCCGCCGACCACATCGAGCTCACTGCCAGCCACGTCGCCCGCCTGAACGACCTGCCCCGGGCCTCCGGCGAGCGCTACGACGCGGACAACATGGCCGCCATCAACCGCTGATCGAAGACGTACCCACCACGCACGCCGCGGGTCGGCATCCGGGCGAAGAGTGCCGCATTCCCAACGAGACTGTGCAACGCAGGTCACGCGTCTGGTGTGCGGGGTACTCTCGCTGGTCGTCGGCGGGTGTCCATGGTGAAGATCGTCTGACCTGTCGCCAGGGCCGTTGTCGGGTTCTGCTGCGCCGACCGCCGTGCCCCTCCTACGATCCCTGACCGGCCGGTGCCGGGAGAGCGTCAGGGAGGGCGTCGGGATGCTGGAGCTGGAGCGGATCACGGCTCGCCGGAATGGTCGCTCTGGGTCTCGGCGGCCCGGCCCGGACGGACCTCGGAGATCATCGCCTGTCGACACGACCAGCTCACCGCCGAGCTGCGAGCGGCCGGTCTCGGGGCGATCGCCGACCTGGGCTTCGCGGCCCCGACACCGGCCCCGCAGTGATCACCGGTTACAAGGCCGCCCGGAACCGGCCCCTGATACGAGGACAGAAGCTGTCGAACACCGCAGTGGCAGCGGTCCGGGCGCCGGTGGAGCACGGCTTCGCCCCCCTCAAAGACTGGCGCGTGCTCGGCAGAGTCCGCACCCTTGTGACGCCGGCGCCGCGGGGCGGTCCGACCTCCGGTGAGGGGTCCTCAGGAGCCGTACAGCGCTTCGATGTCCGCCGCGTACGCCTGCACGATCGCGGCGCGACGCAGCTTCAGCGACGGCGTCATGAGGCCGTTGGCCGTGCTGAACTCGTTCGGGATGATCCGGAACGCGCGGATCGCCTCCGCCTGGGAGACCGCCGCGTTCGCCATCGTCACGGCCCGCTGGATCTCGCCACGCAGTTCCTCGTTGATCGGCGCCTCCCCGGGCCGGGCGTGCTGCTGTGCGCGAAGCCGGCACCAGTGCTGGGACGCCTCGGGATCCAGGGTGATCAGCGCCGCGATGAAGGGACGGTCGTCGCCCACGACGAGGCACTGGGAGATCAGGGGATGTCTCAGCAGCCGCTCCTCGAGCACCCGGGGATTGACGCTCTTGCCGCCACTGGTGATGAGGATGTCCTTCTTGCGTCCGGTGATGACCAGGAAGCCGTCGTCGTCCAGCCGGCCCACGTCGCCCGTCGCGAACCACCCGTCGCGCAGCACCGACCCGGTGGCCGCCGGATCGCCGAGGTAGCCGGAGAAGACGACGTCGCCGCGTACCCAGATCTCCCCGTCCCGTGCCACGTGGACGGAGCAGCCGGGCAGGGGTCTGCCGACGGTCCCGAAGCGGGGCCGGCCCGGTGGCTGGCTGGTGACGGCGGCGGTCGTCTCGGTGAGCCCGTATCCGTCGTGGATGGTGACCCCGGCTCCGGCGAAGAACAGGCCGAGTTCCCGGTCGAGACTCGACCCGCCGGAGGTGGCGTACCGGACCCGGCCGCCGAGGACGGCCCGCAGCCGCCCGTACACCAGACGGTCGAAGACGGTGTGCGAGGCCTTCAGCAGCGGTCCGGGCCCCGAGCCCTCCCCCCTGTCCCGGCGCTCCAGTTCCTCGGCGTAGCGCACCGCGACGTCCACGGCCCGGTCGAAGAGCGCCTCCCGGCCGGCTGCTTCGGCCGAACGCCTGGCCGAATGGAAGATCTTCTCGAAGATGTACGGCACGGCGAAGACGTACGTCGGCCGGAACGACGCCAGGGCGGGCAGCAGCGCGGCGGGTGACAGGTCCGGCTGATGCCCCAGCCGGATGCCGCCGCGCATGCAGACGACCTGCACCATCAGACCGTAGATGTGGGAGAGGGGCAGGAAGGCCAGAACGGCCGGCTGCTCACCGGGCTCGGCGAGGACCTCCCGCCAGCCCGCGTTCAGGGTGTCGCATTCGGCCGCGAGACCGGCGTGGGTGATCAGGCAGCCCTTGGGGTGGGGGCCGGTGGTGCCGGAGGTGTAGGCGATGGTGGCGACCGAGCCCGGCTGCACTGCCCTGCGGTGCTGGTGCACCACGTCGTCGGGGATGCCCCAGCCCGCGTCCGCCAGCCACTGGACGCAGTTGGCGTCCAATTGCCATATCGCCCTCAGCAGCGGCAGCTGGTCGCACACCGCCCCCACGGTCATGGCATGGTCCTCGTGTTCCACCACGACGGCCACCACCTGCGCATCCGACAGGATCCAGCGGACCTGGTCCGCCGAGGAGGTGGGGTAGACGGGGACCACCTGGGCGCCGAGGGACCACAACGCGTAGCTGAAGAGCGTCCACTCGTAACGGGTGCGGGACATCACGGCGACGCGGTGACCGAACTGGATCCCGCCGGCCAGCAGCCCCTTGGCCAGCGCCAGGACCTCGTCGCGGAACTCGGCCGCGGTGACCGCACACCACCTCTGCTCGTCCAGGGGGTCGCGCCGCGCCAGCTGCTCCAGTTTCGGGTCGCGCTCCGCCACCTCGTACACCGAGTCCGCAAGGCCTCCCGCCGACAGGGTCTCCACCAGTGCCGGAAGGCTGAAGTCGCGCACGCTACCCCCATGATGAGCCGTTCACCGTGCCCGCCTCGCGGCGGGCAGGGGCGCAACATACCGGCCGTCGTCCTGGGAGCCTAGGTGCTGACCGCCAATTCTCGTTGCATCGGTGCGCGGTGTCCGGTGCCGGGGGTGCTCCCACGCCGTTCAGGCCGCGGGTGAGCGGTCGCAAGGCGGAGAGGCGCCCCCTCGCAAGGGGGTTTCGTGGGGCGTGCCCGGCAAGCGGCGAGGGGGGGTGCCGGCCCCGCAGGCTTAGCGGGTTCGTGACACGGGACGCGGGGGGGGACCCGCGCCGATCACGTTCGCAGTCCGCCCTGCCGTGGGGAGGTGCTCGCACGTGGCGGTGTCAGCCCTCCCGCGGGGCTCGCAGCTCGTCGGTACGGCGCGTGCCCGGCGGGCGAGGGCGAGCAGCCCGGCCATCGGGAACAGGGTCCACCGACGGCCGGCTGCTCGCCGTGCTCGGTGCGCATCCGCACCAGCGCCCAGCCCCGGCGGGACCGGCGTCCAGGGCGTCCGTGAAGTGCACGCTCAGTTCGGCGTCACCGAGACCGACAACGCCAAGTACCAGGCGGAGTGCAGCCACGACACCGAGAAGGCGAGCCCCGGCTCGTACGCGGTCACGCTGAAGACCGGCATCCGGGCCGAGCTCACCGCGACCGAGCGGCCAACGACCGGCTCGACTCCTTCTTCGCCTACGACCAGCTGGTGAAGGACCCCCGCGAAGACCGCCCGCGAGATCTGGGTGAACGGCCCGTACGACTACTACAACGCCGACAAGTACAACCCGCAGAACGAGCCCGGCCTCATCGCCCCGTACGCCTACCTCTCGACCGGGCAGCCCTGGAAGACCACCGACGTGGTGCACGCCGCCCTCACCCTGTTCACGGACACGCCGACCGGCATGACGGGCAACGACGACCTCGGCACCATGTCCGCCAGGAACGTACTGTCGTCGATCGGCGTCTTCCCGGTGCAGCCCGGCTACGACACCTGGGGCGTGTCCACGCCCGTCTTCGACCGTGTCGACCTCACCTTCGACCGCCGCTACTAGCCGCGCGGCTCGCTGACGGTGGCGGCGCCCGGCACCTCGGACGCACGCCGCTACATCCAGTCCGCCCGCGTCGACGGCTCCGCCTACGCACGGACGTACCTGACGACGGACGACCTGCGGAACACCCGCTCGCGCGCGTTCGCCGTCGGCGGCCGAGCCCTCCTCGTGGGGCACGGCCGCCGAGGCGGGGCCGCCCCCGCTGAACTGAACCGGCACCCGCCGCGACCCGGATCCGGCCGCTTCCGAGCGGCGGGATTCCGCCGGTCCGGGCCCCTGCCCCTGCCCCCCCGGCGCCGGCGTGGGCCGGGGGGCAGGGGTCCGGGCCGGCCTCAGCGGATCCCCGGCCGGCGGCGGACGCGGAGTACCATGCTGGGGTTGCTTCCGCGAACCACGCGTTCTGCATGGACGGCATCCCCATCGCCCCGCCCACCCCCCAAGGTCATGTCCCGCCGCACGTTCCCCCGTCCGTCGCCGGCCCGGGCCCGCCTGCGCGGCCGAGTGGAACGGCTGCCGCACGTGCTGTCCCCGCGGGGTGCGCTCTCGCTCCGCCGAGTGGACGGAGCCCTCCTCTTCGCCCTGCGCGCGGCGTTGGCCATGACCCTGCCGGTCCTGCCGCTGGTGCTGTCGGGGCGCCCCGCCCTGGCCGTCTTCCCCATGCTGGGCGCCTTCACCACGACATTCGGCCGCAACCTCCCCTATCCCCGCCGGGCGCGGGTGCTCGCCGTCGTCGCGCTCGCGATGACGGCCTGCGTCGGCGGCGGCTCCGCCGTCGCCGCGCTGACCGACGCGCAGACGAGTACCGCCGGTGCCATGACCGTGATCGTCGCGATGGCGGTGGTGGCCGGACTCGCGAAGTTCGCCTGCGACGCGACCGGCCTGGGCGGACTGGGCGCGGTGCTGCTGCTCCTGTCCTTCGCCGTCGCGGCCAACGGTTCGGACGTGGACCTCGGCGACGTCCTGCCCCACACGGCGCTGGCCGCGACGGGCGCCGTCGTCGCCTGGGCCCTGGCCCTGGCGGGCTGGCCGGTGCACCCCGACCGTCCGCAGCGCCTGGCGGTGGCCGCGGCCCTGCGCGACCTCGCCGGTCTCCTCGAAACGGGCGGGGGCGCGGACGGCGCCGGTCCGGCGCGGCACCGGGCGACCGCCGGCATCCTCCGCGCCTACCGGTCCCTCGGCCTGGCACCGTCGACGCCGGCGCGGCGCAACGCCGGGACGCCGGGGATCGAGGTGCGGCTGACCGACTGGGCCTGGACCCTGCTGATCACCTCCGTCCACCGGCGGTCGCCCGACGCCGCGACGGCGCGGCAGCTGCGCCGGCTGGCCCGCGCCCTCACGGCCCGGGGACGCCGTCCTCCCTTGTCGCTGCCCGTAGCCGTCCCGCGTTGTCCCGAGGCCGCCGCCACGGCCGCGCCGCCGGGCGGCGCACAGGGCGCCGCCCGTGCGTTCGAGCGTGTGGTGGCCGGGCCGGACAGCGGCCGGTCACCGGCGGAAACCGACGCCACCACCTGCCGTGCCGCCGAGCTGGCGGTGGGCACCCCGTCGGCCGGCCGGCACCGTCTCGCCGTCCACGTCGTGCCCGCCCTGCGCATGACGCTCGGCACGGGCGTGGCCGGCGCGGCGGCCGTCTTCCTCAGCTTCGGACACGGGTACTGGGCCGCTGTCTCCGCGGCCGCCGTGCTGCACTCGGTCAACATCCGCACCAGCGTCCAGCGTGCCGTCCAGCGCACGCTGGGCACCGTGACCGGGCTGCTCGTCTCGGCCGCGATCCTGGCCACGCATCCGGTGCCGACCGCCGCGGTGTTCCTCATCGTGCTCCTCGAGTTCCTCCTGGAATACGTCGTGGCGCGCAACTACGGCCTGGGCGTCGTCTTCATCACCCCGCTGGCGCTCCTGCTCAGCAACCTGACGTCCCCCACGTCCACCGGAACGCTCGTCTACGACCGCATGCTGGGCGGGGCCGTGGGCATCGCCATCGCCCTGGCGTGCGCACTGCTGGTGGTCCACGGCCGGGCGACGGAGCGGGTCCGCCGCGCCCTGGCGGCGTGCGCGCAGGCATCGGAACACGCCGAGCGAGCACTGGCCGGCCCCACCGAACCGCACCCGGAGGTACAGGCGCGGCTGGCCGCCGCGGTGGTGGAGCTTCGGGCGGCCGACGACGCCGCGGCAGGGGAGCTGCGCTCGGTGGGGATCGACCCCGCCGAGCTCGCGGAGGCCGAGCAGCGCGCCTACGGCCTCCTCCACCGCCTGCTGCGGCGCCACCCCCTGTGACACGGCGCCGGCTCCCCGGCCCGTCGTCCTCGCCGGTCGGCTCCGACGGCGTCGGTCCGCATCCTTGCTCGGACACGGCCCGGAGGCAAGGACCCGTAACGGCCCTCGCTTTTCGACCCCGGCCACCGCGACCGGGAACTGGACGAGATCGGCGCCGCCCGCGAACGCGCCGGTCAGGCCCTGGGCTTGTCCCACTGACCCGCAGGCCCACGGCGGTGGCGGCGCTGCATCTCAGAACCTCGGGCCGGGCCGGCTCGCCGCTCCCGCCGCCGCACCGCCGATTGCGTGCGCAGGATCGGGCGGGCGCTCGCCCCCCCGTCCCCGGCCGGCGGTGTCAGCCCACGTCCAGTGGTTCGGTCGGTCCGGCGTCGAGCTGGTGGTCGGCCCAGACACCCCGCCCCTCGGTGGTCGGGGTCAGGGCGTTGAGCACCGACTTGGGTGCCTTGTGGTCCTCAGGACCACAGTTTTCGTCCAGGTCCTTCAGCCGAAGTTGAAGTCGGGATCATTGGTCCAGCGGGTCAGGCGGATGAACGCGGTGACTTCACTGGTCGTCCTGGCCGCCGTCACGATGCAGCTGTCCGGTGATCTCAGACAACGCGCCATCACCGAGGCAGCCGAGATGACACGGAACACGTCGGCCGACTGATCGGGCCCGCCCCTGCGCTCTGCCCCCCGCACACGGGTCCCAGAATCTGCCGCCCACATCTGGCTCCCGATGGGTCCTTCGGGCCGGCCACCGACAGCGCGGTGCGTTCCCTCCGGTCGGCGCACGGGTTGTCCCCGGACGGCATCGTCGCGGCGCCCGCCGGTAGTCCGCACGGCGTGCCTTCGCCCTGGATGTCCCTAGCCGACCTCGAGGACCAGCTTGCCGCGAGTCTTACCGCTCTGACTCAGGCGGAACGCCTCAGCGGCCTCGGCCAGCGGCAGGGCACGGTCGATGTGGACCTTGAGCTTGCCCGCGTCGGCGAGTTCGGCGAGTTCGGCGAGGTCCGCGCTGTCGGGCCGCACCCAGACGTGGTGGCCGCCCCGCTGTGTCACGCCGGGGTCGACGATCGAGGCCAGTCGGCTGGGGTCCTTCAGCAGGTCCTGGGAGGCGGCGACCGCGTCACCGCCGACGTTGTCCACCGCGGCGTCGACGCCCTCCGGCGCGAGCTGCCGCACCCGGTCGATCAGGCGGTCGCCGTCCTCGTAGGTGACCGGTTCGGCGCCCAGGGAGCTCAGGTAGTCGTGATTGCGCTCGCTGGCAGTGCCGATCACGCGGGCTCCCATGGCCACGGCGATCTGCACGGCGAACGACCCCACACCGCCGGCTGCCGCGTGCACCAGGACCGTGTCGCCCTCGCTGACGCCCACCCGGCGCAGTGACTGCAAGGCCATCAGCCCCGCCAGAGGCACGCCGGCCGCCTGCCGCCAGTCCAGCGAGGCGGGCTTGCGCGCGAGGGTGCGCACCGGCGCGGCGACGAGCTCCGCGTAGGTGCCGTGCTGCACCTCGTCCTTGCGGACGTAGCCGAAGACCTCGTCGCCGACGGAGAACTCGGGGGTGTCCAGGCCGACGGCCTCCACGACGCCTGCGACGTCCCAGCCGGGCACGAGCGGGAAGTGGACGTACATGATCGGGTCGAGGTGCCCGGCGACGATCTTCCAGTCGACAGGGTTGACGCCGGCGGCCTTCACCCGGACGAGTACCTGGTCCGGGCTGACCTTGGGGTCATCGGTCTCCGCGAATTCAAGCGTTTCCGGACCGCCGTAGCGGTTGGTGATGATGGCTCGCATGACCGAAGTCAACAGGCCGGGGGCCGCGGTCCATCCACGGCTGGCCGCCCGGGCCGGTCCGTTCAACCCTGTTGGCGGCACCGCCGGCTGCGCTCCGGCCGACCGACCGCGTCTTCTCCGACCGACCCGCCCTGAGCTCCGTTGCCACCGCGCTCCCGGCAGACGCCGCCCAGGCCAGTGCCGGTCCAGACGCCACGGCAGGCTGCCTATGCCCCAACGGTGGCAAGGACACCGCCGCCCGAAGACGCCACCCGGCGCACCCGGCCCGTCCCGTCACGGGTACCGGCGTCCGGGCGGAGGACGCGCGCGAAGCGTGCCGCGGACATGGGTGTCCCCTTTCAGGGCGTGGTCTGTTCAATAGAGCGGGAAGGCCCAGCCGCCGGGGTACCAGGGTTCGCGTTCGCCGCGGAAGGCCGCCGAGGCTCGGGAAAGCGCACCACCCCGCAGTTCCTCGACGAGGCCAGCGGCCGCGAGGGCCGTCAGCGAAGTGCCGCCGAGGAAGACCGCGCCGAGTTCCGCCGCCCTCAGCCGCAGGTCGGCCGGAGCGGTCGTGGGCTCGCAGACGGCGTTCCCTGCTTCCGCCTGCAGCCGGTGGCGCCCGCTATTCCACGGGCAGAAGTCGTCCCACACGTCCAACACGAGGTCCAGCGGAAGGCTGTAACTCCGGCCGGCCAAGGCTCTGTCCACGTCGGCCAGCCGCAGCCACAGGCGGTCCACCGGCGCGGCCTGGACCGCCCGGGGTTCGACGAGCAGGTGGGGCAAGGGCTCGTCCACAGAGCCCTCGTAGTCGATCCGGCTCACCAGGTCGATGCCGGCGAGGAAGCGCCACAGCGCCGCATACGCCTGGCGCGAGCACGCCGCCAGTTCCACCACCTCCACCACTCCGGCACTGCCGCCGGACCCGTCCGGGGCGGAGCCGTGCCGGTACAACGCGTAGCCGGTGGCACGTCCGCCGTGGTCCTGGTGAACGGCGAACCGCAGCGAGGTCGCGCCGCCGCGCCGATGCGGATGGTCGGCGAGGCGCACTGCCCAGTGGGCCGTCCGCCGGTCAGGCCAGCCGACCGTAGTGGTGCGGACCCGGTCGTAGATCTCCTCAAGGAGGGGGCGGGCCTGGTCGGCGTGCTGCAGCCGGACGGTTCCGTCGCCGAAGTCGGTGTCCGGGCGGAACCCCATAGCGGGTCGGTCGCAGCGCATCCGGTTACCGACGGTCGCGGGGCCGTAGCCGTACCGTCCGTAGATGCCGGCCTCCGAGGGACGGAGCGCGGCGATCGCCTCTCGTCGCTGCTCGTGCAGGTCGGTCAGCTGGGCGCGCATCATCGAGGTGAGGATGCCGCGGCGGCGATGCGTCGGGGCCACGCCCACCGAGGCGATCCCCGCCACGGGCAGGACGCCACCGGGAACGGTCAGCATCCGGCTGTAGACGGAGGCCCCGCCAACCGGCTCGCCCTCGTCGAACACGGCCAGGGTGCGAGCGAGATCCGTTGCAGCTCGCTGATCAGCCAGCTCCTCCTCCGACCGATCCATGCCATAGGTGTCGGCAATCATGCGCGCCCAGGGAACGAACTCCTGCTCGCCAACGCAGCGAAGCTGGAACTGAGAAGTGGTCATCGGACATGTGTACAGCACATCTGACGGAGCTGATCGGCCTGGCTGCACGCAATTCGCCGTCGGTGCCGCCTGAACTCCTGCACAGTTCGATTCGTCCTCGGCGCCCCCGCCTCCGACATCGATGAACATCTGCTGTCCGTTCTCATGGACAAAGCCAGTGACGACCTTCCTCACGCGCGCACACGACGCCACCAGGAGGGTGGGACGAGGCTCGCACAGCGAGGACGCCGGCGGGCCTCTGAGGGCTTGACATCCTCGCCCGCCTAAAGGAGGGCGATTCCCGTCTGCCGCACCGTTGTCGGGTGCGGCTCCGGGCGGGTTCCCGCTTCGCCGCGCTGTGCGGGGACGGGTCCCCGTCCTACCTGCGCTCCACGGGCTGTCACGGCCAGTCCGGCCGCCGTGGCGACGTTGACCGCCGCGTTGATGTCCCGGTCCAGGACGGCCCCGCATGCACCGCAGATCCACTCTCGGACGTGGAGGGGCTTGGGGCCGTCCTTGACGCCGCACCGCGAGCACACCTGCGAGGTGGGCTCGAACCGGCCGATCTTCACGAAGGTGCGCCCGTACCGGGCGGCCTTGTACTCCAGCATGGTCACGAACGCCGACCATCCGGCGTCGTGCACGGACTTGGCCAGACGCGTGCGGGCGAGCCCTTTCACCGCCAGGTCCTCCACCGCGACCGCTTGGTTCTCGACGATCAGCTTGGTGGAGAGCCGGTGGTGGAACTCGCGGCGCGCGTCCGCGACCCGGACGTGTGCCCGGGCGACACGGATCCTGGCCTTGTCCCTGTTCTGGCTGCCTCTCTCCTTGCGGGACAGGGCCCGCTGCGCCTTCTTCAGGCGTTTCTCGGCCCGGCGCAGGAAGCGTGGGCTGTCGACCTTCCGGCCGTCCGAGAGGACCGCGAAGTGCCCGAGCCCCAGGTCGATGCCCAGTTCGGGCGTCGCCTTTGGCAGCACCTCTGATGTGCCGGTCTCGACGACGAAGCTCGCGAAGTACCGGCCCGCCGAGTCCTTGACCACGCTCACCGTGGACGGCGTCGAGGGCAGCGTCCGCGACCACTTCACCTTGAGATCGCCGATCTTCGGCAGGCGCAACTTCCCGCCCGCCGTGATCGACCAGCGGGCGTTCGCGGTGAACCGGACGGCCTGCCGGGTGTCCTTGCGGGACTTGTACCGGGGCGCGCCCACGCGCGGACGCTTGCCCTTCAGCGCGTCGAAGAAGTTCCGGTACGCCGCATCCAGGTCCCTCAGGGACTGCTGGAGTACGACCGCCGACACCTCGCCGAGCCACGCCCGCTCGGGCCGCTTCTTGGCCTCGGTGATCAGCGCCTTGGACAGGTCCCCGGTCTTCGGGAACGGCAGGCCCTGGCTGCGGGCGGTCTCCCGAGCCCTGAGAGCGTCGTTGTAGACCACCCGCGCACACCCGAACGCCCTCGCCAACGCCGTGCGCTGAGCGGTGTTCGGGTACAAGCGGAAGCTGTACCGAAGCTGCACGTGGCCCATGATATTCCCGCCCAAGGTCGCCGGTGTCCAGGCTGGTGAACTCCCTCAAGGGCGTGCCCTCCCGTAGGCTCCGCCAGGCGTTCCCCGATCTCGTCCGCCACTGCTGGCGGGCGCAACGCCCTTTGGTCCGGCCCGTACTTCGCCGGGTCGGTCGGCGGCGCGCCGCTCAGCATCCTGAAGCAGTACATCGAGCAGCAGAACCAGCCGCTCTGAGCTGGGCTGAGGTGACCAGCGCGCATCCGTGCCCGTAGCTGAGGTCAGAGCAGGCTAAAGATTCGCTTCACCACCGGGCTGAAGCCCGGTGCACTGCGAATAGACCCGGTAGCGGGTCAGGTGGTGGCGCTCTCCATGGCGGCCGCCGGGTAGGGCGCGACGCCGGAGCTCGAGGACCGGCCCAGCGCGCCCTGGGCGCGGTAGTTGGCGACGTCGTGGCTGAGCGAGCGGTTCAGCCGCGCGGGTCGTAGCGGCGGGTGGTGCGGGTGTCCTCGTGCCCTGGGGCGCTTCCTGGATCACGAAGCGGGGACCTCCGCTCTGAGCCTGGTGGAGATGATCGGTGCAGTTAGCCTGGCGGCATGTCCATCTCCTGGCGGTCCAGCGCCGCAGTGTTCGAGCAGATACTGGGTCGGCATGGCGTCGCTGCTGGTGCCTGCACCATGGAGGTGGCTTGGGCTGCCTTCGAGGAGTTCGTTCAGATGCCGGTCGAGGGCGTTGAAGGGTCCGAGGACGACGGGGACGGCTTCATCGTTGAGTGGGGCGTCTGGGACTGGACCGGCAACCGGCCCGCGCTGTCTCTTGGACGACTGCTGGCCATCAACGAGGACGGCGACCGGCAGGACCCGTACTGGCAGCCCCAGTACTGGAAGGTGGAGTTCCAGGCATGCTTCACCGAGGACCCCGCCTGGGCGGCCCTGCACAGCGGCGGTGGTGGAAACAGCGGCTTCGATCACGCTGCCATCGGCAAGCCCAGAGCCGACGCGCTCGCCGCCACACGCCGTTACATCGATCAGGACCCGCTTCTCAGCGCGATGTGGCGCTCCGCTCCGATCGACATCGAAGTCACACTCGACCCGGCAGAATAACTACACCTCCAGGTCACCTGACCGACCATACGAAGAAGCCGGCAACAGCAACTCCACCGGCCGCCGTTGCCGCGCTCGAACGAGACACTCCTCGAAGGCCTGGACGGCGAGCAACACCAGAACCACCCGCTCGTCGATGCCGCCCCGCCGACGGTGCGGGGGCCCTGGTCGTGTCCCACCGCGTCGACAGCGGCCGCCAGGAGCCGACGCGAGCCCCGGTGCCCCGGCCCCTCACCCGGGCGTGAGCGCGCACAGCGCGCGGTCCGGGGAGCGCAGCGCCCCGGGACACGCCCCGGCGGCGCGGCGGCCGGGCCGCGGCCCGCTGCTCCCAAGAGGGTTGGCTTTTCCGACCCTTGGTGTGGGGCTGCGCCCTGGCGCGCTCGTTGGCGCGGCGCCCGTGCTGCGCTGCTCCACGGGGCTGAGCCGCGCTCAAGCATCCCTTTCCGTGCCGGTGTCGTGCCGGGCAACACGGCTAGGCCGTGTCTCTTTGGTGGGCTCATCAGTTGATCGGACGTGCCTGTCCGGTTAGTGATCACTGATGCGATGTGGGATCGGATCGAGCCGCTGATGCCGGCCGATCCGGTTCGCGGACGGCGATGGGCCGATCACCGCCGCACGCTCGAGGCCATCGCGTGGAGGTACCGCACCAACTCGCCCTGGCGGGACCTCCCCGACAAGCTCGGCTCGTTCCAGACCGCTGGTGTGGTTATGGGTGGGGACTTTGCTGATGTCAGGTTGTGGGCGGGTAAACTGGACGCTGTGCATGAGCGGTTTCTGCACCGTTTCAGCAGGTCGGAGCCGCGGGAGTCGGCACTGGCTTATATGCGGGGCCTGATCGCTCCGCTGCAGCGGAAGAACGGCTGGACGCTGGCGGAGGAAGCCGGCCATGCGGGGCCGGACCGTATCCACCGGATGCTGAACCGGATCGAGTGGGACGCCGATGAGGTCCTCGAGGACGTGCGTGAGTACGTGGTCGACAACCTCGGCGACCCCGGTGCCATCCTGGTCGTGGACGACACGGGCTTCCACCAGGCGCGCTGCCCAACTTTCCCGATCACCGTCATGCCGACATGTTCGACTTGACGAACCGGTCAGCCGTCCGCTCCCAGTCGGCGGCGGAGGTGTTCCGGAAGCGGGTATGGGCGCTCGGCCGGCAACTGGCGCAGGGCGTCCTCCGTTCTTCCGTCGAGTACGGCGGAGTGAGTCGAGCGAGCCAATCCGGTGACGTCCGTCATGTCCACGATCCACTGGTCCACGTAACGGTCCACGGCCTCGCCGGACAGGCCGACCTGGATGGCACGCCACGGTTGCGCTTCCAGCTGGATCGACCGGTCCGGATCCCACTGCACCCGCACTGGGCAGCCGGCGACCTCCGCGCGCCACTGGTCCCGGTCCGCGTGCACACCGGAGCGGAAGTGACTCAGTGCCGCGTGCGCCAGCGCCCACTCGAACCCCACCCGGTCGATGTCGATGCGCAGGACGCGTTCCTGGTTGGGCTTCCGGGCCCAGCCGGAGCGGTACATCATCCACAGGAATGACGGTTTGATCCACGTCATGCGTTCGCGCTTGAACGGAGCCACGAACGTCCGAGTGCGCAGTGCTGGTTCGGTGATCTCCCGCGGATACGCCTGGTACACCGTGATCGTGGAATCGGTGTACGCCGCCCGCACGACCCGCCCCTGCTCCGCCTCTGTCATCGGCTGCCCGCCTCCGACGCCCAGGAGCCCGCCTTGTGGACCTCCGACCCCTCGACGTGTGCGGCGCCGGCCGTGTACAGCAGCCACAGCAGTTCCAGGGAGCCGAAGAAGGGCTCTCCCCAACTGTCCACCCAGACATGGACCCGCGCCGGGCCCACGGGGGTGACGTCCCAGAACTCCCAGCCGCGGGACTCCTCGTCCGTGTGGAACCGGTGGATCCAGTTCTGGAGGCGCCAGGGATTGGCTTTGCCGCTCTTGGCCAGGAAAGCGGCACGACCGTCCCGGGCGAATTCCTGCCGCGTCTCACCGTCCGGGGTGGAGATCTCCGTGAACCACTCCGGGAATTCACCCACCGGTAGGTCCTCGTCGTCGAACTCCGCCGTGCAGGCCAACTGGAGCACTACCGAAAGAACATCACGCACCCGCTGTGCATACGCCTCGGTGGAGCCTTCGGCGACATCGACGGTGAAGACGGCCAGAACCGGCGGAGCCGACTGGACCCCAGGCCGCTGCCGTACCCGCTCCAGTTCAGCGGTGACGCTCTCCTCGCTGTGGATCATGGTGCAATCCTACCCTTCCTGCACGACGCGGCCGGAGTTGCGGATGATCTCGGCACGCAGGCCGTCGAAGAGCTTGTTCGGGATTCCGTAGAGGTCCGGGCCCTTGGTCGGATCGGAGATCTCCGGGTATTCCTTGAGCAATTCCCTCCATTCCTGCCGGGTGAAGGCGTCACCGTCCGGGTGATCGTCCTTGTCCTGCGGCAGGGCGGATTCCCGGATCCAGTCCCGGTATTCCCTGGAAACGTCGAAGGAGACGATCTGGCCGCCGTCGCCCCGGTATTCGAGGGTGTGCCTGATGTCGTCGCTCATGTTTACATAAAGCTTGCTCTTGCCGGTAAGGGCCACCTCGCCGTTCTCACCGATGTGAATGCGCTGGCTCAGCGGGTGGTCGGTCTGCTTGCGGTAGACCGTGATCGCGTCCTCGTCGCAGGACGCGAGTCCCAGCGGGTCCATCCATGTGTGCGGATTGCGCACGTATGACGTGGGGTTGGGCGCGGGCGCCAGGCCCAGGGGGTCGGAGGTGAGGTAGCGGGCGGTTTCGGGGTCGTAGTGACGGAAGTAGTTGTAGTGCAGGCCGGTCTCGGGGTCGCTGTACTGGCCGGGGAAGCGGAGCGGGGTGTAGGTGGTGGCGTCGGTGTTCCAGGTGGTGGCGCCCCAGAGGGTGGTGCGGGTGCGCCAGGCGATGTCGCCGGGTTCGTCGACGAGTTCGCGGGGGGATCCGACGAGGTCGGTGACGATCGCGAAGAAGCGGGAGTCGGTCTCCGTCTGCGGGGTGTCGGCCGCGGTGATGCGCTCGGTCTGGGCGATGGGCTTCAGGCCCTGGTGGTCCCAGGTGAGGGTGACCGGGTTCGGCAGGCCGTCGGCCCGCGTCGTCTGCTCGCACAGCGTCGTGCCGTCCCAGGTGAAGTCGACGCGTTCGACGACCGTGTCGCCGTCGGGGCCGAGGCGGAGCTTCGCGGTGCGGCGGCCCAGCGGGTCATAGGTGTAGCGCCAGCGGGTGCCGTCCGGGGTGGTGACCTGGACGAGCCGGTCCTCCGTGTCCCACGCGTAGCGCCAGGTCTCCGGCTTGCGTGACAGCCGGGTCTTCTGGCGCAGGGTGATCCGGCCCAGAGCGTCGTGCTCGTAGCGGACGTGTCCGGCGCGGGTGATGCGAGTGCCGCTGTAGGTCCGGTCGCCGGTGGCCTCCTGGCCGGGGTGCGGGGCGGGCCAGGAGGCGTGCGTCTGGTTGCCGGCGGCGTCGTAGGCGTAGGTCTCGGTCCAGCCCTCGGCTGAACGGCGGTGACGCGGCCGACCGCGTCGAGGTCGAAGTGGCGCCGGCCGTTCAGCTGGTCGTCGAGGACGGCGAGATGGCCGTCGCCGCGGTAGGTGTAGGCGCGGCGCTGGAGGGTGCGGTCGTTCGGGCCGATGGCGGACTGGGTGACGAGTCGGCCCACGCGTCGTAGGTGCTGTTCAGGGTGAGGAAGTCGCCGATGTGCCGGGTGAGCTCGCGGCCCGCATCTTCGTATGCGATGTCGACGGTGCGACCGGAGGCGACCATGCGGCGGCCAGCCGCGTCGTCGACCATGTGGTCGTCGCGCCGGTGGGGGTCGTCCGTCGGTTGCGGCGACCCAACGCATCGTGAGTGCAGCTGAGTTGGCGGTCGTCCACGGTCTCTGAGCGGACGAGGCCGTACCGGTCGCGGTCGATGGCCAGACGGGTGCGGTCGGAGCCGGTGGCCTCGGTGAGCCGGCCGTTCCCGTCATAGGCGAAGGTGGCGATCCGGCCGGCGGCGTCCTTGCGGAGGATCTGGCCCAGCGAGTCCGCTGGACGTCACCACCGCGGCGTCGCACCAGCCTTCGGTGCAGCGGCGGGGCGCTTCGTCGTTCCTACGGGCAGTGCTCCTCGAACTTCACCGCGTCCAGCGTGACCGGCTGGCCGTTCAGCTTCGTCCCGGCCGCAGGCTTCTGCGTGCACACCTGCCAGTTGGACTCCATCAAGACCCACCGGCTGGCGCCCGTCGCGTCGTTCACGGTGATCGACGTGCTGCTGTCGAGGGTCTGGCGGGCGGCCTTCACGCTCTTGCCGCGGAAGTCGGGCATCGTCCCACCGGCCGCTGACGGCTCCTTCTGGTCGTGGGCGGGGCAGGTCTCGTCGAGCTTGACGGCGCCGAAGTCCAGCTCGGTGTCCGTCGGCACGACCTTCCCGGCCTTGATGTTCTGGCTGCAGACTTGCCAGTTGCGGTCGAACGCCTGGAAGCGGGCTCGGCCAGTCGCGTCGTGGGACTTCAAAACGTAGAAGCCCTGCTTCTGCGCGGCGTCCTGCGCGGACTGCAACCCCATGCCGACGAAGTTCGGCACGGACTTCTTCTCTCCGGCCGGTTTGCTGTCCTTCGTTGGCGCGGCACTCGCGCTTGTCGCCGACGGCGCGCTGCCGCTCGGCTTGGCCGCGTCCGCTGGCTGGCAGGCGACGACGCCTGCGCCGGCTGCGCAGAGCAGGACGGCGCTGATGATGTGGCTACGCATGGATCCCCCCATGGTGGTGCTGCTGCAGGCGGAACACGGTAAGCCAGATGTGGTTGTGGGGTGAACCTTGTTGCCGGGCTGTGACCAGAGCAGAGGGGCATCCCCCGACCCCCGGCCGCTGTCACGCCACCGGTCCAGCGGAGCGGCCACAACGGGGGTGTCAGCGGGCCACGGCTAAACCGGGGGGTGACCTGCACAGGGGACGCTCCTGGTCGCCCACGGCGTGCGGTCACACGGCCTGGACGCGGGCCAGCTGCCGCAGTTCAAAGCGCGCCGGGGACACCGAGGACGCTGACTCCCAGTAGGAATGCCACCACAGTCGTACGGACAGGAGCAGCATGTGGCGCTGCAGGACGGTGGTGTCGCGGGGGCGGGGCGCGGCAAGCGCGTCATGGGTGGGGTTCCACGCGGCTTGTATCTGCACCAGGTCTGCCCCCGCGAACGGCACCCAGTGTGACCGGCGGGCTCCGGTGATCGAGGCGTGCCGCCGATTCGACTTCTGTACAAGTGTCTGACTATTCTGGACACCTGTACAAGAATGACGAGGGGGGTCCGCTGATCATGGAGATCATGTCGGAGGTGCTGGTCGGCCTGGTGGCCGCGCTGCACGCGTACATCCTGGTACTGGAGATGTTCCTGTGGCAGGAGAAGCCGGGGCGAGGGCTGCACGGGTTCGGTCCGGAGCTGGCCCGGCAGACCGCCCCGATGGCCGCCAACCAGGGCCTGTACAACGGCTTCCTGGCGGCGGGCCTGGTGTGGGGGCTGGTCGCGGCGGACCCGACCGCGTTCGCGGCGCGGGTGTTCTTCCTGTCCTGTGTGGTGGTGGCGGGCGTGTTCGGCGCGGTCACGGCCAACCGGCGCATCCTGTTCGCCCAGGCGCTGCCGGGTGCGGTGGCCCTGGCCGCTGTCCTCGCCGCGCGATGAGCCGGGCGCCGCAGGCGGACCCGAGGGCGGCGCGCACCCGCGCCCGGCTGCGCGCGGCCCTGCTTGCGGAGTGCGCCGAACGCCCGCTGGAGGAGGTGGGCGTGGCGGCGCTGGTGCGCCGGGCGGGGGTCGCGCGCGCCACGTTCTACGGGCACTACGACGGCCTGGAGGCGCTGGCGGTCGACGCCTGCGCCGACGTCGTGCGACAGGCGGTCGACGCGCTGCACGCCTGGCGGGGCCGGCCCGACCCTGTGCACGCCCCGCCCGCCCTGCACGCGTTCTTCGCGGGCCTCGCCCCGCACGCGGCCCTGTACCGGTCGCTGCTCGCGCCGGGGGGCGGCGGTCCGCTCGGCCGGGTGTTGCACCGGGACCTGCGCGCCCGCAGCCTGGCCGAGCGGGAACTGGCGGGCGCGCCGGACGCCCCGCTGGTCGCCTCGGCGGTGGCGGCGACCTTCGCGGGCGTCCTGGCCGACTGGCTGCACGGCCTGCTGACGGCCTCCCCCGCCGAAGTGACCGACCAGGTCTGGCAGTTGCTCGTGGCCCTGCACCGCAGTCGCTGAGCGGCCGGCCGCAGCTGCCGTCGCACTTCGCGGCGATGCGGCGATGGCAGCCGGTGCCGCGGCCACCGCGAGCACGCGACGTCATTCCGATTTCCCGTCCTCGGCGGGCGTGCCGCACGCCTTGCAGAACCGGTTGCCCGTCTCGTTCTCGGTGTTTCAGCGTCATGGTTCTCCGCTACAGGGGTGGACAGTGACGGGTCCGGAGGACCCACGCCGTCGGCGCAGAAGCACCAGGTCCACTGGGAGGCGCCCGAGTTGGCGGCCGGGCTGCCTTCGCCCGCCTTATGGACACCCCTCATGGGGCCGTGCTCTCATGCTGGGTGCGTGATTTACATCGTTGGAAGAGTGCGCGGCTCGTTCTGACGAGGCCGCACGCTCTTGCCGCTTCTGCACCTCGCCCTCCGGGGAACAGACGCCCCTGCGCGGCGCCGTCGGCGTCACGGCGTGCGCGGGGCGGCCGAGCCCCCGGCCGACAGGAAGAACGGAGTCGCGTATGCCAGCCATATGGACGAGGCGTCGGCTGAGATCAGCACGGCGGCTTTTGGGAGGTGCCGTCGCCCTCGTCACGACCGCCGGGACGGCAGTGGCCCACACCGGTGCGGCGGCGGCCGAAGTCGCCGCGCGGGCACCCGTCCCGACCGTCTCGTCAGGGGACGCCCGTTTCCAGATTCTCTCGCCGACCCTGATCCGCACCGAGTACGCGGGAGACCGAAGGTTCACCGACGACCCGACGTTCAACGCCATCGGCCGTGAGAGCTTCGCGCCGGCGGCCTACACCGCCACCACGTCCGACGGCTGGCTCACGATCAGGACGAGCGCCATGAGGGTGCGCTACCGGGTGGGCTCCGGTGCGTTCGACGCCGAGAATCTGTCCGTCCAGCTCACAGCGGGCGGTACACCGGTGACCGCCACCCCGTGGCACCGCCTGACCTGCTCCGTCGGCGCGTTGTGCGAGGCCGAGAGCCTGCGGCTCAGCGGCGCCTCCGTGGCCTCCGACCACAGCGGCCACACCGGCACCGGCTTCGCGGCGGGCTTCGAGGGAACCGGCGCCTCGGTGTCCGCTGACATCGATGTCAAGCAGGCCGGCGCCTACCAGCTGGGCCTGAAGTACGCCAACTCGCGCGCCGGTGACGGCCAGACCAAGACCCGCACGCTGACGCTGAGCGTGGACGGCGGCGCGCGGCAGACGGTGAGCCTGCCGACCACGGCCGACTGGAACACCTGGGGCCTGGTCACCGAGAGTCTGCAACTCGGCGCGGGACACCACACCGTCGCACTGACCCGGACCACCGCGGACTCCGGTGACGTCAACCTGGACAGCCTGGCGCTCGTACGGCCCGGCGATGCCTACCCGCTGCCCTCGGCCACCGCGATCCCCGACTGCCGTTTCGGCGTGAGCTGTGAGGCGGAGGCCGCGCGGATCAGCGGCACGGCGGTCGGCGCCACGGACCACGCGGGGTTCGCGGGCACCGGGTTCGTCGCCGAACTCAACCAGGGAGCGAGTCTGTCGGCCCATGTGGTCGGTGTGCCCGCCGACGGCGTCTACACCCTCCGGGTGCGTTACGCCAACGGCGCCGGCGGCGACGGCCGGCACGAGAGCCGCACCGCCACCGTCAGGGCCAGCGGCGCCACCGGCACCCTGACCCTCCCGGCGACGAAGGACTGGGACGACTGGCAGACGGCGTCGGTGCCCGTGACTCTCAAGGCGGGCGCCGATGACATCACCCTCGGCTGCCCGGAAACGGCGAGCTGCCACGTCAACGCCGACACCCTTTCGGTGGCCGGCCCGGAGGCGGCCGCGCCCCCGCCGCACCTCGCGCTCGGCGGGTACCGCCGGGGCCTGGACGGAGTGAACGGCAACGCGCCCGTCGTGACCACACCCGGCCTGCTCAACAAGGACGGGTGGTATCTCCTGGACGACACGCCGTCAGCCCTGTACGACACAGCGCGGCGGAAGGTCACCCAGCGCCCCGAGCACGGCGGCGCCGCCTACCAGGACGGCTACGTCTTCGGGTTCGGACACGACTACAAGCGGGCGCTGGCGGACCTGGCCACCCTGACCGGACCGCCCGCGCTGCTGCCCCGATGGGCCTACGGCATCTGGTACTCCGAGTACATCGACCGCACCGCGGCCGACTACCGGGACAGGATCCTGCCCGCCTTCCGGTCCGAGGGCGTTCCGCTGGACGTCCTGGTCACCGACACGGACTTCAAAGCGGTGAACGACTGGAGCGGCTGGGAGATGGATCCCGCCCGGTTCCCCGATCCCAAGGGCTTCTTCGACTGGTCGTCCGCCCAGGGACTGCACAACTCGCTCAACGTGCATCCCAGCATCCTCGCCTCCGACCCCCAGTTCGCCCAGGCGCAGGCCACGGCCAAGGGCAAGCTGACGAAGGGGGGCTGTGCCTCGGGGGCCAGTGTCCAGGACAACTGCTACACCTTCGACTTCGGCGACCCCGACCAACTCAAGGCGTACATGGACCTGCACCGGACGATGGATCAGCAGGGCAACGACCTCTGGTGGCTGGACTGGTGCTGCGACGCGTCGCAGTCCTCGCTGCCGGGCGTGACCCCGGACGCCTGGATCAACCAGCAGTACGCGGCCGCCGGCCCCGGCGAGCGGGGCTTCGTCCTCTCCCGGGCCTACGGCTCGCTGCAGGCCGGCGGGTACAGCGGCCAGCAGGCGCTGCCGACCGGGCCGTGGGCGGACAAGCGCACGACCGTCCATTTCACCGGCGACACGGCCTCCACGTGGAGCGTCCTCAGGCAGGAGGTCGGTTACACGCCGGGCGAGTCCGCCGCGACCGGGATGGCCGCCATCACCCACGACATCGGCGGCCACAACGACACGACGGGACTGGCCGGTTCGGAGACCTACACGGACGGCGGCAGGCTCCGCACCACGTACAAGCTGCCCGACGACCTGTACGCGCGCTGGGTCCAGTTCGGCGCGTTCCAGCCGATCGACCGCCTGCACAGCAATCACAGCGACAGGCTGCCCTGGCAGTACGGGACGGCGGCCCGGCAGTCGGCCGACAAGTTCCTCAACCTCCGCGAGAGGCTGGTGCCCTACACCTACTCCCTCGCCGAGGAGGCGCACCGCACCGGCGTACCGATCGTCCGTCCCGCCTATCTCGAGTACCCGGACGAGCCGCAGGCGTACGCCGTGGCGAACAGCGAGTACTTCTACGGCCCCGACGTGCTGGTCGCCCCGGTGACGACGCCGGGTGAGTCCGCGACCACGCCGGTGTGGTTCCCGCCGGGCCGGTGGACCGACTACTTCACCGGCAGGACCTATGTCGGCGGAACCACTCACGACATCACCACCGGCCTCGACTCCATGCCGGTGTTCGTCAGGGCCGGCGGCATCCTGCCCACGCGCACGCACGACGTGGCCCACGACGACCGCAGCCCCCTGACCGACGTCACGCTGACCGTCTCCACCGGCGCCTCGGGCTCGTACCGCCTGTACGAGGACAACGGGACCAGCGCGCGCAAGAGCGCCACGACGACGATCCGGTACCGGGAGACCGGATCGCGCCACAGCGTGACGATCAGCCCGGTGAAGGGGTCGTTCCCGGGGCAGGTCGACAAGCGCCGGTGGACGCTGACGTTCCTGGGGGGCGAGGCGCCCGCCGGGGTGTCCGCCGACGGAATCGAGCTCTCCCCCGACGCCTACCACTGGGACGGCGGCAGAGGAGCGTTGACCATCACCCTGCCCCGGCACGACACGCACACCCCTGTCACCGTCACCTACCAGTAGGACGGCACGGACAGCCCCGACTGCGACCGCCCCGCGGACCGGCGCGCCTGCTGAAGTAGCGGCCGTCATACGCGGACTACCACCGGCCTCCGGACAGGGCGCAGCGTTGGCCCTGCTCGGAGGCGGTGACCGCTTCGGCCTTGAGGACCTCGGCACGGGTGTTGCAGCCGTCCTTGTCGGCGTCGATCCAGTGCTTGAACTGGGAGCGGTCGTAGCCGGTGCGGTCCTTCTCGCGCACCGGCAGCTGTGCGAGGGCGTCGCGCACGGGGAGGGTGACCGTCTCCCCCGGCGCGCGCACCTGCCGTGCGGCTGTCGCGGCACTGCGCGCGGCCGGTGTGTGGGCGGCGGTGGCCGCGTGGGCGGCGGTGGCCGCGTGGGCGGCGGTGGCCGCGTGGGCGGCGGTGGCCGCGTGGGCGGCGGTGGCCGCGTGGGCGGTGGTGGCCGCGTGGGCGGTGGTGGGGACGAGGAGGGCGGCGAAAGCGACGGCTGCGGTGCGGGCAAGGCGCATGGAGCGGCGGTCCCTTCGCAAATCCGCCTGCGGCCTCCGGCCGGGCGCCGGAATGCTGGTGGGCGGCTACCACGGCGCCTGGCTGCGCCCGTCGGACGCCGTCGACGCGCCGCTCCCCCGCGCCGGACTCGCCACCCTCGGCGCGGGCGGGATCGCCACGCTCCCCGACGACAGCTGCCCGCTCGGCGAGATCGCGCAGGTCGCGGCCTGGCCGGCGGCCGAGTCCGCCGGCCAGTGCGGCCCCTGCAGGCGCGGCCTGCCCCACGCGGCCGAGGCCCCGGCTCTGCTGGCCGGCGGTGCCGCGGTGATGGAGGACGCCCGGTCCGCGCTCGGCGCGGCACAGGCCGGCGGCGCCTGCTCGCACTCGGACGGCACGGCCCGCTTCCTGCTCACCGCGCTGGACGTCTTCGCCAAAAACGTCGAGGTCCACCTGACCGGCCCGGGCTGCGGCCGTCCCGCACGCGGGGTGCTGCCCCTCCCGCCCGCCGAGGGCGCCCGGCCGGAGGTGGACTGGTCCCGCTGCACCGGTCACGGTCTGTGCGCGGTGCTGGCCCCCGACCTCATACGCCTGGGCCCGCAAGCTACCCGACGTCCACCAGCGTCCCGATCGCCCCCTTGCAGGAGCGCGGCGCCCGCCGCCTCGTCAGCCCGGCCCTGGCGCGGCTCCAGCACCACGGGTGCCGTACTGCGGCACCCCACCGCGGTCCAGCAGGAGCAAGCCGCAGGCGAACACCACGTCGGCGGCGGTGAGGCCGCGTACCCGCAGCGCCGAACTCCCGGTGGACCAGCCGTCCTTCGCGGCCACCGTGCCCGCTCCCTCGGAAGCGCCCGCCCGATTCCGCCGGTTCCGTGCGACGGACCAGCCCTCCGGCCGCGTAGAGCAGACGACGGACTCGCCCACGGAGGGGACTGCACAGTGACAGCGCGTGCACTCAAAGGAGCACTGAAGGGTGCCAGAGGTACGGCGATAGCGGCGGCGGCGATGGCCGTGCTGACCGCGTCGCAGGCGCCGGGAGCGGTCTCGGCCGAGGCCGCGCAGCCCGCGCGGAGCACGGCACCGGCCGAGGACGGCCCCAGCGTGTCGGGGGACACCCCGTACCGCACCGGCCTGCCCCCGCTGCGGACGCGGAAGGAGGGCCGCCCGGCACAGGAGGCGACGGGCGGCGGCGGTGCCCTGCCCGCGAGCGTGTTCGCCGCGTACCGGCGCGCCGAGGCGGAGCTGGCACGCAGTGCGCCGGGCTGCCGGCTGCGCTGGCAACTGCTCGCCGCGATCGGCCAGGTGGAGTCCGGGCAGGCACGGGGCGGCCGGGTGACCGGGGACGGTACGACCGTGACGCCCATCCTCGGCCCGCGCCTGACTGGAGGCGCCTTCGCCGCCGTCGCGGACACCGACGGCGGGGCGTACGACGGGGACGCGGTGTACGACCGCGCGGTCGGCCCGATGCAGTTCATCCCGTCCACCTGGGCCCGCTGGGGAGCGGACGGCAACGGCGACGGACGCAGGGACCCGAACAACGTCTACGACGCGGCGCTCGCCGCCGGCCGCTACCTGTGCGCGGGCGGCCGGAACCTGTCGAACCCCGCCGACCTGGACCGGGCGATCCTCGGCTACAACCACTCGGACGCCTATCTGCACACCGTCAAGGCGTGGTACGCGTACTACCTGACCGGGCACCGCGTGGTGCCGGACGCGTCCGGATCCCCGTCGGACCGGCCGGAGCCGTCCGGCCCGAAGAAGCCGAAGCCCTCGCCGTCGAAGCCGTCGAAGCCCTCGAAGCCCTCGAAGCCGTCGGACGACCGGAAGCCGGCCCCTGATCCCTCGCGCACGCCGTCGGCGCCGCCCGCCCCACCCGCTCCCGGCCCCTCCCCCACGGCCGGTCTCCCGAAGGCGTCCGGGACGCCGCTGGTTCCGGTCCCCGTACCGACCCTCACGCTGCCCGGCGGCGGTGTCCTGCCCAGCGCGGGGCAGCTGACCACCGGCAACGGCTAGAACACGATGGACGCCGCCCCCTCCACAACTGCCACTACTCGGCGGTAATGTCGCCGCCGTCGGAAGTACAGGACCGACGGCTGGTGCGAAGGGGCCCTCATGGCGACGGACATGTCTGCGGACACAGCGGCCGCCGACGAGCGTTGGCAGCGCATGTGGAGCCATCGTGAGCAACTGCTCAAGGTGGCCCGGCGGCGATCCATGAGCCAGGAGGACGCCGAGGACGCCGTGCACGAGGCGATGCTGCGCGCCGCGGAGCGCCCGGACCTGGACGACGAGCGGCTCGGCGCCTGGCTGACGACGGTGACGATGCGGCTGTGCGTCGACCGGCACCGGCAGGTCAACCGCGAGGCCGAGGTGGGCAGTCGCCCCACACTCGTCGCGCCCGGCCCGGTGCCCGTCGAGGAGGCGGTGTGCGACCGGGCCGAGGCCAAGTGGCTCGCCGTGCGCAGCGGTGAGCTGCCGGCCCGCCAAGCGGAGGCGCTCCGGCTGAGGTCCGAGGGCCTGGACGTGAGTCAGGTCGCGGTGCGGATGGGGCTCAGCTACCGGACCGTCGAGTCGCTGCTCGCCCGGGCCCGGCGGACGCTGCGCGCCTCGCTGGCCGGGACGCTCGGGCTGGTGCTGTTCCTGGTCGGGCGCGGGCGGCTGCGCGGCGGCGGCCATGTGCAGGCGGTCGCGGTCACCTCGACGGCGGCGACCCTGGTGGTGGCGGGGTTCGTGCTGCCGTACGCGCTCGGCGGGGGCGGAGACGGGAACGGTCCGGCGCCGCGGCCGGCCGTGTCCGGCCACGCGCAGGTCCTGGACGGCGAGGCGGCGTCCCGGGGGCGCCCCCCCGGGACGCCCGCCATCTCCCCCTCGGCGCCGGGGGACCGGGGCCGGACGCCCTCACCCACCGGAGAAACGTCTCTGCTGCCGGGGGCCGAGGAACCGAGGATGCCGAAGGTGCCGTCCCTGCCCGACGTGTCCGCGTCCGCGCTCCCGAAGCTGTCGGTGCCGCGGGTTCCCCAGGTGCCCGAGGTGCCGGCCCTGACGGCCGCCGCGCCGGACCTGCCGACGAAGTCGGCCGTCCCGTCGCTCCCGTCGCTCCCGTCGCTCCCGTCGCTTCCCACGGCCCCCGTCCTGCCCGCCGCCCCGCTCTCCGTCCCCGCCCCGGGGACGCCTTCGCGCACGCCCTCGCCGACGCTGCCGTAGCACCCCGTACACACGGCCGCAAAAAAATCTCCGTCCGCAGCGACGGACGCCCCTTCCCTCCCCGTAGAGCAGATGTCGGAGCCGCTCCACGGGCGAAGGGTGTGACCGGATGGGTGTCGAGATCTGTGTGGAAGGGCTGACCAAGTCCTTCGGCCACCAGGTCATCTGGCAGGACGTCTCGCTGACCCTGCCCGCCGGGGAGGTCTCGGTGATGCTCGGCCCCTCGGGAACGGGCAAGTCGGTGTTCCTCAAGACGCTCGTGGGCCTGCTGAAGCCGGATCGGGGCTCCATCACGATCCAGGGCCGGGACATCACCAGGCTCCGCGAGCGCGACCTGTACGAGGTGCGGAAGCTGTTCGGCGTGCTGTTCCAGGACGGCGCGCTGTTCGGCTCGATGAACCTCTACGACAACATCGCCTTCCCGCTGCGCGAGCACACCCGCAAGTCCGAGAGCGAGATCAGGCGGATCGTCCTCGAGAAGATGGACATGGTCGGGCTGCTCGGCGCCGAGGGGAAGCTGCCCGGCGAGATCTCCGGCGGCATGCGCAAGCGGGCCGGGCTCGCCCGCGCCCTGGTCCTCGACCCGGAGATCATCCTGTTCGACGAGCCGGACTCGGGCTTGGACCCGGTCCGTGTGGCCTACCTCAACCAGCTCATCGTCGACCTCAACGCACAGATCGACGCGACCTTCCTGATCGTCACCCACGACATCGCCTCGGCCCGCCAGGTCCCGGACAACATCGGGCTGTTGTTCCGGCGTGAGCTGGTCATGTTCGGGCCCCGCGAGAAACTGCTGGCCAGCGACGAGCCCGTCGTACGGCAGTTCCTGAACGGCCGGATGCAGGGGCCGATCGGCATGGCGGAGGAGAAGGACGCGGCCCAGGTCGAGCAGGAGCTGGCCCAGATCGACGAGGACGGTCCGGCCGGCGCGCCGGCTCCCCGCCTGCTGCCCGGCCCCGGCATCACCCGCCCGCCCCGCTGGGAGGCGATCGCCAGACGCGAGGCGGAACTGCACGGGGCGGGGGTGACGAGCCCATGAGGCTCTCCCCGACGGGTGCCCTCCGCCAATCGGGCAACCTGTTCGCGATGGCGCTGGACGTCATCCGGTCCCTGCCCCGACGGCCGTTCCAGGCCCGCGAGTTCATCCAGCAGGCGTGGTTCGTCGCGAGCGTCACGATCCTGCCGACGGCGCTGGTCTCGATCCCCTTCGGGGCGGTCATAGCGCTGCAGATCGGCAGCCTGACCCGGCAGTTGGGCGCCCAGTCCTTCTCCGGGGCCGCGTCCGTGCTCGCCGTGCTGCGGGAGGCCTCGCCGATCGTCACCGCGCTGCTGATCGCGGGCGCGGGCGGCACTGCCATCTGCGCGGACCTCGGGGCACGCAAGATCCGGGACGAGATCGACGCGATGCAGGTGCTCGGCATCGACCCGATCCACCGGCTCGTCGTACCGCGGGTGCTGGCGTCGATGGTCGTGGCCGTACTGCTCAACGGCCTCGTGTCGGTGGTCGGTGTCGCGGGCGGCTACTTCTTCAACGTCGTCCTCCAGCACGGCACGCCCGGCGCCTACCTGGCGTCCTTCACCACCCTCGCCCAGCTGTCCGACCTGTGGGCGGCGGAGATCAAGGCGCTGGTGTTCGGGGCCATCGCGGCGATCGTCGCCTCGTACAAGGGGCTGACGGCGCAGGGCGGCCCGAAGGGCGTGGGCGACGCCGTCAACCAGTCCGTGGTGATCACCTTCATGTTGCTGTTCGTGACCAACTTCGTGATGACCGCCGTGTACTTCCAGGTCGTCCCGCAGAGGGGTTAGCCGATGAGACCGAGAGAACTCCTCGACCGCCCCTTGCGCTCCTTGGAGGAGCTGGGCGGGCAACTGTCCTTCTACGGGCGCTCGCTGGCCTGGACGGGCCGCACCCTGCGCCGCTACAAGAAGGAGATCCTGCGGCTGCTCGCCGAGGTGAGCTTCGGGCGCGGCGCGCTCGCCGTCGTCGGCGGCACGGTCGGCGTGATCGCGTTCCTGTCCTTCTTCACCGGCACCGAGGTCGGCCTCCAGGGTTACGCGGCCCTCAACCAGCTCGGCACCTCCAACTTCGTGGCGTTCCTGTCGGCGTACTTCAACACCCGGGAGATCGCCCCGCTGGTGGCCGGGCTCGCCCTGTCCGCGACCGTCGGCGCCGGGTTCACCGCGCAGCTCGGTGCGATGCGGATCAGCGAGGAGACCGACGCGCTGGAGGTGATGGGCGTCCCCTCGCTGCCGTTCCTGGTGACGACGCGGATGATCGCCGGCTTCGTGGCGGTGATCCCCCTGTACGTGGTCGGGCTGCTGTCCTCGTATCTGGCCGCCCGCACCATCACCACCGGCTACTACGGGCAGTCGACCGGCACCTACGACCACTACTTCCACCAGTACCTGCCGCCCGTCGACGTGTTCTGGTCCTTCGGCAAGGTGATCGTCTTCGCCGTGCTGATCATCCTGGTGCACTGCTACTACGGCTACCACGCGAGCGGCGGCCCGGCCGGCGTCGGCGTCGCGGTGGGCCGGGCGGTGCGGACCTCGATCGTCGCTGTCAACGTCCTGGACTTCTTCCTGAGCCTCGCGATCTGGGGCGCCAGCACGACCGTACGGATAGCGGGGTGACAGCGGTGCGCACACACAGGACCAGACTCAGGCTGTACGGCATCGCGTTCCTCACCGTGCTCGCGCTGCTGCTGTCGCTCGCGGTGGCCGTCTACCAGCAGGCGTTCACCTCCGTCGTGCCCATCACCCTGGAGGCCGGCACCCTCGGCAACCAGCTCGACCCGCGCGCCGACGTCAAGCTGCGCGGGCTGCTGGTCGGTGAGGTGCGCGCGGTGCACGCCGACGGCACGAAGGCGACCCTCGACATCGCGCTCAAGCCGCAGTACGTGTCGTACATCCCCTCGGACGTGCACGCGCGGCTGCTGCCCAAGACGCTGTTCGGCGAGAAGTACGTCGACCTGGTCGCTCCCGCCGGCGCCGTGCAGGCGGCCCGGCCCATCCGCGCGGGCGACGTCATCACCCAGGACCGCACCAAGGTCGGCATCGAGGTGCAGCAGCTGATGAACGACCTGCTGCCGCTGCTGCGCACGGTCCGGCCGGGCGAACTCAACGCCACCCTCTCGGCGTTCGCCACCGCGCTGGAGGGCCGCGGCGACCGGATCGGCGGCAACCTCACCCGGGTCGAGGGCTATCTGCGCCGCCTCAACCCGCACATGCCCTCCCTGAAGGAGGACATCACGCGGTTCGCGGACGTCGCCGAGGTGTACGGCGACGCCGCGCCCGACCTGATGCGGATCCTGCGCAACACGGTCACCACCAGCCGGACGATCACCGAGAAGAAGGACCAGTTGGCATCGGCCCTGCGCACGACCGCCACCGTGGCGGGCACGGCGAACGACTTCCTGTCCGAGAACGGCGACCGGCTGATCACCCTGGGCCGGGTCTCCCGCCCCACGCTGGAGCTGTTCGCCCGCTACTCCCCGGAGTACCCCTGCCTGTTCCAGGGCCTGGCCCGGCAGGAGAAGGCGTCCGAGGACGCGTTCCGGGGCGGCGAGATGCGGATCACCCTGGAGGTCGTCCGGCCGCAGGGCGCGTACCGGCCCGGTGAGGAACCGGTGTACGGCGAGCGGTCCGGCCCCGACTGCCGCGGCCTGCCCCATCCGCAGGTGCCCGGGACGAAGCCGCACCTCCGCGACGGAACGTCGGCCACAGGCTCCGGCGGCGCACAGCCCGGAGGCGACGGTGTGTCCGCCACCCGGGCCGAACAACGGGCCGTCGGCTCGCTCGTGGCCCCCGTCATGGGCGTCCCCGCGGACCGGGTGCCGCCCGTGGCGACCCTGCTGTTCGGGCCGCTCGCGCGCGGGACGGCGGTGAGTGTCGCATGAGCGGGTCGGGAGCCCGGCAGACCGCCGCCCCGCTGGTCAAGTTCAGCCTCTTCGCGCTGGTCACGATCGCGGCGACGGCGCTGCTCGCCGCCACCATCGTCAACGTCTCCTTCACCCCCAAGGAGACGTACCACGCGGTGTTCACCGACGTCACCGGGCTGGAGACCGGCGACGACGTCCGGGTGGCCGGAGTGCGGGTGGGAGAGGTCGAGGGCATCCGGATCAAGGACCGGACCCTGGCGGAGGTCACGTTCACCGTCAGCGCGGACCGGCCGCTGCTCGCCGGCACCCACGCGGTCGTCCGCTACCGCAACCTGGTCGGACAGCGGTACGTCGCGCTCACCGAGGGCGCCGGCGACGTCACCGCCCGGTTGCGGCCGGGCGGCACCATCCCGCTCTCGCGGACCCAGCCGGCGCTGGACCTCAACGCCCTGCTGAACGGCTTCAAGCCGCTGTTCGCCGCGCTCAGCCCGAGCGACGTCAACCAGCTCGCCACCGAGATCGTCCAGACCCTCCAGGGCGAGGGCGGCACGGTGAACAGCCTGCTCGCGCACACGGCCTCGCTCACCAGCACCCTCGCCGACCGGGACAAGCTCATCGGGTCGGTGATCGACAACCTCAACACCGTCCTGCGGACGCTCGACGAGCGCGGCTCCCGATTCTCGGGGCTGCTCACGCAGCTGCGCCGGGTGATCTCGGGGCTGTCCGCCGACCGCAAGCCCATCGGGGCGTCGCTGGTGAGCATCGGCGACCTCACGGACGTCACCGCGGGGCTGCTGAAGGACGCGCGTCCACCCCTGAAGGACGACATCGCCGGGCTCGGCGATCTCACCGGAACGCTGAACAAGAACGAGAACACCGTGGAGGGCGTCCTGAAGCGGCTGCCGAACAAGCTCGAGAAGCTGACGGGGACCGCCTCGTACGGTTCGTGGTTCAACTTCTACCTCTGCGACTTCGACGGCCGGATCGTGCTGCCGAAGACCAAGCAGGTGATCACCCCGGAGCTGCACGTGGCGCGGGCGAGGTGCGGCGGATGAGCACGCGCGTCAGGCGGCGCGACGCCCGCCGCCCCGAGCCGCTGGTGAAGGTGCGCGTCCTGCCGCCGAAGCTGCCGAAACTCCCCCGGCTGCTGCCGAGGCGCGCGCCCCGCCCCGAGCCGCTGGTGAAGGTGCGTGTGCTGCCCCCGCAGGTGCCGAAACTCCCCCGGCTGCTGCCGAGGCGCGCGCCCCGCCCCGAGCCCCTCGTCAAGGTGCGCGTCCTGCCGCCGAAGCTGCCCAGGATCCGGCTCCAGCGCCCGCGCCTGAAGCCCTTCCGTGAACGCAACCCGGTCGTCGTCGGCGCGGTCGGCCTCACCGTCCTCGCGCTGCTCACCGTCGCCGCCTTCAACGCCGACAGCCTGCCGCTGATCGGCGGCGGCGACACCTACAGCGCGGCGTTCTCCGAGGCCGGCGGGCTCAAGCCGGGCGACGAGGTACGGATCGCCGGGGTCAAGGTCGGCAAGGTCGAGGGCGTCGACCTGGACGGCGACCACGTCAAGGTGACCTTCAAGGTGAAGGACCGCCCGGCGTTCGGCACCGGCACGGGGGCGGCGATCCGGGTCAAGACGATCCTCGGCGCCAAGTACCTGGCCCTGTACCCGAAGGGGCCCGGCCAGTTGAAGCCCGGCAGTGAGATCCCGCTCCGGCGGACCGTGTCGGCGTACGACGTCGTCCAGGCGTTCAGCGACCTGACGACCACCACCGAGAAGGTCGACACGGACCGGCTCGCGAAGGCACTGGACACGATCTCCGTCACCTTCCAGGACTCCCCCGGGGAGGTGCGGGCGTCGATCAAGGGGCTCGCGCGGATCTCCCGGACCGTCGCCGCCCGCGACGAGGCGCTGCGCGGACTCCTCGACCACGCGAACGGAGTCACCAAGGTGCTGGCCGGACACACGAAGGACTTCTCCGCGCTGGTGAAGGACGGCGACGCCCTGTTCAAGGAGATCGACAGGCGGCGCGCGGCCATCCACAAGCTGCTCAAGAGCTCCGCGCTGCTCGGCATCGAGCTGTCCGGCCTGGTCGACGACAACAGCAAGGAGATCGGACCCGCGCTGAAGAACCTCGACACCTTCGTGACGATGCTCGAACGCAACCAGGCGAGCCTCGACCGCAGCGTCCGGCTGCTCGCCCCCTACGTACGGCTCTTCACCAACACCCTCGGCAACGGCCGCTGGTTCGACTCCTACATCCAGAACCTGGTCGCCGCCCCGGTCACGCCGCGGACGGGAGGCACCCGATGACCCGCAGACTCCTGGCCCTGTTCACCGCGCTGGCGCTCCTCGTCGGCCTGGCCGTCGTCCTGTGGCCGGGACCCGGCCCCGTCCGCGTCACGGCGTACTTCCCGCGCACCGTCGGCATCTACCCCGGCTCCGACGTCCGCGTCCTCGGCGTCCGCATCGGCGAGGTCAAGAAGATCACACCGGAGGGCGGGCGGGTGCGGGTCGAGCTGGAGTACGACCGGGGCCGCAAGGTCCCGGCCGGCGCACAGGCCGCCATCGTCAACTCCTCCGTCGTCAGCGACCGTTACCTGCAGCTGCTGCCGGTGTACCGCAAGGGCGCCGTGCTGCGGGACGGAGACGTCATCCCCGAGTCCCGGACGGCCGTCCCCGTCGAACTGGACCGGATCTTCGACAGCCTGCACACCACCGCCGACGCGCTCGGCCCGAACGGCGCCAACAAGAAGGGCTCGCTGTCCCGGCTGCTCGGGGTGAGCGCGGACAACCTCCAGGGGCAGGGCAAGGACCTCAACCAGACCGTGGAGGACCTGTCCCAGGCGGTCACCACGCTGTCCGACGGGCGCGGCGACCTGTTCGGGACCGTGCGGAACCTCCAGGTGTTCACGGCCGCGCTGGCGGCGGACGACGCCAGTGTGCGGTCGTTCAACACCGACCTCGCCGACGTGGCCGGGCAACTCGCCGGGGAGCGCAAGGACCTCGCGGCCGCGCTGAAGTACCTGGCCGCCGCGCTCGGCGACGTGTCCGGCTTCGTGAAGGGCAACAAGAAGGCGCTGACCTCGGACGTGCGGGGCCTGGCCAAGGTCACCAAGGTCCTCGTCACCCAACGGAAAGCTCTGGAGGAGCTGTTGACCGTCGCCCCCACGGGCCTGTCGAACCTGCAGAACGCCTACAACCCCGCCGCCGGCACCCTCGACACCCGAAACAACGCGCAGACCCCGCAGGATCCGTCGTCCCTCCTCTGCTCGATCCTGAAGACGACCGGCGAGGACCACGACAACTGCGCCGGCCTGAAGAAACTCCTCGACTCGCTCCCCGACATCCCGTCGGCGCCCGCGTCGACGGGCACGGTCGACAAGACCCTCGGCGGCATCCTGGGGGCATCGGCATGAGCGCGCGGCGCAAGGCGCGGACGGCCGCCTGGGCGGCGGTCGGCTCGCTGCTGCTGACCGGCTGCGAGTTCAACGGCTGGTACGACGTCCCGCTCCCCGGCGGCGCCGCCTCCGACGGCCACGCCTACCACGTCACCGTCGACTTCCGGGACGTCCTGGACCTCGTGCCGCAGTCGGCGGTCAAGGTCGACAACGTCACCGTCGGCGCGGTCGAGAAGGTGGAACTGGACGGCTGGCACGCCCGCGTGCGGCTCAGGATCGCCGACTCGGTGAAGCTGCCCGGCAACGCGGTCGCCGACCTGCGGCAGACCAGCATGCTCGGCGAGAAGTACGTCGCCCTGTCCCCGCCGGCCGGCACGCGGCCCGTCGGACGGCTCCGCGACGGCGACCGCATCCCGCTGTCCCGCAGCGGCCGCAACCCGGAGGTCGAGGAGGTGCTGTCGGCCCTCTCGGCGCTGCTCAACGGCGGCGGGGTGGCCCAGCTGAAGACGATCACCGTCGAGCTGAACAAGGCCCTCGGCGGCCGCGAGGACCGGGTCAGGTCCCTGCTGAAGCAGCTCGACACCTTCCTCGGCGGCCTCGACGACCAGCGGGCGGAGATCGTGCGCGCGCTGAAGGGCGTCGACCGGCTCGCCAAGCGGCTGAAGAAGGAGAAGAAGACGATCGCCCTGGCCGTCGACACCATGCCGCCCGCCCTGAAGGTCCTCGCCGACCAGCGCAAGGACCTGACGAAGATGCTCACCGCCCTCTCCGGGCTCGGCAGGACCGGCACCAGAGTGGTGAACGCCTCCCGCGACGACACCGTCGCCGACCTGAAGAAGCTCCAGCCCATCCTCCAGGAGCTGAACAAGGCGGGCGACGACCTGCCCGGCTCCCTGGAGATCCTCACCACCTACCCGTTCCCGCGCAACGCGACGGACGCCGTCAAGGGCGACTACGTCAACCTGAAGATCACCGCCGACCTCGACCTGGCGGACCTCTACGGCAACGTCACCGGCAAGCCCGGCAAGGGCGGGAAGCCCCCGGCCCCCGGGACACCGCACCTGCCCGGCGTCCCCACTCCCGTCCCCCTGCCGTCCCTGCCGTCCGTCCCGCCCCTGCCGTCGGCCCCGCCGCTGCCGTCCACCCCGCCCGTGCCCTCGGCGCCCGCGACGCCCTCCGCCGGCAGCTCCCTGCTGTGCCCGCCGGTGTGCACCGCCGCCTACGGCACCGGGAGCGGCTCGCGCCGCCTCCCGCCGGGCATCGACACCGGCCTCGCCGAGCTGATGCTGAAGGGGATGCTGCGGTGATCACACGTACGGTCAAGGCCCAGCTGCTCGCCTTCGCGACCGTCACCGCCCTCGGGGTGTCGTACGTCGGCGCCCGGTACACGGGCCTGGTGGACGACGTCCTGCACCGCGGGTACACCGTGCGCGCCGACTTCGCCGAGTCCGGGGGCATCTTCTCCGGCGCCGAGGTCACCTACCGGGGCGTGCCCGTGGGCCGCGTGGGCGACCTGCGGCTGACCCGGTCCGGGGTCTCGGTGGCGCTCAGGATCGAGGACGGCGCCCCGCGGATCCCGGCCGACACGCTCGCGGTGGTCGCCGACCGCTCGGCGGTGGGCGAGCAGTACGTCGACCTTCAGCCGCGGCGGTCCGGCGGGCCGTACCTCGAGGACGGCACCCCGATCCCGCGCAACCGCACCCGGACCCCGCTGCCGGTCACCGACCTGGTCCTCAGCCTCGACCGGCTGGTCAACTCGGTCGGCAAGGACGACCTCCGGGTCACCGTCGACGAACTGGGCAAGGCGTTCGCCGGCACCGGGCCGAACCTGAGCCGGCTGGTGGACTCCGGCGACGCGCTGGTCGAGTCGGCCTCCGAGTCGCTGCCCCAGACGGTCTCGCTGATCGAGGACTCCCGGAAGGTGCTCAAGACCCAGGCGGACAAGGGCTCGGCCATCAAGTCCTTCTCCCGCGACCTCGCCACCCTCACCGCGCAGTTGAAGTCGAGCGACGGCGACCTGCGCCGGCTGATCGGCAACACGCCGCCCGCCGCGCAGCAGGTCGACTCCCTGCTGAGGTCCACGCGGCCGCACGTGCCGGTCCTGCTGGCCAACCTCGTCAGCGGCGGGCAGGTCACCGTGGCCCGGCTGCCCGGCGTCGAACAGGCCCTGGTCACGCTGCCGCTCACGGTCGCGGGCAGCTACACGGTCATCCCCGGCGACGGCACCACCCACTTCGGGATGGTCGTGAACGCCGGCGACCCGCCCGCGTGTACCCAGGGCTACGGCACCCGGCGGCGCGACCCCGCCGACACCAGCACGCGCCCGGCGAACACCGACGCGCGCTGCACTGCACCGCGCGGCAGCAAGACCTCGGTGCGCGGAGCGCAGAACGCGCCCGGAGCGACGACCGGCCGGCACGGCGCCGACCGGGCCGCGTTCGTGGCCCCGTACGACCCGGAGACCGGCACCGCGACCGGCCCGGACGGAACGCCTGTCAAGATCGGCTCGACGGGCGGAGAACAGACCGTGTTCGGAAAGGAGTCGTGGCAATGGCTGCTCGTGGGACCGATGGCGGGAGAGGCGCACGCATGAGGCTGCTGTCGGCGGGGCTCGCCGCCGCGGCGGTGCTGGCGACCGTGCCCTGTGTCTGGCTGGGGGTGAAGCTGTCCGACCAGCACGCGGCGGAACAGCGCCGCCAGGACATCCTGGCGGCGGCCCGCCAGTCGGCACTGAACTTCACCTCGCTCGACTACCGGCACTACGACCGGGACAGCGGCAACGTACTGAAGGGCGCCACCGGTGAGTTCAAGAAGGAGTTCGCCGCGCAGACCGCGCAACTGACGAAGCTGGTCGCGCGGAACAAGTCGGTGTCCGAGGGCCAGGTCCTGGAAGCGGGCATCGTGCGGTCCGACGCGCGCACGGCCCGGGTCCTGGTCGTCGCCGACAGCAAGGTGACCAACTCCGCCGCGCCCCAGGGCCAGGCGCGCACCTACCGGCTCCAGCTCGACCTCGCGCGCGTGTCCGGCCGCTGGCTGACGTCCGACGTCGCGTTCGTGGGCTGACCCACCCGTGAGTCCATCGATGAGGAGAGACACCGTGGCGCATCAGACCGCCCGCACCCGCGGCACCGGCTCACCGGCCCGCCGCACCATGACCGCCGCCGCCCGCGCGGCGGCCAAGCGCACCGGGCGGTCCGCGCGCCCCGAGCGCGGCGCCCGCGTGGAGGAGCCGACGCCCTCCGGGCGCACCCTGCTCGTCGAGCCCCCGGCGAACGGCTGGGAGGACCCGCCGGAGCCCGAGTCGGTCGAGTCGCCCGAACCGCCTGAGTCCTTCGAGTCCTTCGAGTCGTTCGAGTCGTTCGAGTCGTTCGAGGAGGATCCGGAGGACGGTGCGCCCCCGCGCAGGACCGGGCGGCGCGTGCTCACCGCCGTGCTGGGCGCCGTCCTCGTGACGGCCCTGGCCGCGGCCGCCGTGCTCGGCTGGCAGTACCGGCAGGGGCGGCAGACGGAGCAGGCCCGCGGCGAGGCCGTCGCGGCCGCGCTGAAGGCTGCGCCGGTCGTGCTGTCGTACGACTACCGGCACCTGGACCGGGACTTCTCCCGGGGCCGCGCCCTGCTGACCGGGCACTTCCGCGACCAGTACGGCAAGACCACCAAGGCGGTGGTCGCGCCGACCGCGACGAAGTACCACGGCGTGGTGAAGGCGACCGTGGCCACCCCCGCCGACGGCGGCGCCCCGGCGGCCTCCGTCGTGTCGGCCGCACCGGACCGGGCCGTCGTCCTGCTCTTCGTCAACCAGGTCACCCGGAGCACCCAGGTCCCGCAGCCCCGGCTGGACCTGAACCGGGTGCGCATGACGCTCACCCGCACCTCCGACGGCTGGAAGGTGAGCGGCGTGGACGCCCTCTGACCCCCTCTGACCACGTCGGCAAGCGCCCTAGCGGTGCCTGCGGAGGCACCGCAGGCACCCCCTCACCGCCGCACACCACCACCCTCCGTCCGACTCGCGAAAGTCGAGGTACCTGTGGCCCTCCTGTCCGCACTCCGTCGCCACCACCCCCCGCGGTCGCTGGGGCGTCTCACCGTCGGGCTCCTGACGCTCGTCGCCGGAACCCTGCCGAGCGTGGCCGCCGACGCCGCCACCCCGTCCTCCGGATCGGTCAGCGACACCGCGCCCACGACCACCTGGAGCGCCGGCCCCTTCGCCCTCCCCAACGTCTCCGGCACCGCCGGGGCGGTGAGCTGCGGGGCCGCGCAACCCTGCGACGACTACGCCCTGAAGGTGTCGGTCCCCGCGGGCTACGACGCCGGTCACAGCCTGCGCGTCGACGTCCGATGGCCGGACTCCGCCGCCGACTTCGACCTGTACGTCCTCGACGCGAACGGCAGAGAGGTGACTGCCTCGGCGTCCTCCAGCGACCCCGAGACCGTGCTGCTCCCGGCGGTGCCGGCGTCGTACACCGTGCGCGTGGTGCCCTACGCGCCGCTCGGCGACAGCTTCACCGGCACCGCGAGCCTGATCACCCCGCCGGCCGACCCGCCGCCGAGCACGGCCACACCGCCGGCGTACGCGAACTCCTCGGCTCCCGAGGGCATCACGGACGCGCACAACGCCGGTGAACCCTCGATCGGCGTCGACCGGGCGAGCGGCGCCGCGATGTTCCAGGCGAACACGTCGACGCTCAAGGTCACCTATGACGGTTCCGGTGCCGCCACCTGGCAGGACAAGAGCGCGAGCGCGGCCAACGGCTGCCCCCAGGGCAGCACCACAAGCCTCGACCCGATCCTCTTCACCGACCCGGCCACCCACCGCACCTTCGAGTCGCAGCTCGCCGGCAAGACCGCGCTGACCTGCTACACCGACGACGACGGCGAGACGTGGACGCCGACGGGCGGCTCTGGCATCAACTCCGGCGTGGACCACCAGACCATCGGCGGCGGCCCCTTCGCCGCGGGCGCACCAGGCGGCCTCACCGCGTACCCGCACGCCGTCTACTACTGCTCCCAGGACATCGCCGACGCCTCCTGCGCGGTCAGCCGGGACGGCGGACTGACGTACGGGCCCGCAGTTCCGATGTACTCGCTGCTGGACTGCGGCGGCCTGCACGGGCATGTGAAGGTCGCTCAGGACGGCACGGTGTACGTGCCCAACAAGGGCTGCGGCGGCCATCAGGCCGTGGCCGTCTCGGAGGACGACGGGCTGACCTGGACCGTCCGCCACAACCCGTCCAGCACCCCCGGTGACTCGGACCCGAGCGTCGGCGTCGGGGCCGGCGGGACCGTCTACATGGGCTACCAGAACAGCGACGGCACGCCCCGCATCGCCGTCAGCCACGACAAGGGCAGGTCGTGGCTGCACGACCAGAACGTCGGCGCCGCCCTCGGCATCAAGAACGTAGTCTTCCCGGCCGTCACCGCGGGCGACGACGACCGCGCCGCCTTCGCCTTCCTCGGCACCACCACGGGCGGCAATTACCAGGACCCGGCCTTCCAGGGCGTGTGGCACCTGTACGTGGCCACCACCTACGACGGCGGCCAGTCCTGGGTCACCGCCGACGCCACCCCCACCGACCCCGTCCAGAGGGGGTCGATCTGCACCGGCGGCACCACCTGCGGCAAGGACCGCAACCTCTTGGACTTCATCGACGTCACCACCGACGCCCAGGGCCGCGTGCTCGCCGCCTACGCCGACGGCTGCACCGGCACCTGCGCGACCGGAGGTGCGCAGAACTACGACGCGCTGGCCTCCATCGCCCGCCAGTCCTCCGGCGGCACGCTGTACGGCGCGTACGACGCCGTGGCCGCCGGCAAGCGCAAGAAGTCCGGAGGAAGCCACTAGATGAAGCCGTCGCCCTCGGCTGCCGTACTGGCGGGAGCCGTCCTAGGCCTGGCCGCGGTCACCGGGTGCTCGGCGGCGGGCACGCACGCCGAGCACCCGGGAGCGACGCCGTACGCGGCGGAGCGGGCGACCGCTCCGCCGGCCGGGCGCGCGGCCGGCCCCGCGCCCGGCGGCTGCCCCACCGCCGTCTCACCGCCGCTCCCGCTCCCCAAGGAGTTCCCGGCGGACCTGCCGGTGCCGCACGGCGCGATCGTGACCTCGGTGGAGCACCGCACCGGTGGCCGGCTCGTCGTCGCCACCGTCGTACGCGACGGCTTCGGCACCACCCTGGCCTTCCTGCACAAGCGGCTCCCCGAGGCCGGCTACACCCCCGAGGAGGGCGAAGTGGAGGAGGACGACGCCGAGTCGGACTTCTCCTCCGCCACCGTCCGGGGCCGCTGGACCCTGCGAAAGGCGTCCGACTGCAGAGGAGGGGTGTACCTCACGTACCTGACGTCCGAGCGCCGAAGATCCGATGAACCCTCACACCGTTCACCGTGAGGTCATATCCAACCTGAATAGCCGTCATGAAAAGGCCGGAAGGTGCTGGCTTCGGCGAAGAATTCCGGCAACGCTCCCGGAAGTCGAGCGAGACGGCCGCCGGCGGCCTGCGCCGCGGCGACGGCCGGGTACGCCGGCGGGTCGGTGGGCGGTGGTGGCGGGGCGGTGCGGGGGTCGCGGACAGCTTGGCGGACCACGGCGCGCACCGTGGGGTTGTCGGGGGCCCGGAGGCCGCCGTGGGCGAGCGCGGCGAGTCGGCGGGTGATCAAGCTCTGGGACGGCGTCCGTACGGCCGGAGAGGTCGATCAGGGCGCGCTGGGACAGGCCGTAGTTGAGCGCGACCGCGGCGGCCGGGTCGGTGTCTCGCACGTCAGACCGGCCGAGGCGGCGGTGACCGTGTCATGGATCGCCGCTAGGGCGCGGGCGACGTCGAGGAGCCGGTATGCCTGGCGGGGGGTCGGCCTCCGCCAACTCGATCACCAACACCGGTCCACTCATGGCTGGGAGCCTAACCAGCCAGAGCCGTCCTTCCCATCGGGCGGCTAGTCTCACGCCGGGGTGGCTGCGGGTGCGGGCGTGGTGCGGGCGGAGAGCAGCAGTGCGCAGCCGGCGGCGGCCATGAGTGGAACGCTGAAGTGGCCGTTGAGGGGGCCGGCGAGGGCTGTGCCGCCAGCCAGGCCGAGGCGGATCGCGCTGGACATCCAGCCGACCGCTTCGGTTGACGTGCCCGCAACCGCGCCGGGGCGTCCCGCTGGTCGCCGTCGCCGAAGACGACGTAGAGCCGGTTCACGCGGGCGCTGCGGGTCAGCTGGACGTAGACGCCTTCGCGGGTGGAGCGGGCGGAGGCCAGCGCGTGGGAGGTGTCGACCGTCATGCCCTGGGCGCGGTGGACGGTCGAGGCGTAGCCGAGCTCGCACTGGGCGGCCAGGTAGTCGGCGGGCAGCCGATCCGGCCGCGGTGCCGGGTGTGGCGGGCGATGACGTCGCCATCGGGCAGGATCTTGGTGACGGTCCAGGTGTCGCCGTTCTTGACGAAGTCGCGGCCGCCGCGCACGAGCATACGGCGCCGGTTGAGACGGGTGATGATCACGTCCCCTACGTGCGCATGCTGGCTGGCGCGCAGCGCGGCGGCCTGGCGGGTGTCGACGGTGCCGGCGGCGATGTGCCAGGCCTGGGCGCGCGCGTTGAGGGCGGTCACGGTCGCCGTGTCGGCGGCCGTCACCAACGAGGACAGTCCCTTGGCGAGGTCGCTGGCCCAGGCGGCGAAGACGGCATCCGACATCACGTCCTGGTTTCCGGCGACGATCCGGCCCTTGTCCCCGTACCAGGCGAACGCGGCTCGAGGGTCGTCACCGTCGCGCAAGGTCAGAGAAGCGTCGGCCTCGCCGGGGACGCGGAAGCGTGCAGCTGGTCGAGTTCGACCGCCGGGCCCGCACGGGAGATCAGCCGGAGCGCTCCCCCGGCCTCGACAGCCGCGAACGGGTGCGGGTCGCCGAGCAGGCGCACCACCGCACCGGCTGACGCGGCGTCGGTGAGGACCCGATCGAGCAGGAGGGTGCCCGCCATGCCCGCCTCGTCGACCAGGACGACGTCGCCCGGGCGCAGCCGGAAGGCCTCCCCGCCCTGTTTCCCGTCGGGTAGGCGGGTGCGCTGGTGGAGCCAGGAGTGCAGGTGCGGGCGCGCAGCTGGAGGTCGTCGCCGAGGACTGTCGCCGCGCGGGAGGACGGGGCGAGGGGGCTCAGGCGTCCGCCAGAGGCGGTTCCCGGCGGCCCGCAAGGAGCGCGTAGTGAAGGTAGCTGAGCCAATGGGCCGGTAAATGCTGGTGCCGTCCGCACGCTGCAGGTCGGGGTGGGGTGGATTGATCTCGGGCCGTAGCCGCCGGCGCCAAAGGGCGGACCGGGCCGCCCGACCTACCACCCCTGCTGCGCGGGCTGCCTGGCGCTGCTGACGTCGCCCGCGCATAGGGTCACCCGGCGTAGCAGCGGGAGGTGCGCCGCCCTCGCGGAATCTCCGTCGCGTTCCCCAGACCGTGTTTACGAGGGTCTGCCGAGGCTAGTCGATTCGTGTGCTGCTGCCCGTTTCCGGCCGATCGGAGGCGACAGCCGTGTGACGGGTTCCTACCACCTGAGACCGCAAGGAGGCGTGAAGACCGTTCCCGAGGAGAACCGACCGAAGACCGAATCGACGGACGAGGTCCTCACCGAGAAGGACACCACCGAGGCACAGGCGCACGAGGCGAGTGGCACCGGACGAACCGTCCCCCACCACGGAGTGAACACCCGCAGGAAGAGAAGTGGCCATGACGAAGAACCAAGAAGACCCCCGCTCCGAGCGGCAGGCGACCGCGGAGGAGGCCCGCAAGGCGGAAGAGGAACGCGCTGCGGCACAGCCGTTCAGCTACCCCTACCCCGAGCGTCACGCGAACGTCCGGGCCACCCGTCACATCACACGGGAGGAGGCGGACGCGGACATGCCCGCGGGAGTCGTGGGCGGTTATGGCACGACCGGGGGCGGACAGCCCGGTGGCAGCGCCGGTATCAACCCCGACCGCGAGGGCACACTGGACCCGTCCGCGTACGCGGACACGATCGGCGCTGGAGAAGTCGCCAGCGACGACGAACAGGAATGATCGCCTGCCTGCGCCGCTCGGAGAGCGTGCCGCGTACGACGTTCGACGGCTCAGGCTCTGGCTCAGCGGTCGCGGATCGTGTTGGAGTGTGCCGAAGGGAACTCGATCATGGAGGTGTCGCGTCGGCTGCGGATCGCCCCGGACACGGTCCGCACCTGGCGGCGACGCTTCATCGAGCGGGGCTTGGACGGTTTGTGTGACGAGCTGCGGCCCGGCGTCCCCCGGAAGATCACCGATGCCGACGTCGAGCGGGTCATCGTCAAGACGCTCGAGGAGACGCCGAAGAACGCCACCCACTGGTCGACGAGGCGATGGCCGAGGCCACGGGCATGTCACAGTCGACCATCTCGCGGATCTGGCGGGCGTTCGCCCTGACCCCGCACCGGTCGCAGACGTTCAAGCTGTCCACCGACCCGCCGTTCATCGACGAGGTTCGCGACGTCACCGGTCTGTATCTCGATCCGCCCGAGAAGGCCCTGGTGCTGTGTGTGGACGAGAAGTCGCAGACCCAGGCACTGGACCGATCTCAGCCGGTCCTGCGGAAGTTCCTCGCGAAGCCCGACAGGGGAAGTCCCGGCTGATCTGCAGGTCATCTGATCCTCGACAACTACGCGACCCACAAGACACCTGACATCAAACGGTGGCTGCTGGCCCACCCGCGGTTCCACCTGGACTTCACGCCGACCAGCGCATCCTGGCTGAACCTGGTCGAGCGGTGGTTCACCGAGCTGACCCAGAAGAAGCTCAAGCGCGGCGTCCACCGCTCGGTCCAAGCCCTCGAACGCGACATCCGGGCCTGGGTCGCCGACCGGAACGAACAACCCAGACCGTTCGTCTGGACGAAGTCCGCCGACGAGATCCTCGACGAAGTCGCCGCCTACTGCCAACGAATCTCCGACTCAGGTTGCTAGAAGCGCGACTTCGGGAAGCCACCACAGCCAACTCCGGCCCTCGGGACTGATGGGCTCGCATGTTGAGGTGTCGCGTATTCGTAGCTGACGTCGGCAGCCCCATAACGCTGAGTGAGCGGTCAGGGGGCGATCGATCAGGGTGGGATGATCGCGCGGTGAGTGATGCGAGGGTGGTGTTGGCCGCGGAGGCCGTTGAGTCACATGTCCGGGCGTTCTTCGAAGGGCACTCCGTGGAAGTCGTCGACTACGACCTTGGGCCGGAACGGCGAGAGGTGGTGCCCGCTCTGCGAGTTCTCGTTGTGGGGCCCGGTCCCCGCAGCGACAGCTGGGCCTATGTGACCGCAGGGTGCTGGGCCGTGATGGAGAAGGACGGTCACGGCCTTGAGTTCGTCATGACCGCCCACGTCCGCGACCAGCGGTTCATCGAGCTCATGGCGGTGATCGCCTACTACCACTGCGGAGGACATCAGCTCGACCTGGAGCACAGCATGCCGATCGGTGAACCGTGGGTGCCAGGGTCATCCTGCGATCACCTGCTGGTCAGCCTGCCCTATCTCCACGGACCAGACCTTGAACACTGCACCGTTCCCGGGGGCCACGCCCGCGTCCTGTGGACTCTGCCCGTAACGACAGCCGAGATCGAGTTCCGCAGGCGTCACGGGCACGAGGCGTTGGAGCAGCTCTTCGACAAGGCAGAGATCATCCCCACCGATCCTTTCAGGGCGTCGGTTGCCTGAGTTTCCGTCCTCCGACCGGTCACCGATTGGGGTCGCCAGGGGCGTATCGGCTCCAGGTTCCGCCAGCCTCGATGACCAGCCGGGTGGCGGTCTTGTCGTGATGGCCGAGTGCCTTCGCGATGACGAGGGCCGGGGCCTGCAGGACGAGCTGGCGGATCGCGGAGGCTCTGCCGCGCTGTGGCGGGACGCCGATCTCACGCAGACGGGCTTGGAGGCCGACCGGGTTCACCGGCTGTCCGGGAGTCGTCGTTGAGGACCCGTCGGAGCATGGCAAGTGGGCGGTGGTGGTGCAGTGACGCCTGGTCCTGCGTGATGGCCTGGCGCGGAAGAGTGAGGCGGGGCCTGCGGCCCGTCTTCATGCACCAGCGGAGGAAGGTCTGGGCTGGGCGCCGCGTGGCGGGGTTCTCGGTATGCCAGGCGTCTAGGTCGGCCTGCCGATAGTGCTTGACGGTGCGGCCTCGGCCAGGAAGCCAGGTAAGGAAGGCGCCGGCCTGGGTGGTCTCCTGCTTGGCCTGGTGCGTCCGAGAGCGTCCCAGCGGCCCCTTCTCCGCCGTTGCCCGTAGTCGGCGCATCTGGTGCCAGTTGACATCCTCGCCCGCCTAAAGGAGGGCGATTCCCGTCTGCCGCACCGTTGTCGGGTGCAGTTCCGGGCGGGTTCCCGCTTCGCCGCGCTGTGCGGGGACGGGTCCCCGTCCTACCTGCGCTCCACGGGCTGACACGGCCAGTCCGGCCGCCTTGGCGACGTTGACCGCCGCGTTGATATCTCTGTCCAGGACGGCCCCGCATGCACCACACGTCCACACACGCACGTGTAGAGGCTTGGGGCCGTCCTTGACGCCGCAGGCCGAGCAGACCTGCGAGGTCGGCTCGAACCGGCCGATGCGCACGAAGGTGCGCCCGTACCGGCTGGCCTTATACTCCAGCATGGTCACGAACGCCGACCATCCGGCGTCGTGGACGGACTTGGCCAGACGTGTGCGGGCGAGCCCTTTCACCGCCAGGTCCTCCACCGCGACCGCTTGGCTCTCGCGGATCAGCTTCGTGGAGAGCCGGTGGTGGAACTCCCGGCGCGCGTCCGCGACCCGGGCATGCGCCCGGGCGACGCGGATCCTGGCCTTGTTCCGGTTGCTGGAGCCCTTGACCTTGCGGGACAGGTCCCGCTGCGCCTTCTTCAGGCGCTTCTCGGCCCGGCGCAGGAACCGCGGACTGTCGACTTTCCGGCCGTCGGAGAGGACCGCGAAGTGCCCGAGCCCGAGGTCGATGCCCAGCTCGGGCGTCGTCTCCGGCAGGATTTCCTCCGGGCCGGTCTCGACGACGAAGCTCGCGAAGTACCGGCCGGCCGAGTCCTTGACCACCGTCACCGTGGACGGCGTCGAGGGCAGCGTCCGCGACCACTTCACCTTGAGGTCGCCGATCTTCGGCAGGCGCAACTTCTGCCCGGGAGTGATCGACCAGCGGGCGTTCGCGGTGAACCGGACGGCCTGCCGGGTGTCCTTGCGGGACTTGTACCGGGGCGCGCCCACGCGCGGACGCTTGCCCTTCAGCGCGTCGAAGAAGTTCCGGTACGCCGCATCCAGGTCCCTCAGGGACTGCTGCAGGACGACCGCCGACACCTCGCCGAGCCACGCCCGCCCGGGCGTCTGCTTGGCGTCGGTGATGAGCTGCTTCGAAAGATCCCCGGTCTTCGGGAACGCCAGCCCCTCGCTGCGGGCGGCCTCCCGAGCCCTGAGGGCATCGTTGTAGACCACCCGCGCACACCCGAACGCCTTCGCCAACGCCATACGCTGACCGGCACTGGGGTACAAGCGGAAGCTGTACCGAAGCTGCACGCGGATCATGATACGTACTGGCAGGTGCAACGCCTGTGGTCCGGCTCGTACTTCGTCGGGTGGGTCGGCGGTGCGCCGCTCAGCACCGTGAAGCAGTACGTGGAGCAGCAGAACCGGCCGCTTGGACGCTGGCCGAGGTGACCAGTGCGGATCCGTGCCCATAGCTGAGGTCAGAGCAGGCTAAAGATTCGCTTCACCACCGGGCTGAAGCCCGGTGCACTGCGAATAGACCCGGTAGCGAAGTGCCGGACGAGCCGGTCGTGTTCGGGGTCCTCGATGGTGGCGAGCCGTTCGGTCAGCCAGCGCTGGTGGAGCAGGAGTTGACGGTCGACGCGTAGGAGGACTGCTGTCCATCAGCAGATCGCGCAGATGGGTAACGGTTCGCCAGGGTGCTTCCCGGTGCAGTCCATTGTGGGTGAGCGGGGTGCTGCCGGTGGCCAGGCCCCGCAGGAGACGGACGACGTTGTGGCGGTGTCGCGGTCCCGGGCCCGGGCGGGGGCGACGGCCCGGACGGCCGCGGTCCCGGCTCCGGAGCAGACGGAGGCAGGGGAACCGCGGCCCGGCCGGACACCCGGCTCAGTGTGAGCGGGCCCGGTCCGCGAGGACCTTGATGGAGACCAGGGCGATCAGCGACAGTCCGATGATGTAGCCGGAGACGGCCATCGAGCTGCCCGTCGCCTCCAGCAGCAGCACCATGACGAACGGTGCCAGCCCGCCGCCGGCGACAGCGGCGATCTGGTAGCCGAGGGAGGCTCCGGTGTAGCGCATCTCCGGGGTGAACAGCTCGGCGAACAGCGCCGCCTGGGGACCGTACATGATGCTGAGGAAGCAGCTCGCGACGAACGTGCTGACCGCGAGCCACAGCAGCGACCCGGTGTCGATCAGCAGGAACATCGGCACGGCCCACAGCGCGATGCCGACCGCGCCGATCGCGTAGATCCTGATCCGGCCGAGCCGGTCGGACAGGGCGGCGGAGGCGGGGATCAGCACCAGTTGGGTGAGGCTGACGCACAGGGAGACGGTGAGGACAGCGCCCTTGTCCATGCCCAGTTCACGGGTCGTGTAGTCCAGGACGCCGGTGATGATGATGTAGAACGTCGCGGTGTTCACCGCGAAGGAGCCGCCGGCCAGCAGCACGGTGCCGAGGTGACCGCGCAGGATGGTGCGCAGGGGTGAGTTCTGCTCGCCCTTCTCCTTCTCGGCCAGCGCCCGCTCGGCCTCCCGGAACTCCGGGGTCTCCTCCACCCGGGTGTGGATGTACCAGGCAAGGGCGAGTACGAGCAGCCCGACCAGGAAGGGCACGCGCCAGCCCCAGGAGGCGAACGCGCTGTCCGAGGTGAAGGCGCCGGCCAGCAGGAACACGCTGTTGGCGGTCACCACGCCGATGGGGACGCCGAGCTGGACGACGCTGCCGTAGACGCCGCGCTTGCCCTCGGGGGCGTACTCGGTGGCCAGCAGCATCGCGCCGCCCCACTGAGCGCCGACGGCGACGCCCTGCACGATGCGGAGCAGGACGAGCAGGATCGGGGCGGCGACCCCGATCGTGTCGTACGTCGGGAGCAAGCCGATGCCGATGGTGGCCACGCCCATCAGGGTGAGCGCGAGCACCAGCATGGGCTTGCGGCCGCGCTTGTCGCCGAGCTGACCGGCGATGATGCCGCCGAGCGGACGGGCGAGGAAGCCGACGGCGAAGGTGGCGAAGGACGCGAGGACCCCGGCGGTGGGGCTCCCGGCCGGGAAGTAGAGATCGCCGAGGACCAGGGCCGCGGCGATGCCGAAGACGAAGTAGTCGTACCACTCGACGGCCGAGGCCAGGGCGGCTGCCGTGGCGACCCGGCGGCGGTTGGGGGCCGCGGGAGTGGTGGAGGTGAGCGGCTGGGCGGAAGGTGCGGTGTCCATGCGGGTGCGCGCTCCGATGGGTGCGGGGACGGAACAGGCGGAACGGGGCGAATCAGAGGGAACGGTGAAACGGTGGCCCGGGTTCCGGGGAACGTACTGACCGGACGGTATGGACGTCAACGGGTTGAGCGCCGCGAGTTTTACCTGCACAGGGCACGGGGCTGTGCGCCCCCAGTTGAGCTCCGGTCCTTCGACGAGCTGAAGTCGACCGTGCTGACGGGCGAAGTCGTGGCTGCCCCTGCCGAACCAGCCCACGCCTTGCAGTCATTGCGGTTCCCGGCGAGCGGTCGGCCGACCACGACGACAAGGCGGGTGTCGGCGTCGATGACGACCTGGTGGTTGGTGGCGTACCGGTAGTTCTTCGACTCCTCGGCGATGATGTGGTCGCGGGCGGGGACCAGGGTGCCGTCCACGATGAGCACGGGGTCCTTGGCGAACGCTTGCGGGACTGGAGAGCGAGCATCGGTCCGAAGTCGTCGATGATCCGGTCCGCCGCCGACTCGGACACCCCGAACAGCGGGGCGGGCTGCCGCATCGTGAGGTTCGTTCGCCAGTACGCCGCGACCAGCAGTGCCCGCGGAAGACTCCACGGCCGGCCCTTGCGGGCCGCGTCCGCACCCTGCGTCGCAGCACCGAGACCAACTTGCCGAATTACCGCGGGCTGAGCCCGGTGAACGGGGCTATCCAGACACCTCAGGGTCCTGATTCGATCGGGTAGGCGGGTCGGTTCTCCCGGCCCGCCCCCCACACCACCGGACATGCGGGCCCGCATCCGGCGGTTCGTTCAGCTGATCTCAGGCGGTCCTGAGACGCTGCCACAGGCCCTGAAAGGACTTGTAGCCCTGGGCGTCCCAGTAGGCGTTGTCCAGGGCGATGGACATGCCGCGGGATCTTGACGCCTTCCATTTGTGGCGCCCGGCGATGATCCGGGCGCCGTCGGGCATCAGGTAGCCAAGTCGCCGAACCATGCGGTTGCGGTTGTTGGCGTTGGCCCACTCGATCCATCTGACCTGGCGAAGCCTCCGTCGGGTCCACTCGTCAAGCTGCTTGAACGTCCATGAGGAGTCCGCGAGCTTAAAGTAGGCGACCCATCCGGTCGTGAACCTTCCCAGCTTCTCCAATCGGTGTTCCATCGAGACTCCCCAGGACCTGGAGGTGAGCCTGCGGACCTCCCGTTTCAGGCGCTTTACCGCCTTCCGGTCGATCCGGATGCTCACCGGGCCTTTGCCGCCGGGACGGTAGTAGCCGAACCCGAGGAGGGAGACCTTGAACGCCGAGGAGACTTTGGACTTCTCCCGGTTCACTTTCAGCTTCAGCCGTGTCTCGATGAAGGTCGTGATCGACCCGAGGACACGGCTTGCCGCCCGTTCCGAGCGCACGAAGACCATGACATCGTCCGCGTAGCGCACGAAACGGTGGCCGCGCTTGAAGAGTTCGCGGTCGAGGTCGTCCAACATGATGTTGGACAGCAGCGGGGAGAGCGGAGAGCCCTGAGGCGTGCCCTCTTCCGATGCCAGGACCGTCCCGTCAGCCATGATGCCGGCCTCGAGGTAACGACGAATCAGCTTCAGGACCCGCTTGTCCTCGACCCGGCGTGTCACCCGCGCCATGAGCGCGTCGTGGTTCACCCGGTCGAAGAACTTGTCCAGGTCCAGGTCCACCGCCCAGCAGTTTCCGTCCTCGATTGCCCGGCGACCGACCTTGACGGCCTGGTGTGCCGAGCGCCCCGGACGAAATCCGAACGACGCCCCGGAGAAGTGGGGGTCGAATACGGGCGTGAGGGCCTGCGCAATAGCCTGCTGAATCAGCCGATCCAGCACACGTGGGACACCCAGTATCCGCTCCCCGCCATTCGGCTTAGGGATGGTCACCCGACGGACGGGAGCGGGTCTGTATGTCCCCGCGTCGAGCTCAGCCCAGATCCTGGGCCAGTTCTGGGCGATCCACGGACGCAATTCCTCCGTGGTCATCCCGTCAACGCCGGGAGCTCCCCGGTTGGCTTCGACGCGCCTGAGCGCCGCGAGCAGGTTCTCTTTGGCGAAGATCGCGTCCCAGAGATCCGGCTCGCGGTGATTGTCGGTCGGATGGTGCGCCGCCGTGTCACTACGCCCCGCCGAGGAGACAGCCGTATGCACCGGCGTCTGTCCCTGCGGGTCTGCCGAGGCAGGCTTCCAGCGGTCACCGTGCTCCGGTCGAGCAGACATCTTCCCCCCAATCCACTAAACGTTCGGTCCTTCCCGAGCCCTCGTCGGCCTGCTGCCTACCCATCTCGGTACTACGACCTCTGCTGACTTCTGCTCGGCAAATCGGGCCATTGCTGGCTCCGATCGTCACGATCTCCGCCATCACACGGTTACAGGTGACACCCGAACAGACCTCCCGGAATAAGTACGGCCGCTTTCCCCGGATCGCCGCCGCGTCTACGTGATGGCCTTCTTGGTGAGAGCGGGCATCGGCGTATTGAGCCGCCTTACCCAGTCCATCCCGCCTCTACGCGGTTCTTGTACATCGGTACCCGGTTTTGCCTCGGGCTTCCTCCGGACCCCACCTCGCGGTGACGCCCTTGCCTTTGGCTAGCGAGTTAGTCTCACCTCTCCTCGTAGGGACTTTCACCCATTAGCGACCGGACATGTCCGGCGTACTCAAGCTGCGGCCCTCAAGCCGCTGTGTAGCCTGTCGGTCTGTTCGAACGTGATGAGGGTGGGACGTTGAGACATTGGTGGAGGGGGTCGTCGCGGAGGCACTTCATGACGGGGGCGCCGAGGCGATCCGCCTGTGCGTCGCCGCCTGCGCCCGCCCGCATGGCGCCACTGTTCGTGGGCCTGCGGGCGGGCGCACATGGGCGGGAAGCCGACCTGGACTTCTATGCGGGTCTTCGCCGCTGACCTGCCGCAGAGCACGACGAGGCTGATGGCAGCCACCCAACGGCCCGAGGGCGGCCACGTTCTCCGAGAAGGCCAAGGCGGCAGCCTGGCGGTCCATTCCGTCCTGAGGCTCTTGTCGCGAAGCAGGACAAGAGCATCAACCCGGACCTGGAACGCTTTGAGGCGAGGCGCGCCGGTTTCTCACACGGTGGAGATCGACTCCTCCCACGTGGCCATGATCTCCCATCCCGACGCGGTCACCGACCTCGTCCTCCGGGCCGCCACGGCCGCCGGCAGCCTCGGGACCCGCCCGTTGACGTGCACGCCATGATGCGGCTCACCTGCACGGCCGTGGCGCTCACGAATGCCGGTGCGGGAACCCTCGTCCCCGGCCGCCGCCTGCGGCACCGGTCGAACCGACAGCAGGCCGTGGCGGTGCTGGCCTCTCCCCCGCATTCTCGGGTCGAGCAGCCGAGTGCCCCTTCCATGGCCAGCGGCTCCGCAGGAAGTCAAGCGGTCCCCGCTGCACGCATTGCCGTGTTCGGCGGTTCATGGCCGGTGCTGCCCGTTATCCGATGCCCTCGGCCGCTTTCAGAAGAAGGTGGTTGTCATCGACAGGCGGACTTTCAACGCGATGGTCACCGCGGGCCTGGCCGCCTGGGTGCGCCTGTCGGCGTGGGGCGTCACGGCGCCGGAGGCGTACACGGCGCCCTTGTCCGTGGCCGCCCTTCTGACGGGCGCGCTGCGTCGGCGCCGGGATCCGCGGGCGTCGTCCTGGGTGGCGTACGGCCCCGGTCTGGCCGTCACGCTCGTCCCGAGCCTCGCGGCTGCCTGGACCGACGCGTACGCCATCCGGCCGTGGCTGCTGGGCGCGGCGGCGTTGCTGGTCACCCTGGTGGGCGCCCGGTACCGGCTGCGGGCACCGCTGCTGCTGGGCGGCGGGGTGCTCGTGCTGGACGCGCTGCACGAACTGGCCCCCTACCTGGTGCAGCTCGCCGGTCTCCTCCCCCGCTGGGTGCCTCCCGCACTCGCCGGCCTGCTGCTGCTCGCCGTCGGCGCGACGTACGAACAGCGACTGGGGAACGTACGGCGGGCGCGGGACGTGCTGGGCCGGATGAGCTAGCTGATCGGTCTCGGGAGGGCGGTGCGGCCGCGCGGACGCGGCGGTGCGGGTCAGCCGCGGACATCCGGGCAGGCGCCGCCGGTTCCGCATGATCGATTAGGGTGGTCCGATGTTCGAAGGCAAGCTGGTCAGACTGCGCGCGCTGCGTTCCGAAGACGCTGAGCATCATTTCCGGTGGCGCAACGACCCGGAGGTGGTGCGCTGGGCCGCGGCCGGCGACCCGGGTTTCGGCCCGGTCACCGCGGAGGCGATCGGGCTCGGCTTCGAGACCATGCTGCGGCTGAGCCCGAGGGAGTCGGCCGTGTTCACGGTCGAGGACCTGGCAGGCGGGAACGTGATAGGCATGGCCGACTACCGGGACCTCGACCCCTACGCCGGCGTGGCCACGCTGGGAGTCACCATCGGCGAGCGGGAGTTCTGGGGCCGCGGCCACGGCAGTGACGCGGTGCGGCTGCTCGTGGACCACTTGTTCGGTGCGTACTCCCTGAGCAGGCTGGAGCTGGACACCTGGAGCGGCAACGAACGCGCCGTGCGCGCCTTCGCCAGGCTGGGCTTCCGTGAGGAGGGCCGCCGTCGGTCGGCTGTGCTGGTGGGAGGGGAGCGCTACGACCGAGTGCTCTTCGGAATGCTGCGCGACGAGTGGGCGACCCCCCGGTCCTAGACTCGGGGCCATGGACAGGATCGACCGCGCCGGCCGGTTCATTGCGGCACCGCCGGCAACCGTCTACGGCGCTCTCCTCGACCGGGAGTCGCTGGAGGCCTGGCTGCCGCCGGACGGCATGCGCGGACGCATCGAGCGGTGGGACCCCCGCCCGGGTGGCGGGTTCCGGATGGTCCTCACGTACCTGGACCCGCTCGGCGGCCCCGGCAAGACGTCTCATGAGACGGATGTCGTCGACGTCGGGTTCGCGGAGCTGGTGCCGGCGGAACGGGTGGTGCAGAGCGCGGTGTTCGCGGCCGAAGACCCCTCGTACGCGGGCACCATGACGATGACCTGGCAGCTGGCCGCCTCCGGTGACGGAACCGAGGTGAGCGTGACGGCCACGGACGTGCCACCTGGCATCGACCAGGCGGCGCACGAGGCCGGTATCGCGTCCTCGCTGGCCAATCTCGCCTCGTACGTCGAAGCGAGCGACTGACCGAGGGCCGGCGCGGTCCGTGTGCTGAGCGCCACCGACCGGCCACGAAGACTTTGGCGGGCGTGACCGCCGGACCGTCGGCACCTCAGGGCACCTCGGGGCGTCGCAGGGGGGCGACGCTCGCCGCCTTGCGGGGAGATCCGGCCCCCGGCTAGCCTCCGCCGGTGCCTTCCCTCGTCCCCTCGCTGCCGGCCGGCTACCGTTCCCGGCCCTCGACCGCCGCTGACGTCCAGGCGATCCACGCTCTGGTCACGGACTGCGAGCGACAGGTGTACGGGCGAGTGCAGAGCGACGTCGGAGCCGTAGTCGCCGACCTCACGCGTCCGGGCCTGGCGCCGGAGTCGGACACCGTCCTCGTCCACGACCCGGCCGGTCGCCTCGTCGCCCGCGCCTGGGTCGACCGGCGTTCCGCGGTGGACGTCCACCCGGAGCACCGGGGCCGCGGCCTGGGCACCGCGCTCCTCGCCTGGACACTGGCGCGGGCACGGCAGGCCGGCACCGCCCGCGTCGTGCAGACCGTGCCGGACGCGGACACCGACGCCGTGGCACTGCTGCGCGCGCACGGCTACGAGCCACTGGTGACCGCCTGGCTGCTGGAGTTCGCCATGCCGGACGAGCCCGCGGTGCCCGCCTCGCGGGCGGGCATCACCGTACGGCCCTTCCGCCCCGGCGACGGGCCGGCCACGCACGTCCTCGTCCAGGACGCGTTCGACGAGTGGCAGGAACGACGGCAGGCCTACGAGGAGTGGGCCGCCCACATCGTCGACCGGCCCACCTTCGCCCCTGAGCGGTCGGCCCTGGCCTTCGCCGGTGACCACCTGGTGGGAGCGGCACTTGCGCTGGACGCGCCCGGCACGAACGAGGGCTACCTCGAACAGGTCGCCGTACGGCGCGACCACCGCGGCCGCGGCATCGCCCGGCTCCTCCTGCGCCACTCCTTCCGCGCCTTCCACCGCGCCGGATCGCGCTCCTGCACCCTGTGGACCCACTCGGACACCGGAGCCCTCGACCTCTACCTGAGAGTCGGCATGACGGTCCGGCACAGCTCGACGGTCTTCCGAAAGGACCTGTGAGGCCCCGGCGGTTGCCCGGAGCCGTCGTCCTGCCGCCAGGGACAAGGGAAGTCCTGCGGTGCGGTTCCCGGCCGTGCCCCGGTGGCCGGTTCGTCGTTGAAGGTTGCTGGTGATGTGCACTGGATCGCGGACTGTCGCAGGAGGCTCGGTGACCGAGGTGAGTCCTCCGCCGGCCGTGGTGCTGCGCGTGCGCGGGGTGCGCAAGGCATTCGGGGCCCGTCGCGTGCTGCGCGGGGCCGACTTCACGGCACGGGCCGGGCAGGTGGTTGGGGTGGTCGGTGAGAACGGCGCCGGCAAGACCACGCTGCTGCGCGTCCTCAGCGGCGACCTGCCGCCGGACGACGGTCGCGTCGACCTGGTGGGCCGATACGGCTACTGCCCCCAGCAGCCGGTCCTCGACGGGGAGCTGACCGTGCGCCAGCACCTGCGTCTGTTCCAGATCGCCTACCGTCTGCCCCACCTCATGCGCGCCGACCGGCTTCTTCAGACCCTGTCGCTCGCCCCCTACCGCGACGAGCCGGTGAAGGTCCTCAGCGGGGGCACGCAGCAGAAGCTGAACCTCGTCCTGGCCTTGATGCACGATCCGGAGGTACTGCTGCTCGACGAGCCCTATCAGGGCTTCGACTGGGAGACGTACCTGCGGTTCTGGGAGATCACCGAAGATCTCAAGGACCGTGGCCGCAGCGTGGTCATCGTCTCCCACCTCGCCCACGACACCGCCCGCCTCGACGTGGTCTACCGCCTCCGCGACGGTCTCCTGCACGCCGGGCCGGCGGCGGCCGCCGCCGAGTGAACGCCTACCTCACCGCCGGCCGCTACGGCCTGCTGGCCATGGCGAAGAACCGGCTGGCGGCCGTGCTGCTCGTCGTGTTCATCCCGCTGTGGATCACCGTGGCCAAGACCGTCACCACCCCCAAGACGTTCCCCTTCCGGCTGCGCGCCACCGGCGCCTGGCTGCACGCCGGCGGCGACGAGATCACCATGATCAGCGGTTCGCTGAACGCCGTCTCCCTGCTGGTGGGCTTCCTCATGTTCAGCACCGCCCGCCGCACGCGGGCGTTCGACCGCCGACTGGCCGCGGCCGGTTACCCCCGCATCGCTCTCATCGCGGCCAAACTCACCGCTCTGCTCACCGCCGCCGTCCTCGTCAGCGCCTACGCCACCGGCTGGATGCTGCTGTTCTGGTCCCCCGCCCAACCCGTACTGCTCGGCGTCGCCGTCCTCGTCGTCGCCCTCGTGTACGGAGCCATGGGCACGTGTCTGGCCCTCTTCCTGCCCGGCGAGGTCGAAGGGCTGGTCACCATCATCATGGTCAGCATCATCGATCTCGCCCCGCAGAACCCCGTCGCCGCCACCACCGCCGACAACCCCCTGGTCGGACTGCTCCCCAGCTACGGCTCCCTCCAGACCAGCCTCGCCGCCGGCTACACCCACCAGGTGACCCTCTCCCCGCTCACGCACAGCGCCGTGTGGCTGACCGCCCTGGCCGCCACCAGCGTCGCCGCCTTCGTCCACCGCACCCGCACGTACGCGTCCTCCCGCTTCCGCTGACGGGTGGTCGACAGGCCGGTCAGCCGCTGCGTCACTCCGACACGGGCACGCACTCGGTGAGCAGGTCGACGACGTCGCGCCAGGCTCGCTGCGCGTGCCGTGGGTGGTGGCCGACGCCGGGGACCACGGGATGGTCGACCGGCGGGTGGTGGAAGGCGTGCAGGGCGCCGCCGTAGACCACGAGGCGCCAGTCGACGCCCGCGGCCTGCATGTCGGCGGCGAACTCCTCCCGTTGCGCGGGCGGCATGACGGGGTCTTCCGATCCGACCCCGGCCCACACCGGGCAGCGGATGCGCGCCGTCTCGCCCGGCCGTCCCGTGGTCAGCCCGTTGAGGGTCGCGATCGCGCGCAGGTCGGCGCCGTCGCGCCCGAGTTCCAGCCCGATGATGCCTCCGGTGCCGTAGCCTACGGCGGCGATCCGGTCGGGGTCGGTCCGCGGCTCCGCGCGCAGCACGTCCAGGGCCGCGTGACCGAGGCCCCGCATCCGGTCGGGGTCGGCGAGCAGCGGCGTGCACCGGGCCAGCATCTCGTCGGGGTCGCCCAAGTAGCGGCCGCCGTGGAGGTCGAAGGCCAGCACCACGTATCCCAGCCCGGCCAGCGCATCGGCCCGGCCGCGCTCGACGTCACTGAGCCCCATGCCCTCCGGTCCGAGCAGCACCGCGGGCCGGCGGCCGACGCCGGCCGGCAGCGCCAGGTGCCCGATCATCGTCAGACCGTCGGCCTGGTACTCCACCTCGCGCTTTGTCACACTCGTCATGCGGTTGGACTGTAGTGATTGCCGTGCCGGGACAGGCCGGCGTTCTGCTGCCGGCAGAGCAGACCCGTGTGCCGGAACGTCCGGGGGGAGGCGTGGTGTCACCGGTCCCGCAGCCTGACGGTGATCACGCTCTGAACCTCAGCTTTAGGGTTAGAGTCGAGCCGGCCGGCCCGCGGAGGGCGGCGGCCGGCGACCGGGCGCTCCGCCTCTGGGCCCGTCCGTGCGGTCGGGGTTCACATCTCGGCCTCGCCCCACTCCTGCACGGCCACCTCGTCGCCGACGGAGAGTTTTCCTGGCCGCACGACGGAGAACTTCGCACCGAACACCACACCCCCGCTGGCCGTGCGACGGTAGCGTGCGAGCGTACGCAGCGGTTCCCGCCCCTGGCGGGCACCGGCTTCCTGGTCGACCAGCGTGACCGCGCAGCGCACCGCGAGCTTGGCGTAGCCCAGTTCGGCCGCGCCGATGCGTATGCGGCGGGCGCGGTCCTCGGCATGGGGAACGGCCGCCCAGTCGGCGCCGTCACGGTGCTCGCCCCGGCCGCCGTCGACGACGATGTTCGGCCGGAAGCGGTCCATGGGCAGGGGCGGGGCGCCGTGTTCGGCGGCCATCCGCCGGTTGAGGGAAGTGAGGGAAGACCGGGTCAGCAGGTGTACGGCGCTGCTGTCGGCGTAGCCGGAGGTACCTGGAGTCCAGCCGTCGGTGATCCGGTCGTGGTCCGGCGGCACGCGTACCAGGCGGCTGGCGGCGCCGAGGAACTCCGAGAGCCAGGCGGCGGCTTCGTCGCCCTGGTCGATGCCCTGGAAGGCGGCGCCGAACAGGTCGACGTCGCGGCGCGGCGCGGAGGTGGTGACGTCGACGTGCAGCGTGCCGTGACCGCTCGCCGAGTCGGCCGAGTCGAGTGTCAGCCGGCTGCCGTCGTGGCTGACGGCCGGCTGGACGAGGGCGAGCCGGGGGTGGCGGCGCTGGGTACGGTGGAGCCCCTCCTCGCTGACGACCATGAAGCCGCGGTCGTGCGCGAGGCCCGCCGGCGTGAGCACCGCCTCGCTCATGGAGGTGCCCCTGCAGCCCTTGACGGGGTAGCTGATCAGGTCTGCGACGTGGGCCATGCGCCGCCTCCGTCCGCGGCGGGCTCCGGCTCGTCGGCGAGGTAGGGCGGGGCGGGCTCGTACTGGATGTAACGGCGCACGGCGCGGGCGTGATCGCGGCCGTGCAGCCGGCCGATCAGCCACAGGGCCATGTCGATCCCGGCGGACACGCCCTGGCTGGTGACCAGGTCGCCGTCGACCACGTAGCGCGCGTCACGGACCACGGTGACGTCTCCGCGTGCCTCGAGGGTGTCCTCGAAGGCGTGGTGGGTGGCCACGCGGCGGCCGCGGGCCGGGCCGGCCTCGTGCAGCAGCAGGGCTCCGGTGCACACACCGGTGGTCCAGGCGGTCCGGGCGGAGGTCTCGCGGATCCACTCGACGAGTACGGGGTTGGACACCTGGGTCCGGGTGCCGTTTCCGCCGGGCACGAGCAGCACGTCGAGCGGTGGGTGATCGTCGAAGGTGTGGTCGGGCAGTACCCGCATGCCCTTGTTGCAGCGGACGGCGCCCGGCCGTTCGGCGATCAGTACGGTGGTGTCCCGTCCCTCGCGGAGCATGGCCGAGGAGGTGAACACCTCCCAGGGGCCGACGAAGTCCAGTTCCTCGGCCCCCTCGAACAACAGCAGCCCATAGGCCGTCATGCGTACTCCTCGATGGATCGGAATCTGTCCCGGTACTCGGACGGCGCGACGCCGACGCGCCTGTGGAAGGAGCGCCGCAGCGTCTCCGCGGTACCGAAGCCGCAGCGGCGGGCGATGACCTCGACGGGGTCGTCGCCTTCGACCAGGGCCCGGCGGGCCGCCTCCACGCGCACCCGCTCCACATAGGCCGCCGGCGGAGTGCCCAGTTCGGCGGTGAACCTGCGCTGCAGGTGACGCGGACTCAGGCCCGCGTGCGCGGCCAGCTCGGCGACACCGTGCCGGGCTCGGGGGTCGGCATGGATCGCCGACACCGCTGCCCGGATCGGATCGGTGGACGGCTGGCGCGACCACAGCGGCACGCTGAACTGCGACTGGCTGCCCGGCCGGCGCAGGAAGAGCACCAGCTCCTGGGCGACGGCATGGGCGACGTCCCGGCCGAGGTCGTCCTCGACCAGGGCGAGGGCGAGGTCCATGCCCGCGGTCACGCCCGCCGAGGTCCACACCCTCCCGTCCCTGAGGAAGATCGGGTCGCAGTCCACCCGGAGTCCGGGATGCTGCCGGGCGAGTTGCTCCGCTCGGGACCAGTGGGTGGTCACGCGCCTGCCCTCGACAAGTCCAGCGGCCGCCAGCAGGAACACTCCGCTGCACACCGAGGTGACGCGGCGGGCGGTTGCGCCGGCCGCGGCGATCCACCCGGTGACCGCGCCGTCCTTGGCCGCTTCGTCGACGCCTTTGCCGCCCACCGCCACCAGGGTGTCGATTCCGTGCGGGTCCAGGTCGGCCACACCGTGTCCGGCCTGCAGGGGCAGGCCGCTGCTCGACCGTACGGGGCCGGCGACAGCTGCCAGGACCTGGCAGTCGTACGCTCCCGCGGGCGTCCGCGCATGCTGGAACACCTCGTGCGGACCGACCAGGTCCAGGGCCTGGAAGCCGTCGAAGACCACGAACACGATGCGACGTCGTTGCACGTCTCGAGCCTGCGGGTTCCGGCGGACCGGCGTCAACGACGTCCGTCCCACGATTCGCGCCATCGGTGGCGCGTCGCGTCACCGCCCACTGGACCGCCGAACTGTGCGGGGTTCGCTGTTCAGGGATGCCGCGGTTCCGCGCAGGTGCGGATGACGTTGAGAAGGCTTCGGCGCAACTGCTCGGGGGTGAGCCGGTGTGGGGCCACCGCCGTGAGCTGATTGAGCAGTGTGCCGTCCAGGACGCCACGAAGGCGTTGGCGTTCGCCGTGGGGTCAGGTGCGCCGGCCGCGGCGAGCAGGTTCGCGGCCAAGGCGCGACGGCGGCTGCCCGCGGCGTGCAGGGCCGCACGGAGCTCGGGACGACGCGGTGCTTCCAGAGCGAGGAGGCCGAGCACGACAGCGGCGTCGCGCAGGCCGAACTGCTGGTAGGCGCCGAAGGGATCGGCTCCACCGTGCGGCAGGCGTTGTGACCGCAGGCTCCGGCACCGAGGTGTGCCGGGTACACCGCATGGCGATTCGTCGTCGACACGGGTGAGCGGCCGCCGGCCGGGGGCGAGAGCTGGGGACGTGGTGAGCGCGTGGGGTTCGCGCCGCTCACGGACGGCCGCACATACGTGTTCTGCGTCGCCAACGCTCCCGAAGGGCAGCGCGGCCCGTGTGGTGAACCGGCCGAACCGCGCCGGCGCTTCGGCGCTGGCCCGACCCGGTCCCCCGATTGCTCGCGGGCGCCGAGGAGGCGACGGTGATGCGCCACGGCATCTACCCCCTGCCGCCCTTGGCCGGTTTCGTCACGGGCCGCGCGGCGCTGCTCGGCGACGCCGCGCACGCCATGACCCCGAACCTGGGCCAGGGCGCCGACCAGGCGCTGGAGGACGCGGTGACGCTGGCCGGGCTCCTGGACGCACATCCGGATGTGGAGTCCGCGCTGGCCGCCTACGACGGGTGCCGGCGCCCGCGCACCCGGATGATCGCCCGTCGCTGCGAGCGGATCGGCGCCGCCGCACAGTGGCACTCCGCTCCCGCCACCGCCTCGCGCGACCTGATGCTCCGTATGACACCGGCCTCGGCTCTCGTCGACGCGCTCACCCCGATCCTCGACTGGCAGCCGCCCGGCCGCGACGACCTCACCGTCCAGGCCGTCTGAGGGAGGAGGCACGGCCGCGGGGTGTTAAGCCGGCCTGCCGGGCAACCCGGCTATGCGCAAGCGCGATTCCACGGACCACCCAGCGGGGGACGACATGCCTGTCAGGGCCCGATACGCACTCACCATCGCCGCGGCGGCGCTCACCGGCAGCTGCGTGAGCGTAGGCGCCGTCCACTGGTGGGCACGCCGCGCCTCGGAGCGAGCGCGGCCCTGGCCGACGGCTTCTCGGCAGGCCCCCGGTCCGGCGACGCCCCAAGAGACACTGCGCGGTTACTGGGACACCCTGCAGCCGCTGGACCTGACCTCCTAGCCGTCGAGTGGCGGGCCTCTGGCATCCGGCGAGGCCGCCGGGTCGCGCCTGAGGCAGTGACGCGGGCGACATGCGGACCGGACCGGGTAAGCCGATCAGCGCCCGTTCGCCGTCTCTCGCCCATGCCCGGCATCCCGCAGCCGGAGCCTTGGGAAGACCTGTGCCCGGTGTCCTGCGCGCCGTAGTATCGGTGATCTCTGGGGAGGTGGTCATGGGCAGGCGGCAGCCGGGCGCTCCGACACTCGAGGAGGTGGCCGCCCGCGCCGGGGTGGGCCGGGGCACCGTCTCCCGGGTCGTCAACAACGCGGCGGGCGTCAAGGAGTCCACGCGGAGAGCCGTTCAGCGAGCGATCGCGGAACTCGGCTACGTGCCCAATCTGGCGGCGCGTTCGCTCGCCGGGCAGCGGGCCGACGCCGTCGCGCTCGTGATGACCGAGCCCAGATGGCGGCAGTTCGCCGAGCCGTTCTTCTCCGAGATCGTGCACGCGATCGGCGACGCGCTGGCCGGCACCGGACCGCAGCTGCTGCTCACCCTGGTCCGCTCGGACGCCGAGCGGCGGCGTTTCCTCGAGTACGCCCGGGGCGGGCGGGTCGACGGCGTCCTGCTGATGTCCGTCCACGCCGACGATCCGCTGCCCGACATGCTCGCCGAGGCCCGGATGCCGACCGTGCTGATGGGACGCCGCTCGGGCGACGAGCGTGTCAGTTACGTCGACGCGGACAACGCGGGCGGCGCGCGCAGCGCGGTCGCCCACCTGCTGGCCACCGGGCGGCGGACGATCGCCACGATCACCGGGCCGCTCGACATGTACGTCGCCCAGTGCCGGCTGCGCGGCTACCGGGAAGCCCTCTCGCTGGGCGGCCTGGACGTCCCGCCGTCCTGGATCGAGGAGGGCGACTTCACCGAGGAAGGCGGTTGCCGGGCCATGGCCCGGCTCCTCGAACGGCATCCGGAGACCGACGGCGTCCTCGCCGCTTCGGACACCACGGCCGAAGGCGCCCTGGCCGCGCTGCGGGCGGCAGGACGCCGCGTGCCGCAGGACGTCGCCGTCATCGGCTTCGACGACTTCCCACTGGCGGAGCGGACGGCGCCACGACTGACGACGGTGCGTCAGCCGCTCGGGGAGATCGGCCGGACGATGGTCCGGCTCCTCCTCCAGGAGATCGAGGAGCCGTCCGTGGCCTGGCGCCACGTCATCCTCCGGACGGAACTGGTGCTGCGCGACTCGGCTTGAGCGGCGGCGCCGGCCGATCGGCGGCTGCGGTGCTCGGGTGCACGGTGGTGCGGTGTGCGGGACGGGTTCGGGAGCGCTCCCAGGCAGGGGGCCGGTTAGCCGCCGCACCGGCCTGACTTCGCCGGCCTGCGGCTTCGGAGTTTCGACGGGATCCTGCGCAGCGTCTTGTCAGGGTCACGACGCTTCCCTACAGTCCCCCGAAACGGCGGAGATGGGAGCGCTCCCAATCGTGTCTGGGTTCGGGCGCTCCCGTGATGTCCCCACCCCTCCGAGAGGACCCCCATGCGCACCTCACGGCACCCCCACCGCACCAGGACGCACGCCCTGTTAGGCGCCCTGCTCGCCTCGCTCGCCACGTTGGCGGCGCTGCTCGGCACCGCCCCGGCGGCCCACGCCGACACCTCTATCTGCGAACAGTTCGGAACGACCACGATCCAGGGCCGCTACGTCGTCCAGAACAACCGCTGGGGCACCAGCCAGACCCAGTGCATCACCGCCACCGACTCGGGATTCAGGATCACCCAGGCCGACGGCTCGGTCCCGACGAACGGCGCCCCGAAGTCCTACCCGTCCCTCTTCAACGGCTGCCACTACACCAACTGCTCGCCGGGCACCCGCCTTCCGGCGCAGCTCAGCGCCATCTCCAGCGCACCGACCGGTATCTCGTACAGCTACGTGAGCGACGCCGTGTACGACGCCGCGTACGACATCTGGCTCGACCCCACGCCCCGCACCGACGGGGTCAACCGGACGGAGATCATGGTCTGGTTCAACAAGGTCGGTTCCATCCAGCCCGTCGGCTCGCAGGTGGGCTCGGCCACCGTGGCGGGGCGCCAGTGGCAGGTGTGGTCCGGCAACAACGGCTCCAACGACGTGCTGTCCTTCGTCGCCCCGTCGGCGATCGCGAGCTGGAACTTCGACGTCATGGACTTCGTCCGGCAGGCCGTCTCCCGCGGGCTGGCGCAGAACAACTGGTACCTGACCAGCGTGCAGGCGGGCTTCGAGCCCTGGCAGAACGGCACCGGTCTCGCGGTCACCTCGTTCTCCTCCGCGGTCAACACCGGCGGCGACTCCGGAAACCCCGGAACTCCCGCGGCCTGCACCGTGTCGTACGCGACGAACGTGTGGCAGGGCGGCTTCACCGCCGACGTCACCCTCACCAACACCGGCTCCTCCCCCGTCAACGACTGGAAGCTGGGCTTCACGCTGCCGGCCGGGCAGCAGATCACCAGTGCCTGGAACGCCGGTCTGAGCCCGTCGTCCGGAACCGTCACGGCGAGCGGCGTGGCCTACAACGCGCAGATCCCGGCGGGCGGCAAGGTCTCCTTCGGTTTCCAGGGCACGTACGGCGGCAACTTCGCCAAGCCTGCGGCCTTCAGCCTCAACGGGGCTGCCTGCGGCATCGCGTGAACCATCCTGCGCGGCTGCGCGTACTGCGGGCAGGAGTCTTCCGCCTGCCGTAGGGCGCGGCGTGCCGACCCCGTCAGCCGTCTCCGGGTTCCCCTCGGCCGGGCGTGCCAGGACCCGTTCCGCGAACGGGTCCTGCGGGGAGCAGGCGTGGCGCCGGACGAGCTGTCTACGCGTCGCTGCCGTGATCGGCCTCGGCCGGCTGGGACGCCCGTGCGCCGGCTGTCTCCCACAGCCGCAGCGCGGGCGCGTTGATGGCCTGGGGCGTCCCCTGGTAGTCGTACCGGAACAGGGCGATGCCGTGCCGCGAGGCCCATTCGACGGCCGGCGGGGTGTATCCGGCCAGTGAGAAGAACAAGGCTTCCTTCCCCTTGGCGGTGGCGACGCCGTGGAGTTGCTGGACGGTCGGGCGGGTGGTGGGGCTGCCCTCCATCTTCACCTGGGCCAGGCCCCGCTCGGAGATGACGTCGATTCCCTCGTCGGCGCCGACGGGCGTGGCCACCGCATCGGTGAAGCCCAGGTGACGCATCCAGTCGACGGCGACGAGTTCGGAGTCCCGCGCGGTGCGGATCAACCGGGGCTCGGGGCGGCCCGCCGGGGACGCGGCCGGCGCGGGGAGGGCCGCGGCCTCCTGCCGGGCCGCGAGGGCGGCGCGCAGCCGGGGATTGTCGAGGAAGGAGAAGTGCAGGTCTCCGACCTGCAATCCCCAGCCTTCGGTCACATCGTCGGGATCGGGGTCGTACCGGTAGGACGTGCCTCTGTCCGACACGGCCGCCGCGCGGTCGGTGAGGATCAGCAGCGCCGGGCGCCTGCCGGACCCGCTGGTCGCCGACAGGGCGATGCACAGGATGCGCTCGTCCACGGCGACATGGCGTCGCGCGAGCCGCTCAGCCTCGGCCTTGACGCGTGGGTCGCGCGCCGCGCTGGTCCCCGACAGGCAGTGGGCGATCGCCTCTTCCTGCGGCGCTCCGCGCTCGGGCAGTCCGTCGAGCAGCTGACGTGCCGCGCGCCGCAGTGCCTGGGCCGCCGCGGCCGCCTCGCGTGCCAGAGCATCCTGCCGCTCCTGCTCGCGCTTCTGCTCGGCGCGTGCGGCCTCCCGCTCGCGGGCCCCGGCCAGTCGTGCCGCCGCAGCGTCGTTGCGGGCGGTGTTGCGCCGGCCCGCCGGGGTGGCGTTCAGCACCCACAGGGCGATTCCCGCGACAGCGACGACAGCCAGTGCGAACAGCGGGACGACCTCGGAGAAGAACAGCCCGACGAGGGCGACGAGGAGCCCCACGACACACAGGGCGCTGAGCGACAGCTGAACGGCCTCCACCCGGGTATCCACGGGCGGACGCCGTGTCGGGTTCTTGTCCCCGCCCGCGGCTGGGGCGTTGACGTCCGCGGGGGGCCGCACCCCGGCCGCCCGGCCGGATCCCGGACAGGCCTGCCCTTCCACCTTGTGGGAGACGAGCATCCCCTTGGACAGAGGCAACTGCAGCCGACAGACCGAGCATATGCCGAGTTGCACAACTTCCCCCCGTACCCCTTGCTTCGAAGTGAGCAGACTGTAACTGATCAGGACAGCGCCGGCTGATACAGGACCTGCCCGACCAGCCCCCGCGACCGCAGCCGGGCTCTGCCCCCGCACGGTGAGCGCGCTCGGACACGGCTTAGTCCCAGGCCTCGTGGCACAGGCCCGCGATGTCGGGGGCTGCCACCCCGTCGGCGCTGCGGCACAGTTGCCGCATTTGACGGGGGTAGGGCCCGGTCCGGGGCAGCGGGTAAACGCGGGGTGTGCGCACGGCGGGGTGCCGCTTCCTCGGGCCCGTGTGTCGCGTCCTCGCGTGCGGGTGCGGCCGTCGCCGCGGGGCCGGGTGGACGCGTGGTGCCGGCGGCGTCCGGACAACGGTTGTATGGGGCCACCGGGTTGGAGTCACGGGAGCCGGGGGCTGTTGCCGGTGCGTGCGACCGGCCTTCGGGGTGTGCCGCGTCCGGTCGGGTCCGGTCCGTACCAGGGCGGACCGCGCCGGAAGCGGTGTCGCGGGCACCGGCGCCTTCGGTTCGTCCGGAGCGAGCGGAGCCCTTACACCCGGGGTGGGGCCGTCGGCCGGCGGTGAGTCGGCCGTCATCACGGTGGTGCAGCCCGTGACGCCCAGCAGCACCAGGAGGAGCACGGTCAGGGAGCGAGGAGACACCGGCCCACTGTGCTGCACCACGGACTTCCGGCGGGCGGGACCACGCGGTCCTTCACCGCAAGGTGGGACGGGGCGGGGAGCGGCTGACGTCGCGGTGTGCCACCGCGGCCGGTTGCGTGGCGATGGCTGGCGCCGGTTCGCCGGGGCGGCGGGGGTCGGCTCTGCCGGATGCGGCCCGGGCGGTAACGGCCAGGACGGGATCGTCCGTCCTCGTCGTCACCGGCCGCCTGCCTCCGCGGGCCGGATTCGGACACTTGGCCGCCGGGCCCTGTACCGTCGCTACGTCGTTCCTTTCCCTACGCGCGAGACAGGAAGGCGATCTCGTGGCCGAATTGCGCCTGGGACCACTGCTGAGGTGCACCGAGGGCTCGTCCGCCACGGTGTGGGTCGAGACCGGCGAGCCCTGCACGGTGGAGGTGCGCTGCTCCGACGGGGCGGGTGGCACGGCCCCCACCTTCCAGGTGGCCGGACACCATTACGCGCTCGTCACGGTGAGCGGACTGCGCCCCGGCGGCTCCCCCAGCTACGAGGTGTTGCTGGACGACTCCCGGGTGTGGCCCCCTTCCGATCCCCGCTTTCCGCCCTCCGTCATCCGCTCACCGGGCACCGGCGACGCCGTGCGGGTCACCTTCGGATCGTGCCGCTGGGCCGCACCTCCGGCCGACGGCAAGGATCCGATCGGCCCCGACGCCCTCGACACCCTCGCCGCCCGTCTGATGGCCGACCCCGAGGCCGAACGCCCGGACGTGCTGCTCCTGCTGGGCGACCAGATCTACGCGGACGAGACCTCCGCGCGTACCCGGCGCTGGCTGGCCGGCCGCCGCGATCTCGACAAGCCACCCGGCGGTCAGGTCGCGGACTACGAGGAGTACTGCCACCTCTACTACGAATCCTGGCTCGACCCGGAGGTCCGCTGGCTGCTGTCCACCGTGCCCAGCTTCATGATCTTCGACGACCACGACATCGTGGACGACTGGAACACCTCCGCCGCCTGGCTCGCGGACATGCGCACCACCGACTGGTGGCAGGAGCGGCTGGTGAGCGGCCTGATGTCCTACTGGGTCCACCAGCACCTGGGCAACCTCGCCCCGGCCGAACTGGCCGAGGACCCCACCTGGGCCGCCGTGCACGCCGCGCCGGACGGCACCACCGCGGTGCGGGCCCTGGCCGAGCGGGCCGACGCCGATTCCGCCTCGGTCCGCTTCAGCTACCGCCGCGACTTCGGCCGGGTCAGGGTCGTGATGGTGGACTCCCGGGCCGCGAGGGTCCTCGCCGAGGACCGCCGGGCCATGCTCGACCCGGGTGAGGACGCCTGGCTGCGCGAGCAGATACAGGCCGACGAGGGGGCGTACGACCACCTGCTGATCGGCACCTCGCTGCCCTGGCTCCTGCCGCACCTGGTGCACGACACCGAAAGCTGGGACGCGGCCCTGTGCGCCGGAGAACGCGGACAGCGCTGGGCGCGCTTCGGCGAATGGCTGCGCCGCGGAGCCGACCTGGAGCACTGGGCGGCCTTCCCCCGATCCTTCGCCGGTCTCGCCGACCTGATCGCCGAGACCGGGGCCGCACCGGCTGCCCCGGCGACCGTGTGCGTGCTGTCCGGCGACGTCCACCACGGCTATCTCGCCGAGGCGTCCTGGCCGTCCGGCGGCCCGCGTCCTCCCGTTTTCCAGCTCACCTGCTCGCCCGTGCACAATTCGGTGTCCCTGATGATGCGGCTGGGGTTCCGCTTCGGCTGGAGCGCCCCGGCCCGCCTGCTGGGCCGCATGCTCGCCCGGCACGGCCGCTCTCCCCGGCCGCCGGTCAACTGGCGCAAGCAGGGCGGCCCCTGGTTCGGCAACCAGCTCATGACCCTGACCCTGCGCGGCCGCTCGGCCCGCCTCCGTCTGGAGCGCACCACCTCGGACGCGACGCTGCGGACCGTGCACGAGTCCGCCCTGACCGACCGTTAGCCCCCTGCGAGGTCCGCGCTGTCCTCGTCCCGCCCGGTCACCGCTCCCGCGCGTCACCCACGGCAGGCTCCGTGGAGGACGGGGTGTTGACGCCGAGCACGGCACCGGCGGCGTTCAGGTGCCGGACGACCGGGCCGAAGGAGATCAGGCCGCTGCCGGCGCCGGCGGACTCGGCTGCTGCGGCGGCGAGTTCGTCGCGGGCCCGGCGCAGGACCGGCAGGTGCCGAACGGAGGCCGCCGCGCGGGCGAGAACGCACCACAGTGCCTCCTGGAGGTGGTCGTGCGGTGGGCGTGGGGCCTTCGTGAGCGCCCGGCGGGCCTGGTCGGTGGCGCCGGAGGCGGCCAGGAGCAGGGGGTCGAGCCAGGGCCGGTAGGGGCCGGCGTCGAGGTGGGCGAAGTCGTCGGGATCGGGCAGGGCGTCGCCCCGCATGGCCGGGACCAGCGCGACGAGGGCGGCCGCGCCCCGGGTGAACCCGGGCATGCCGCAGCCGGCGGTCTCCGCGAGGACCCGCTCGTACGTGGCGCGGGCGGCCTGCCAGCCGTCGGATTCGCAGCGTCGCAGGGCCCGGTACCAGGCGGTGAACACCGCCGCGAGCGGCCGTTCGTTGCGGTGGGCGAGCCGGTCGATCTCCTCGGCCTGCGCGTCCCCGGCGGCGAGGTCGCCGAGTCCGGCGAGGGCCTGGGGACGGATCAGGCGTCCCAGTACCTCGTGGCCGGGGAGTTGGTGGTCGACGGCCAGCCGGGTCAGTTCGGCGCCGAGGGTGTCGCGGCGGGCGGCCGATCCGCAGGCGTCGAAGGACTGCATGAAGGCGCCGTTGAGGCCGAACGCGAGCAGCGCGGGGTCCTGGAGGCGGCGGGCGAGGCGGACGGCCTCCTCGGCGGCGTGCCGGGCACGCGCCCGCCACCGTTCGGCGGCGGGCGCCTGGGCTGCCCGGGGAACGGGCGCGTCCGCGGTGGCGTCGCCGCGTGACTCGACCGCGACGACCGACAGCAGCCGGGCGCGCAGGGCCGGCGGTCCGTCCGGGCCGAGCCGGGCGGCGGCCCGGGCTGCGGCGCGGGCCAGCTCGGCGGCGCCCGCGGGGTCGTCGGCGCGGGTCCACAACGCTGGGACGTCGTAGGCGCCGATGATCCTGGCGGCCAGCTCGTCGTCCCCGGTCGTCTCGGCCGCCGCGACCAGGTCCCGGCGGTGTTCGCGTGCCTCTTCCAGGCCTCCACTCGGCTGGTACGCCCCCTGTGTCGGGCCACGGCGTCGCAGCGGGCGGCCCGCACCCGGTGAGTGCCACGTAAGCCCTGCCCCATGCCTACCGCCCCGGTCGTGCGATGAGCGCTGCACGCACCGGGAGGAACGGCGGGCAGCCGCGCTGAAGTGTGAGGCGCAAAGCGTGCCCCTTCGAGTCGCACGGTCTGCGAACTGCCCTATCGGGCCGTCACCCGCAAGGCCTCGGCGCTGGGATCGGCGGCGTCAGGGATGAGCATGCCGGCGGTCACGCCGCGATCTTGCCACGCCCGGTGCGCGGGCTGCCCAGCCCATCAAAATGCTTGTCCGCTCCAAGCCCGGCGGCCTTCCCGGTCACAGCACTGGACGGACGGCGGGCCCCGCTGCTGTCAGCGGGGCCCGCCGGGGAGCGGCGTCGTCGGTTTCGGTCAGACGGGTGCCGGCCGGGACCGGTCGCCCGTGGGGTCGAGGCGGACGACGATGCCCTTCGACGTGGGCTGGTTGCTCACGTCGGCGACGCTGTCGAGCGGCACCAGGACGTTCGTCTCGGGGTAGTAGGCGGCGGCCGAACCCTTGGCCGCCGGGTAGGACACGACCTCGAAGTTCTCGGCCCGGCGCTCGGTGCCGTCCTCCCAGACGCTCACCAGGTCCACGCGATCGCCCTGGGCGAGGCCGAGTTCGGACAGGTCGGCCGGGTTGACGAGGACCACGTGGCGGCTGCCGTGGATGCCTCGGTAGCGGTCGTTGTTGGTGTACGGGACGGTGTTCCACTGGTCGTGCGAGCGCAAGGTCTGCAGCAGCAGGTGACCCTCGGGGGCCCGGGGGACCACCCGCTCGTTGCAGGTGAACCGGGCCTTGCCGGTCTCGGTCCTGAACACGCCCTCGTTGACCGGGTTGGGTAGCTGGAAGCCCCCCGGACGGGTCACCCGGGCGTTGAAGTCGTGGAAGCCCGGCACGATCCGGGAGATGCTGTCGCGGATGGTGTTGTAGTCGCCCTCGAACTTGGCCCAGGGGATGTCCCCCTCGCCGTCGAGGCTCCGCCGGGCGAGCCGGCACAGGATGGCGACCTCGCTCAGCAGCACGCGCGAGGCCGGTTCGAGTCGTCCCTGGGAGGTGTGCACCTGGCTCATGGAGTTCTCGACGGTGACGAACTGCTCGCCGTCGGCCTGGACATCACGCTCGGTGCGCCCCAGCGTCGGCAGGATCAGGGCGGTGTCGCCGCAGACAGTGTGGGAGCGGTTGAGCTTGGTGGAGATGTGGGCGGTCAGCCGGCATGAACGCATCGCCTTCTCGGTGACTTCGCTGTCGGGCGCTGCGCGCACGAAGTTCCCGGCCAGGGCGAGGAAGACCTTGACGCGGCCCTCCAGCATCGCCTTGATCGAGTTCACCGAGTCCAAGCCGTGCGGGCGCGGCGGATCGAAGCCGAACTCCTCCTGAAGGGCGTCCAGGAAGGTGTCCGGCATCTGCTCCCAGATGCCCATGGTGCGGTCGCCCTGGACGTTGCTGTGGCCGCGCACCGGGCAGGCGCCCGTGCCGGCGCGCCCCAGATTGCCCCGCAGCATCAGGAAGTTGACGATCTCCCGGATGGTGGGTACGCCGTGCTTGTGCTGGGTGATGCCCATCGCCCAGCACACGATGACGCGTTCGCTCCGCAGGACCTCGTCGCGGACCTTCTCGATCTCCTCGCGGGTCAGTCCCGTCGCCGCGCGCACGTCGTCCCAGTCGACGGTGCGGGCGTGCCGGGCGAACTCCTCGAAACCGGAGGTGTGGGCTTTGATGAAGTCGTGGTCCAGGACGGTGCCGGGACGCGCGTCCTCCGCCTCCAGCAACAGCAGGTTCAGTGCCTGGAACAGGGCGAGGTCCCCGCCCGGCTTGATGTGCAGGAAGCGGTCGGCGATCTGGGTGCCCCGCCCCACGACCCCACGCGGCTTCTGCGGGTTCTTGAAGCGTCGCAGCCCCGCCTCCGGCAACGGGTTAACCGCTACGATGCGGCCGCCGTTGCGCTTGGCCTCCTCCAGGGCCGAAAGCTGCCGCGGGTGATTGCTGCCCGGGTTCTGCCCCACCAGGAAGATCAGGTCCGCGTGGTGGAGGTCGTCGAGACTGACGGTGCCCTTGCCGACGCCCAGCGTCTCGTTCAGGGCGAAGCCGCTGGACTCGTGGCACATGTTGCTGCAGTCGGGCAGGTTGTTGGTGCCGTAGGCGCGGGCGAAGAGCTGGAAGACGAAGGCGGCCTCGTTGCTGGCCCGGCCGGAGGTGTAGAAGACCGCCTCGTCGGGCGAGTCCAGCCCCTTCAGTTCCTGCGCGAGGACGCCCAGGGCGTCGTTCCAGCCGATGGGCTCGTAGTGGTCCGATCCGGGCCGTTTGATCATCGGCTCGGTGAGCCGGCCCTGCTGGTTGAGCCACATGTCGGAACGGGCGGCGAGATCGGACACGCTGTGCTCGCGGAAGAAGTCGGCGGTGATCCGGCGCGTCGTGGCTTCGTCGTTGATGTGCTTGGCGCCGTTCTCGCAGTACTCATTGCGATGGCGCCGGCCCGGGGCGGGGTCCGCCCACGCGCAGCCGGGGCAGTCGACCCCGCCCACCTGGTTCATGGTGAGCAGGTCGACCCCGGTCTTGCGCGGGGAGGTCTGTTCCAGGGAGTACTCCAGCGCGTGCGCGACGGCGGGAACCCCGGCCGCCCACTTTTTGGGCGGTGTCACGGAGAGGGAGGTCTCCGGCTCCTCACCGGGCGGGTTATGCATCGCTTGGCCTTTCTCTTGCCGTGTGCGGTACGCGGGTCAGCCGACGGGCCACTGGGCGACACGGCTCCTGGGCGGTTCCGGGGTGTCGTGCTGAACGCGGCCGTTGCGGATGGTGCCTCGCCAGGCGCCGCCCTCCTGGCCGAGCCCTTCGATGAAGTGCTTGAAGTTGACCAGTTCCCCGCGCACCAGGCGGGCGGTCAGCCCCGTGACCGTGGAGGAGCGGGTGAGAGCCTTCGCGGCCCCGTGCGGCTGGAGGAGCATCCGTACCGTGATCGCGGTGCCGCCGGACTCGGTCGGCCGGAACTCGACCTCCCCCTCGTGGGTGGGGTGCTGCTCCAGGCCACGCCAGGCCAGGTACGCGTCGGGGTCCTGTTCCACGATCTCGACCGCGAAACGGTGGCGCAGGGGGCCGTAGCCGATGGTCCACGCGGTGACGGTAGGCCTGATCTGCTCGACGTCGCGCACCACGGTCGAGAAGCGCGGGAACGTCTTGAACTGCGTCCACTGGTTGTAGGCCGTGCGGACCGGCACCGCGACCTCGACCGTCTCATCGACGTGCCGCTCGCGCAGCGGACGGCGGCGTGTGACGCCGTCGCCGTCGGAGCGCATGCCCGGGGTGTTCGGCACGGCCTGCCCACCGTCGTCTTCGTGCGCCATCATGGTCCTTCTTCCGGTGAGGGAGCCGGGCGTCGGGAGACCCGGCCCTCCCCTTATGGGTCAGGGCATCCCTTCCAGTTCCCCGATCCCGGGTTTCAAGTCACACGATCGCGTAGGCGTCCCGGGCGGCGCCGAGCGTGAGAAGGGGCCGGGCCCGGCTCGCAGGGGGGCGCCGAGTCCTTGCGCCGTCAACAGGCACAACTGTCGCAGGATCGGCTGACACGGCCGGCCGGTCCTTCAGGGCGCACACGCAGCCGCCGGCCCCGCCGGGGGAAGAAGACGGATGTCGGGGCGAGGCCGTGGGGCCGCATCATGGCCGTATGCGTCCTGATGACTGGCATCTGACCGACGATCCACGGGAGTTCAGGGAATGGGCGGGTGGCTTCCTGGCGTCCCGGCCGGCTCTGCACACGGTTCTGCTGACGGTGCTGGATGCTCTGTGCGGTCGGGGGCGGCAGCTGTACAGCGACGAGGTTCCCCTGTTCGGGGTGTTGCGCGGTGAAAACGGGCGGGTCGGTGCCGCATTTCTTCACACGCCGCCGCACCCGCTCCATCTCAGTCCTGTCGGTGTGGAGGGGGCCGAGGGGCTGGTGGCTCGTCTGGCCGGTGTCGGTCATGGGCTCGGCGGGGTGTCCGGTGAACACAGTACGGCGGCGGGTCTCGCCGTCTCCTGGCAGCGGCGGACCGGTGCGGCGGCCCGGCTGGTGCAGCGTAAGCGGCTGTACGCGCTGGGTGAGTTGAGTGTTCCTGAGCCGTCTCCTGAGGGGCGGGCGCGGGTGGCCGGGTTCGGGGACCGGGAGTTGTTGATGCGCTGGTACGACGCGTTCAAGGAGGCGGTCGGGCAGAGTGCCGGTCAGGGGGCCGGGCCGTGGGCCGAAGCCCGCATCACCCAGGGCGGCGTCACCCTCTGGGAGACCGCCGACGGTGAGCCGGTATCCATGGCCGGGGTGAGCCCGGAGTCGGCGGGTCAGGTGCGGGTGGCTCCGGTCTACACGCCCGCGCACCTGCGCGGCCGCGGCTACGCGGGTGCGGTGACGGCGGAGGTGAGCCGCACCGCCGTGGCGGGCGGGGCGGCACATGTGCTCCTGTTCACCGATCTTGCCAATCCCACGAGCAACGCCCTGTACCAGCGGATCGGTTACCGCAAGGTGACGGATTTCGCGGTGTGGGGGTTCGGGGACTGAGCCACGCCTGCTGGTCTCACCCGGCGGTGCGTGCGGCGATGGTGGGCGAGCAGGGGCAAGGGCGTAAGCGGGGAGTCGGGCGACGAGCGGCGGTCAGCCCCACCAGGGAACCAGCTGCCGTCCCCACTGCCCGAACCGGATGAAACCCACCCACGTCCGCGCGGTCATCGCGCAGGCGCCCGGCCTGCATCGATGCTCGGCATACGGTGCCCCGGCCGTCGCCTTTTTGCCGAGGCACGACAGTTGTCACCGGCAGAGCCCAAAAGGCTGGCAGAAGCGCCGGCGGGAAGCAGCCTGGTTGTCACCTGGAAGGCAGGCTACTCGTCACAGACGCTCGGCGCCTTTCGATCCCTCACCCCGTGGTCCCCGTCGGCGGCTCGGGCTCCTTGGCTCATCTTGCGCTGCGCCGCTCATCTTGCCCTGTGCCGGTGCACTCCCGGCCGAGCCGCTACAGCGGAACGGGGCATGCGCGCGCGCCGCGCGTCCCATCTGGTTCCCTCCGCCCCGTGCCTCACGCACCGCGGTACCGCCTGGTCAACCGCGGTGGGCGGGCCTGGGTCAGGGTGTGTCGCCGGAGTAGTAGAAGTGGCAGGCCACCCCTCGGCCTGGTGTGCGCGGCTCGTCGGCTCCGGGGTCGTACAGGGCGCGGCCGCCGGGCCACCGCGACAGCTCGGTGGCCAGGGCGACGCCACCGTCCACTTCCTCCGCCGTCCAGCCGGTGATGTCCAGCAGCAGACCGTCCAAGGGGCCACCGACAAGCGCCGCGTAGGTCCGTGCGGGGAGCGGGCCGGGGTTGGGGGCGTCGTGGTCGCAGCCATAGACCCGGCCGCGCAGCAACTGCTCATCGCCGTTCATACCGACCAGGGTCCCAGCCACCACTGACAACGAGCTCTCCGTCCGCTGTCGGGGCCCGGGAACCCCACACGCGGTACACGGCAGGACCGCTCTGTCCGTGGGGGCGCTTGACATCCTCGCCCATCTAAAGGAGGGCGATTCCCGTCTGCCGCACCGTTGTCGGGTGCGGTTCCGGGCGGGTTCCCGCTTCGCCGCGCTGTGCGGGGACGGGTCCCCGTC
>NZ_JBHTVE010000017.1:0-218664 GCF_042793175.1 Streptomyces sp. NPDC056580 | reverse complement strand
GGACCGGACGCCGCGGCGTCCGGTCCACGGCCGGGCTCCGGTCCGGCGGTCTGGCGCCCCTAGGGCGCCCCGCCCTCCGGTTCCTCGACGACGTGCACGGCCGCCTCCTCGGCGCCGGCCGCTCCCCCGTCGATCCCGACGTCGGTGGCGACCTCCTCCTTCGTGGCGTCCGTATGGGCTCCCTCGTCGGGGGCGACCAGTCGGCCCGCCCTGGCGTCGCCCGCCTCCGGGTCGACGGGCTCGCCCTCGCCGCCGGGGAGGTCCCCGGTCCCGTCGCCCGCCGGCGGCTGCACGTCCGGCACCTCCTGGCGGAGCCGCTCGCCGAGCGTCTCGCCCTCGTGCTGCTCGGCGGCGGTGGTGCCGTGCTTGGTGACGCCGAGGGGCCGCTCGGGCGGGGAGTAGCCCTCGTCGAGGATGTCGTCGTAGTCGCGCTCGTCCAGCGCGTCCTCCAGGTCGAGGGGGCCGGCGTCCTCCTGTTCCTCGTTGCTCCCGGTGGGCTGGTAGGCGTCGTCCGCCATCGGGCTCTGGCCGGCCTGCTGATCGCTCATCGTCGCCTCCGTCTCGGCACGCGCTCGGTCCCGGTCCGCGTTCCCGCAGGTCCGCTGCCTAATCTCGCTCGTCGATCTCGTCACCGGCCGGTCCTCCCCGGCGCGCGCGCCGCGGCCCGGCCGGTCCGGCCGCTCGCTCAGCCGCCGGGCGGCCCCGGTACGGCGTAGTAGAGGCGCACCCCGGTGAGCGGGACGGAGGGCCAGGTGCGGGCGTACCCGGGTGGGCGCGAGCCCGTGGGCACCAGTGCGGCGACGGGAGTGCGGCGGGCGGCGCGGGTGATCGTCGCGTCCGTGCTGTTGGCGTTGTGGCCCGACGTCGCCGCCGAGGAACAGCCGGCGTAGAACGCCACCGGGATGGACTCGTGGCCGGTGAGGAGACAGGGCGGGCGGACGCCGAGCCGGTGCAGGGCGGCGGCCGTGCGGGACCAGTCCCGGTGGGCGGCGGTGGTGCGGCCGACGACGGCCGTCAGGACGGCGAGCTGGACGGCGAGGTGGGCGGCGAGGCAGAGCGCGACCAGGGTCGCGGCCGCCGTCCGCCGGGTCCCCGGCCCCATGGTCAGCGGGTGCAGCAGCGCCTCGGCGACGGGGATCGCGAGCAGGGCGTAGGCCGGGAGCAGGAAGCGGGGCGCGGCGTAACCGATCATGAACAGGTAGGGGAAGGCCGCCGTCACCCCGCAGGCCAGCGGCAGCAGGGTGGGTGCGGTCCGCCGGGCCCGGACCGCGATCGCCAGGCCGACCCCGGCGGCCACGGGCAGCGCGAACCACCAGGCGGTGACCAGCGGGTGCGGCGGCGGGCCGGTGCAGGGCCGGCACAGGGCCCGCCCGCCGAGGCTGCGGAGCTGGTCGGCGACCGCCATGTGCAGGCCCAGTCCGCCCTGGATCGCCGAGGCGTCGGCCAGGCGCCGCGCGAGCCCGCCGTAGCCGGCGTATGCCTCGATCACCCATTCCAGGGCCCCGGCGGCGAGTCCGGCGAGGAGGGCCGCCAGGAGCCGTCGGCGGCGGCGCGACAGGCCGAGCACGAGCAGCGGCAGGGCGGCCCAGACCGCGTCCATGGGGCGCATCCAGGCCATGAGCGCGCCGCTCGCGGCCAGGCCCCACAGCGCGGCCCGGTCCCGGCGGTCCGCGCGGGCGCGCAGGGCGCAGGCGACGGCGGCCAGGGCGCCGACGGCCACCCAGTAGTTGGGCATGGCCTGCGGACCGTAGAACAGGGTCACCCACAGGGACGCGAACAGGGCGCCGGCCAGGGCGAGGACACGGTCCGGGAACAGCCCGCGCCAGGCCCGCAGGGCCAGGTACAGGGCGAGGCCGGACAGGAGGGCGAGGTAGATCCGCAGCAGGACCGTGGACGAGGACCAGGCCGCCACGGGGGCGACGAGCAGGGAGACCCCGCGCGCGCGGGGTGCGCTGAAGAAGGCCGCTGGGGCGTGCGCGCTGACCTGGCTGACGTACACCGTCTCGTCCCAGCCGAGGCCCATGCCGGGCCGGACGAGCAGCAGTTGGGCCAGGGTGAAGACCGCCGCGACGGCGGCGAGCGACCGGGCCGGGCGGGTGCGCCGGGCGCGGCGGGTCCGGCGCGCGCCGGCGGACCCGCGGCGTGTGCGCGCCCGCCGGGCCGCCTCGCGTGTCGCCTGTGCGATGCCGGCCATGGTCACCTCTCCCTCGGCCAAAACACGGCCAAAGTAACGCGAACCATCCCGCTGTGCCCGGCGGGCGGACCGTCCGGCCGCCGGCCCTACGCGCTGTAAGGTTGGGCCATGGCTGGCAGAGGGCCCCACGACCGGGCGCAGCGGCGCGGCGCCGGGGAACTGGAGAGCGAGGTGCTGGCCGCCCTGTGGGCCGCCGACCGGCCGCTGACCCCGGCGGAGGTGCAGGCCGAGGTCGACGGGGCGCTCGCCTACAACACGGTGCACACCATCCTCAAACGCCTGAACGACAAAGGGCTGGTGCTGCGGGACACCGACGGCCGGCGGGGCGGCTACCGCCCGGCGAAGGACGCGGCCCAGGCCACCGCCGAGGCGATGCGCGAGGCGCTGGACCGGGGGCCGGACCCGATCGGCGCGCTCCGTCAGTTCGTGACCGGCCTGAGCGCCGAGCAGGAGCGGGCGCTGCGCGAGCTGCTCACCGCGAACGGCGCCTGAGGTCCGGCGGGACGGACCCCGCCTGACCGGCCTTTCACCGGGTGCTCGGCGCCCGGTGCGCGGGCTGCCGGGGGACGGTACGCGGGCGCACCGGCGGCACGGCGCGCACGGCCGGCTCGTCGGCGCCGACCGTCAGCGCCTCTCCGTGGTGGTGGAGCCTGAGCGGGGGGCCGGCGAGGAGCGTGTAGGTGGCCTTCTCGGCGCCGATCTCCACGTGCAGGCGGCGGGTGCGGTACTGCAGGCGGAACGCGACCCGGCGCAGCCGCTCCGGCAGTCGGGGCGCGAAGCGCAGGCCCTCGCCGTCCTGGCGCATCCCGCCGAAGCCCGCGACCAGCGCCATCCACGTACCGGCCAGCGAGGCGATGTGCAGCCCGTCCCGGGTGTTGTGCTCCAGGTCCGCGAGGTCCATCAGGGCCGCCTCGGCCGTGTAGTCGTAGGCGAGCCGCAGGTGCCCGGCCTGGGCGGCGATGACGGCCTGGACACAGGCGGACAGGGAGGAGTCGCGCACGGTCAGCGGCTCGTAGTAGGCGAAGTTGCGGGCCACCTGCTCGTCGTCGAAGAAGGCGCCGCACGTGTACATCGCCAGCACCAGGTCGGCCTGCTTGACGACCTGTTTGCGGTAGAGGTCGAAGTAGGGGAAGTTCAGCAGCAGCGGGTACTGCTCGGGGCGGGTGCCGGCGAAGTCCCAGCGCTGGTAGCGGGTGAAGCCGGCGTGCTGCTCGTGCACGCCGAGTTCGTCGTTGAAGGGGATGTGGATGGCCTCGGCGGCGTCCCGCCAGGCCGCGCTCTCCTCCTCGTCCACACCGAGGCGCTGCGCCTCGCGCCCGTGCCGCTCGACGCAGTCCGCCGCCGCGAGCAGGTTCTGGCGTGCCATCAGGTTGGTGTACGTGTTGTCGTCGGCGACCGCGCTGTACTCGTCGGGTCCGGTGACACCGTCGATGTGGAAGACGCCGTGGTGGTCGTGGTGGCCCAGCGAGCGCCACAGGCGGGCCGTCTCCACCAGCAGCTCCACCCCCGTCTCGCGCTCGAAGTCCAGGTCCCCGGTGGCCTCGACGTAGCGCAGGACGGCGTCCGCTATGCCTGCGTTCACGTGGAAGGCCGCGGTGCCGGCCGGCCAGTAGGCCGAGCCCTCCGCGCCCTGGATGGTCCGCCAGGGGAACGCGGCCCCGCCGAGCCCGAGTTGGGCGGCGCGCTCGCGGGCCTCGTCCAGGGTGCTGTGCCGCCAGCGCAGCGCCTCGGCGACGGCCTCGGGGGCGGAGTGGGTGAGGACGGGCAGCACGAACATCTCGGTGTCCCAGAACGCGTGCCCGTCGTACCCGGAGCCGGTCAGCCCCTTGGCGGGTATCGCGCGCCGCTCGGCGCGCGCCCCCGCCTGCAGCACGTGGAAGAGCGCGAACCGCACGGCCTGCTGGATCTCCTCGTCACCGTCCACCTCGACGTCCGCGCGGTCCCAGAAGTCGTCCAGGTGGGCCCGCTGGTCGTCCAGCAGTCCCCGCCAGCCGTCGTGCGCGGCGGCCGCGAGGGCCGCGTCGACCTGGTCGGCCATCGCGGGCAGCGAGCGGGTGCCGGACCAGCCGTGGGCGACGATCTTCTCCATCCGCAGCGTCTGGCCGGGCTCCAGCACGGAGGTGACGGTCAGCCGGGCCACGTCGATGTCCGCCTCGCTGCGGGTCGTGGTGCGCTCCGGGCCGGTGACCACGTGGTCGGCGGCCACCGCCACCCTCAGGCCGCTGCGCCGGGTGCGGTGCACCAGCCGCAGCCGGTCGCCGGAGGCGAAGCCGTCCTCCTGCTCCAGCGGCGACTGCAGCGCCATCGCCGCGCGCGGGTCGCCGCTCGCGCCGGGGAGCTGTTCGTTGGCGACCAGCTCGGACTGGATCACCACCCGGCTGCGGCTGCCCACCGCCTCCACCTCGTAGGCCACCGCGGCAACCGCCCGCTGGGTCAGCGACACCAGCCGGGTGGAGCGCACCCGGACCGTCGTACCCGCCGGGGACGTCCACTCGCAGGTGCGCTCCAGCACCCCGCGGCGCAGGTCCAGCACCCGCTCGTGCCGGACCAGCCGGCCGTAGCGCAGGTCGAACGGCTCGTCGTCGACCAGCAGCCGGATGATCTTCCCGTTGGTGACGTTGATGACCGTCTGCCCGGACTCCGGATAGCCGTAGCCGGCCTCGGCGTACGGCAGCGGGTGCAGCTCGTGCACCCCGTTGAGGTAGCTGCCGGGCAGGCCGTGCGGTTCGCCCTCGTCCAGGTTGCCGCGCCAGCCGACGTGCCCGTTGGACAGCGCGAACACCGACTCGCTCTGCGCGAGGACGTCGAGGTTCAGGTCCGTCTCGCGTACCGCCCACGGTTCGACCGTGTACGACCGGTGGGTGATCACCGCTTGCCTCCCAGCTCGGCGAGGTCCTTGACGACGACGCTCGCGCCGTGCGCGTACAGCGCCTCGCCCTGTCCGGTCCGGTCGACGCCCACGACGTAACCGAAGCCGCCCGCCCGGCCCGCGTCCATGCCCGCCAGCGCGTCCTCGAAGACGGCCGCCCGGTCCGCCTCGACGCCCAGTTCGCGGGCGGCGGCGAGGAAGGTGTCGGGGCGGGGCTTGCCCGGCAGTCTCCGCTCGGCGGCGACGACGCCGTCGATGCGCACGTCGAAGAAGTGCTCGGCGCCGACGGACCGCAGTACGTCACGGCAGTTGGCGCTGGAGGAGACGATCGCGGTGCGCAGTCCGGCGGCGCGCACCGCCTCCAGGTAGCGCAGGGTGCCCTCGTAGGCCTCCACGCCGCCGGTGCGGATCCTCTCCAGCAGCAGGACGTTCTTGCGGTTGCCGAGGCCGTGCACGGTGAGGGCGTCCGGCGGGTCGTCGGGACCGCCCTCGGGCAGGTGGATGCCGCGCGAGTCGAGGAAGGCGCGGACCCCGTCGGCGCGCGGGCGTCCGTCGACGTACTCGTCGTAGTCGGCGACCTCGTCGAACGGCCGTCCCCGCTCGCCCTCGTAGGAACTGAGGAAGGCGTCGAAGGTCTCCTTCCAGGCGGCCGCGTGCACGACGGCCGTCCGGGTGACGACCCCGTCGAGGTCGAAGAGGCAGGCCTGGATGGAATCGGGCAGACCGAGCTGAGTCATACTCAGCACTCTTCCCCGTCGGGCGCGGTCCAGTGGGTGTCGCGGGCCACACGGTCCATGGCCGTGCGCCCGCACCCCGCGGTCCCACCCGGCCGGGCCGCGGGTGACACACTCTCCGGTGTGCCGCTGACCTTCGACGACCTCCTCGTCCGTGCCCGCGCCCTCGCCGGCCACGGGCGGCGCGCCCTGCTCGGTGTCACGGGCGGTCCGGGCGCCGGCAAGACGACCCTGGCCGAACATCTGGTGCGGGCCCTGAACTCCGGCGGGCCGCCCTGGGTGGCGCACGTGCCGATGGACGGCTTCCACCTGGCCGAAGCCGAACTGGACCGGCTGGGCCGCCGCGACCGCAAGGGCGCGCCGGACACGTTCGACGCGGCCGGGTACGCGGCTCTGCTGCGGCGGCTGCGCGAGGAGACCGGCGAGGTGGTGTACGCGCCCGGGTTCGAGCGGGTGCTGGAGCAGCCGGTCGCGGGCTCGATCCCGGTGCCGCCGACCGCGCGGCTGGTGGTGACCGAGGGCAACTACCTGCTGCTGCGCGAGGGTTCGTGGGCCCGGGTGCGGTCGTGCCTGGACGAGGTGTGGTTCTGCGAGATCGACGAGGAGGAGCGGTTCCGGCGGCTCGTCGCCCGGCACGTGGAGTTCGGCAAGGAGCGCGCGGCGGCGGAGGCCTGGGTGCGCGGCACGGACCAGCGCAACGCCGAGCTGATCGCGACGACTCGGGACCGGGCGGACCTGGTGGTGCCGGCCGGTGCGCTGCCCACGCCGTAGGCGGCGTGGCTCCGGGGTTGAACCGCTCCGGGCCGCCGGCCGTACCCGTGTGCGGGGCGGAAGGTCGGCCGGTGCGACCCGGGCAGCGGCGGCGCCCCGGCGGCGGGAGCGGCACGGATGACGGCGCGCGAACAGCACGGGGCCGACGCGGGCGGTACGGCCACCGCGCCGGAAAGCGACGCGGGCGGTGCGGCCCCCGCGCCGGAAAGCCGCAAAGCCGATACGGCCCCCACGCCCGGAAGCCACACAGGCGATACGGCCCCCACGCCCGGAAGCCACACAGGCGGCACAGCCCCGACGCCGAAAAGCCACACAGCCGGTACAGCCCTCGCGCCGGAAACCCACACAGCCGACGCGATCCCCGCGCCGGGAAGCCACACAGCCGCTACAGCCCCCACGCCCGAAAGCCACACAGGCGACGCGATCCCCGCGCTGGAGAGACACGCGGGCGGTACGGCCCCCACGCCCGAAAGCCACACAGGTGGCACAGCCCCGACGCCGAAAAGCCACACAGCTGGTACGGCCCCCGCACCGGAAACCCACACAGTCGACGCGATCCCCGCACCGGGGAGCCAGGCGGCCGATGCAACCCCCGCGCCGGGAAGCCGCGCGGCCGGTGCGGTGCTGGTGCCGGGGGCGACCGGTGACGGCGGTTCGGCGCGGACCCGGACGCGGCCGGGCCGGCTCGCCTGGCTGTCGCGGCACCGGCGGTGGCCGGTGCCGCTGCTGGTGGCGCTGCTGCTGGCCCAGATGGCGGCCGCGATGGTCACGGCGGCCGTCCAGCAGACGCCCACCATCGACGAGCCCGTGTACGTGGCCACGGCCACCGACTACCTGCGCGAGCACCGGGTGCGTTACAACCCCGAGCATCCGCCGCTCGGCAAGCTGCTGATCGCGGCCGGGGTGGCGGTCGCGGATCCGCGCTACGACCCGGCGTTCGCCGGCGACCAGGGCGAAGTGGGCCGGCACCTGCTGTACGAGTCGGGCAACGACCCCTGGCGGCTGATGCTGTGGGCACGGCTGCCGGTGATCGCGCTGACCCTGCTGGCCGGTCTGGTGGTGTTCGCGTTCGCGCGTGACGTGGCGGGCACGGCGGGCGGGCTGGCCGGGCTCGCGCTGTACGCCTTCTCCCCCGATGTGATCGCGCACGGCTCGCTGGCCACGCTGGACGTGCCGGCGGCGGGTTCCGTGCTGGCGTCGGTGTGGCTGGTGTGGCGGGCGCGGCGCCGGCCCCGGCTCTGCCTGCCGTTGTCCGGCGTGGCGCTCGGGGCGGCGGTGGCGACCAGGATGAGCGCGCTGCCGGCCGTACCGGTCGTGATGGTGCTGGCGGTGGTGTCGGTGTGGGGCGCCGGCCGCGGCGGGCGGGTGCTCCGGTCGGCCGGGGCGGCCACGGCCGTGGCGGTGGCCGCGGCCGCGGTGGTCTGGGCGAGCTATCTGGCGGTCGATCCGCGGCTGCGGTTCGACCCGGCCGAGCCGGTGCCGGCCGTGCACGGCCCGCGCGGGCTCCTCACGGACCTGCTGCCGTTGCCGCCCGCGTACCGGGCCGGGATGCGGCTGCAGTTCGGCCTGGAGAACCAGCACTGGCAGGGCTACCTCTTCGGGCACCTCTACACGGGCTCGCGCTGGTACTACCTGCCGGCCGCGCTGCTGGTGAAGACGCCGCTCGGGCTGCTGGCGCTGGGCGCGGCCGGCGCCGCCCTGGCCGTGGCGGTGCGGCGGCTGCGGCCCGTCGCGCCGTACCTGCTCCTGCCGCCCTCCGTGCTGCTGGCGGCGGCGATGACCGGCTCCCGCGACCTCGGCACCCGGTACGCGGTGTTCGTGCCGGTGTTCCTCGCGGTGGCCGGAGCGTGCGTGCTCGCGGTGCGCCGGCGGCGGACCGGTGCCCCGGTGGTACTGCTGGTGCTGCTGGTGGCGGTGAGTTCGCTGCGCACCTTCCCGTACTACCTGCCGTACGCCAACGAGGCGTTCGGCGGTCCCGCCCGCACCCACCGGCTGCTGCACGACTCCAACGTGGACTGGGGCCAGGACCTGGGCCGGCTCGCCGCCCGGCTGCGGCAGCGGTACCCGGGCGAGCGGGTGTGGCTGGTCTACAAGGGCAGCGGGGTGCCGTCGTACTACGGGATCACCGCCCGCGACCCGCGCGCGGTGGCGCCGGAGCGGGTGCACGGGCTGCTGGCCGTGTCCGACTCGGCGGCCGCGAAGGCGCGCGGCGGGCTGGCGGAACTGATCGGCTCCAGCCGCCCGGTCGGCGAGGTCGGGCACTCGATCACCCTGTACCGGCGGTGAGTCCGCAGCCCGGTAAACCCCCTGCTCATGAAGGCCGGTGAGCTATGTTGAGTGGTCGTGGGAGACAATGGAGGCGGACCGGTGCCCTCGCCGCAGCAGGCACGCGCCCAGGCATCAGCGATCACCTCGGGCAAGGCGGTGCCGGAGGCCGAGGCGGCTCCGACCTCCCAGCTCAGGGAACTCTTCGACGGCCCGCAACTGTCGCCGGGGCAGCGCCGGGTCGCCCAGTACCTGATCGAGCACATCACCGAGGCCGCCTTCCTGTCGATCACCGAGCTGGCGGACCGCGTCGGCGTCAGCCAGCCCTCCGTCACCCGCTTCGCGGCCGCCGTCGGTTTCAGCGGCTACCCGGCGCTGCGGGAGAAGCTCCAGTCGATCGCGCTGAGCGGCCTGGCCGGCGGGCCCGGCGAGGAGAACCGGGCGAACGAGCTGCAGGCCGCGGTGGACGCCGAGATCCAGAACCTGGAGAACCTGCGCCGCGACGTCGCCGACCCCGACCGGGTGATCCGGGTCGGCCGGGAGCTGTCCCGCTCCACCCCGCTGACCGTCCTGGGCCTGCGCATCTCGGTGTCGCTGGCGGAGTACTTCGGCTACGCCGCCCGCCGCATCCATCCCGACGTGCGGCTGGTGACGCGCGGGGGCAGCGTGGCCTACGACACGCTGCTGCAGGCCCGTGAGGCGGGCGGCACCTGGGTGCTGGCGTTCTCCATGCCGCGGCACGCGAGGGAGACGCTCACCGCGCTGCGGGTGGCCCGGGAGGCGGGGCTGAAGGTCGCCCTCATCACCGACCTGGCGCTCGGGCCGCTGGCCGAGGAGGCCGACGCCGTCTTCGCCACGGGCACCGGTTCCCGGCTGGTGTTCGACTCCTACGCCGCGCCCGGTGTGCTGGCCTCGGCGATCCTGCAGGCCATGACCGACGCCGACCCCGAGCGCACCCAGGCGCGTCTGGAGAAGTACGAACAGGGCGCGGACCAGCACCACTTCTTCCTCCGGGACTGATCCTTCCGCCGGGCGGCCCGCTCCGGGCCAGATCTTCCCCGCCGCGGGCCACCGACACGCAAATCCTTCGCCGTACGCGGATCATTCAGCCCATACCGCGCATGAATGTTTTCATACGTCTTGCCAAGCCGATGGCATATATAAATACTGCTCACGGATCGCACCCGGCCCGCTCCGGGGAGGTCCGCCCCCGCGGGCCCGCCCCGCGAACCGCCCCGAGAAGGACGACGTACCGCATGCGCACCCAAGCCCGCACGACGCGCCGGTCCTCGTCCGGGGCACCCGCTCGGACGCCCCGAGCCGCCGTTCCCTACCCACGGCGGCACCAGGGACGTCCGGTGGCGCACCGCCCAGGCGGCGCGCCCGTGGCGGCCCCGGTCATCCCCTAGGCCGGGGCCGCCCCAACCGGCGGACCACCCGCACGAGCCGCACACCGGAAGCGAAGACCCATGCCCCTGACCACCACGCGCATCAGTCCCGACTGGCCCTGCCAGGTCAAGACACCGGGCACCTACGACTGGGAACGCTCGGCGGCCAAGTGGCTGCGCGAACTGGTCCCGGCGCGCTACGGCAGCTACCCGGCGCTGATCCGGCATCCCGTCCTGCTCGCGCGGCACGCGCAGATCCAGGTCCAGCAGGAGATCCGGGTGGCGCGGACCGCGCTGCAGACGGCCCGGTCCGAACTGCCCGTGCTCGGACTGCCGGAGTCGGTCATCGAACACACGATCAAGCTGTACGCCGCCGAGGTGATGCAGCTCCAGCACATCGCGCGCAGTGTCCGCGCGGTCAGCGAGGCGCTGGCCGGACGCGGCACCGGCCGCTGACCGCGACGGCCGGGCACCCGCCCACCGCCCGGGACCGCCCTTCCACGGCCGGTGCGCAGCTCCCGGCGAGCCGGAGAAGCCGCTGCGGCAGACGAGTGATCCAGGGGCCCGGATGTGCGATGCTCGACCCGTGACGAGTGAGCCCGTGCCCCCGGCGGACCCCGGCACGCGCGCCGACGTGGCGGCGCTGGCCAGAGTCGTGGCCCGGCAGCGCGCGCAGCTCGAGCGGCTGCGGGACCAGGCGGCGACGTCGGCCCTGCTGGAGCGGGCCAAGGGCGCCCTCATGGCGGTGACCGGCTGCTCCCCCGACGCGGCGCACGACGAATTGCTGCGACGCGCCAGGACCGGTCACCGCACGCTCCTGGAGGAGTGCTGGCTCACTCTCGGCGCCCTCCTGCCGGCCAAGCGGGCCGCCGCCGCGGATGCCGGCCCGCCCCCGGCCGCCGGCCGCTGGGACGCCCCGGCCGCCGGCACCGGCGACCTGACCGACGTCCTGGGGCGGGTGGGCCGGGCCCTGGTCCGGGTCGGCTCGCCGCAGGAGCTGGCCGCGTGCCTGCTGGAGCACCTGGCGCCCGAGGCGGGCGCCGACGCCGTCATGCTCTACGAGCGGCTGCCCGCCGGCGGGCTCCGACTGCTCGGGCACGCCGGGATCGAGCCGACCCTCGCCACCCAGTGGCACCACGTACCGCCGGTCTCCGGCGTCCCCCCGCTCGACGCCCTGCGGGCCGGCGAGCCGCGCTGGCTCCAGGACCCGGCCGCGGACCGGGAGCGCTACCTGCTAATCGGCGACCCGCCCGAGCGCTGGCCGTCGCGGGCCTGGCTGCCGGTGCCGGGCGGGGACGCGTCCGGTGCCGCGCTCGGCGTGCTGCGCCGGCAGGACCGACCGTTCGAGGCACGCGAGCGGGAGCTGCTGCGGGCCGTCGCCCGGCTGTGCGCGGGCCGGCTGCGCGCCTTCGACGCCCCGCCGGAACACCCCGTCCACACCACCGCCCGGAGCGTGCAGTCGGTGCTCGACGCCCTGCCCGGGGCGGCGATCCTGCTGACCCCGCTGCGCGCCGCCTCCGGTGAGGTGGAGGACTACCGCATCGACGCCGCCACTCCCGGGGCGGTCGACGTGTTCGGCCGGGCGGGCCGTGAGATGGTCGGCAGCCACATCCTGGAGAGCTATCCGACCGTCGCGGGCGAGCCGCTGTGGCACGGCTACCTGGACGCGCTCACCACCGGGACGCCGTTCGAGAGCGAGCCCTTCGCCTACCAGGACACCATCGACCGGGTGCCCGTGAGCGGCATCTACTCGGTGCGGGCGGCGGCGTACGGCGACGGACTCCTGGTGTCCTGGCTGCGGCACGACCCCGCGGAACTCCAGAAGCAGCGGCTGGCCGACGTCCAGCGGCTCGGCAACCTCGGCTGGGCCAACTGGAACCTGGTCACCGGGGAGATCACCTGGTCCGCGCAGGTCTTCGCGGTGCTCGGCCGCGACCCCGCGCGCGGACCGGTCGCCCTGGAGGAACTGCCCGGCCTCGCGCTGCCCGAGGACGCGCCCGCGCTGCGCCGCGCGGTCACCGAACTCGCCCGGCGGGCGGAGTGGTTCGACGTGCCGTTCCGCCTCCAGGGCCCGCGGGAGGTGCGGCACCTCAGGATGGTCGCCGAGGCGGTGACGGATCCGGACGGCGCCCTCGCCGAGGTACACGGCTTCGTCCAGGACCTCACCGCGCAGCGCAGCGCCGAACTCGCCCTTGCCGAGAGCGAACGCGAGATGCTGCTGCAGCGCGGCGTCCTGCAGGCCGAGCGGGCGCTGGCCACCCGGCTGCAGCACGCGCTGCTGCCGCTGCCCAGCAAGCCGGTGCGGCTGGCCGGGCTGCGCGTAGAGGTCGCCTACCTGCCCGCCCAGTCCGGCGTGCACGTCGGCGGGGACTGGTTCAGCGCCATAGAACTCCCCGACGACGCCGCGCTGTTCGTGGTGGGCGACGTGGCCGGTCACGGCGTCGGCGCGGTGGCCACCATGGCGCAGCTGCGGTTCACCGCCAAGGGCATGGTCAGCACGGGTTCCTCGCTGACCGGCGCGCTGGCGCGGCTGAACCAGCTCCTGCTGCAGACGCGGGACGCCCGGTCCACGGCCACCATGGTGCTCGCCCGCTACGACCGGGCGGCCCGCGTCCTGGCCTGGACCCAGGCCGGCCACCCGCCGCCGCTGCTCGTGCGCGACGGCGAGGTGCGCTACCTCGACCGCCCCCGGGGCATCCTGCTCGGCGCGAGCGCGGCGCCGGTCTACGAGTCGGCCCAGCTCCGCCTGGAACCCGGGGACCGGCTGCTGCTGTACACCGACGGCCTGGTGGAGCGCCCCGGCGAGGGCATCGACGCCGGCCTCGCCCGCATGGCCGACGCGGTGCGCGTACACGAGCACGGAGCGGACGGGTCGCTGGAGGCGCTGCTCGCCACCATGGTGCCCGGCGAGCGGCGGGACGACGTTTGCGTGCTGGACATCCGGATGCCGCCGGCGGAGGAGTAGGGGACCGGCGCGTCCCGGCCGCGCCCGCGCGGGCCGGCGGTTCAGGCCACCGGGTGGCCGGGCTCGACGGTCTTGGCGTCGGACAGCCGGAGCAGCGGCCCGCCGCGGCCCCCGCCGCCCTGTACCGGATCGAGGACGAAGCCGACGTGGTCGCCGCCGTCGGTGCGGCGCAGGATGGTGCCGACGAACCAGGCCGCCATGTCGCGCAGCACGACGGCGCCGTCGGGCCCCTCCCGCCAGGGCACCCGCGCGAACTTGTCGACCTCGTCGCCGGTCTCGCCGCCGAAGAGCTCCAGCAGTTCCCGCTGGTCGCTGGTGAGCAGGTGCACCGCGAGGCAGTGTGCGGCCCGGGCGACCTCGTAGGTGCGGTTGGCCTTGGACAGCCACACGGTGAACCTCGGCGGCCGCATGGAGCACTGCGAGGCGAAGCCCACGAGACAGCCGGCCCGCTCGCCGCCCGCGGCGGCCGTCACCACGCACAGGTCCGGATCCAGCCGGCGGAAGAAGCCCGTCACGTCCGTCATGCCACCCAGCTCCCGTCCGCACCGGCGCCCGACGCTTCCGGCGTCGCGGACGCCCGCCGGAGACGTCGGGTGCGGTCAGAGTGCCCCGGCGGGGCCGGGCCGAACCGCAGGCGGCAGGAGCGTGTCGCGGCGCCGCCGGGTCAGCCGCCGGCGCCGGGTGCCGTGCGGGACTCCAGCGCCCGGCGGGTGTCGTCCCCGTAGACGCCGGTCTCGTCGCCGCTGATGCCGTACCACAGCTGGAAGCGGGCCACGGCCTCGGTGAGCGGGGCGTCGTAGGTGCCGCTGGTGGAGCCGTCGCGGTAGACGTCGGGGACGCGCAGCAGCCGCTGCTGCAGTTCGGTGACCTCGGGGCCGGTGTCGCCCTGCCGGAGCGTGCCGGGGCCGTCCGGGTCGGTGGAGGCGGTGCCCGCGGGGGCGGCCGGGGCGGGGTCGGCCGGGGCGGGGTCGGCCGGGGCGGGGTCGGCCGGGGCCGGCGCCGCGGAGCGGGAGGGCCGCGGGGCGGCGGTGGCGTCCTGGCGGGCGGGCAGCAGCAGGGCGCAGCCGAAGCCGACGAGCGCGGCCGCGGCGACCGCGAGGGCGACGCCGGCACGGCGCGCTCCGGGACCGGGGCCGCCGGCTCGCGGGGCGGCGGGGACGGGCGGCAGTTCCTGGGTGTCGTCCTCGGCGGCCGGGGGCGCTCCGGGCGCCGGGCCGAAGGACTCGTACGCCCCGTGCCGGGACGCGACCGGACCGTGCGGCGCGCCTGTGCGCGGCACCCGCCGGTCCGCTCCCGGCTCTTTCGGCCCGGGCCGGTCCGCTCCCGGCTCCCTCGGTCCGGGCCGGGGCGGCCCCGGCTCGGGCGGCCCCGGGTCCGGGTGCATCTCGCGCATCAGCTCGGCGAGGGCGTCGAAGCGGCGCGGGCGCAGGACGCGGACCGGCTCCAGGGCCGGTCCGGGGCGCGGCTGTTCAGGCTCGGGCGGTGTCGGCACCCTGCTCTCCTTCCGTCCCGTGCGTACGCACGTCCGCGGTCCCCCGGCCTGGGATACGGCGCGGACGGGCGCCCCGTTCAGGCCGGGACGGGCGCCTGCCGGACGAACCGGACCAGGGACGAGGTCAGCGTGCCGACGAAGGCCTCCCGGGCCTCCTCCGGCAGCGCGTCCAGGGACAGGTAGGGGTTGAGGTCCTCCAGCTCGACCAGCAGCAGCTCGCCGTCCGGGGCGCGGCAGGCGTCGACGCGCTGGATGCCCTGGCCGAGACCGTTCCAGTCCACGAAGCGCCGGGCGAACTCCAGGTCGGCGGCGGTGGCCGGGTACGGCGTGAGCTCCCAGCGGCGTTCCGGGTCGGGGGCGTACAGGGCGTACTGGAAGTCGTCGTCCACGAAGTAGAAGGACACCTCGTAGGCGAAGTCGACGCACGGCTGGACGAGGACCGTGCCGTCGGCGAGCCCGTCGAGCCGGCCGGCGGGCAGGATCCGCAGGCCCAGGGAGTCGGCGCCGAGCTTCGGTTTGACGACGTAGCGCTCGGCCGCGGGCAGCCGGTGCAGGTCCGCGGCGCGGTCGACGGTCGGTATGACGGGGAAGCCGGCCTCGCTCAGGTCGAGCAGGTACTGCTTGCCCGCCATGTCCGCCTTGCCGGTGAGCGGGTTGTACACCCGGGCCCCGGTGGCGAGCGCCCGCTCGCGGAAGGCCTCGTACTCCTTCGGGTAGCCGAGGACGGGCCCGCTGTTGCGGACGACGACGGCGTCGAAGTCCTCCATGAGCGCCACCGCGTCCAGCGGGTGGCACAGGGCGAGGTCGAAGCGCTCGCGCAGCCGGGAGGTGAGGAGGATGTCCTCGTCGCAGTAGCGGCGCCCGCGGGCCGGGTACGCCAGGTCGGTGACGTAGAGAATGCTGGGGCGGGCGGCGGGCATGCGGTCTCCTGGCGGAACGTGACACGGAACGGGGCCGGCGGCGGCTGCGGAAAGGTTACGCCTCTCACACTCCCGCCCTGACCGGCCCGAAACAGCACTCAGTTCCCTCATCGGGGGCTGACTGCTGCACTGAGTGTCACATGACTGGTTCTGGTGCTACGTTCGCGTCCATGAGCTCCAGCAGCGCGGCGCCGGCCGCGAAGCCGCCGATGCGGGAGGCCCTGGTCGCGGCGGCCTTCCGGCTCTTCCTGGAACGCGGGTACGAACAGACCACCGTGGACGACATCGTGGCGCTGGCCGGGGTCGGCCGCCGCTCGTTCTTCCGCTACTTCCCGTCCAAGGAGGACGTGGTCTTCCCCGACCACGAGGGCTGCCTCGCCGACATGACCGCGTTCCTCGCCGCGAGCGCGGAGGACGACGAACCGGTGCGGCGGGTGTGCGACGCGGCCCGGCTGGTGCTCGGGATGTACGCGGAGAACCCGACCTTCTCCGTGCAGCGGTACCGCCTCACCAAGCGGGTTCCGGGACTGCGCGCCTACGAGCTGTCGGTGGTGTGGCGCTACGAGCGCGCGCTCGCCGAGTACCTGCGCCGGCGGTTCGCCGGGCGGCCCGACGGGACGCTGCGCGCCGACGTGGTCGCGGCCGCCGTGGTCGCCGCGCACAACAACGCCCTGCGCTCCTGGCTGCGTTCGGACGGCAGGGGCGACGCGGGCGCCGAGGTGGACCACGCCCTCGCACACGTGCAGGCCGCCTTCGCCCAGCCGGTGCGGGTGGGCCCCGCCGCGCGGCCGGGCGACGAGGGGCCCGACGACGTGGTCGTGCTCGTGGCCCGCCGGGCCACCCCGCTGTGGCGGGTGGTGCAGGAGTTCGAGGCGCTGGCCGGCCACGCCTGACCCGGCCGCCCGCGCCCGCTCGTGGCGCACCGGACCTCCACAAGTTCGGGGTACCGAGTGCCTTTACGAGTGACACTGAGTGCCATAATCTGTGGGCGTGCACGGTGGCACCGCGGCCGTGCGACGTGCCCGGTTCACGCCGGGCACATGGGATTCCGGCCGAGCGCAGGGAGTTGACCAGCGTGTACCACCACTCAGCAAGCACCTCGCATCCGGCGGCCGGCTCCGCGACGGGCCTGCTCGAACCCACCGCCGCGGACTCCAGGGACGCCATCCACTTCCAGCGCTGCACCTGGTGCGGCACCGCGACGTACCACCGGCTGCTGTGTCCGGTGTGCCAGGGCAGCGAGCTGCGCACCGAGCGCAGCGAGGGCACCGGCACGGTGCGCCACTCCACCGTGGTCCACCGCAACACCCCCGCCGCGCGCAACGTTTCACTGATCGAGATGAGCGAGGGATTCGTCGTCCGGGGCCGGGTCATGGGACCGCCGATCGGCATCCACAGCGGGGACCGGGTACGGCTGTCCACGGCCAAGGACCCGGTGCGCGGTGAGCCGGTGTTCCAGTTGGTCGACGAGCCCTACCGCGCCTGGAGCTGACGCCGCGAGGGACAGCCGTCCTCGTCACGGCCGCCGCCGCTGCCGGGGCGGCTGCCGCTCAGGGCGCGAGGGTCACCCGGATGCCGACCGTGCCGTCCGTGCCGCGCCGCAGCCGGCTGCCCAGCAGGGTGAGCCGGCCGACGATGCCGTACTTGCGGGCGATGAGCCCGCGGTACCGGGCGGTGGTGGCCTCGTCGGTGATCTCGGCGGTGCCCGGGACCTGCTCGCCGGCGGGACGGCCGCGCACGTCGCAGGGGCCGACCAGGACGTCGGCGCGCCGGCGGATCCGCTTGACCTTGTAACTGTCGGCGGTGGTCCACACGCCCAGGCCGTCCCCGTCCCCGACCACCCACACGGGGGTGGCGACCGGGGTGCCGTCCTTGCGGTAGCTGGTGACCAGCAGGTACTTGCCGGCGGCGAGCCGCTCCGGCCGTGTGTCGTCCATGTCCGGCAGTCTAGGAGCACGCGTGCCGTGCGGGCACACGTGCGGCCGGCCGGGGCACACGCGCGGCCGGCCGACGGTGGACTCAGGCCACCGCCGCGGCCATCCGGCGCACCCCCTCGGTGAGGATCTCCGGCGAGGTCGCAAGGTTCAGGCGTGCGTGCCCCGCCCCGCCGGTGCCGAAGGGCAGGCCGGAGCTGAGCGCGACCCGGCCGCCCTCCAGGAACACGGCGGCGGGGTCGTCGCCGAGGCCGAGCGCCCGGCAGTCGAGCCAGGCCAGGTAGGTGGCTTCGGCCGGGTCGTAGCGGATCGCCGGGAGGTGCTCGGCCAGCAGGCCGGCGAGCAACCGCCGGTTGGCGTCGAGCCCGGCCAGCAGGGCGTCGAGCCAGCCGGCGCCCTCGCTCAGGGCGGCGGTGTGGGCGATCACCCCCAGGTGGCTGGGACCGTGGCTCACCTCCTCGGGCATGCGGGCCAGGTCCGCGGCGGCACCGGGTCCGGCGAGGGCGAGCGCGGCCTTGAGGCCGGCCAGGTTCCAGCCCTTGGAGGCGGACATCAGCGACAGCCCGCGCTCGGCGCCCGGCACGCCGAGGTACGGCACGAAGGTGACGCCGGGGGCGACGAGCGGTGCGTGGATCTCGTCCGCGACGACCCGGACGCCGTACCGCTCGGCGAGGTCCGCGACGGCGGCGAGCTCGGCGGCGGTGTGCACCGTGCCGGTGGGGTTGTGCGGACTGCACAGCAGGAAGGCGGCCCGGCCGCCGCCGGCCGCCGCCTCCCGGAAGGTCCGCGCCAGCAGGTCGAGGTCGACGCGCCCGCCGGGGCCGAGCGGGGCCTCCACCACCCGGCGGTCCAGATGGGTGACGAACTGGTAGAACGGCGGGTACACCGGCGAGTTGACGACGACCGGATCGCCGGGTCCCGTGACCAGCTTCAGCATCTCGACCACGCCGAGCATCACGTCCGGGACGATCGCGGTGCGCCCGATGTCGATCCCGTCCCAGTTCCAGCGCTCGGCGGCGAAACGGGCCAGCGCCTCGGCGTACGCCGTGCCGGCCGGGTAGCCGGTGTCGCCGAGGGCGAGCGCGTCGGTGAGGGCGCGGACGACGGGCCCGGCGAGCGGGACGTCCATCTCGGCCACCCACAGCGGCAGCACGTCCTCGGGGTAGGTGCGCCACTTCATGCTCGTACGACGGCGCAGCCGCTCGAGCCCGAGGGCGCGCAGCGGGTCGGGTTCGCCTGCAGTGCCGTGCGGGATGCTGGTCATGGGGCCCAAGATAGGCTCCCGCGGTCCGTGCGGAAACGGGGCAGGCCGGACAGGTGGGGCGCGTGGTGCGGCAGCGCTGCGGGCCGGGCCGGGCGCGTGGCGCCCGCGGAATTCCCGGGTCCGCCGCGCCGGTCAACTCGGGCGTCTAGATTGCGTCTTGACCGGTGCACCATCCCCACCAGGCGACCAGGAGCTGACCCACGTGACCGACAACCCGGCAGCCACCAACGACGTGGCCGTGTCGCTGCGCGCCCGCATCGACACGGGCCGGCCGCACACGGCCCGGATATGGAACTACTGGCTCGGCGGCAAGGACAACTACGAGGTCGACCGCGCCGCCGGCGACCAGATCCGCGGGCTCCACCCGGGCATCGGGGACTACGCGCGCGCCGACCGCCTGTTCCTGGGCCGGGCGGTACGGCACCTGGTCGGCGAGGTCGGCATCCGGCAGTTCCTGGACATCGGCACCGGGCTGCCCACCGCCGACAACACGCACGAGGTCGCCCAGCGGATCGCGCCGGAGGCGCGGATCGTGTACGTCGACAACGACCCGCTGGTGCTCGCGCACGCCCGGGCGCTGCTCACCAGCACGCCGGAGGGCCGCACCGACTACCTGGACGAGGATCTGCGCAACGTGGACGCCATCCTCGAACACGCCTCCAGGACACTGGACTTCAGCAAGCCGGTGGCGTTGATGCTGCTCGGCGTGGTCATCTTCATCGGCGACGACGAGGACCCGTACGGCCTGGTGCGGCAGTTGACCGACCGGCTGCCGGCCGGCAGCCACCTGGTGCTGTCGCACACCGTCACCAGCCCGGCGATGCCGGACGTGGACGAGGCCGTCAAGTTCTGGAACGAGCACGGCACTCCGAAGCTGACCCAGCGCACACCCGAGGACGTGGCCCGGTTCTTCGACGGTCTGGAGCTGCTGGAGCCGGGCGTGGTGTCCTGCTCGCGCTGGCGCCCGGACGCCGACGCCGGGCCGGAGCCGGAGGAGGTCGCCATGTTCGGCGCGGTGGCGCGCAAGCGCTGAGCGCACGGGTCCGCCGGACCGGGGACCGATCGTCTCCGCCGGTGAACGCCGCCGGGCCGGGCCGCGTACTGAACGCCGGGCGCCCGACGCCGGTCGGGACCCCCGCGGTGCCGGTACGGGCATCGCGCGTCCGGTGTTCGGGAGCCATGCATGAGGCACGCACGACGACGGGTCGTGAGGCGGGTGACACGGCTGGCGGCGGTCGGCGGACTCCTGCTGGGGGGTGCGATGGCCGCGCAGGCCGCGATGGCGAGCGAGACTCCCCCGGCGTCCGTCCGGCCGCTGCGCTCGGCGGGCACGGCCGGCGGTCCCGGGGCCGCGCTCGTGGCCCGGCTCGGCACGGCGCGCACGGCGGGGAGCTGGCTCGGCGCCGACGGCCGTCCGGTGGTGGCGGTGACCGACGAGCGGGCGGCTCGGACGGTACGCGGCGCGGGGGCCGAGGCGAAGGTCGTGGCGCACAGTATGGACGAGCTCAAGTCGGCCACCGGCACGCTGAGTTCGGCACCCCGGGTCGCGGGCACCGCGTGGGCGGTGGACTACCGCACCAACCGGGTCGTGGTGCGGGCCGACCGTACCGTGTCGGCGGCCGACTGGTCCCGGATGAGCCGAGTGGCCTCGGGCATCGGCGGTTTCGTGCACATGGAGCGCACGAAGGGCGTCTTCACCGCGCGGCTGAACGGGGCGCAGCCGATCCTGTCCACCGGCGGCCGCTGCTCTGCGGGGTTCAACGTCACCGACGGGCGGCGGGACTTCATCCTGACCGCCGGTCACTGCGGGCCCGCCGGATCGACCTGGTTCGCCGACAACGAGGGCGACCGCCAGCTCGGCAGGACGGTGAACAGCGCCTTCCCCGGCAGCGACTTCTCGCTGGTCCAGTACGACTCGGGCCGGGCGGGTCCAGGCGCGGACGTGGTCGCGGTGGGCGGCGGCAAGGGCGTGCGGATCACCGGGGCGGCCGATCCGTCGGTGGGCCAGCGGGTGTTCCGCAGCGGCAGCACCAGCGGGCTGCACGACGGCCTGGTGACCGCCCTGAACGCGACCGTGAACTACCCGGAGGGCACCGTCACCGGGCTCATCGAGACCGATGTGTGCGCCGAACCCGGCGACAGCGGCGGCCCGTTGTTCTCCGAGGGCGTCGCGCTGGGCGTCACCTCGGGCGGCAGCGGCGACTGCACCACGGGCGGCACGACGTTCTTCCAGCCGGTGACCAAGGCGCTGACCGCGCTGAACGTCCGGCTCCTGGTGTCGGCGGGGAACGCCGGCGGCGGGCAGGGCGCGGCGTCCTCCCCCGCGCCGTCCGCCCCGGCCTCGCGGGGCGCCGCCGCGCCGAGCGCCGCCTCGCCCGGCTCCGCGGCGCCCGTCACGGGCGGCGAGGAGGGGCGAACGCTGCTGGCACGGCTCACGGACACCCGGACCGTGGGGCCCGGCCTGCTGGTCGTCGCGGGCAGTCTGATCGCCCTCGTCGCGACCCGGTACATCCGCTCCGAGCAGGACCGCAGGGCGTACCAGCGGCACTACTCGGCGACTTGGGGCTGAGCGGGCGGCGACGGAGGGCGGGCCCGCCAAGAGCGTGACGGCCGGCCCGGGGCGAACGACGAGAAGGGCACCCGTGGCTCACGGGTGTCCTTGGTGGTACGGCCGGACGGCCGCCCGGTTCAGGCGGCCTGGTCGGACTGCGGGGCCGCCAGGGCCCACTCCAGTACGAGACGCTGGTACTCCGCGCGCTGCTCGGTGGTCAGTGTCCCGCCCGACCGGCGCCACAGGGCTCTGATCTCCTCGTTGACCTCCGCGGCCGATCGCTCGGAGGCGGCTGCAACAGTGGTGGACATGTTGTGAAGCATATGCCGCCCGGCGTGAAGGCGCTGTGAGTAAGTACCCCCGATGCGGACATATCGGACAGTGTTACTCATCACGTCAATGGGACAGGGGGACATGCCAGTTGGCGTCCCGGGACGCCGTGGCGCGGCGGCCCGGGCGGCGACGGCGCCGTGACCGTCATCACAGCGCCGCCTCGCCCGAGGCTCAGGTGCCCGGCTTGCGGCCGTACACGTAGACGTCGTCGCCCTTCTTCAGCAGCGACCAGTACTTCTTGGCGGTGGCGGTGGTCATGTTGACGCAGCCGTGGGACCCGGGCGGGTTCCACATGCTCAGGCCCACCGAGTGGAAGGCCTGGCCGCCGTCGAAGAACTGGCTGTAGGGCATCGGCACGTCGTAGAGGTCGGAGACGTGGTCGATGTCCCGCCAGTAGATCTTCTTCAGGCCCGTGCGGGTCTCGTAGCCGTCGCGGCCGGTGCGCACCGGCACCGGCCCGTAGACCAGCCGGCTGCCGTCCTGGATCCAGCTGAGCTGGAGCGTGAGGTTCACACAGGCGATCCGGCCCTTGTTCACCGGGCACTTGCCGGCCTTGTTCGGGTTGTTCCCGACGGCCTTCTGCTTGTTCATGAGATCCATCACGCCCCAGGTGACGGGACCGGCGTAGCCGATGTTGGGCGTGATGCCGTGCTTGTTCTGGAAGGCCTGGATGGCCTTGCAGTCGGTGGTGGACTGCTTGCCGTCGACCGGCCGGCCGAGGAACTTCTCCACCTGCTTCTGGTACGGGCCCGCCTGTGTGGTGCAGCTCGCGGCCTGGGCCGGCGCCGCGCCGAAGGCGAGCGTGAGCGGCGCCACCAGTCCGGTGACGCCCAGTGCGACGACACCGCGTCTGCGTATGTCCCCCATGTCGGCCTCTTCCCCTTGTCCCCTTGCGCCCGGGGCTCTGCCCGGGTGGTCCCCTTCGCGATTCCCGCGGTTCCTGACTACTAGACCCACTCGGGCGCCGGAGGGTTGTGGTTCCGGCCAGGCTGTGACGAAACGGTGAACTGGGCGCCGTCACGGGGCAGGGGTCCGTGGGCCGTACCCGCTCGGGGCGGCGGGGGCGCAGCGCTCACCGGTATCCGGTGGTGTCGGCCGGCCGGCCCGGCCCCTGCACCTCGGCCATGTACCGCCAGGCGTCGGGGCGGCTGCCGTCCAGGTCGGTGAAGCCGTACACCCGGGCGAGTCCGCCGCTGGACAGGGACTGCCCGTTGAAGCGGGACACGCCGGGGTCGGCGGCCAGGGCCGCGACGGCGCGGCCGATGTAGCGCGGGGTCTCGGAGATCGCGAAGTGCGGTTCGCGGTCCAGGGCGTCGCGCCAGTTGTCCTCGCGCACCCCGAAGGCGTCCAGCATGATCTCCGAGCGCATCCAGCCGGGGGTGAGCGCGACCGCGCCGGCGCCGCGCGGGCCCAGCTCGTGGCCCAGGGCGAAGGCCATGCGCAGCACGGAGGCCTTGGCGAGGTCGTAGAAGAGGTTGACGCGGTAGGTGTCACGGTTGTGGTCGGCGGTGCCGTCGGTGACCTCGACCACCAGGCCGCCGGGGTGGCGCAGCAGCAGCGGCAGCGCGAAGTGGCTGGTGATCGCGTGCGTCTCCACGGCGAGGCGGAGCAGCCTGAGCCCGTTGTCCAGGTCGTGCTCCCACACCGGGGTGTCCCACTCGAAGAGCTTCTCGCCGCCCCAGATGTCGTTCACCAGCAGGTCCAGGCGGCCCCGCTCGCCGGCGATCCGGTCCACCAGGGCCCGCACCGCGGCCGGGTCGAGGTGGTCGACGGGGACGGCGACGCCGTGGCCGCCGGCCTCGGTGACCAGGTCGGCGGTGTCCTCGATGGTCTCGGGGCGGTCGTACTCGGAGCGGCGGGCGCGGGTGCTGCGCCCGGTGACGTAGACGGTCGCGCCGGCCGCCCCGAGTTCCACGGCGATGCCCCGCCCCGCGCCCCGGGTCGCCCCTGCCACCAGTGCGACCCTGCCCCGCAGCGAACCTGACATGTCCGGCCTCCTTGTCCGTGGACGACTGCTGTCGTCGTCCACCCTCACGGGGAAGCCGGACATCTCCTGTCGCCTTTCACCGCCCTTCGGCGGCGCCGGGGATCAGTGCCCGCGCTTGATCCACTCCTCGAGGTGGGGCGCCTCGTCCCCGATGGTCGTGGACTCGCCGTGTCCGGTGAGGACCTTGGTCTCCGGCGGCAGGGTGAGCAGCCGGTCCCGGATGGAGTCGATGATCGTCGGGAAGTGGGAGAACGACCGCCCGGTGGCGCCGGGGCCGCCCTGGAAGAGGGTGTCGCCGGTGAACACGGCCCCGAGCCCGGGGTCGTACAGGCAGACCGCGCCGGGCGCGTGGCCCGGGGTGTGCAGGACGGTCAGATCGGCGCCGGCGGTCTCGATCACCTGGCCGTCGACGAGATGCCGGTCGGGCTCGCGGTCCGGGTGGGTGAGCCGCCACAGCGGCAGGTCGTCGGCGTGCAGCCAGATGGTGGCGCCGGTCAGCTCGGCGAGCGCGGGGGCGGCGTCGATGTGGTCGTTGTGGGCGTGGGTGCACACGATGGCGGTCAGGCGGCGGTCGTCGACGGCCCGGGCGATCGCCTCGGCGTCGTGGGCGGCGTCGATGACGATCACCTCGCGCTCGTCGCCGACGATCCACACGTTGTTCTCCACGTCCCAAGTACCGCCGTCGAGGCTGAACTGGCCGGACGTCACCAGGCGTTCGATGCGCACGGTCATCAGAACACCACCACCGAGCGCAGTACGTCGCCGTGGTGCATCCGCTCGAAGGCCTGCTCCACCTGGTCGAGCTGGATGGTCTCGGTCACGAACGCGTCGAGCGGCAGCCGGCCCTGCAGGTGCAGGTCGACCAGCATGGGGAAGTCCCGGGAGGGCAGGCAGTCGCCGTACCAGGAGGACTTCAGGGAGCCGCCGCGGCCGAAGACGTCCAGCAGGGGCAGTTCGAGCTTCATCTCCGGGGTGGGCACGCCGACGAGGACGACCGTGCCGGCCAGGTCGCGGGCGTAGAAGGCCTGCTGGTAGGTCTCGGGGCGGCCGACCGCATCGATGACGACGTCGGCGCCGAAGCCGCCGGTCAGCTCGCGGATGGCCTCGACCGCGTCGTTCTCCTTGGAGTTGACGGTGTGGGTGGCGCCCAGCGTGCGGGCCTTGTCCAGCTTGCGGTCGTCGATGTCGACGCCGATGATCCTGGCCGCGCCGGCGAGCCTCGCCCCGGCGATGGCCGCGTCCCCGACGCCGCCGCAGCCGATGACGGCGACGGAGTCGCCGCGGCTCACGTTGCCGGTGTTGATCGCGGCGCCGATGCCGGCCATGACACCGCAGCCGAGCAGGCCGGCCACGGCCGGCGAGACCGCCGGGTCGACCTTGGTGCACTGCCCGGCGGCGACCAGGGTCTTCTCCGCGAAGGCGCCGATGCCCAGCGCCGGGGAGAGTTCCTGGCCGGTGCCGGCCAGGGTCATCTTCTGCGCGGCGTTGTGGGTGTTGAAGCAGTACCAGGGGCGGCCGCGCCGACAGGCCCGGCAGTTCCCGCACACGGCACGCCAGTTGAGGATCACGAAGTCGCCGGGGGCCACGTCCGTGACGCCCTCGCCGACCGACTCCACGACACCGGCGGCCTCATGGCCGAGCAGGAAGGGGAAGTCGTCCGAAATGCCACCCTGCTTGTAGTGCAGATCGGTGTGGCAGACGCCGCAGGCCTGGACGCGTACGACGGCTTCACCGGGCCCGGGATCCGGAACCACGATCGTCTCGATCCGTACGGGCTCGTCCTTCCCCGGTGCGATCACGCCGCGTACTTCCTGCGCCATTGCCTGGCCCCTTCCTCGTAGTGCTATCGGTGCGACCCTACGCTCCGGCGGCAGGCGGCGGCACGGGCCACGACGGGAGGAGTGGATCTTTCGGTCCGGTGCTCCGGCCCGGGACCGTCGCCGGGCGAGACGGTCCCGGGCCGCGGGCGGTTCAGCCTTCGACGGGGGGCAGCAGCCCGGTCGTGGGCCCGACCAGATCGGTGATCCGGCCCAGTTGCCCGAGTCCCTCCGGTGAGGTGAGCCGGTTCAGCCCGCCCAGTTGCTCGGAGACGGCGGGGACCTGGTCCCGCTGCTCGGCGGGGAGCCCGGTGTCGGCGAGCGAGTCCAGCGCGGTGATCGGGTCGAGCCGGCCGCTCTCCGGTGCGCCGGTGCCGGCCGCGGCGGCCATGGGAGCGGCGAGGCCGACGACCCCGGCGGCGAGACCGACTGCGGTGGCGATGCGTCGTGTTGAGATCATGCCCTCAGCAACGGGACGGGGCCCCGGCCGGACACGGGCGCCGGACGCCGCTCACCCGTCAGGCGGACCACCCCGGCTGCGCTTGCCGACCCCGCCGGGGCGGAGGAGCCTCGGAGGTGGGCCCGCGCGGCCCCTTTCCCGCCGGGCCGCGGGCGCCTGAAGGAGGTCACACCATGGGCACCGCGACAGGCTCCAGCTTCGACACCGAGACACTGCGCCGTGGCATAGAGGGGAACACCGGGAACAACCTGCTGTCCCTCTACGCGGACGACGCGCAGATCCGCATCATCGACCGCAACACCCAGCCGAGCCACCCCAAGATCCTGCGCGGCCGGGGCGAGATAGCCGCGATGCTCGACGACGTCTACAGCCGCGACATGACGCACAAGCTGGACCGGTGCGTCGTCCAGGGCGACCACGCGGCCTACTGCGAGTCCTGCGAGTACGAGGACGGCACCCGTGTCCTCGCCGAGTCGATGATCACCCTGCAAGACGGAAAGATCGCCGAGCAGATCATGGTCCAGGCATGGGACGAGTAGGGAGGAAGACCGCGAGGGTCCAGGTCAGCTCGCGGCTGGCCTGGACCTTCTCGGCCCGGGCCGCACTGGGGCGGGCCCGCCCGCGACGATCCGCCCCGGTGTCCGCCGCGGGTGTGCACCTGTCCGCCGCCGTGGTCCGGTCGTTACTGCGGGCCGTGCGCCCGCACCCCCGCCCCGCGCTGCCCCGCGCGTCCCGGATCCGCGGGATCCGGCCCCGGTGAGCCGGGCCCGGTGAGCGGGGCCGCGGGCGGGGCACGGCGCCGCCCGCGAGGCGGTCCCGGGGCGCCGGTCACGCCGTGGGCGGACGGTGGCGGGCGGACGGGCCGGCCCGGCCGCCGCCCTGCGCGGGCGGACGTCGCGGTGGCCGCACCGGGGCCGCGCACACGGCCGGGAGGCGCTCAGCGCAGCCAGGCGCGGTAGGCCATGACGTCCCCGGCCCGCACGCCGTACCGGGGGTCGTCCTCGGTGAAGGTGTCCTCCATGCCGAGGACGGCACCGGTGCGCGGTTGCAGGATCAGCATGTGCCGGACGCCCTTGGTCTCGTACACGTAGGCGCGCCCGGGGCGGCCCAGGCGGTCGGTCACCTCGCCGGCCGGCCTGAGGCCCTCGGCGCGCGCGAGCACCCGGACGACGGCCGCCGACTCACGGGCGCCCAGGGTCCAGTTGTCGAGCAGTTCCGCGACCGCGTCGAGCAGTTCGGCCGTGCTCAGCGGCGCCTTGTCCCGGTCGGTCGGGGGACGGGCCACCTCGGTGAGGTAGGCGCGCAGGCCCGCCTCGGTGTGCGGCGGGGCCTTCTCGGGCGGGGCGTCGCTCCACATCGGCGGGTACGTGGTCCGGCTGATCACATGGCCGTCCGCCACCAGGTGCGGTTCGTCGCCCTCGTCGGTGAGGACGGGCCTGCCGGGCCGGTTCGGGTCCGTCGCCACCACCAGTTCGGTGTGGCTCGCGTCCGCCCGCCAGCGCACCACCCGCTCCTCGGGGAGGGTGACGGGCGGTTCGCCGTCGCTCATGCCGAGGCTCCAGGACTGCACGTGCGTGCCCTTGCGCAGACCCGGGCTGCCCGCCGCCGCGGCGGCGTCGGCGAGGGCGGCCATGTCCCCGAGCGGCACCGGCGCGGATCCGGCGCGGACGGTCAGCGGCCGCGGCGCGGCCACGGCCCGTGACGTGCCGGGCTCGCCGAGCACGGCGTTGACCGCGATCGCCAGGACGGCGGCGGTGGCGGCCAGGCTCCAGGCCAGCCGGGCGCGCCGGGTCCGGCCGGGGAACGCCGGGATCAGCCGGACACGGCGGCGTGGGCCGGGTTCCTCCAGCAGCCGCTGGAGCCGCTGCTCGGCCCGCCCGTCCAGCGGCCCGTCCGCGAAGCGGGGGCCGTCGCCCGGCACCGGGTCGGCGCGGCGCAGGAGTTCGAGTTCGTCAGCCATGTCGGTCGTCCTCGCGGGGGGTCGCGTCGGCGGGGGCGGGCACGGCCGCGACCGGGGGCCGCAGCCGGTCGATCTCGGTCCTGAGCCGGGTCCGGGCCCGGTGCAGCCGCATGGCCGCCGCCCGGCTGCCGCAGCCGAGGGCGACGGCGATCTCGTCGGCGCCGAGTTCCTCCCACGCCGCGAGGCGCAGCACCTCCTGATCCGCCGGGGACAGCCGGTCCAGGGCCTCGTGCACCCAGGCGCCGGGGGCCTCCGCGTCGGGGCCGGCGGCTATGTGCCTCGCGTGCGCGGCCTCGTCGTTGCCGACGCGGTCCACCAGGCGGCGCCGTCGCCCCTGGCCGCGTACCGCGTTCGCCAGGCAGTTGCGGGCCACCCCGTACAGCCAGGGCAGCGGCGCCGCGGGCAGGTCGGCACGGCGGCGCCAGGCGACCGTGAACACCTCCGCCACCACTTCCTCCACCTCGTCGGCCCGTCCCCGCAGTCGCCTCGCGACATAGCGGCTGACCGCCCAGTAGTGCTCGCGATAGGCAGCGGCGAAGATCTCGTCGTTGCTCATGTTCGGTTCGTGTCCGGCACCGCCCGGATCGTCACACCCTTCTTCCGTGATCCTTCTCGCGCCGTCCGAGTGTGACCGAGGGGCCGGCCGCCGACACAGGCGGGACGTGAAGAGGATCAGAGACATCAGGGCCGTGCGGTGGCTGACGACCACCGACCACAAGACGATCGGGACGCTGTACCTGGTCACCGCGTTCGCGTTCTTCCTGATCGGCGGCGTGATGGCGCTGCTGATGCGCGCCGAGCTGGCCCGTCCGGGCCTGCAGATCATGTCGAACGAGCAGTTCAACCAGGCGTTCACGATGCACGGCACGATCATGCTGCTGATGTTCGCGACGCCGCTGTTCGCCGGCTTCACGAACTGGATCATGCCGCTGCAGATCGGCGCGCCCGACGTGGCGTTCCCGCGGCTGAACATGTTCGCCTACTGGCTCTACCTGTTCGGCTCGACCATCGCGGTCGGCGGCTTCCTCACCCCGCAGGGCGCGGCCGACTTCGGCTGGTTCGCCTACAGCCCGCTGTCGGACGCGGTCCGCAGCCCGGGCCTGGGCGCCGACATGTGGATCATGGGTCTGGCCTTCTCCGGCTTCGGCACCATCCTCGGCGCGGTCAACTTCATCACCACGATCATCTGCATGCGCGCTCCGGGCATGACGATGTTCCGCATGCCGATCTTCGTGTGGAACGTGCTGCTGACCGCCGTGCTGGTCCTGCTGGCCTTCCCGCTCCTGGCGGCCGCGCTGTTCGCCCTGGAGGCGGACCGCAAATTCGGGGCGCACGTCTTCGACGCGACCAACGGCGGCGCACTGCTGTGGCAGCACCTCTTCTGGTTCTTCGGCCATCCAGAGGTGTACATCATCGCCCTGCCGTTCTTCGGCATCATCTCCGAGGTCATCCCGGTCTTCTCCCGCAAGCCGATGTTCGGCTACATGGGCCTGGTCGCGGCGACCATCGCGATCGCCGGTCTGTCCGTGACGGTGTGGGCGCACCACATGTACGTCACCGGCGGTGTGCTGCTGCCGTTCTTCTCCTTCATGACCTTCCTGATCGCGGTCCCGACCGGTGTGAAGTTCTTCAACTGGATCGGCACCATGTGGCGCGGCAGCCTCTCCTTCGAGACGCCGATGCTCTGGGTCATGGGCTTTCTGGTGACGTTCGTATTCGGCGGGCTGACCGGTGTCATGCTGGCCTCGCCGCCTCTGGACTTCCCGACCTCCGACACCTACTTCGTCGTCGCCCACTTCCACTACGTCATCTTCGGCACCGTCGTCTTCGCGATGTTCGCGGGCTTTCACTTCTGGTGGCCGAAGATGACCGGCAGGATGCTGGACGAGCGCCTGGGCAGGATCACCTTCTGGACGCTGTTCACCGGCTTCCACGGCACCTTCCTGGTCCAGCACTGGCTGGGCGTGAACGGAATGCAGCGCCGGATCCCGGACTACCTGGCGGTCGAGGGGCTCACCACGCTCAACACCGTGTCGAGCGTCTTCTCCTTCCTGCTCGGAGCGTCGATGCTGCCGTTCTTCTACAACCTGTGGAAGACGGCGAAATACGGCGAGCCGGTCGGTGTGGACGACCCGTGGGGCTACGGCCGTTCGCTGGAGTGGGCGACGTCCTGCCCGCCGCCGCGGCACAACTTCCTCACCCTGCCGCGGATCCGCAGCGAGTCCCCGGCGTTCGACCTGCACCATCCGGGCTTCACCGAGCGGGAACGGGAGCTGACCGCGCGATGAGCGGCGACCACGGCCGGACGCTCGTCCAGGAGATCGAGGGCCATCTGCTGCTGGCCGCCGCGCGCGAGGAGGGCCGTGCGGCGGCGGCCCGGCTGGCCGCCCGGCTGGGCTGGCTCACCGACACCCAGCGCGACGACCTGGAGCGGCAGTTCGAGGCGGAGTACCTGGCGCTGGCCCGCACCTCGTGGCGGCGCACCGCCCGGCGCGCCGAGGAGCTGCGGCTGGCGTACGAGAGCAGGTACCGGGCGCTGCGTCTGCGGCTGGCGGCCTGGACCGTCCTCGGGTGTGCCCTCGTGGCCGCGACGGGCCTGCTGGTCCTGGCGGCCGGTTAGGGCCTGAGGGCCGGCGCCCGTGCGCCGGCCATGTGTGCGGCGTGCCCGGCGGGGAACCTGTTTCGTCCGGGTTCGGGCGGGATGAGAGGAGCAGCCCCTGTGACAGTGTCGGCGACGGACGGTCGGGACCCGGGCACGCGGGACGCCGGGCGCGAGCCGGACCCGCGCCGGTGGCGGGCCCTGTGGGTGACTCTGGTGGCCGGCTTCATGAGCCTGCTCGACGTGACCATCGTGGCCGTCGCCCTGCCCACCATCCAGCGCGATCTGCACGCCTCCGCCGCGCAGGTGCAGTGGGTGGTCTCCGGTTACGCCCTCACCTTCGCCCTCGCCCTGGTCACCGCCGGGCGCCTGGGCGACGCCCTGGACCGGCGGCGCATCTTCCTGCTGGCGCTCGGCGGTTTCGTGGTCTTCAGCGCTGCCTGCGGCGCGGCCCCCGACATCACGCTGCTTGTGGTGGCCCGGCTGGCCCAGGGCCTGGCGGCGGGTTTCATGGCCCCGCAGAACTCCGCGCTCATCCAGCAGCTCTTCCGCGGCGCCGAACGCGGGCGCGCCTTCGGGCTCTTCGGCTCGATCGTCGGCATCTCCTCGGCCGTCGGGCCGATCACCGGGGGCGCCATCCTGGCCCTCGCCTCCGGCGCCCAGGGCTGGCGGTGGATCTTCTACGTCAACGTCCCCATCGGCATCCTCGCGGTCCTGCTCGGCCGCCGTCTGCTGCCCCGCACCCGGCGCTCCGGCCGGGGGCACGTGGACGTGCCCGGGACCCTGCTGCTGGGGCTCGGCGTGCTCTGCCTCATGTACCCGCTGGTGCAGGCGGACTCGGGCGGCATCGGGCAGCTCTGGTGGCTGTTCCCCGTCGGCGTCGCGGTCCTCGCCGTGTTCACCTGGTGGCAGCGGCGCCTGGTCGCCCGCGGCACGCAGCCACTGCTCGACCCGCGCCTGTTCACCACCGTGCGCGGCTACGCGGTCGGCGCCGGTGTGGGCACGCTGTACTTCATCGGCTTCAGCGGCGTCTGGCTGGTCTTCGCCCTCTTCTACCAGCACGGTCTGGGCTTCACCCCGCTGCGGTCCGGGCTGGCGGTGACCCCGTTCGCCGTCGGCTCCGCGATCACGGCCGTGGTCGCCGGCCGACTGGTGGAGCGGTTCGGCCGGCTGCTCACCGTGTGCGGTCTCACGGGCGTGATCCTCGGCCTCGGCGGCACCGCGCTGCTGCTGCGCTACGGGCCCGCCGACAGCGGCCCCTGGCTCGCCGCCCCGCTGCTGTTCCTCGGCGGTGTCGGCGGCGGCTTCGTCGTCTCCCCCAACATCACCATGACCCTGCGGGACGTGCCGGTGCGCATGGCGGGCGCGGCGGGCGGCGCCCTGCAGACCGGCCAGCGGCTCGGCGCGGCGGTGGGCACCGCCGCCCTGCCCGGGCTCTTCTACCTGGTGCTCGGCCGGAGCCAGGACTACCACGGCGCCCTCTTCGCCGCGCTGGGCGCCGCCCTCGTCGGCATGGCGGCCTCCCTCGCCCTCGCCACGTCCGACTGGCGTCGCGACCGGCGGACGGCCGGGCCGCGCCGCAAGTGCCCGGACGAGGTCGCCAACAGTCCGGTGAACGCCCGGCAGACCTGAGCGACCGGCAGAAGACCTGAGCGGCCCGAGCGGCCGGCAGACCCGAGCGGCCGGCAGACCCGAGCGGGCCGTCCGTGGCGCGCGGCGGCCGGGGCTCCGGGCCGCGCACGGCGCCGGCCGCACAGCCAGGGCAGCACAGCCAGGGCCGCGTTGCCGGGAGGGCGGGGCCGAGCCCGCGGCGGCGGGCCACACCGGCCGCGTCGCGCGCCCCCGGCGGCTGGGACGATGTCAGGCGGTGGTGAGCACCATGCGGAAGCGGGCCCGGCCGGAGAGCATCTTCTGGTAGGCCTCGTCCGCCTGCTCCAGCGGCACGCACTCGGTCATGGGGCGGATGCCGTGCAGGACGCTGAACGCCATGGTGTCCTCGACGTCCTTGGCGGTGCCGGAGGGGTGGCCGCGGATCACCCGGCCGCTCATCAGCAACTGGGCCGGGCTGATGCCCAGCGGCTCGGTGTCCGCCCCGATGACCACCAGCTCGCCGCGGGGCGCCAGACCCTCCACGGTGGCGGTGATGGCCGCGGAGTGACCGGCGGTGGCGAGCACGACCTTGGCTCCGCCGAGCGACTGCAGGGCCTCGGCGACCGGGGTGGCGGAGGTGCTGTCGACGTAGTGGTGGGCGCCGAGCCGCTTGGCGAAGTCGGCCTTCTCCGCGCCCCGGGCGATTCCCACGGTCTCGAAGCCCATGGCGGCCGCGTACTGCACCCCCAGGTGCCCGAGACCGCCGAGCCCCAGCACCGCGACCAGGTCGCCCGGCCGGGCGGAGCTGCGCCGCAGCCCGTTGTACGTGGTGACGCCCGCGCAGGCCATGGGCCCGGCGTCGCCCGCCGAGAGCCCGTCGGGGATCCGGGCCAGGGCGTCGACGGGCACGAGCACCTTGTCGCCGAAGCCTCCGTCGTAGGTCCACCCCGGGACCTGCAGGTTCTCGCACACGACGAAGTCGCCCTCGCGGCAGGGCACGCAGTGTCCGCAGCTGCCGCCGAACCAGCCGACGGCCACCCGGTCGCCTGCCTGCCACCCGCGGTCCTGCGTGCCCGCGCCCAGCTCCTCGATCCGCCCGGCGATCTCGTGCCCGGGCACGTCGGGGAACGTCACGCCGGGCAGTGCCCCACTCACGAAGAGGGCGTCACTGTGGCAGACCCCGCACGCCTCGACGGCGACCAGGACCTGTCCGGGCCCGGGGCGGGGCACCTCTCGCTCGACGAGTTCGAACGTGCCGTCCGGGACGGTCACCTGCGCGACTCGGTAGGTACTCATCTGCATCTCCGGAGAACGGGTACGACGGCCCCCCGCACCAGCAGACCAGCTGCGGCCCGATGCCGCGCGCCGAGCCCCGCGCACCACCGCGGGCCGGGGACCCGCGCCCCGCTCACCCCCGCCCGGCCCGCCAGCCCTCCGGGCGCAGGATGCCCATCAGCTGGCGGACCAGTTCGTCGACGACCTCGTCCAGCGTCGCGTCCACCCAGCCGGCGCTCCAGTCGTGCAGCAGGCCGTTCACGCTGCCGATGAAGGCGGTGGCCGCGAGCCGGTAGTCGCGCACCGCCGCCTCCCCGCGGGCCACGGCCGCGTCGGCCTCCGCGCGGATCAGACCGACCCAGCGGGCCCGGCGGGCGAGCCGCTGCTCCTCCAGCCGGGCGCTGACGCCGATGATCTCCACGAAGGCGATGCGGATGCGGCGCGGGTCGGAGGTGACGTCGCGGGCGTAGGCGCGGAACAGCACGGCGACCCGCTCGGCCAGCGGCAGGCCCTCGGCCGCCGCGAGCGCGTCCAGCACGGCCCGCTCGGCCCAGGCGTTGACCTCCAGGTGCAGGGCGGCGAGGACGTCCTCCAGGGTGCGGAACTCCTCGTAGAACTGGCGGGTGGACAGGCCCGCGGCCTGGCTGAGCGCGGCCACCGTGGTCCCCCGGTAGCCCGGTGCGTCGCCGAACAGCCGCAGCGCGGCGTCCAGGAAGCGGCGGCGCCGCTCGGCCTGCCGCTCTTCGGCGGACCTGCCGCCGTAACGGCCCGTCGGCGCCCTGAGCCTGCCCGTCACGCTGCCCCCTCCCGGTCCCACCACTCCCCCAATCTTGTCGTGCACGCATCTTGTCGAGAAGGCCGACCCTTCCTTACTTTTCAGTAAGTTCACAGTGAAAGCGCCCGTGTTCAGATTCCCCGAGGAAAGAGAGCAGTCATGCCTGCCTCCAGAACCAGGCACCTTTGCTCCATGGCCGCCGCCCTCGCGCTGACCCTCGCCGGCCCGGCGTCCGCCGCCTGCGCCGCCACCGCTTCCGCCTCGGACGCCCCCGGCCTGCGGGAGGTGCTGTTCGTCGGCAACAACTGGGACGGCACCGCCGATGTGATCAAGTCCTCCGGCGACTTCGCGAGGATCGGCCGCGTCGACGTCGTGCCGGACAGGGCCCAGCGGATGGCGGAGATCAACGCGGACCCGATCAGGTGGATCTACTTCCAGGCCATCCGCAACAGCGTCGGCGAGGGCCACGACCAGTTCGCCGACGACATGTACTCCACCCCGGACGGCCGCTCGGTCGTGGTCTCCCGCCCGAGCTTCGCGGACGTCGTCTCCATCGACCTGGCCACCGGGAAGGTCAACTGGCGCTTCCCCGTGTCCGGTTACCGGGCCGACCACATGGTGGTCTCGCCGGACGGCACCCGCGTCGCGGTGTCCGCCTCGACCGCGAACACCGTGCACGTGCTGGACATCGAGACCGGCAGGCAGCTCGGCTCGTTCGCGACCGGCGACAAGCCGCACGAGAACATCTTCACCAGGGACGGCAAGTACATCTGGAACATGTCCATCGGCGACGTCAACACCGCCCTCGACGACCCGGTATGGGACTGGACGAAGGGCGACCGGCACATCACGGTCGTGGACGCGACGACCTTCAAGCAGGTCAAGGTGATCGACATGCGTCAGCGGCTGGACGCGTACGGGCTGAAGGACTTCTCCGACGCCGTGCGGCCCGCCGTGTTCTCCCCCGACGAGTCGAAGCTGTACTTCCAGGTCTCGTTCTTCAACGGCTTCCTGGAGTACGACGTGGCCGCCGACAAGATCACCCGGATGAAGACCCTGCCGAAGAACCCGGCGACCAGCGCGGACCGCACCACCTGGGTCAACGACTCGCGCCACCACGGTCTTTCGATGAACCCCGCGGGCACCAAGCTCTGCGTGGCGGGCACGATGGACGACTACGCCACGGTGGTCGACCGGGCCACCCTCCAGGAGGGTCCGCTGGTCACCGCGTCCAAGCCGTACTGGGCCACGGTCAGCGGCGACGGCAAGGACTGCGTGGTCTCCGAGTCCGGCGCCGACCAGGTCACCGCGATCGACTTCGCCACCGGCCGGAAGGTGACGTCGGTGCCGGTCGGCGACCATCCGCAGCGCGTCCGCCTGGGGCACGTCCAGGACGGCTGGACCGGCCCGGCCGGAGGCTGAGCGGCGCACGGCCTCCCCGGGGCGCCCCTGCCCCCGGGAGGCCGTGCCACGCCGGCGGGGACTCCGGGACGGGACGGCCTCAGTCGCCCACCCTGCGCGTCGTGCGCAGCAGGTACTCCTTCCGGTCGAGCGGGTTGTGGTCGGTGCGCGGGCGTTCGGGCACCGGAGGGCGGGTGACCGGCGCGTAGTGGTCGAAGGCGGTCTCCAGCTCGCCCTCGCCGCGGGTGAGCCCGGGCAGCCGCTGCTCCAGTTGGTGCACCCGCGCGGCCGGCACCGCTCCCCGGAGCACACAGACCCCGCCGTCCGCCCCGGTGTCCTCCGGTACGGCGCGCAGCCGGGCCAGCACCGGCAGCAGGGCGCCCAGGGCGTCGGCGGGGGCCGTGAGGCGGAAGCGGTGCATCGGCTCGTGCACCACCGTGCCCGCCCGGCGCAGCGCCTCGGCCAGGACCAGCGGGGTCAGCCCGCGGAAGTCGTACCCGGTGCTGGACATGCTCTTGTCGAAGCCCTGGTGGGCGTGGCTCTGCCGGGGCGAGTAGCCGCAGTGGGTCAGGGTGACCGTGCAGTCGGGCACCTGCCAGCCGCGCAGCCCCTGGCGGAGCGTCTCGCGGACCGTGTCCTCCACGGCCTTGAAGAAGGCGTACGGCATGGAGCCCAGCTCGACCTCCAGCCGGAACTCGACGCCCGCGCCGGGCGGGGCGGGGTCGGCCCGCAGGCCGACGGTGGCGAGGAAGGGATTGGCGTCCTTCTTGTTGAACTCGACCGCGTGGCCGGTGCCGACGAGCCGTTCGACGTACAGGGTGGTGCTCTCCCGGAAGGTGACGTCCAGCCCGTACTCCTCGGCGAGCGTGGCCTGGACCACCTCCTTCTGCACCTCGCCGTAGAGGGAGACGGAGGTCTCCCCGCGCACCTCGTCGTGGCGGACGCCGATCAGCGGGTCCTGTTCGGCGAGCTGGGTGAGCGCGAGGTGCAGCGAGCGCCGGTCGGCGTGGGGGCCCGGCACGACGACGGTCTCCAGGGTCGGCGGCGCGAAGTGGTGCTCCTGCGCCCGTCCGGGCGCGCCGAGCGCGTCCCCGATCCGGACGCCGCCGAGCCCCCACACCCGGGCGATCCGGCCCGCCGCGACACCGTCCTGCCGGGTGTCGGCGCCCCGGTCGAAGACGGTGAGCGCGGTGACCCGGCCCTCCTCGCGGCCGGCGCCGACGGGGACGCGGTCGCGCACGCGCAGGGTGCCGGAGAAGAGCCGGGCGTAGGCGATCTTCTCCCCCGCGGGTCCCCGCTCGACCTTGAACACGGTGCCGGAGAGCGGGCCGTCCGGGTCGCCGCCGGCCGGGGGCAGCAGCCGCTCGATGCCCTCGATCAGCTCCGGGACCCCGGCTCCCGTGACGGCGGAGCCGAAGTAGACCGGATGGACCAGGGCCCGCCGGGTCTGCCGGGCCAGTGCCGCGCGCAGCCGCCGCCGGGTGGCCCGGCCGTCGACGTACGCCGACAGCAGGGCGTCGTCGTGGTCGGCGAGGACGTCGAGCGCCGACTCGCCGAGGCCCGGGACGAAGCGGGCGGCGGGGGTGCCGGATGCGGCGGCCGTCCCCATGGCGACCAGCGGTACGGCGAGCCTGTGGGCCATCTCGTCGAGCACGGCGGGGCAGCGGGCGCCGCGCCGGTCGATCTTGTTGACGAGGACGAGGGTGGGGATGCGTAGCCGGCGCAGGGTCCGCATCAGCACCCTGGTCTGCGCCTGGACGCCCTCGACGGCCGAGACGACCAGGACGGCGCCGTCCAGCACGCCGAGCACCCGTTCCACCTCGGCGATGAAGTCGGGGTGGCCTGGGGTGTCGATGAGGTTGACGGTCACCGTGTCGAGCGGGAACGACACGACGGCCGACTTGATGGTGATGCCGCGCCGGCGTTCCAGCGCGAGGGTGTCGGTGCGGGTGCTGCCGGCGTCGACGCTGCCGATCTCGTCGGTCACGCCGGCCGCGTGCAGCAGCCGTTCGGTCAGGCTGGTCTTACCGGCGTCGACATGGGCCAGGATCCCGAGGTTGAGCGAGTGCACGAAGCGTCATGTCCTTGGGTGAGAGGGGCGTTCCTTCCTGCGGGGACATGAACGGTGTGCGCATGATCGCTCCTGGTTCCGGTCGGGGACTCGACCGGTGCAGTGCACCAGGGCCGGTCCCGCCACGGCAATGGATTAATGCTCAACTAAACCCCCGCCGCAGCACTCGCCGGGTCACGACCGCCGCCTTAGAGTGATCTGCGTCATGCCATTTGGGAGGATTTCAACCTGTTTCACCCTTGCCCGCACGGTCTGGAGGGCGTATGCCAAGTCGGCGCAGGACGCGACCGCCACGCCCGGGGACCGGCGCCCCGGGCGGGCGGTGCCGGCGGTGCTGACCGCCGCCGGAACGGGGTGGGCGCCGATCACCCGGATGGGCGGCCCCGAACAGGTGCGGGGCCGCCTGGCGGAGGGCCGCGGACGGCCGGGCCCGGGTGAAGGGAGCGGAAGGTGCGTGAGATCCTCCCGGCACTGGAGCGCTGGTACCGGGCGGGGGTGCCGTTCGGGCTCGCCACGGTCGTCGCCGTCAGCCGCAGCGCGCCGCGCGGCCCCGGCGCCGCGATGGCCGTCGGGCCGGACGACGAGGTCCTGGGCAGTGTGTCCGGGGGCTGTGTGGAAGGTGCGGTGTTCGAACTCGCCCAGGAGGTCGCGGCGAGCGGCGCGGCGCGGCTGGTGACCTACGGGTACAGCGACGAGGACGCGTTCGCCGTCGGGCTCACCTGCGGCGGCGAGATCACCCTGCTGGTGCGGCCGGTGACGCCCGGCTCGGACCCGGCGTTCGGCCGGGTCGCGGCGTCCGTCGCCGCGGGCGAGCCGGTGACCGTGGCCACCGTGGTCGACGGGCCCGCCCCGCGCGGGGCCGCCCGCGCGGTCTGGCCGGACGCTGCCGAGGGCACCCTGGGCGCGGCCGGGCTCGACCTGGCGGTCACCGCCGACGCCCGCGGTGAACTCGCCCTCGGCGCCTCGGGGCTGCGGCACTACGGGCCGCACGGGGAGCGCCGGGAGGACTCCGTCACGGTGTTCCTGCAGTCGTTCGCGCCGCCGCCGCGCATGCTGGTCTTCGGCGCTATCGACTACGCGGCGGCCGTGGCGCGGATCGGCTCCTTCCTCGGCTACCGGGTCACCGTCTGCGACGCCCGACCGGTCTTCGCCACGCCGGAGCGGTTCCCGGAGGGTGTGGAGGTCGTCGCCGACTGGCCGCACCGGTATCTGGCCGCCACCGGCACCGACCGGCGCACGGTCATCTGCGTGCTCACCCACGACCCCAAGTTCGATGTGCCGCTGCTGGAGGAGGCGCTGCGCCGGCCGGCCGCGTACATCGGGGCGATGGGCAGCCGCCGTACCCACGACGAGCGGCGCGAACGGCTGGCCGAGGCCGGGGTCACGGAGGCCGAGCTGGCCCGGCTGCGCTCGCCGCTCGGGCTCGATCTCGGGGCCCGGACGCCCGAGGAGGTGGCGGTATCCGTCGCCGCCGAGATCGTCGCCCTGCGCTGGGGCGGCAGCGGCGCTCCACTGACCTCGACCGCCGGGGCCATCCATCCGGCCGCCGCCCCCTGAGGGGAACCCATGGAGCCGCACCACGAGTTCACCGTCCCCGTCCCCGTGGACGAGGCCCGGCAGGCGCTCCTCGACACCGAGCCCGTCGCGCCGTGCCTGCCGGGCGCGGTGGTGGAGGAGTACGACGGCGGGACCGTGACCGGCTCGGTGAAGGTCAAGGTCGGACCGGTCACCGTGACCCGCCGGTCGGGACGCCCGAGTCGGGCTCAGCCGGCCACAAGGGCGTGCAGATGGACGTCATGCCGGCCGTCCGCGTGCTCCAAGGCGCCGCGCAACGTGGCCTCGAAGGCGTACCCGGCCTTCTCGGCCACCCGGCAGGACGCCGGGTTGGCGGTCGAGTGCCGCAGGGTGACCCGGCGCAGTCCCAGCTCGTCCAGGGCCCATCGGCCGAGGCGCCGGGCGGCCAGGACGGCGATGCCGCCGCCGCGCGCCCCGGCCAGCACCCAGTAGACGACCTCGGCGGAGCCGTCCGCGAGGTCGACGTCGTTGAGTCCGGCGAGCCCCGCGGCCGCACCGCCGAGGGGCGCGACGGCCCAGACCGCGCCGGTCCCCTCGGCGCGGCGCGCATGCGCCCGATCCGCTCGCGGGCCTCGGCAGGGCCGACGACGGAGAACAGGTTCCAGTGGCTGATCTCCGGGTCCCGTCCGGCCGCGAGCAGGGCGCCGGCGTCTGCGTCGTCGAGCCGCCAGGGCCGCAGTTCCAGCTCGCCGGTCAGCGGCAGGACGGCTGGTCGCCGGCCGCGAGCCGGCCCGCTGGTACGACGGCGGGGGCGCCGGGGTGGGAGGTCATCGCCGCATCCTGCCACGGTGGCGCGAGGCGCGAACCGCTCAGTCCTCTCGTCCGGATCATGCCCGGCTCACGGGGTCGGCCTGGTCCAGACGAAAGTCCCTAGGTGAGGCGGTGCAGGATCACGTCGGTGAGGGCGCCGTCGGCGACGGCCGCGGTCAGGTAGGTGTGGTGCGGCTGACGGCGGCGGTCGGTCGGGGAGCCGGGGTTGAGCAGCCGGAGTCCGCCGGGGGCGACGGTGTCCCAGGGGATGTGGCTGTGGCCGAAGACCAGCACGTCCAGCGCCGGGAAGCGGGCCGCGCAGCGGGCCTCGCGGCCCCGCGCGGGCCCGGTCTCGTGCACCACGCCGAAGCGCAGCCCGCCGAGTTCGGCGTACGCCACCTCGGGGAGCCGGGACCGCAGCTCGGGGCCGTCGTTGTTGCCGTACACCGCGACCAGCCGGCGGCTGCGCTTCTCCAGCAGGTCGAGGGTGGCGGTGTCGACCCAGTCCCCGGCGTGGAACACCACGTCGGCGCGCGGGAGTTCGGCGAGCAGCCGGTCCGGGAGCCGCTTGGCCCGTCTGGGGACGTGGGTGTCGGACATCAGGAGCAGTCGCACACGGCCACACTAGGGAGTCGGGGAGGTGATGCGGCGGATGCCGCGCACGGCGCCCAGCATCGCGACGCCCGCGCCGAGGGCGGTGGCGGCCGGGTGCCGGGCCAGGGCCTCCTGCCAGGAGTGCCCGTGCGCCTTGTCGTCGAAGGCCCCGTGAGCGCCGTGGTCGTCCTCGGGCGCCCGGTCGACGGGCTCGAAGAGGTTGTCCAGACCGGTCGGCGGGACGCTGTCGGTCTCCTGGGAGCCGAAGCCGGTACGGGCGAGGTAGCGGTCGAGCAGGGCCGGGGCGAAGCGGTTGGCCCAGACGGTGGCCACCGTGGAGGCGCCGACGTAGTACTGCTTGCGGCGCGGATGGTCGGCCGCGTACGCCACGCCCCGGGCGGCGACCTCGGGCTGGTAGATCGGCGGCACCGGCATGGGGTGTTTGCCCAGCCGGGAGCGCACCCAGTCGAACTGGGGCGTGTTGACGCCGGGCATCTGCGCGACGGTGACGTGCACGTTGCTGCCGCGGTGCAGCAGTTCCAGGCGGACGGAGGACGTGAAGCCGTTGACGGCGTGCTTGGCGCCGCAGTACGCCGACTGCAGCGGGATGGACCGCTCCCCGAGCGCCGAGCCGACCTGGACGATCGTGCCCCGGTCGCGGGGCAGCATCCGCTTCAGGGCGGTGCGGGTGCCGTTGACGAAGCCCAGGTAGGTCGTCTCGGTGGTGCGCCGGAACTCCTCGGGACTGATCTCGTCGAACGGCGCGAACACGGACGCGAAGGCGCAGTTGACCCATAGGTCGATCGGGCCGAACTCCTTCTCCGCGGCCTCCGCCACGGCCTCCACCTGGGCCGGGTCGGCCACGTCGGCGGGCTGGACCAGGGGCCGCCCGCCGAGGACCGCGACCTCGTCGGCCGCGTTGCTCAGGCCGCCCTCGCCCCGCGCCACCAGGACCACGTTCGCGCCGCGGTCGCCGTACAGGCGGGCGGTGGCGCGGCCGATCCCGGCGCTGGCACCGGTGATGACGACGGTGGGGGGCATGACGTCTCCTCTCGCGCGGCGGGGTGTGCCGTCGTCCGGGTCACCGGGCGGGGCCGGGGCGCGACGGCCTGGGAGAGGACCGGGACGTCGAAGCGGGCGCAGACGGACACCGCGCGGGCGCCGGCCTCCACCGTGCGCGGACCCCGATCGGGACCTGCCGGTGGTTCGAGCCGTCCGTGACGTAGGCCCAGCGGTTGCGCGCGTCGAAGCGGACCTCGCCGTCCGTTTCGGCGGCGAGCGCCGCCCGCAGCCCTGCGACGTCCCACCCGCTCATCCGCGCTCCTCGAACTCGGCCGGCGCCTGTCCTGCCCCTGCCCGGGACGGGCGAGTACCCGAGTATTAGACAGGCGAAACTGAACAGTTTCGACTGGACAGTTTCGCCTGCCGGCCCTAGGGTGACGGCATGGCCGACATCTCCGAATCCGCTGTGCGCACCGCGCGGGACCTGCGCGTGGTGTTCAGCCGGCTGCGGCGCCGGATCCGCGAGGTCGCGCAGGACGCCGACCTCACCCCGTCGCAGGAGTCGGCGCTCTCCCTGGTCGGCAAGCACGGCGCGGCCACGGCCAGCGCGCTGGCCGGCGCGGAGGGCGTACGGCCCCAGTCGATGGCGACCACGCTGGCCGCCCTGGAGCAGCACGGCCTGGTCCGGCGCGCCCCCGACCCGGACGACGGCCGCCGGCAGCTCGTCACCCTCACCGAGGCCGGCCGGGCCCGTGTCGAGGGCAACAAGCAGTTGCGCGAGGAGTGGCTGGCCCGCGCCTTCGAGGACCGCTACTCCGAGGAGGAGCGGCAGACGGTCCTGACCGCGCTGGAGCTGCTGGAACGGCTCTCGCGCCCGTGATACCCAGGCTCACCGCACGCACCGGCCGGGCCGCGGGCCCCTCCCCCGCCGGGTTCGACCGCCGGCTGATCGCGCCGATGGTGCTCGGCTCGGTGCTGAATCCCGTCAACTCCTCCATGATCGCCGTGGCGCTGGTGCCCATCGGCATCGCGTTCGGGGCGCCGCCCGCCGAGACCGTGTGGCTGGTCTCGGCGCTCTACCTGGCCACAGCCGTCGGCCAGCCCGTGATCGGGCGGCTGGTGGACACCTACGGACCGCGCCGGCTCTACCTGATCGGCACCGCCCTGGTCGGCGTCGCCGGACTGCTGGGCGCGCTCGCGCCCTCGCTCGGCGCGCTGATCGCGGCCCGGGTGCTGCTGGGGTTCGGCACCTCGGCCGCGTATCCGGCGGCCATGCGGCTGACCCGCGCCGAGGCCGAGCGCACCGGGCAGGACAGTCCGGCGGGCGTGCTGGCCGCGCTGGCGGTCGCCGCCCAGACGGTGGCCGTGGTGGGGCCCGCGCTCGGCGGGCTGCTGATCGGGTTCGGCGGCTGGCGTGCCGTGTTCACCGTCAACGTGCCGCTGTCCGCGGCCTGCCTGGTCCTGGGCGTGCGGCGGCTGCCGCGCACCGCGCCGCCGCGCGGCGGCCGCCGGGGCGTCGACCTGCCCGGCATGGCGCTGTTCACGGTCATGCTGGTGGCGCTGATGCTGTTCCTGACGGCCCCGCGCACCGACCGCTGGTACCTGCCGCTCCTGGCCGCCGCCGCTGCCGCCGCGTTCGCGCTGCGCGAGCTGCGTTCCCGGGACCCGTTCATCGATCTCCGCGTCCTCGGCGGCAACGGCCCGCTGCTCGCCACGTATCTGCGCCAGCTGCTCGCCTACACCACGTCCTACGCCTTCATGTACGGCTACACGCAGTGGCTGGAGCAGGGCCGCGGGCTGAGCGCCGCCGCGGCCGGGCTGCTCCTGCTGCCGCTGTCGGCCACCGCGCTCGCCGTCTCCGCCCTCACCGGGCGGCGCGAGGCGGTGCGCGTCAAGCTGCTCACCGGCTCCGCGCTGCAGATCGCCGGCTCCGCCGCCCTGCTGCTGGTCCGCGCGGACAGCCCGGCGTGGCTGCTGCTCGGGGTCGGCGCGCTCCTCGGCGTCCCGCAGGGCCTCGTCGGGCTGGCCGCGCAGAGCGCCCTGTACCGGCAGGCCGATCCCGAACGCATCGCGTCGGCCGCCGGACTGCTGCGGACCTTCATGTACCTCGGGGCGCTGGGCGCGTCCGCCGCCACCGCGGCGTTCTACCCGCACCGCGCCGACACCGCCGGCCTGCACGGCCTGGCCCTGTTCATGCTCGCCGGCTCGGCCCTGGTGCTGGCGACCACCGTCCCCGACCGTTCACTCGGCCGGCTCACCTCCGGAAAGGCCTGATCGACCCCATGTCCGTCACCGCACTCGACCCCCGCACCGCCTTCGTCGCCATCGACCTGCAGAACGGCATCGTGGCGATGCCCACCGGGCCGCACACCACCGCCGACGTCGTCTCCCGCGCCGCCGGACTCGCCGCCGCCTTCCGTGACCGGGGCCTGCCCGTGGTCCTGGTCCGGGTGTCCTTCTCGCCCGACGGCGCGGACGCCGTCCCCGGCCGGACCGAGCGCCAGGCGCGCGGCCTCGCCTTCCCCGAGGGCTGGGACGTCGTCGTCGACGAACTCTCGGGCCACCCCGGCGACATCCACGTCACCAAGCACAACTGGAGCGCCTTCCACGGCACCGACCTCGACGTCCAGCTCCGCCGCCGCGGCATCACGCAGATCGTGCTGGCCGGAATCGCCACCAGCATCGGCGTCGAGTCCACCGCGCGCGACGCCTACGCCCACGGCTACCACGTCACTCTGGCCACGGACGCCATGACCGACGGCGACCCCGCGGCGCACGCGGGCAGCGTCGAGCGGATCTTCCCGCGGCTCGGCGAGAGCGGCACGACGGCCGAGATCCTGGAGCTGCTGGCCAAGACCCACGCCTGATCGTTCCGGCACGGTGCCTTGTACGGGCTTTGGTTCGCCCGGACAGGGCACCGGGTTAACATTCGGCCACGCGCCGTGCCATCCAGGCAACGGAAAGCGAACCAAGGGGGCTTGGAAACCGGATGCCGGTAAAGGTCAGCGTCGTCGTACCCGTCTACAACCCCGGGCCGTACATCGAGGACTGCGTGGCCTCGCTGCTGCGCCAGTCGCTGCCGCCGGACGAGTTCGAGGTCGTCTTCGTCGACGACGGCTCCACCGACGCCACCCCGGCGAGACTGGACGCGCTCGCCGCCGAGCACCCGCACTTCAGCGTCGTCCACCAGGAGAACTCCGGCTGGTCGGGCAAGCCCCGCAACGTCGGCATCGACGCCTCGCGCGGCGAGTTCGTGATGTTCGTCGACAACGACGACCACCTCGGCGACGAGGCCCTGGAGCGGATGTACGAGTACGGGGTGGCCAACAAGGCCGACGTCGTCGTCGGCAAGATGGCCGGCAAGGGCCGCCCGGTGCCGGTGGAGCTGTTCCGCCGCAACCACCCGCACGCCACGGTCGCCAACGCCCCGCTGATCGACAGCCTCACCCCGCACAAGATGCTCCGGCGCTCCTTCCTGGAGCGCACCGGACTGCGCTTCCCCGAGGGCCGGCGGCGCCTCGAGGACCATGTCTTCGTCACCGAGGCCTACCTGCGCGCGGACAACGTCTCCGTGCTCAGCGACTACGTCTGCTACTACCACGTCAAACGCGATGACGCCGCCAACGCCGGTTTCCAGAGGTTCGATCCGGTCGGCTACTTCCAGAACCTCCGCGAGGCCCTGGACGTGGTCGAGCGGTACACCGAGCCCGGCGCGCTGCGCGACCGGCTGCTGCGCCGCTGGCTGCGAGTGGAGATCGTGGACCGGATGAGCGGGCGCCGGCTGCTGGCGATGCCGGAGGACTACCGCCGCGAGGTGTTCCGGGAGACCCACGCGGTGGTCAAGGAGCGCTTCGGCCCCGGTGTCGCCCCCGGGATGCGGCCGGGCCAGCGGATCGTCGCCGCGCTGATCCGGGACGACCGCTACGACGACCTGGTCGCCTACGCCGAGTGGGAAGCCGGCGTCCGGCCCCGGGCCACCCCGGCCGGCGTCGAGTGGCACGACGGCAGCCTGCGCGTGTGCTTCACCGCCGAGTACACCGACGCGGACGGCCCGCTGGCCGTGGGCCCCGGCGGCCCCCGGTCCCCGGCCGACGACGCGCCGGCGGACCTCGCCCAGGCCGTGTCCCGGCTGACCGCGGCCGCCGACGACGGCTTCGCGAAGGCCACCGCCGACCTGATCCTGCGCGACCGCGAGACCGGCGCCTCCTACTTCCAGCCGGTGAAGACCGGCCGGGAACGGGTACCGGCCGCCGACGGCCGGACCCGGCTGGTGCTGCGCGGCACGGCCACCGTCGACCCCGCCGCCGCGGTGGGCGGGGGCCCGCTGACCGACGGACTGTGGGACGCCCACGTCCGCCTCACGCTGGGCGGCTGGACCAAGGAGTGCAGGCTCGGACCCGTTCCGGCGCAGGGCGTCGCGCTGCCGCCCGCCGGGCTCGTCGCCGGCCGGGTGGTGCTGCCGTACCGGACGAAGGGGCACGCCAACCTCTCCCTGGACGTGGACCGGGCGGTGAAGTCCCTCGGCCTGCACCGTCTCACCCCGGCCGACGCGGCCCTGTCCGACAGCGAGGAACTCTCCCTCGCGCTGCCGCTGTACGTGCCCGACCGCACCGCGATCACCCTGCGGCTGACCGGCACCGCCTCCGGCCGCACGCTCGACGCGCAGGCCGTGCTGACGCCCGCCGACGGCGCCCACGCGCTGCTCTCGGCCCGGGTGCCGGTGCGCGAGCTGCGCAATGCGGCCTGGCGCACGGCGCTCAGCCTGCCGGGCGGCCGCGCGCTGACGCTGCCGCTGCTGCTGAGGGCGGGCCGCGACGACGTGCGGGTGGTCCGGGTGGCGCCGCGCGGGCTGCTGCGGCGGCTGCTCGGCCGGGCCCGGCGGGTGCTCGGCGGAGTACTGGGACCGACGACTACACGAAAGGCCTGATCCGGTGCGGCAGTTGGAGATAGCGGACGCGTGGGTGCTGGAGCCCAAGGTGTTCCCGGACGACCGGGGCAGCTTCCACGAGTGGTACCGGGGTGCGGAGTTCCGCGAGGCGACCGGCTACGACCTGGACCTCGCCCAGGCCAACTGCTCGGTGTCGCGGCGGGGTGTGCTGCGGGGCGTCCACTTCGCGGACGTACCGCCCGGGCAGGCCAAGTACGTCACCTGTGTGCGCGGCGCCGTGCTGGACGTGGTGGTGGACATCCGGGCCGGCTCCCCCACCTTCGGGCGGTGGGAGGCGGTACGGCTGGACGACGACACCCGGCACGCGGTGTTCCTCGCCGAGGGCCTCGGGCACGCCTTCATGGCGCTGACCGACGACGCCACCGTGGTGTACCTGTGCTCGGCCGGGTACGCGCCGGGGCGGGAGCACGGGGTGCACCCCCTCGACCCCGCTCTGGGCATCGACTGGCCGACGGGGATCGAGCCGGTGCTGTCGGACAAGGACGCGCAGGCGCCCACCCTCGCCGAGGCGGAGCGGTCCGGGCTGCTGCCCTCCTACGCGGACTGCTCCGCCCACTACGAGCGGCTGCGCGGCCGGATCAGCGGCTGACGGCGTACGGCTCCAGTGCGCGTCGCAGCGGCTCCCAGCCGCGGGCCCGCTTGGTGCCCCGGTTGCGGGCCGCGGCCAGCGGCTTCCAGAAGCCGGCGCCGAGGAAGTCCTCGGGCTTGGCAGCGGTGGTGCGCTCCAGGACCGTCTCGGGGACCTTCTGCGGGTCGGGGACCTCGAACTCCGCGATGATCTCGTCGTACCTGTCCTTGAGCACGGTGTTCGACGGGTCGGCGCCGAAGACCACGAGCTGTCCGGTGGGCGCGGTGTCGACCAGCACGGTGACCAGGTCGGGGCGGTGCCGGTCGAGGATCTCGACCAGCTTGTAGACGTCTCCGGTCCAGGCGTCGGTGTGCCGGTCGCGGGCCGCCTCGTCGACGTTGCGCGGCAGCATGTCGTCGAAGACGATGACGCTCGCCCAGTCCGAGTGCTTCTCGATGTTGATGAAGTCCCGCAGCGCGTACTCGAACAGGTGCATGCCGTCGATGAACGACAGGTCCAGTGTGGTGCGCCACCAGTAGCCGAACGGGCTGCGGTTGCGGGCCAGGTTGCGCAGCGGATGGCGGCCGCCCCTGAGGTGCGCGAGGGGGTTGTCGCGGGCGAAGAAGTCGTCGCTCGTCGCCTTGGCGAGGTGCACGTCGCAGCGTATCTCCGTGACCACCTTGAACGCCGGGTCGACCGCGACGCTGGGCACCCGGGACAGCGTCAGGCTGCGGCCGTCGTTGACGCCGATCTCCAGGTAGTTGCGGTTCGCGGTGACCTTGTGGAGCTCCCGCAGGAACTCGTGCCGTTTCACTGGGACATCTCCTTGCGGATGTGAGGCAGGGCTTCGTACAGGGCGGACCGCCAGTCCCTCGGCGGTTCCAGGCCGGCCCCCCGCCACCGCGCGTGCCCGAGGACGCTGTAGGCGGGCCGGGGCGCGGGCCGGGTGAAGGACCGGCTGTCGGTGGGGCGCACCCGGTCCGGGTCGGCGCCGGCCAGCCGGAACACCTCGCGGGCCAGCTCGTACCAGGTGGCCTCGCCGGCGCTGGTGGCGTGCCAGACGCCGGTGGCGCCGGTGGCGCCGAGGTCCGCGACGCGGACGGCCACGTCGGCGCTCCAGGTCGGCTGCCCGCGCTGGTCGTCGACGACGTCGAGGGTGTCGCGGCGGGCCTCGAGTTCGAGCATGGTGCGCACGAAGTTGCGGCCGTGGGCGCCGTACAGCCAGGCGGTGCGCAACACGGCGGCGCCGCCGGGGTGTTCGGCGAGCACAGCGCGCTCCCCGGCGAGTTTGGTGCGGCCGTAGGCGGTGCGCGGGGCCGGGGGGTGGTCCTCGGCGTAGGGGGTGTCGCGGGCCTCGCCGGAGAAGACGTAGTCGGTGGAGACGTGGATCAGCCGCGCGCCGCGGGCGGCGCAGGCGCGGGCGAGCAGCCGTGGGCCGTCGCCGTTGACGCGCAGAGCGGCCGCCTCGTCGGTCTCGGCGTCGTCCACGGCCGTGTACGCGGCGCAGTTGACGACGACGTCGGGGCCGTGGTCGTCGAACGCACGCCGCAGGGAGGCGGGTTCGGTGATGTCGAGGGCCGTGCGGCCGAGTCCGGTGACGTCCTCGCCGCGCTCGCGCAGTTCCCGGACGGTGTCCTGGCCGAGCATCCCGCCCGCGCCGGTGACCAGCCACCTCATCGGCTGCTCCGCCGCTTGAGCGGCTCCCACCAGGAGCGGTTGTCCCGGTACCAGGCGACCGTGGCGGCGAGCCCGGCGGCGAAGTCGTGGCGGGGGCGGTAGCCCAGTTCGTCGCGGGCCTTGCTCCAGTCGACCGAGTAGCGCAGGTCGTGGCCCTTGCGGTCGGGGACCCGCTCGACCCGGTCCCAGCCGGCGCCGCAGGCCTCCAGGAGCAGTCCGGTCAGCTCCTTGTTGCTCAGCTCCGTGCCGCCGCCGATGTTGTAGACCTCGCCGGGGCGGCCCTTGGTGCGGACGAGCTCGATGCCGTGGCAGTGGTCCTCGACGTGCAGCCAGTCGCGGACGTTGCGTCCGTCGCCGTACAGCGGGACGTCCAGACCGTCGAGGAGGTTGGTGACGAAGAGCGGGATCACCTTCTCCGGGAACTGGCGCGGGCCGTAGTTGTTGGAGCAGCGGGTGACCCGGACGTCGAGGCCGTGGGTGCGGTGCTGGGCGAGGGCCAGCAGGTCGGAGGAGGCCTTGGAGGCGGAGTACGGGGAGTTGGGCGCGAGGGGGTGTTCCTCGGGCCAGGAGCCGGACTCGATGGAACCGTAGACCTCGTCGGTGGAGACGTGCACGAACGGGCCGACGCCGTGCCGCAGCGCCGCGTCCAGCAGCGTCTGGGTGCCCATCACGTTGGTCCGGACAAACTCGCCGGCGCCGTCGATCGACCGGTCGACGTGCGACTCGGCGGCGAAGTGCACGACCTGGTCGGCGCCGGCCATGAGCTTGTCGACCAGGGCGGCGTCGCATATGTCGCCGTGCACGAAGTCGAGGCGGGGATGACCGCTCGGGAGGTTGGCGCGGGTACCGGCGTAGGTGAGCCTGTCCAGCACCGTGACGCTCGACGCGTCTGGTGAGTCGTCGGCGAGGAGGCCGCGGACGTAGTGGGAGCCGATGAACCCGGCGGCGCCGGTGACGAGGAGGTTCATATTGGCCATACCCTAACGGCGGACCGCCCGGTCCGGACCCTTGTTCGCCCTATTGGGCCGGGCCGCCGGTTCTCGCCGTGACGCCGCTCACCGCCCCGGCGCCGCTCAGTCCTCGCCGCGCACTATGTTGCCGTCCCGCTCCCCGCTCCGCTGCTGCGGACCGGTGCGCTCGGCTATGGCCGGCACACAGGTGCGCACGCCTCTGTCCTGCTTGCGGCGGGCCTCGGACCAGCCGGTTTCGGCGTAGGGGAACACGGGCCTGTCAACGGGGTGCGCGGTCACGACGTCTCATCTTCTCTCTTCTGCCCTGCCGCCGGGCCGGCCTGTGCGCCGGCCCGGCGCCTGCGGTGTCAGTGCGCCCGGGTCCCCACCGCCGGGGCGACGCAAACCCGTGGGCGGCGCGGCTCAGGTGCGGCCGCCGCCACCGCCGCCGAAGGAGCCGCTGGAGCCGGGGGACCAGCGCGGACGCTGCTGGTCCTCGGCGCGCCGGCTGCCGACGTTGCCCAGTTGGTGGGGGGTGAGCCGCTCGTTCCCGTCCTCGGCGCGGGGCACCTCGTGCGGCTCGCGCATCTCGCTGGTCTCACGGACCGGGCCGGTCGGCGGCATCTTCGGCTGCTCCTCGGGCCGGGGCGGGGCCGGCTCCCGCCGGCGCACCTTGAAACCGAGCCGGAACGCCCACAGCAGTCCGGCGACGAGGACGACGCCGACCACGAGGACGAGGACGTACCCGAACACCTGAGCGCCGGCGGCTGCTTCGTACGTGGCAGTGTTCATGACCTGCGGGTACCCGGGAGCGCGCGCCGGATGCCTGGCGCGGGGCGCTTCAGCCGATCGGCCGAGCCGGCGGCGTATCCGGCCGCCGGGCGCAGGGCGTGGCGCGGGCCGCCCGGCCGGCCCCGGGAGTAGCGTCGCCCGGGATGACCGAGACACCGGAGATGTCGGAGATCGCGGAGATCACCGCACGGTACTCCACCACCGCCCCACGGCCCGGCCGGACCCTGCTGCGCTGGCTCTCGACGACCGATCACAAGGTGATCGGCCGGCTGTACATGGTCACCGCGTTCTGCTTCTTCCTGCTCGCCGGGGTGCTGGCCCTGGGGATGCGCGCCGAACTGGCGGAGCCGGGGCTGCAGGTGCTCAGCGAACAGGACTACCTCCAGTTCGTGACGATCCACGGCACGATCATGATGCTGCTGTTCGCCACCCCCATGTTCGCCGGGTTCACCAACGCGGTGATGCCGCTGCAGATCGGCGCGCCGGACGTGGCCTTCCCCCGGCTGAACGCGCTGTCGTACTGGATGTACCTCTTCGGCGGCCTGATGGTGGTGTCCGGCTTCCTCGTCCCCGGTGGCGCCGCCTCCTTCGGCTGGTTCGCCTACGCACCCCTGAACAGCGCCTACTACTCCCCCGGCGCGGGCAGCGACCTGTGGGCCATGGGCCTGGTCGTCACCGGTGTGTCCACCACGCTCGGCGCGGTCAACTTCATCGCCACCGTCATGTGCCTGCGCGCCCCCGGCATGACGATGTTCCGGATGCCGATCTTCACCTGGAACGTGCTGTTCACCTCGATCCTGGTGCTGCCCGCGTTCCCCGTGCTGACCGCCGCCCTCCTCGCCCTGGAGGCCGACCGCAAGTTCGGCGCGCACGTCTTCGACGCGGCCGACGGGGGCGCGCTGCTGTGGCAGCACCTGTTCTGGTTCTTCGGGCACCCCGAGGTCTACATCGTCGCCCTGCCGTTCTTCGGCATCGTCTCCGAGATCCTGCCGGTCTTCTCCCGCAAGCCCCTCTTCGGCTATCTCCCGCTGATCGGCGCCACCATCGCCATCACGATGCTCTCGGCCGTCGTCTGGGCCCACCACATGTTCGCCACCGGCGCCGTGCTGCTGCCGTTCTTCTCCGTCATGTCGTTCCTGATCGCCGTTCCCACCGGCATCAAGTTCTTCGCCTGGATCGGCACCATGCGGTACGGCTCGCTGTCGTTCGAGACGCCGATGCTGTGGTCCTGCGGGTTCCTGGTGTCCTTCCTCCTCGGCGGGCTCAGCGGCGTGCTGATCGCCTCGCCCCCGCTGGACTTCCACCTCACCGACTCGTACTTCATCGTCGCCCACCTGCACTACGTGCTGTTCGGCACGGTCGTGTTCGCCATGTTCGCCGGCTTCTACTTCTGGTGGCCGAAGTTCACCGGCCGGATGCTCGACGAACGCCTCGGCAAGGTGCACTTCTGGCTGCTCTTCCCGGGGTTCCAGCTCACCTTCCTGGTCCAGCACTGGCTCGGCGAGCAGGGCATGCCCCGCCGCTACGCGGACTACCTGCCGGGGGACGGCTTCACCCTGCTCAACAGCATCTCCACCGCGGGGGCGTTCCTCATCGGCGTCTCCACCCTGCCGTTCCTCTACAACGTCTGGCGCACCGCCGTCAGGGGCGAGCGCGTCGACATCGACGACCCCTGGGGCTGGGGGCGGGCCCTGGAGTGGGCGACGTCCTGCCCGCCGCCCCGGCACAACTTCGTGGCGCTGCCCCGGGTCCGCTCGGAGTCGCCCGCCTTCGACCTGCACCACCCGGAGGTCGTGCGCCGGGCCGAGGAGGAAGGGAAGCGATGAAGACCGAGTCGATGCTGTTCGGCGGGGTGGCGGCGTTCTTCGGCGGGGCCGCGGCCCTGTACGGGGTGTGGTCGGGCGAGCCGGCCGGCACGGCCGCGCTGGTCGTCGCGTGCGGCATGGCGTCGCTGGTGTCGTTCTTCTTCCTGGTGCAGTACCGGCGCAAGGGGAGGCGGCCGCAGGACCGCAAGGACGCCGAGGTGGCCGACGGCGCGGGGCCGGTGGCCTTCTTCCCGGACGAGAGTCCGTGGCCGGTCGTCACCGCGCTGGGCTTCGCGGTGACGGCGACCGGTGTCGTCTACGGGCTGTGGCTGTTCCTCATCGGCTGCGGCGTCCTGGCCCGCGGTGTGTTCGGGATGGCGTTCCAGTACGCGCGTCGGTGATCTCCCTGCGCGGCGCTCCGGGGCGGAACGACTCCAAGGGTTCGTGGTCGGTCTCGTAGCCGCCGGCCAGGGTCTGCCGGATGTCACCGGTGGGCACGCCCTCGGCGAGGCGCTCGCGTTCGGCCGCCGTCAGGGCCCGGCACAGCCAGCGGGTCAGCAGGAAGGCGAGGACGGGCGCCACCACGAGTGCGACGCGGTACACCCAGGTCAGCGCGTTGACCGAGACGCGGAAGGTCTGGGCGCTGACGTCGTTGGCCCCCTCCAGCAGCAGCACCGCGTAGAACACGGTGGCCGCCACGCCGAGCCCGGTGCGCACGGGCCGTTCGCGCGGCCGGTCGCACAGGTGCCGCTCCTGCCGCCACTCCTGCGTCAGGCGCTGCTCGACGAACGGGTAGGCGTAGAGCACGGCGAACAGCACCGCGGGCAGGACCACGGCGGGCAGCAGCACGTTCCACATGACGGTGTGGCCGGCGAAGTCGGTCTCCCACGGCGGCACCAGCCGCAGGGCGCCCTCCAGGAAGCCGACGTACCAGTCGGGCTGGGAACCGGTGGAGGCCTGGTCGGGGCGGTAGGGGCCGTACACCCACACCGGGTTGATCTGGGCGACGGCCGACAGCACCGCGAGCACGCCGGCGACCGTCAGGGACAGGCCGATGGAGGAGGCGCTGAACTGCGGGACGAGCGGCTTGCCGTGGACGTCGCGGTTGGTGCGGCCCGGGCCGCGCCACTGGGTGTGCTTCAGGTGGAACACCAGGATCAGGTGCACCGAGACCAGGGCGACGAGCGCGCCCGGGATCAGCAGGATGTGCACCGGGTAGAGCCGGGTGATGATGTCGTGCGACGGGACCTGCCCGCCGAACGCGAAGAAGGCCAGGTACGTCCCCGCCACCGGGATCGACGTGATGATGCCCTGGGCGATCCGCAGGCCCGTGCCGGAGAGCAGGTCGTCGGGGAGCGAGTAGCCGGCGAATCCCTCCGCCAGCGCCAGCGCGAACAGTGTGACCCCGATGACCCAGTTCAGTTCTCGGGGCCGGCGGAAGGCGCCGGTGAAGAAGATCCTGAGCATGTGCGCGCCGATCGAGGCGACGAAGAGAAGCGCGGCCCAGTGGTGCATCTGCCGGATCAGCAGTCCGCCGCGCACGTCGAAGCTGATCCGCAGGGTGGAGTCGAAGGCGGACGACACCAGCGTCCCCTGCAGCGGCGCGTAGGAGCCCCGGTAGACGACCTCGCGCATCTCCGGCTCGAAGAAGAACGTCAGCCAGACCCCGGTCAGCAGCAGCACCAGCAGGCTGTAGAGGGCGAGTTCGCCCAGCAGGAAGGACCAATGCTCGGGGAACGCCTTGCGCAGCAGCGACCCGCCCTCCAGCACCGGGAGGCGGGCGTCGGCCGCCTCGACGAGGCGTTCGGCCCGGCGGCCGGCCGCACGGGAGGAGCGTCTCACGAGTCCTCCGGTGCGGCCGCCCGCGTCACCTCCGCCTCGACCTCGGTCCGCGGCCGGCCGCTCTCCTTGGCGTACTCGGTCACCGCGGCCTGCACCTCCCGGTCCAGGTCCCGCCAGGCGCGCAGGGCCGTCTCGTAGGTGCCGGACTGGGCGCCCGTCATCTGCCGCCCGGCGGGCGGCCCGTACGCTTCCCGGAGCTCCCGGACCATGCGGTGCGCCGCGTCGGCGGCGCGCTGCTTCGCCACCAGTTCCTCGAAGGTGTGTGCCACCCCACCGACCATAGGCACGCTCGGCGCGCGGCGCCCGTCGACCTGCCGCGACGGGGCCGCACCCGTACCCGAGTGGCGGGTCAGCCGGGCGATTCGAGGTCCGCCCACACCTGCTTGCCGCCGCTGACCGGCACCGTGCCCCAGGCCGCCGACACCGCCTCCACCAGCAGGATGCCGCGGCCGCCTGTGGCCTCCCAGCCGATGCTGGTCGGCTGGACGGGGCTGCGCGGCGAGGTGTCGGCGACGGCGAGCCGCAGCCGGTGGCCGACCAGGCTGAGGTCGAGGCGGACCGGCCCGCCGGTGTGCACCAGGGCGTTGGTGACCAGTTCGGAGACGACCAGCAGGGCCGCCTCGACGGTCCCCGGGCCGACGCCCCAGGTGCGCAGGGTGCGCCGGGTGAAGCGGCGGGCGTGCCTGGCGGCCTCGGGGACCCGCCAGACGGTCCAGCTCTCGCGCAGCGGACGCACGGCCATGCCGTCGTAGCGCATCAGGAGCAGGGCGATGTCGTCGCTGCGGTGGGCGCCGGTGAGCAGGGCGTCGGCGACCAGGCCGAGATGGCCGGGGTCGGCGGCGCCCAGCTCGCCGGCCAGCCGGTCCATGCCCTCGTCGATGTCGGAGTCAGGGGACTCCACCAGGCCGTCGGTGGTCAGCGCGAGGACCGTGCCGGGCTGGAGCCGCAGCGGGGTCATGGGGAACTCGGCCTGGCCCAGCACGCCGAGCGGCGGGCCGCCCTCGGCCTGCACGATCTCGGTGGTGCCGTCCGGATGCCGCAGCACGGGCTGCAGGTGGCCGGCGCGCACGCACAGGGCGGTGCCCTGCTCCATGTCGACGTCGACGTAGGCGCAGGTGGCGAAGAGGTCGGTCTCCATGTCCAGCAGCAGCCGGTTGGCGTGCGCGACGACCACGTCCGGGGAGTGGCCCTCGGCGGCGTAGGCGCGCAGGGCGGTGCGCATCTGGCCCATCAGGGTGGCGGCGCCGGCGTTGTGGCCCTGGACGTCGCCGATGACGAAGGCGACGTGGTTGTCGGCGAGCGGTATCACGTCGTACCAGTCGCCGCCGACCTCCAGCCCGGCGGTCGTGGGCAGGTAGCGGGCGACGGCGACCGCGCCGGGCAGCCGGGGCAGCCGGCGGGGCAGCAGGGTGCGCTGGAGCATGCCGACGAGTTCGTGCTCGGCGTCGAAGGCGTGGGCACGCAGCAGGGCCTGGCCCGTCAGGCCGGCGCAGGCCGTCAGCAGGGCGCGTTCGTCGGGGCCGAAGTCGTGCGGGCGGTGCCAGCCGATCAGGCAGGCGCCGGCCATCCGGTCGCCGGCGGGCAGCGGCAGCACGGCCAGGCCGCCCGGGCCGACCTCGGCGAGGGCGGGCTCCAGCGCCGAGCCGGCGGGCCAGATCCGGGCCCGGCCCGCCCGCAGCGCGGCGGCCAGGGTGGGCATGGAGCGCACCGGCGCGTCGGGCCACTCGGTGCGCCACTCGCTGCGCCACACCTCCGGCCAGGCCTCGGGTTCGGGTGGGTCGAGGACGGTGACGACCAGCCGGTCGTTCTCCAGTTCGGCCAGGGCGATCCGGTCGGCCCGCAGGGGCCGGCGCAGGGCGTCGACGACGGCCTGGCCGACGTCCTTGACCGTGCCGGCGGTGGCGAGCGCGGCGGCCAGTCGCTGGACGCGGGCCACGTCGGTGACGCCGGCGCGCTGGGCGGAGGCGTCGGCGACGGTGCCGACGAGCCGGGCCGGCCGGCCCTCGCCGCCGGGCAGCAGCCGGCCGCGCAGCCGCAGCCATCTGGGCGGTCCGGCGGGCTGCAGGACGCGGAACTCCAGCTCGCGGTCGCCGATGGACAGGTGGTCGGCCTCGACCACCGACATCAGGGCGGGCAGGTCCTCGGGCACCGCGTGTCCGAGGAGGGTCTCCACCCGCCCGTCGAAGCCGTCCCGGCTGATCCCGAACAGCCGCAGGATCGCGTCGCCGGCCTGCACCCGGCCGCTGTCCATGGCCAGGCTGAAGGCGTCCGCGGGCAGCTCGCCGGTCTCGCCCGCGGCGACCGGGGCGGGTGCCGCGACCATCCGGGCGATCAGCTCCAGGCAGGCCCGGTCGTCGGCGCCGAAGCCGCCGGGGTGCTCGCTGACGGCCAGCAGGCAGCCGCCGCCCGCCAGACCGAGCGGCAGCGCCGCGATCGAGAAGTCCGGGGACGGGGTGCGGCGCGCTTCCGGGCAGTCGGCCAGTTCGGCGGGGCCGAGCCAGCGCGTCCGTCCGGTGCGGTGCGCCTCGGCGACCGGGTGGGCGCCCGGGGCGGGATAGCTGTCGCGCAGGCCGTACAGGGTGCGCGGCAGGCCGGCCGACTCGGCGAGCAGGAGCGTCGCGGGGTCGTCGCCGGGCGTGTACACCCCGGCGAAGGACGCCCCGGCGAACACGAGTGCCTGTTCGAGGACCCGGCGCAGCCGGTCGGGGGCGGGGGGTGAGGCCATCAGGAGAACAAGGGCGGCTTCAGCACGCTCCGTCCGCGTGCTGCTGATCGCAGCGCCGTCACCCACCACTCGGCCATTACAGCGCGTGCGGGCCGCCCGCGCAGCCCCTGTGCACGCGGGGCTACACGGTCGGGTTGCGCAGGCCCTTGCCGACCGTGGCCGTCACGGCGGCGACGGTGACCAGCACCGGGAAGACCAGCATCGCCGGTGCGGGACTGAAACGGGCCAGCAGGGCGCCGGCCAGGGCGGGCGCGAGCGCGGCCGCCGAGCCGGCGGCGAGCAGCACGCCGCCGACGACGCGGCCCTGGAGGTGGTCCGGGGTGACGGCGGCCTGGTGGGCGAACAGGGCGGCGTTCGCCGTCGGTCCGAGGAACACGGCCGCGGCCAGCGGTACGGCGGCCGGGACGGTGCCGGCCAGCAGCGTGCCGACCGCCATCAGCGCGGCGGTCGCCCAGCACAGCAGCCTGATCAGGGCCGGCAGCCGCAGCCGTCGCTGGAGCGCCGGGGCCGCCAGCGCGCCGAGGAGGCCGCCCACCGCGAAGACGGCGCCGGCGAGACCCACCAGGTACGCCGGGACGCCCGCGCGGCGCAGCGCGAGCGTCATCGCGAAGATCATGCCGGTGAAGGCCATGTTGAGCGGGGCCGCGATCAGCAGCAGGGTGCGCAGGAAGGGGTGCCCCAGCAGGAAGCGCAGGCCCTGCGCGGCGGAAGGGCGCCCGGCCGCTCCGGCCGGTGTCTCCGGCGGCCGGGGCCGCTGCAGGGGCCGCCGGAGACGGGAGACGGCCAGCAGGGACAGCAGGTGGCTCAGCGCGTTGCCGAGGAAGGGCAGGGCGCGGCCCAGCCCGAACAGCAGACCGCCCAGCGGCGGTCCGGCCAGCGAGACGGCGTAGGTGCGCGCCTCGTTGCGGGCGACGGCGGCGGTGAGCTGGTCGGGGCGGACCAGGTTGCGCACGCCGGCGTGCTCGGCGGTGCTGAAGACGGCCGTGGCGGCCGCGCCGGCGACCACCACGGCGAGGATGACCGGCAGGTTCGCGGTGCCCGCCGCGACCGCCCAGCCGAGGAGGGCGTACCCGGCGAGGCGGACCACATCGCAGACGATCATCAGCCCGCGCCGGTCGTACCGGTCGGCGAGGACGCCGGCCGGCAGCCGGCACACCAGGGTGGTGACGAGCCCGGCGGTGCCGACGAGGCCGGCCCGCGCCGGGGAGCCGGTCTGCTGGAGGACCAGCAGCGGCAGCGCCAGTTCCACCATGGCGCCGCCCAGGTCGGACAGGCACTGACCGGTCCACAGCAGATTGAAGTCCCGGTTGCGCCACAGCCCGGGCGAGGGCCCGGTGTCCGCCGCCTCGGCGACGCTCTCGCCGAGCGGGGGCCGGCTCATACGGCGTCCTCGACGGCCGCTGCTGCGGCCGCCGCACCGGTGTCCGCCCCGTTCTTCGTCCTGGTGTCCGTCGTCTCCGTCCCGGTCTTCGTCCCGGTCTTCGTCCCGATCACCGGCCCGGTCTTCGTCCCGTTGTCCGGGTCCTTCGTGGAGATGACCATCAGCTTGGTCACGGAACCGTCGTCGCCGACGACGTCCCGCAGGTGCCGGAAGCCCAGTCGGCGGCACATGGCCAGGCTGGCAGTGTTCTCGGCGCCGACCATGCCGTAAGCCTCGGTCAGCCCCAGGTCTTCGGCGGCGTAACGGAGCAGTCCGCGCACCGCCTCGCCGCCCAGGCCGTGACCCCAGTGGCGGGGGGCGAGCGCGGTGACGAGTTCGTGGCCGTCGACGTTGCCGGTCGGCTTCACCTCGGCGTGCCCGGCGTAGGCGCCCTCGGTCCACAGGCCCCACACGTCGAAGCGGCGCTGGGGGTAGACGTCGGTGAGGATGGCGCGGAACAGCTCGCGCAGCTGCGGTTCGGGCACGAGGTCCTGCCCCATCCAGCGGCACACCTCCTCGTCGCGCAGCAGCGCTACGAAGTGGTCCTCGTGTTCGGGTCGGTAGGGGAGGAAGTCCAGGCGTTCGGTCCGCAGGACGGGGGTCATGACGGGCTCCTCGGGTGAGTTGCGGTGCAGTGGGGGCCGAGGGCGGTGGGGCGCCGGAACGGCGACGCGTGGGGGCGGGGCGCCGGGCCGGCGCGGGTGCGGCCGGCCCGGCGTGTCGTGTGCGGGCCGGTCAGGCGCCGGCGTTCTCCATGCGCTCGCGCAGGCTCTTGGGCCGCATGTCGGTCCAGACCTCGTCGACGTAGGCGGTGCACTCGGCCTCGGTGCCCTCCTTGCCGACGGGCTGCCAGCCGGCGGGCACCTCGATGTCGGCGGGCCAGAGGGAGTACTGCTCCTCGTCGTTGCGCAGCACCTGGTAGCGGGTGTTCTCGTCCATGTCGCCTTCTCTCGTCGGTTTTTCGTCGGTCGTCGGTCGTCTGTCGTCGGTCGCCGGTCTGCCGTACGGCGGCTGTCGCCGGTCGTGTGCGGTCGTGCTCCGGTTCCTCGTCGTCGGGTCCGGGTGGCGGGCGGTCGGGGCGCGTGGGGCGCGAGGGCCGTGCCGGGCGGTGCGCCGGGGCGGTGCCTCGCGGGGCGGGAGCGTCGTCACCGGCCTCCCCGGGCGTGCCGGGCGAGGTGGCGCAGGGCCTCGGCGAACTCCTCGGCCACCCGGCGCACGGTCGCCGTGTCGTGGACGCCGGGCCGGTGGTGCCAGGTGAAGGCGAGCCGGCCGTGCTGCACCGCGCCCACCACCTCCACCGGGTGCGAGCCGGGGTCCCGGGGATCGTGGTCCTGCCCGAAGGAGCCGTGCTCGGCGCGGACCAGGCCGCCCTCAGCGGTCTCCGGGCGCGCGTCCCACTGGCCGAGGTAGTTGAACACCACCTGGCTGTGGGCGTGCGAGCCGAGGCGTCCGCGGACCCCGGGGGCGCCGAAGGTGCGCAGGGCCCCGTAGCCGATGCCGTTGCCGGGTACGGCGCGGAGCTGGCGGCGCACCGACTTCACCAGGGAGCGCCAGTCGCGGTCCGCTCCCGGTTCGCCGGGGTCGGGCACCTGGAGGGCGACGGGGTAGACGGTGGTGAACCAGCCGACGGTGCGGGAGAGGTCGACGCCGTCGAGCAGGTCCTCCCGGCCGTGGCCCTCCAGGTCCACGCGGACCCGGTCGCGGCCCGTCCAGCGGGCGAGGGCCAGGGCGAGGGCGGCGAGCAGCACGTCGTTGACCCGGGTGCGGTAGGCGGTGGGCGCGGCGCGCAGCAGGGCGGCGGTGTCGTCCTCGTCGAGTTCCACGGCGACCGTGGCGGCCGGTCCGGCCGCGGGTGCCGGGTCCGGGTCCACTGGGCCCGGCTCGATGCCCACGGCCTGTTCCCAGTGGGGCAGTTCGTGGTCGAGGCCGCCCTCGGCGACGTGGGCGGCCAGACGCCGGGACCACTCGCGGAAGCTGGTGCCGCGCTCCCCCAGGGCGACCGGGCCGCCCTGGACCGCCTGCCGGTAGGCGGTCTCCAGGTCGTCGCGCAGGATGCGCCAGGAGACCGCGTCCACCACCAGGTGGTGGACGACCAGGAGGAGGAACACGGGCCGGTCCGGTCCGCCGGTGAACAGGGCCGCGCGCAGTTGCGGGCCTCGGGCCAGGTCGAAGCTCGCGTGCAGCTCGTCGGCGGCCTTCGCCATCGCCGCGTCGGCGTCCTCGGCGGCCATCCCGGTGAGGTCGTACCGGACGAGTACGTCCTGTCCGCCGGCGGGCGGCGGGTTGAACTGCCGCCAGCCGTGCTCGTCCCGGGTGAACCGCATGCGCAGGGCGTCGTGGTGCTCCAGCAGGGCGTCGAGCGCGGTCCGCAGCGCCCGCTGGTCGGGGACGCCGTCGAGCTCCAGCAGCGCCGACTGGTTGAAGTGGTGGTGGGCGGCGCGCGGAGTGGTCAGGAACCACTCCTGGATCGGTGTGAGCGGCACCTCGCCGGTCACCGGGCCCTCGGCGGCGCGCTGGGGCGCGGTGCGGACGACGGTGGCGAGTTCGGCGACGGTCTGGTGGGTGAACAGGTCCCGGGTGGCCACGTGCAGGCCGTCACGGCGCAGCCGGGAGACGACCTGCATGCTCAGGATGGAGTCGCCGCCCAGCGCGAAGAAGTTGTCGTCGGCGCCGACCTCCTCGATGCCGAGCACGTCGGCCCAGATCCCGGCGATCCGGCGTTCGGTGTCGGTGCGCGGCGCGGTCCGCGGCCCGTCCGCGGCCTGTGCGGTCCCGGGCGCGGGCAGCGCCCGCCGGTCGGTCTTGCCGTTCGGGGTGAGCGGCAGCCGGGCGAGCGGGACGAAGACGGACGGCACCATGTGCGGGGGCAGCGCCCCGGCCAGGTGCAGCCGGAGTTCGCCGACGGGCAGGGCGGCTGGCGCCGGGCCGTCCGGGGCCCCGGTGCCGGAGGGTGCGGCGGCGGGTCCGGTGCCGGAGGGTGCGGCGGCGGGTCCGGTGCCGGACGGCCCGCCGGGCACGTCCCCGCCGCCGGCCGGCCCCGCCGGTACGACGTAGGCGACGAGCCGGGCGGGCGCGCCGGGCGTCTCCCCCGCCCGCACGACGACCACGGCGTCCCGCACCAGAGGGCTGCGGCGCAGCGCGGCCTCGATCTCCCCCGGTTCGATGCGGAAGCCGCGCAGCTTGACCTGGTCGTCGGCGCGTCCGGCGAACCGGAGCCGGCCGTCGGCCGTCCAGCGGACCAGGTCCCCGGTGCGGTACATCCGCTCCCCCGGCGCGCCGAACGGGTCGGGCAGGAACCGCTGGGCGGTCAGTCCCGGCCGGCCCAGGTAGCCCCGGGCGAGACCGGGCCCGGCGATGTACAGCTCGCCGGTCACCCCGGGCGGCACGGGGCGCAGGGCGGCGTCGAGCACGTGGACCCGGGTGCCGCCGGAGGGGCGGCCGATGGGCGGGGCGCCGGCGCCGGGGGTCAGCGGGCCGGTCCAGGTGGCGACCACGGTGGCCTCGGTGGGGCCGTAGGAGTTGATCATCCGGCGGCCGGGGGCCCAGGTGTCCACCAGGTCGGCCGGGCAGGCCTCGGCGCCCACGATCAGGGTGCGCAGGTGGGGCAGGGCGGCGGCGGTCTCCGGCGCCACGGTGGCCAGCGCCGCGGGCGGGATCAGCGTGTGGCTGACACGCCGTTCGCTGAGCGCCTCCGCCAGCCGTTCCCCGACCAGCGGCCCCTCCTCGCCCGTCACCAGCGCGGCCCCGCTGAGCAGGGAGACGCACAGCTCCAGCACGGAGGCGTCGAAGCTCGGGGAGGCGAACTGCAGCACCCGGTCGCCGGGGCCCGCCGCGTACCGCTCGGCGGCCGCCACGGCGAAGGAGGCCAGGCCGCGGTGGGTGACGACGACGCCCTTGGGGGTGCCGGTGGAGCCGGAGGTGTAGATGACGTAGGCGGGGTGGGTGGGGGTGAGCGCGGTGGTGCGGTCGGCGTCCGCGGGCGCTGTCTCGGGCCCGTCGGCGGACCACACCTCGGCCGGGTCGCCGAGGACGAGGTGGGCGCCCGCGTCCCGGATCATGAACTCCCGCCGCTGCTCGGGGTAGTCGGGGTCGACGGGCAGGAACGCGCCCCCGGCCTTGGCCACGGCGAGCTGCGCCACCACGCTCGCCGCCGAGCGGGGCAGCGCGAGGGCGACCACGCGCTCCGGTCCGACGCCGTCCCGCACGAGCCGGTGGGCCAGCCGGTTGGCGGCCCGGTCGACCTCGGCGTAGGTCAGCTCGCGGTCCTTGTCGATCAGCGCCACGGCGTCCGGGGTGCGGGCCGCCTGCCGTTCGAAGAGCGCGGGCAGGGTCCTCTCGGGCACCGGCCGGAAGGTCCCGCGGCCCTGCTCCAGCAGGGCCTTCACCTCGTCGTCCGAGGCCAGCGGCAGGGCGCCGAGCGCACGGCCGGGGTCCTCGGCCACGGCACGCAGCAGGGCGCCGAGCTGTCCGGCCATCCGTTCGGCCGTGGCCGCGTCGAAGAGGTCGGTGTTGTAGGTCAGCAGGCCGTGCAGGGCTCCGGAGCCGCTCTCGGCGAACTCCAGGGTGAGGTCGAACGCGGCGTGCTCCGACTCCGGTTCGACGTCGGTGGCGTCGAGGCCCGGCAGTTCGAGGGCGGCGGCCGGGGTGTTCTGGAGGACGACCATCACCTGGAACAGCGGGCTGCGGCTGGTGTCGCGGACGGGCTGCACCTCGTCCACGACCTGTTCGAACGGCACGTCCTGGTGGGCGAAGGCGTCGAGGACGGTCCGGCGCACGTCGTCGAGGAACCCGGTGAAGGGCCGTTCGGCCTCGGCCCGCGAGCGCAGCACCAGGGTGTTGACGAAGAACCCGACGAGGGACTGGATCTCGGGCCGGTCGCGGCCGGAGGTGACGGTGCCGACGGCGACGTCCTCGGTGCCGGAGAGCCGGGCGAGGTAGGCCTGCGCGGCGGCGACGAGAGTGGTGAACAGGGTTGTTCCGTGCTCCCGGGCGAGCCGGGTGAGCCGCCGTGCGGTCGGGGCGGGCACCACCAGGCGGGTGGTGGCGCCGGCGCTGGTGCGCACCGGCGGGCGGGGCCGGTCGGTGGGCAGCTCCAGCGGCGCGATGTCGGCGAGTCGCTCCTTCCAGTGGGCGAGGTGCTCACCGGCCTCGGCGTCGCCGGCGGTGCGCTGCCAGTGGGCGTAGTCGGCGTACTGCACCGGCAGCGGCGGCAACTGCGCCGTTTCGACGCCGAGTTCGGCGCGGTAGAGGTGGGCGAGGTCGCCGAGCAGCACGGAGGTGGACCAGCCGTCGGTGACGATGTGGTGCAGCGCGAGGGTGAGTACGTGGTCCTGCCCGTCGAGCCGGACGAGACCGGCCCGCAGCAGCGGGCCCTCGCGCAGGTCGAAGGGGCGGGCGCGCTCCTCGGCGAGCAGGCGGCGCAGCGCCGGTTCCCGTTCTGCGTCGGGGAGTCCGGACACGTCGTGCACGGGCAGCGGCACCTCGCACGGCGGGTGGACGCGCTGGACGCCGTGCCCGTCGACGCTGTCGAAGGTGGTGCGCAGCGACTCGTGCCGGGCCACCACGCCGGCGAGGGCGGCGTGGAGCGCGCCGGTGTCCAGGGTGCCGCGCAGCCGCAGCGCGAGCGCGGTGACGTACTCGGCGTTATCGGGTTCGAACTCGTGCAGGAACCACAGGCGTTGCTGGGCGTGGGACATCGGCGCGACCGCGTCCCGGCGCACCGGGACGAGTGCCGGGCGGCCGGTGTCCCGCCGGTCGCCGAGCAGACGGGCCAGGGCGGCCGGCGTGGGATGGGTGAACACCGCGCGCGGCGTGAGGTCGGCGCCGAAGGCCTCGGCGAGACGGGAGGCGAGCCGGATGCTGAGGATCGAGTCGCCGCCCAGCTGGAAGAAGTCGTCCTCGACGCCCGGCGGTTCGCTGCCCAGGACCTCGCCGAAGACGGCCGCGGTACGGCGTTCGGCCTCGGTGCGCGGTTCGACGCGGGTGCGGTCCGGCCCGGCGTCCGGTGCGGGCAGGGCGGCCCGGTCGACCTTGCCGTTCCGGCTGAGCGGGAGTGCGGTGAGCGGGACGACGGCGGCCGGCACGAGGTAGTCGGGCAGGGCGCGGGCGGCGAAGGCCCGCAGTTCATCGGCGTCCTGCCCGGCCGGTCCGACCACGTAGGCCACGAGCCGCTTGGCGCCCCCGGGGCGGTCCTCCCGTGCCAGGACCGCCACGTCGGCGACGCCCGGGTGGGCGGCGAGCGCGGCCTCGGCCTCGCCGGGCTCCACGCGGAAGCCGCGGATCTTCACCTGGTCGTCGGCGCGGCCGAGGAACTCGACGGTGCCGTCCGGGCGCCGCCGGGCCAGGTCGCCGGTGCGGTACATGCGGGTGCCGGGCGGGCCGAGCGGATCGGCGAGGAAGCGGGCGGCGGTGTCGCCGGGGCGGCCGAGGTAGCCGCGGGCGACGCCCTCGCCGGCCAGGTAGAGCTCACCCGGGCAGCCGGCCGGTACGGGCCGCAGCCGGGCGTCGAGCACGAGCGCCCGCATGTCGTCCAGTGGCCGGCCGATGGGGACCGTGTCCGGCACCGCCGCCGGGTCGGCGAGGGCGCAGGAGGTGGCGAAGGTGGTGGTCTCGGTGGGGCCGTAGCCGTCGACGACGGTCAGGCCGGGGCAGGCGGCCAGCACCCGGCGCACGGCCGCCGCCGGCACGACGTCGCCGCCGGTCCACACCTGCGTGAGGCCGCCGAAGCAGTCGGGGGCGTCCTGGGCGAGCAGCCGGAACAGGCCGGCGGTCAGCCACACCGCGGTCAGTCCGCCGTGGGCGGCCAGCCGGCGCAGCAGGGCCGCGTCGACGCCGTCGCCCGGGGCCACGACGACGCGGCCGCCGTTGAGGAGCGGCGCCCACACCTCGAAGGTGGCGGCGTCGAAGGCCACCGCCGAGTGCAGCAGCACCCGGTCGCACACACCGCCGGCGAACCGGCTGTCGGTGGCGAGCGCCGCCACGTCACGGTGCCGCACCGCTACGGCCTTGGGCAGGCCGGTGGACCCGGAGGTGAACATGACGTACGCCAGCCGGTCGGGCTCGACGTCCGGCATCGGCACCGCGAGGACCCCGGCGGGGTCCGCGGGCGGTGTCCGCTCCCCCGTAACCCCGTCGCGTGCGGCCGTCACGTCCCCGGCGGTGAGGCGGACGGTCGCGCCCGCCCGGTCGAGGAGGGTGCGCCGGCGTTCTTCCGGGGCGCGGCCGTCGACGGGGACGTAGGCGCCGCCGGCCAGGAGCACCGCGAGCTGGGCGACGACCAGTTCGGCGCAGCGGTCCATGAGCAGCGCCACCCGGTCCTCGGGGGCCAGGCCGCCGGCGAGCAGCCGTGCCGCCAGTGCGTGGGCCCACTCGTCGAGCTGACGGTACGTCAGCAGCCGTTCGCCGTCCTGGACGGCGACCGCGTCGGGTGTGCGGCGGGCCTGCTCGGCGAACAGGCGCACCGGGCTGCTCGGGGCGGCCCTGCGGGCGGTGGTGTTCCAGGCGGCCAGCAGCTCGCGGTCGGCGGCGGTGAGCAGGTCCAGGTCGGCCAGATCGGTGTCGAAGCCGTCGGCGAAGGCGGTGAGCAGGCCGGCCAGCCGGTCCGCGGCGCGCTCGGCGGTGGCGTGGTCGAACAGGGCGGGGTCGTAGGCGAGGTCGAAGCCGAGCCGTTCCGCCAGGTGGGCGCGGAGGCACCAGGGGAAGGTGGTGGCGTCGTCGGCGCGCACCTCCTCGACCCGGACGCCCGTGCGGGCCGTCGCCGACTCGTCGACCGGGTAGTTCTCGAACACCACCATGCTGTCGAACAGCGCCTCCCCGGAGGGGACTTCGGTGACGGCCTGGATACGGGACAGGGCGAGGAAGTCGAAGCGGCGGGCGTCGCTCTGCCGCTCCTGGAGGTCCCGCAGCCACGGCAGCACCGGCCCGGCGGGTGTGCGGACCCGGGTCGGCACGGTGTTGATGAACATGCCGATCATGCCTTCGACACCGGGCAGTTCGGCCGGGCGGCCGGAGACGGTGGTGCCGAACACCACGTCGTCCCGTCCGCTGGAGCGGGCCAGCAGCAGCGCCCAGGCGCCCTCCACCACGGTGTTGACGGTCACTCCGGCACGGGCGGCGGTCTCCCGCAGCCGCCTGGAGACCTCGGGTGCCAGCTCGTGGTGGACGGCTGCGGCGGAACGGGCGCGGTGCGCCTCGGCGGGCGTGCGGTCGTACGGCAGCGGGGTGCGGGCGGTGAATCCGGCGAGGGCGTCGGCCCAGTGCCGTTCGGCCGCCGTCTCGTCCTGCTCGCGCAGCCAGCGCAGGAAGTCCGCGAAGGGCCGGCGCACCGGGGGCGCCGGGTCCGGGCCGCCGGTGAGCGCCGCGTAGCGTTCGCAGACCTCGGTGAGCAGCTGCCCGGTGCTCCAGCCGTCGAGGACGATGTGGTGGGTGGACCACACGAGCAGCACCTCGTCCCCGGGCAGCGCGGCCAGGGTGAGCCGGGTGAGCGGCGCGGTGGTGAGGTCCATGCCGGCCGCGCGGTCGTCGGCGAGCAGTCGCTCGGTGGCCTCCGCGCGCTCGGCGGGGGTGTACGCACGCCAGTCGAGGTGGGTGACGGGGAGTGCGGCGCGGCGGTGGACCACCTGGACGGGGTGCGGCAGGCCGTGCCAGTGCACGCTGGTGCGCAGCGCCGGCGTGCGGTCGGCGACCTGCTGCCAGGCGGCGGCGAAGGCCCGCGGGTCTGCGATGCCGGACAGCCGCACCGCCGTGCGGTCGAAGTAGGCGTGCTCGGTGTCCACGAGGCCGTGGAAGAGCATGCCGGACTGGAGCGGGGTGAGCGGCAGGACGTCCGCCACGTGCCGGCCGGTGCCGACGAGCCGGTCCAGCTCGTCCTGGCCGAGTCCGGCGAGCGGGAAGTCGGAGGGGGTGCGGCCGCCCGTCCCGGCCATGGCGCAGTGCTCGACGATCTCCCGCAGGGCCGCGAGGGTGTCCTCGGCGAGCCGGCGCACGGTGGCCGGGTCGTGGACGGCCGGCGGGTAGGTCCAGCCGAGTTCGAGGCGGCCGTGCTGGACCACGCCGGTGACGTCCAGGACGTAGGGACGTGGCTCGTCCGGGTCGGTGTCCCGGCCGGCCGGGGGCAGTGCGCCCCGGATCAGGCCGCCGGCGCCGCCGCCGGCCGTGTCCCATTGGCCGTGGTAGTTGAAGCCGACCTGTGGGGCCGGGGCCCCGGCGAGCGGGCTGCCGGGCGCCAGGTGGCGCAGGGCGCCGTGGCTCAGGCCGTGCAGCGGCACCGCGCGCAGCTGCTCCTTGACCGAGCGGAGGGTGTCGTGCCAGTCGGCGTCGGGGGCGACGCGCAGCGCGAGCGGGAACTCGGCGGTGAACCAGCCCACGGTCCGGGACAGGTCCACGTCCGCGAACAGTTCCTCCCGGCCGTGGCCCTCGACGCCGAGCAGGACGGTGTCCCGTCCGCACCAGCGGGCCAGGGTGCGGCCCAGGGCGCTGAGCAGGACGTCGTTGACCTGGGTGCGGTAGGCCTCGGGGACCTTGCGCAGCAGGGCGTCGGTCGTCTCCGCGTCCAGGGTGACGGTGAGGGTGTCCGCGGTGCCGTGGGTGTTCGGGCCGGGCCGTCCGGCGGGCAGTGCGGCCGGGGCCGCCGCGGTGCTCGTCCAGTACGGCAGGTCGGCGTCGAGGGCGCCGGAGCGGGTGTGCCGGTCGAGCCGGGCGGCCCAGCGGTTGTACGAGGCGCCGGTGGGGGGCAGTTCGACGGGCCGGCCGGCCGCGGCCGCGCGGTGGGCGCTCTCCAGGTCGGCGAGCAGGATGCGCCAGGAGACGCCGTCGATGACCAAGTGGTGTGCGGTGACGACCAGTTGTCCCGGCCGGTCCGGGCCGCGGTCGAAGAACAGGACGCGGACGACCCGTCCGGCGGCAGGGTCGAGGGCGGCCTGCGCCTCGTCCGTGAGCCGCTGGACCTCGGCCTCCAGCGCCGCGCCGTCCGGCGCGGTCACGTCGTGCCGGGTGAAGACGGCGTCCGGCGCCTGGGGCAGGACTTCCTGGCGCCAGCCGCCGGCGGTGCGGTGGAACCGGGTGCGCAGGGCGGCGTGGTGGCGCACGAGCGCGTCCGTGGCGGCCCGGAGCGCGGGTCCGCCGGTGCCGGGGGCGAGTTCGAGGCGCTGGGTCATGGTGAACCGCAGCGGCCGGCCGGACTCGCGGCCGTCCAGGTACCAGTGCTGGATCGGGGTGAGCGGCGCCTCGCCCGGCTCCTCCTCCGTGTCCCGGCTGGGGGCCGACTCCGTGACGCACAGGGCGAGTTCGGCGACGCTCTGGTGGCGGAAGACGTCCTTGGTGGTGAGGGCGAGTCCGGCCTGCCGGGCGCGGGAGACGATCTGGATGCTGAGGATGGAGTCGCCGCCGAGCGCGAAGAAGTTGTCGCGGGCGCCGACCCGTTCGACTCCGAGCACCTCCGCCCAGATCACGGCCAGGCGTTCCTCGGTGCCGGGCCGGGGGGCGACGTAGGGGGTGGAGCTGTCGGGCTGCGCCGGCGGGGCGGGCAGGGCGCGCCGGTCGGTCTTGCCGCTGGTGGTGCGGGGGATGCGGTCGAGCGGGACGAACGCGGCGGGCACCATGTGGTCGGGCAGGGTGCGGCGCAGTGCGAGGCGCAGGCTGTCGGCGGACGGGACGCGGCCGGCTACGGGCACCACGTAGCCGACGAGCATCAGGCGGCCGGCGTGTTCGCGGACGGCGACGGCCGCGTCGGCGACGTCGGGGTGGTCCAGGAGGGCTGCCTCCACCTCGCCGGGCTCGATGCGGAACCCGCGGATCTTGACCTGCTCGTCCACCCGGCCCAGGAACTCAAGCAGTCCGTCCCGGTCCCAGCGGGCCCGGTCGCCGGTGCGGTACATCCGCTCCCCGGGCGGCCCGAAGGGGTCGGGGACGAAGCGGGTGGCGGTGAGACCGGGGCGGTTCAGGTAGCCGCGGGCCACCTGGGCGCCGGCCAGGTACAGCTCGCCGGGTGTCCCGGGCGGTACCGGGCGCAGGGCGCCGTCGAGGACGTAGGCGCGCAGGTTGCCCCCGGGGCGGCCGATGACCGGGCGGTCGGGCCGGTCGGCGCAGCGGCCGTAGACGGCGTCGACGGTGGTCTCGGTGGGGCCGTACATGTTGTAGACCGCGACGCCCAGTTCCGTCTCGGCGCGCAGGAGTTCGCGCCAGCCGGCCGGGGTGACGGCCTCACCGCCGACGAGCAGCAGGCCCGGGTGGTGGCGGCCGGGGGCGAGCAGGCCGGCGGCGGTCAGTTCGCGCAGGAAGGACGGGGTGACGTTGACCAGGTCGAGGCGGTCGCCGGCGACCTGCTCGCAGAACGCCTCCGGGTCCAGGCGGGTGTCCTCGTCGATGAGGTGGACCTCGTGGCCGAGGGCGAGGAGCAGCGGTCCTTCCCACGAGGTGTCGAAGGAGAAGGAGGCGCTGAGCGCGGCCCGCAGCCGGCGTCCGCCGGCGGTGTGCGGGGCGAGCAGGCCGGCCCGGTGGTCGTGGCAGAGGTTGACGAGCTGCCGGTGTTCGACGGCGACGCCCTTGGGACGGCCGGTGGAGCCGGAGGTGTAGACGATGTAGGCGGTGTGCCGGGGCAGCAGGGGCCGGACGCGGTCGGCGTCGGCCGGGTCGTGGACCGGGAGCCGGTCCCAGGGCACCTCGTCGAGGTCGGTGAGCAGGGTGTGCGGCCGGGCGTCGGCGAGGAGGAACTCCTGCCGTTCGGCGGGGAGTCCGGGGTCGACGCAGAGCAGGGTGGCGCCGGCCTTGAGGACGGCGAGCAGCGCCACGACCAGGTCGGAGGTGCGCGGGAGCCGTACGGCGACCACGTCCTCGGGGCCGGCGCCCCGGGCGATGAGGTGGTGGGCGAGCCGGTTGGCGCGGGTGTTCAGCGCGGCGAAGTCCAAGGTGGTGTCGCCGGCGGCCAGGGCGGTGTGGCCGGGGGTGCGGGCGGCCTGGGCCTCGAACAGGGCCGGGTAGGTGGTGTCGGGCTCGGGCAGCGGGACGCCCCGCCCGTGGCGCAGGACCTGGCTCCGTTCGTCGCCGGTCATCAGCGGCAGGCGGCCGACGGCCTGCCCGGGGTCCTCGGCGGCGGCCTCCAGCAGCGTGCGCAGCCGGCCGGCCAGCCGCATCGCGGTGTCGGCGTCGAACAGGCCGGTGTTGTACTCCAGGTACCCGGTGAGGCCGTCGTCGCCGTCCACGAAGTCGAAGGCCAGGTCGAAGGTGGCGCTGCGGACCGGCGGGGTGACCGGCTGCGCCGTCAGACCGGGCAGCCGGGGTGGTTCGGCGCCGAGGTTGTGCAGGGCGACCATGACCTGGAACAGCGGGGTGCGGCTGGTGTCCCGCTCGGGCTGGAGGGCGTCCACGACCCGCTCGAAGGGCACCTCCTGGTGGGCGAACGCCGCCAGGACGGTGGTGCGCACCTCGGCCAGCAGCTCCCGGAAGGACAGGCCGGGGCGGATGCGGGCGCGCAGCACCAGGGTGTTGACGAACATGCCGACCACGTCGTGCAGTTCGGGCCGCTCGCGGCCGGCGGTGACGGTGCCGACGGTGACGTCCTCCTGGCCGGCCCAGCGGGCGAGGAGGGTCTGGCAGGCCGCCACCAGCGCCATGTAGAGGGTCGCGTCGGCCTCCCGGGCCCGTTCGCGCAGCCGGTCGGTGAGCGCGGCGGGCAGGGTGAAGGTGACCAGGGCGCCGTCGCGGGTGCGGACGGCCGGGCGGGGCCGGTCGGTGGGCAGTTCCAGCGGGGTCACACCGTCAAGGGCGTGGCGCCAGTGGGCGAGTTCGGCCTCGGCGCGCTCCGCGCGGGAGCGCTGCCAGGCGGCGAAGTCGCGGTAGCGGACGGGGAGCGCGGGCAGTTCGGGGGCGCGGTCCGACAGGGCGGCACCGTAGAGCTCGCCTAGGTCGCGGGCGAGTACGCCGGTGGACCAGCCGTCGGTGACGATGTGGTGCACGGCCAGGACGAGGACGTGCTCGTCGTCGGTGAGCCGCGCCAGGCGGGCCCGCAGCAGGGGTCCGGCGGCCAGGTCGAAGGGCGTGGCGGCCTCCCGGTCCAGCAGGCCGTCAAGGGCGGCGCCGTCCGGGAGGTCCGTGACCGGCAGGTCGACGGGCCGGGGCGGGTGGACGATCTGCCGGGCCTGGCCGTCGTGTTCGGCGAACGTGGTGCGCAGCGCCTCGTGCCGGGCGACCAGGCCGTCCAGGGCGGTGCGCAGGGCGGCGGTGTCGAGCGGCCCGCGCAGCCGGAGCACGGACAGCGTCGTGTACTCGGTGCTGCCCGGTTCGAACTTGTCCAGGAACCACAGGCGTTGCTGCGCGTACGACAGCGGCGCCGGGGCGTCGGGCGCGGCGGCCGGGATGGTGCCGGCGGTGTCCTCGTCGCCGGGTTCGCCCAGGGCGGCGGCGAGTTCGGACAGCGTGGAGTGGGTGAACAGCAGCCGGGGCGAGACGTCGGCGCCGAAGGCGGCGCGCAGCCGGGAGGTGACGCGGACGGCCAGGATGGAGTCGCCGCCGAGGGCGAAGAAGTCGTCGTCGGCGCCGACCTCGTCCGTGTCCAGCACGTCCGTCCAGGCGGCGGCGACCAGGCGTTCGGCGTGGGTGCGCGGCGGTATCCGGGTGCCGTCGGCGGCGAAGCCGTCCGGGCCGGGCGCGGGCAGGGCGCGCCGGTCGAGCTTGCCGTTGACGGTGAGCGGCAGCGCGGCCATCGGCACGTAGGCGGCCGGCACCATGTGCGCGGGCAGCAGCCCCTGGAGGTGGGCGCGGAGTTCGGCGGCGGACGGGGGCTGTCCGTCGCCGGCGCCGACGACGTGGGCGACCAGCCGGCGGGTCCCGGCGGTGTCCTCGTACACGCCGACGGTGGCGGCGCCGACGCCCGGGTGGCTGTGCAGGGCGGCCTCGATCTCGCCGGGCTCGATGCGGTAGCCGCGGATCTTCACCTGCTGGTCGGCACGGCCCAGGTACTCCAGCGTGCCGTCGGCCCGCCAGCGGGCCCGGTCCCCGGTGCGGTACATGCGGGTGCCCGGCCGGCCGAAGGGGTCGGCGGGGAAGCGGGCCGCGGTCAGGCCGGGCCGGTTCAGGTAGCCGCGCGCCAGCCCCTCGCCGGCGACGAACAGCTCCCCGACGGCGCCCGGCGGCACCGGCCGCAGGGTGTCGTCGAGGACGTAGAGCCGCAGGTCGGGAATGCCGGTGCCGATGGGGCTCGCGGTGTCGGGGCGGGCGGTGGAGCGGTCCAGCGCGGCGTGGGTGACGTGCACGGTGGTCTCGGTGATGCCGTACATGTTCACCAGGCGCGGCGCGGTGTCGGGGTGGCGGTCGTACCAGTCGGCGAGCCGGCCGACGTCGAGGGCCTCGCCGCCGAAGATCACCGTGCGCAGCGCCAGCCGCTCCCCGACGTCGCGGAGCCGGGCGTCGGCGCGGATCAGCGGGTAGAAGGCGGACGGGGTCTGGTTGAGGACGGTGACCCGCTCGTCGGCGAGCAGGCGCAGGAAGTCCTCCGGGGAGCGGGCGGTGTCCTCGGGGACGATCACGAGCCGGCCGCCGTGCAGCAGCGGGCCCCACAGCTCCCACACCGAGAAGTCGAAGGCGTAGGAGTGGAACATGGTCCACACGTCGTCGGGCCCGAAGCCGAACCAGTGCCGGGTGCGGCCGAACAGGCGGACCACGTTGGCGTGCGGCACGACGACCCCCTTGGGGCGGCCGGTGGAGCCGGAGGTGTAGATGGCGTAGGCGGGGCTGTCGGGCAGCGCGCGCCCGGCCGGGCCCTCGGCCGGGCGGCGGGCCAGGTCGGCGCGCACCTCAGGGTCGTCGAGCAGCAGGCGGGGGACGTCCGGGCCGTGGTCGTCCGGCAGCGGGCGGGGGGCGTCCGGGCCGGCCGCGACGTGCCGGGTGGTGACGAGCGCGACCGGCTCGGCGTCGGCGAGCAGGTGCCGGACGCGCTCCGCGGGCAGCGTCGGGTCGATGGGCAGGTAGGCCGCGCCGGTTCTCAGTACGGCGAGGACGGCCACCACGAGGTCGGTGGAGCGGGGCAGCGCGAGGGCCACGAACTTCTCCGGACCGGCGCCGAGTTCGGCGAGCCGGTGGGCGAGGCGGCCCGCCCGCGCCGCCAGGCCGGCGTAGTCGAGCCGCTCGTCGCCGCAGGTGACGGCGACGGCGTCGGGGGTGCGGGCGGCCTGGGCGGCGAAGAGGGCGTCCAGGGTGCCGTCGGGCCGGCCCTCCTCGGTGCCGTTCCAGTCGGCCAGCATCCGCCGCCGTTCCCCGGCGGTGGTCCAGGCCAGGTCGCGCACGGGCCGGCCGGGGTCGTCCGCCAGCTCGGTGAGCAGCAGGCACAGCCGTCCGGCGAGGTCGCGCACGGTGGCCGCGTCGAACAGCTCGGGGTCGTAGGCGAGGTCGAAGCCGAACCGCTCGCCCTGGAAGGCCCGGAGCACCAGCGGGTAGTTGGTGGCGTCCCGCGAGGAGACGTCCGTCAGGCGTATCCCGGTGGTGGCCGAACGCGCCTCGTCGAAGGGGTAGTTCTCGAACGCCACCATGCTCTCGAAGAGCGCGCTGCCGGCCGGCACGTCGCTGAGCGAGGTCAGTTCGGCGAGGGACACCGCCGCGAACCGCCGTGCCTCGGCCTGTTCCTCCTGGAGTTCCCTCAGCCAGTCGGCGGCGGCCCGGCCCCCGTCCACGCGCACCCGGGTGGGCAGGGTGTTGATGAACATGCCCACCATCGACTCAGCGCCGGGCAGGTCGTCGGGGCGCCCGGAGACGGTGGTGCCGAACAGCACGTCCCGCTCGGCGCTGTAGCGGGACAGCAGCAGCGCCCAGGCGCCCTGCACCACGGTGCCGAGGGTGAGCCCGGCCGTCCGGGCGGTGCGGGCCAGCCGGGCGGAGACCTCGTCGGACAGCGCGGCCGTGTGCACGCCGGCGGACCGGGTCTCGTGCCCCGGGCGCCGGAGGCGGTCGGCGGGCAGCGGGGTGGGCGTGGCGAACCCGTCGAGGACGGACCGCCAGTGCGCGTGCGCGGTCGCCGTGTCCTGCCCGGCCAGCCAGCGCACGTAGTCGCCGAACGGCCGGCGCGCCGGGGGCCGGGAGGCGGCGCCGGCGGTGAGGGCCGCGTACTCCTCGAACACCTCGGTGAGCACCTGGGCCAGGCTCCAGCCGTCCAGGATCAGATGGTGGGAGGTCCACAGCAGGTGCGTACGGGCGTCGGGCAGCCGGACGAGGGTGAGCCGCATCAGCGGCGCGGCGCCGAGGTCGAGACCGCGGGCGAGGTCGTCGGCGCGCAGCCGCGCCAGCCGCTCGGCGCGTTCCTCCTCCCCCAGCTCCCGCCAGTCCAGCAGGGTGACCGGAACGCCGGCCCGCCGGTGCACCACCTGGAGCGGGACCGGCACGCCCTCCCACACCACCGAGGTGCGCAGGGCGGGGGTGCGGTCGGTCACCCGCTGCCAGGCCAGGGCCAGGGCGCCGGGGTCGCTCACCCCGTCCAGCAGCAGCGCGGCCTGGTCCACGTACACGTCGTCGGGGCCGCCGACCAGCCGGTGGAAGAGCATGCCCTCCTGGAGCGGGGTGAGCGGCAGCAGGTCCTCGACGTCCCGGCCGTCGCCCACGAGTCGGTCCACGCCGGCCTGGTCGAGGCGGGCCAGCGGGAAGTCCGAGGGGGTGCGGCCGCCCGCGCCGGGGCGGGCGCAGTGCCCGGCGATGGCGGCGAGCGCCCGCACCATGCCGTCGGCCAGGTCCCGGACGGTCCCTTCGCGGTGCACCTGGTCGCTGTAGTGCCAGGTGATCTCCAGCTCGCCGCCGGCCACCAGGGCGGACACGTCGAGCAGGTGGTCCAGCGGCGCGCCGGGGTCCATGTCCCGGCCGGGTACGTCGGCGACCGGCGCGAAGTCGCCCCCGGCGGGCGCCTCCCACTGGCCGTGGTAGGTGAAGCACACCTCGGGCAGCGGCCGTTCGGCGAGGGCGCGGGCTCCGGGGCCGGGCGAGCCGAGGTGGCCCAGCGCCTGGTAGCCCAGGCCGCGGCGGGGCACGGCACGCAGCCGCTCCTTGACCGACTTCAGGGTGGCGCCCCAGTCGTCCGGCCCGGCCGGGGCCAGGGTGACCGGGTACTGAGTGGTGAACCAGCCGACCGTGCGGGACAGATCGGCGCCCTCGGCCAGGTCCTCCTCCCGGCCGTGGCCCTCCAGGGCGACGGTCACCCGGTCGGCGCCCGTCCAGTCGGCCAGCACCCGGCCGAGCGCGCTCAGCAGCACGTCGTTGACCTGGGTGCGGTACACGCCCGGCACGCGGCGCAGCAGGGCCTCGGTGGTCTCCCGGTCCACCCGGGTGCGGACGGTGCGCACGGTCCCGGCGAGCGGGGTGCCGGGCAGGTCGACGGGGAGCGGGGTGCGCGGCAGCGCGGTTTCCCCGGTCCAGTGGGCGAGGTCGTCGTCCAGGTCGCCGGCCCAGACCCGGCCGGCCAGGGTGTGCGCCCAGTCGGCGAACGGGGTGTGCTCGGGTTCCAGCAGGGGGTCCTCGCCCGCCGCCGCCTGCCGGTAGGCCTTTTCCAGGTCGGCGAGCAGCACCCGCCAGGAGACGCTGTCGACCGCCAGGTGGTGGGCGGTGAGGAACAGCCGCGGGCGTTCCCCGCCGGTCAGCAGGGCGGCGCGCAGCAGTGCGCCGGCGCCCGGGTCCAGGGCGGCGCGGGCCGCCGCCGCGGCCTCTTCGGGCGGGGTCCCCGGGGCGTGGCGGGTAAGCAGTCCGGTGCCCGGGCCGGCGCCGGGGTGCTGCCGCCAGGCGCCGGCGTCGCGGGTGAAGCGGGTGCGCAGGGCCGGGTGGCGGGCCGCCACGGCGTCCAGCGCCCGGTCCAGGGCCCGCTCGTCGAGGTCGTACGGCAGGTCGAGCAGCATCGACATGCTGAAGTGGCGCAGCGGTCCGTGCGTGGCGAAGAACCACTCCTGGACGGGGGTCAGCGGGGCGGGTCCGTCCTCGTGCGGGCGCCGGCGCGGCGCGGGCACGGCGGCGGTGCGCCGGGACACGGCCGCGGCCAGGTCGGCGACCGTCTGGTGCCGGAAGACGTCCTGCGATCCGATGCGCAGGCCGGCCGCGCGGGCCCGGGAGACGGCCTGGATGCTGAGGATCGAGTCGCCGCCCAGCTCGAAGAAGTTGTCCGTGGCGCCCACCCGGCTCACCCCGAGCACGTCGGCCCAGATGCCGGCGAGGGTCTCCTCGTCGGGGGTGCGCGGGGCGACGAACTCCCGTTCCTCGGCGGTGTTCTCCGGGGCCGGCAGGGCGCGGCGGTCCAGCTTGCCGCTGGTGGTCAGCGGCAGTGCCTCCAGCGTGGTGAACGAGGACGGCACCAGGGCGTCGGGCAGCACCTGGCGCAGGGCCGCCCGCAGGTCGGCGGGGGCGGGCCGGGGCGCGCCGGGCGCCGGGACGACGTAGGCGGCGAGGCGGTTGTGGCCGTGCGGGTCGGGCACGGCGAGGACCGCGGCCGCGGCGACGCCGGGCACCGCGAGCAGCGCGGCCTCGACCTCGCCGGGCTCGATGCGGTGGCCGCGCACCTTGACCTGGTCGTCGGCGCGCCCGAGGTAGTCGAGGCGGCCGTCGGCGGTCCAGCGGGCCAGGTCGCCGGTGCGGTACATCCGCTCCCCCGGGCCGCCGAACGGATCGGCCAGGAACCTGGCCGCGGTCAGGCCGGGCCGGCCGGCGTAGCCCCGGGCGAGCTGCGCGCCCGCGAGGTACAGCTCGCCGCCGACGCCGGGCGGCACCGGCTGTAGCCGGTCGTCCAGCACGTACGCCCGCACCCCGGGCAGCGGGCGGCCCACCAGGGGGCGGTCCCCGCCGTCGATGCGGCAGGACAGCGCGTCGACCGTGCACTCGGTGGGGCCGTAGAAGTTGTGGGCGGCCACGTCCGGGTGGCCGGCCAGTTCCCGCCAGAGCGCGGGCCCGACCGCCTCGCCGCCGAGCATGAGGACCCGGGGACGGTGCCGGGTGTCGGTGAGCAGCCCGGCGGGCAGCAGTTGCCGCAGGTAGGACGGGGTGACGTCGAGGAAGTCGATCCGGTGCGCGACGACGTACTCGACCAGGGCCGCCGGGTCCATCCGGGTGACCTCGTCGACCAGGTGCAGCGGGTGGCCGTCGGCCATCAGCAGCACGCCTTCGAGGGAGGTGTCGAAGGAGAAGGCGGCGGTGAGGGCGACCCGCAGCGGGCCGCCGCCGGCCTCGGCGACGAAGCCGGCCCGGTGGGCGGCCAGCAGGTGGGCCGCCGCGCGGTGGGACACGGCGACGCCCTTGGGGCGGCCGGTGGAGCCGGAGGTGTGGATGACGTACGCGATGTGGTCCGGGTGCAGCGGGGCGCGCCGGTCGGCGTCGGTGGGGTCGGTGTCCGGGGCGGTGGCGGGCACGGCGCGCAGGGCCGCCTCGTCCAGCACCAGGGCAGGGCGGGCGTCGTCCAGCAGGAACCGGACGCGCTCCTCGGGCAGGGCGGGGTCCAGCGGGAGGTAGCCGGCGCCGGACTTCCAGACCGCGAGCAGGGCCACGATCATGTCCGCGGTGCGCGGCAGGCGGAGCGCGACCAGCCGTTCGGGGCCGGCGCCCTGGGCGATGAGGTGGTGGGCGAGCCGGTTGGCGCGCGCGTTGAGCGTGCCGTAGTCCAGGCGTTCGCCGCCCGCGACCAGGGCGAGCGCGTCCGGGGTCCGGGCCGCGCGGCGCTCGAACAGCTCGGGGTGGGTGGTGTCGGAGGCGGGCAGCGGGGCGGGGTTCCAGTCGTGGACGACCCGCCGGGTCTCCTCGCCGGACAGCAGGGGCAGGCTGCCCAGCGGGCGGTCGGGGGCGTCGCAGGCGCCTTCCAGCAGGCGCAGGAACTGTCCGGCCAGCCGCTCGGCGGTGGCCGCGTCGAACAGGTCGGTGCGGTACTCCAGCAGGCCGGTCAGGCCGTCCCCGTCGGGCACGAACTCGATGCTCAGGTCGAAGGTGGCCGCCTGCCGGGGCACGGTGACCGGGGTGGTGGCGAGCCCGCGCGGGGCGGTGGCGGCGGGCGGGTCGGGGTGCAGCAGGACCATCACGTCGAACAGCGGGTTGCGGCCGGCCTCGCGGGGCGCGGCCACCGCCTCGACGATCCGCTCGAACGGCGTGTCGCCGTGGGCGAAGGCGTCGCCCACCGTCCGGGCCGCCGCCGCCAGCAGGTCGCGGAAGGATCCGGAGGCGTCCACCGGGGTGCGCAGCACGACGGTGTTGACGAAGAAGCCCACGGCCCCTTCCAGGTCGGTGCGGGACCGGCCCGGCGTCAGGGAGCCGACGGTGACGTCGTCCTGGCCGGACCAGCGGGCCAGCAGCGCCTGGGCGGCGGCGACCAGGGCGGTGTGCAGGGTGCTGTGCCGCTCCCTGGCGAGGTCGCGCAGCCGGCTGGTCACGCGGGCGGGTACGGCGAAGGCGTGGACGGCGCCCTCTCCCGCCTCCTCGCCGCGCCGCGGCCGGTCCAGGGGCAGCTCGGGCGCCACCGCCCCGGTCAGTCTCTCCTTCCAGTGGGCGAGTTCGCCCTCCAGGCGGGCGCCGGAGAGCCGGTCGCGCTGCCACACCGCGAAGTCCGGGTACTGCGTGGCAACCGGGGGCAGTTCCGGTTCGGCGCCGTGCGCGAGGGCGTCGTAGGCGGTGCACAGCTCGTCCAGGACGACGCCCATCGACCAGCCGTCCGTGATGATGTGGTGGGCCGTCAGCAGCAGGACGTGCGAGGCGGCGGACTCGCGCAGCAGCAGGGCGCGCAGCAGGGGCCCGTGCCGCAGGTCGAAGGGCCGGGAGTACTCCGCCAGCAGGTCCTTGTCCAGGTCGCCCGCGGCACGGACCGGCAGCGGCACCGGGCCCGCCGGGTGCACGTGCTGCACCGGGCGGCCGTCGGTCTCCTCGAAGGTGGTGCGCAGGGCCTCGTGCCGGGCCACGACGGCGGTCAGCGCCGCGGTCAGGGCCTCGTGGTCGCAGGCGCCGGTGAGACGGACCGCGACCGCGCTGTTGTAGCGGGCGTCGCCGGGCCGCAGCCGGTCGAGGAACCACAGGCGCTGCTGCGCGAACGACAGCGGCAGCGGGCGGTCCCGGTCGGCGCGCGGGATGCCGGGGCGGGCGGCCGGGGACGAGCCGCCGGCCCGGCCGGCGAGCCGCCGGCGCAGCGCCTCGCGCATCTCGTCGGGCAGGGCCTCGGCGCGGTCCTGGCGGGACGGGCGGCCGGGACGCGGGGAGCCGGAGGGGTGCGAAGGGGTCGAAGACGTCATGGTCGTCGGGTCCTCACCGTTCGTGGTCGTGGCCGCCGGACGCGGCGTCTTCGGTGTCGTGGCCGGCCGCGGGGTCCCGGCCGGGGTCGCCGTGCGCGGGGTCCTCCAGGGCGTCCCCGTACGCGGCCTGTTCGAGTTCGCTCAGCACCTGTTCCTCGACCAGTTCCGCGAGGGCGGCGACGGTGCGGGAGACCAGGACGTCGCGGGGGGTGAGCGTGACGCCGAAGGCGTCGTTGGCCCGGGAGGCGATGAGCAGGGCGCGCAGGGAGTCGCCGCCGAGCAGGAAGTAGTCGTCCTCGGCGCCCACGGCCGTCTCGAGGGTCTCCTCCCAGATGGCGGCGACCGCCTCCTCGGTGGGCGTGCGGGGCGCCACGCGCTCGGCCCTGTGGTGGTCCTCGGCCCGGGCCGGGGCGGGCAGCGCGGCCCGGTCGGTCTTGCCGTTCTCGGTGACCGGGAACCGGTCGAGCACCACGAACGCGGACGGCACCATGTACCCGGGCAGCGAGCGGGCGGCCAGCGCCCGCAGCTCGGCCGGGGCGGGCGGTTCGGCGCCGGGGGCCGTGAGCAGGTGGGCGACCAGGCGCGGCAGGCCGGGTTCGTCCTCGCGTACGGTCACCACGGCGTCGAGCACGCCCGGGTGGCGCACCAGGACCGCCTCGACCTCGCCCGCCTCGATGCGGTGGCCGCGCAGCTTGAGCTGGTGGTCGGTGCGGCCGAGGTAGTGCAGTTCGCCCGCGCCGTCGCGGCGCACCAGGTCGCCGGTGCGGTACATGCGGGCGCCGGGCGGCCCGAACGGGTCCGCGGTGAAGCGGGCGGCGGTCAGGCCGGGCCGGCCCAGGTAGCCGCGCGCCAGTGCCGGCCCGCTCAGCCACAGCTCGCCGGTGACGCCTTCGGGGACCGGCCGCAGCCGGGCGTCGAGGACGTAGGCGCCGGTGGCGGGCAGCGGGCGGCCGATGGGCGGCGCCGTGCCGTCCGCGGCCAGTGGGGCGGACCAGGTGGCGACGACGGTGGCCTCCGTGGGGCCGTAGGAGTTGACCATGCGGTGATGCGGCGCCCAGCGCGCGACGAGTTCGGGTCCGCACGCGTCGGCGCCGACGATCAGCGTCTTCAGGTCCGGCAGGGTGCCGGGGGTGCCGTCCGGCAGGGTGGCGAGCGCGGCCGGCGGCAGCAGGGTGTGCGTGACGCGCTCGGCCCGCAGTACGCCGGCGAGTTCGGCGCCGAGCAGCGGTCCCGGCCGGGGTACGACGAGCCGGGCGCCGTGCGGCAGGGACATGCACAGCTCCAGCACGGAGGCGTCGAAGCTGGGCGTGGCGAAGGCCAGCACCCGGTCGCCGGGTGCGACCCGGTAGTGGGCGGCCTCGGCGGCGGAGAAGGCGGCGAGCCCGCGGTGGGTGACGACGACGCCCTTGGGACGGCCGGTGGAGCCGGAGGTGTAGATGACGTAGGCCGGGTGGTCCAGGTGGAGCGGACGGATCCGGTCCGCGTCGGTGGGCCGGTGCCGGGGCACGTCGTCCGGCGGGGCGGCGAGCAGAGTGGCGATCTCCTTGGCGTCGAGGGTGAGGGCGGGGGCGGCGTCGCGCAGCATCAGCGCGATCCGCTCCTCGGGGTAGGCGGGGTCGACGGGCAGGAAGGCCGCGCCGGCCTTGGTGACCGCCAGTTGTGCCAGCACCATGTCCGCCGAGCGTGGCAGCAGCAGGGCGACGAGGTCGCCGGGACCGGCGCCCCGGGCGATGAGCCGGTGCGCCAGCCGGTTGGCCCGCTCCTCGGCCTCCGCGAAGCTCAGCGTCGCCCCGTCTTCCTCGAGCGCGGGCGCGGCCGGCCACCGGTCGACGGCGGCCTCGACCAGGGCGGGCAGAACGGCGGCGGGGACCGGGCCGAGCCCGGGCCGCACCGGGCCGCGCAGCAGCCGGTCGCGCTGCGCCGGCGGCAGCACGTCGAGGTCGTCGAGGCGGGCGGTGCCGTCGGAGGCGGCCAGGACGTCCAGGGCGTGCAGCAGCTGCCCGGCCATCGAGGCCGCCCTGTCCTCGTCGAAGCACCGGGGGTCGTAGCCGAGTTCGACGGTCAGCCGGTCGCCGGGCGAGACGACCACGGTGAGGGGGTAGTTGGTGGCCTCGCGGGCGTCCAGGTCGCGCAGGGCGAGTCCGTGCGCGCCCGCGGTGGCGTCGCCGACCGGGTAGTTCTCGAAGACCACCAGGCTGTCGAACAGGGCCGTGCCCGGCGGGAGTCCGGCGAGGCCGTGCAGCGCGCCGAGGGGCAGGTGGTCGTGGCGGCGGTCCTCGGCCCGCGCCTCCTGGAAGTCGCGCAGCCAGGTGTCGCAGCGGGCGCCGCCGTCGACCTCCGCGCGGGCGGGCAGGGTGGTGATGAACAGGCCGGTGATGGTGTCGGCGCCGGGCAGACCGGCGGGCCGCCCGGAGACGGTGGTGCCGAAGCACACCTCCCGCTCCCCGCTCCACCGCGCCAGCAGCAGCGCCCAGGCGCCCTGCACCAGCGTGTTGAGGGTGAGGCGGTGCCGCCGGGCGAACTCCAGCAGCCGGTCCGTCCGTTCCGTGTCGAGCCGCTGGGACAGCCAGGTGCCGGAGCGGGCCGTGGCGTCCTGCGCGGGCCTGCGGTCGTACGGCAGCGGGGTCGGGGCGCCGAGGCCGGCCAGGGCGCCGCGCCAGTGCTCCTCGGCCTGGCGGTCGTCGCGGTCGGCGAGCCAGGCGGCGTAGTCCGCGAACGGCCTGCGCTCGGGCAGCCGGGGCGGTTCGCCGCGGACCAGGGCGGCGTGCGCGGCCATGACGTCGGACAGGACGTGGAAGACGCTCCAGCCGTCCAGCACGACGTGGTGGAAGGTCCACACCACGCGGACCGCGTCCGGGCCGAGCCGGACCAGGGCGAGCCGCAGCAGCGGCGCGCGGTCCAGGGCGATGCCGCGGGCCCGCTCGTCGGCGAGCAGCCGCTCCAGCTCCGCGGCGTGCCGGTCCCGCGGGATCCCGCTCCAGTCGTGCTCGGTGACCGGCAGGGCCGCGTCCCGGTGGACGACCTGGAGCGGCACCGGCACGCCGCGCAGGGCGACGGAGGTGCGCAGCACGGGGGTGCGGTCGACGACGTGCTGCCAGGCGGCGGCCAGCGTCCGCGGGTCGCGGGCGCCGTCCGCCACGAAGGTGATCTGCTCGACGTACAGACCGTGTGCGGCGTCGTCCAGGCCGTGCATCACCATGCCGGCCTGGGTGGGGGTGAGCGGGTAGATGTCCGTCACGTCCGTCCCGTCGCCGGCGAGCCGGTCCACGGCCGCCTGGTCCAGCGGGGCGAGCGGGAAGTCGGACGGGGTACGGCCCCCCGCGCCGGGTTCGGCGCAGTGCCGGACGATCGCGCGCAGTTCGTCGGTCAGCTCGGCCGCCAGCCGGGCGACGGTCTCGCGCCGGTGCACCTCGCGGGAGTACGACCAGGTGAACTCCAGCCGTTCGCCGGTGACCCGGCCGAGGACGTCGAGGAGGTGGGGCCGGCCGGCGGCGGCGTCCATGCCGCCGGCGAGTCCGGCGTGCGGCGCGTGCAGCAGCCCGCCCGGTGTGCCGGTGCGGTCCTGCCGGCCCAGGTAGTTGAAGCAGACCGGGGGCGGCGCGGGCAGTTCGCGGCCCGCCGTGGGGTGCAGGAAGCGCAGCGCGCCGTAGCCGAGTCCGCCGTGCGGCACCGCCCGCAGGTTCTCCTTGACGGTCTTCAGCGCGCTGCCGGTGTCCGCGTCCCTCGGCACGTCCAGGGCCACGGGGTACATGGCGGTGAACCAGCCGGTTGTCCGGGCGAGGTCGGTGTCCGCGAACAGTTCCTCCCGGCCGTGGCCCTCCAGGGTGACCGCCACCCGGTCCCGTCCGGTCCAGCGGGCCAGGACCCGGCCCAGCGCGCACAGCAGGACGTCGTTGACGCGGGTGCGGTAGGCGTCCGGCACGTCCTGGAGCAGCCGGCGGGTCTCCTCGGCGTCGAGTCCCGCGGTCACGCTGTCCTCGTCGGCGACGGTGTTGGCGCCGCCGGGGTGGTCCAGCGGCAGCGCGGTGCCGGTGTCGAGGCCTCGCCAGTGGGCGAGTTCGCCGTCGAAGCCGCCCGCCCCGGTGTGCTCGGCGAGCCGCCGCGCCCACGTCCGGAACGAGGTGCTCTTCGGGGCGAGGGCGGGGCGCCGGCCGTCCCGCAGCGCCTGGTAGGCGGTGTCCAGGTCCTCCAGGACCAGCCGCCAGGACACGGCGTCCACGACCAGGTGGTGGGCGGCGAGCAGCAGCACCGGCCGCCCGCCGTCGCCCGGCCGGCACAGCGCGGCCCGCAGCAGCGGCCCGGCGCCCAGGTCGAACCCGGCGCCCAGGGCGCCGGCCACCTCGTCCGGGGCCGCGCCGTCGTGCGTCTCCAGGTGCGGGTCGCGGTCGCCGGGTGCGGTGACGTACTGCCGCCACCCTCCGGCGCCGTCCGGCTCGAACCGCGTCCGCAGCGCGTCGTGGTGCTCCAGCACCGCGCCCAGGGCGGCGCGCAGCACGGCCTCGTCGGGGTCGGCGGCCAGTTCCCAGGAGACCGTCTGGCTGAAGTGGGCGGGGTCGCCGGTGAGGGTGTCCAGCAGCCAGTGCTGCACGGGGGTGAGCGGGACCTCGCCGGTCACCGGGCCCTGCTCGGCGAGGACGGCGGACCCGGTGGGGCCGGGTACCCGCTCGGCCACGGCGGCGAGTTCGGCGAGGGTCTGGTGGGTGAACAGGTGCCTTGGGGTCAGGGCCAGTCCGGCCCGGCGGGCGGCGGAGACGATCTGGATGCCGAGGACGGAGTCGCCGCCGAGGGTGAAGTAGTTGTCGTCGGCGCCGACTTCGGGCATGCCCAGCACCTCGCACCAGATGGCGGCGAGCGTCAGCTCGGCCTCGGTGCGCGGCGGCCGGCCCGCCGTCCCGGAGGCGGGGGCGGCCCACTCGGGCACGGGCAGCGCCCGCCGGTCCAGCTTTCCGGTGGCGCCGAGCGGCAGCCGCTCCAGGGGTACGACGAGGGCCGGAACCAGGTGGTCGGGGAGGCTGCGGGCGAGGAAGGCGCGCAGCTCACCGGTGTCGGGCGCACCGGCCGGGCGGTCCGCCGCGTGGCCGTCGCGGGCCGGTGGGACGGCCGGACGGCCGCCGGCGGGGGCGGGCGCGTCCGCCGTGCGCGGCACCACGTAGCCGACCAGGCGGCGGTGGCCCGCGTGTTCGACGACCCGGGCGGCCGCGGCGGCCACGGCCGGGTGGCGGGCCAGCGCGGCCTCCACCTCGCCGAGTTCGATGCGGAAGCCCCGCACCTTGACCTGGTCGTCGGCGCGGCCGAGGTAGACGAGGTCGCCGTCGGCCGTCCAGCGCACCAGGTCGCCGGTGCGGTACATGCGGCTGCCGGGCGGGCCGAACGGGTCGGGCAGGAAGCGGCCGGCGGTCAGACCGGGTCGGCGCAGGTAGCCGCGGGCGACGCCGGTTCCGGCGAGGAACAGCTCGCCGGGCGCGCCGGCGGGCACCGGGCGCATCCGCTGGTCCAGCACGTAGGCGCGGGCGCCGCCGAGCGGCCGGCCGATCGGCGGGTCGCGGTCGGGGTCGGCCGGATCGCAGGTGAAGGCGGTGGCGTAGACGGTGGCCTCGGTGGGGCCGTAGATGTTGCGCACCTCGCTGCCGGGGACGGCGGCGCGGACCCGGCCCACGGTCCGGGCGGGCAGCCCCTCGCCGGCCAGGACGACGGTGTCGGCGGTGATGTGGACGGCGTCCTCGGCGAGCAGCCGGTCCAGGGCCGAGGGCACGGCGCTGAGCAGCCCGGCCCGCCAGGGCCCGGGACGCTCGGCGAGGGCCAGCAGGTCGCGGACGATCTCCACGCAGCCGCCGGACAGCAGCGGCGAGAAGATCTCGAAGACCGACACGTCGAAGTTGAGCGAGGTGGACGCCACCACGTGCTCGAGGCCGCGCCCGGCGAACTCGGCCGCGGCCCAGTCGGTCAGGGCCAGCACGGACGCGTGGCCGACGACCACGCCCTTGGGGCGGCCGGTCGAGCCGGAGGTGTGGATGACGTAGGCGGGGTGCCCGGGCAGCAGGGCGCCGCGGCGTTCGGCGTCGCCGACGGGGGTGTCGGGCAGCTCGCCGCCGGGTTCCTCGTCCAGCAGGATCCGGGTGAAGGGTCCCTCGGGCAGCCGTCCGGCGGTCTCCGACGCGGTGATCACGGCGTCCGGCCGTACGTCCTCGAAGAGGAACGCGACGCGCTCGGCGGGGTACTGCGGGTCGACCGGCAGGTAGGCGGCCCCGCTCTTGAGCACCGCGAGGAGCGCCACGACCAGGTCGGCGGTGCGGGGCAGGCACAGGGCGACGAAGCGCTCCGGTCCGGCGCCGGCGGCGATGAGCAGCCGGGCCAGCCGGTTGGAGCGGGCGTCGAGTTCGCGGTAGGTGAGGCAGGCGCCGTCGTGCCGGACGGCCGGGGCGTTCGGGGTGCGCTCGGCCTGCCGGCGGAACGCCTCGGGCAGGGTGCCGTACGGCGCCTCCGCCGCCGGCCCGCCGAACCGGCCCAGCAGCGCCCGCCCTTCGGCCGCGTCCAGCAGCGGCAGTTCGGCGAGGCTGCGGTCCGGTGCGTCGGCCATGCCGGTCAGCAGGGTGCGCAGGCTCTCGCCGAGCCCCTCCACCGTGCCGGCGTCGAAGGCGGCCGGATCGTAGTCCAGGTTCACGGCCAGGGCGTCCCCGGGCGCGACGACCACGCTGAGCGGGTAGTTCGTCGGCTCGAGGTCCCGCTCCTGCTCCATGGCCAGGCCGTGCCGGGCCAGGGATCCCTCGTCGAAGGGGTAGTTCTCGAAGACCACGATGGAGTCGAACAGGCCGGTGCCGCCGGGCACCTCGCTCCACGACTGCACCTGCGCCAGCGGGACGAAGTCGTGGCGCCTGGCCTCCGCCTGGGCCTCCTGCAGTTCGCGCAGCCAGTCCAGCAGCGGCCGCCGCCCGTCGACGCGGACCCGGGTGGGCAGGGTGTTGATGAACAGGCCCACCATCGTGGTGACGCCGGGCAGTTCGGCGGGCCGGCCGGAGACGGTCGTGCCGAACACCACGTCGTCCCCGCCGCCGTAGCGGGACAACAGCAGCGCCCAGGCGCCCTGGAGGACGGTGTTGAGGGTGAGCCCGGCCCGCTGGGCGGTCTCCCGCAGCCGGGCCGAGACGTCCGCGGCGAGGGTCATCCGCACCGATCCGGAGGAGGAGGCGCGGTGGGCCTCGGCGGGCCGCCGGTCCCGGGGCAGTTCGGTGGGCGCAGGGAAGCCGGCCAGGGTGGCACGCCAGTACCGCTCGGCGCTGCCGGTGTCCCGCCCGGCCAGCCAGCGCAGGTAGTCGGCGAAGGGCCGGCGCTCGGGCAGCTCCGGGCGGCGCCCCGCCGTCAGAGCGGCGTACCGCTCGCACACCTCGTCGAAGACCTGGGCCGCGCTCCAGCCGTCGAGCAGCGCGTGGTGGAACGTCCACACCAGCCGGACCCGGTCGGGCGCCAGCCGGATCAGCGTCAGCCGCATCAGGGGCGCGGCGCCCAGGTCGATGCCCTTCTCGCGGTCCTCGGCGAGCAGCCGGTCCAGCTCCTGCGAGCGGTCGTCGGCGGGCCGTCCGGACCAGTCGTGGTGGGTGACGGGCACGGTGGCCCGGTGCCGGACGACCTGGAGCGGTTCCCGGGTCTCCTGCCACACCAGGTGGGTGCGCAGCACCGGGTTGGCGTCCGCGGTGCGCTGCCAGGCCTCGGCGAGCGCGCGGGGGTCGGTGACGCCGGCGAGGACCAGCTGGACCTGGTTGACGTAGGTGCGGCTGTCGGCGTCGAGCAGGCTGTGGAAGAGCATGCCGGCCTGCATGGGGGTCAGCGGGTAGACGTCCGCGACGTCCCGGCCGTCCCCGGCGATCCGGTCCACGGCGGCCTGGTCCAGCCGGGCCAGCGGGAAGTCCGACGGGGTACGGCCGCCCGCGTCCGGCAGCGCGCAGTGCGCGACGATGTCGCCGAGCGCCCGCAGCATCGCGTCGGCGAGCGCGGTGACGGTCTGCGCGCGGTGCCGTCCGGCGCTGTAGTACCAGGTGATCTCCAGCCGGTCGTCCTCGACCCGGGCCACCACGTCCAGCAGGTGCGGCCGTTCGGTGCCGGGCGCCTCGGCGCCGCCGAGGCCGCCGGGCACGGACCCGATCAGGGCGCCGGTGCCGGCGGCCCAGTCGAAGCGGCCCAGGTAGTTGAAGCTGATGCCGGGTCCGGGGGTGCCGGTGAGCCGCTCCTCGCGGGCGAGGTGGCGCAGCACGCCGTAGCCGAGTCCGCGGTCGGGCACGGCCCGCAGTTGCTCCTTGACCGCCTTCAGGGCGGTGCCCCAGTCCCCCGCCGGGACGGTCAGCGCGACCGGGTGGAGGGAGGTGAACCAGCCGACGGTGCGGGACAGGTCGACGTCCTCGAAGAGCTGGTCCTCGCGGCCGTGGCCCTCCAGGCCGACGGCGACGGTGTCGCGTCCGGTCCAGTCGGCGAGGACCCTGCCGAGCGCGGTGAGCAGGACGTCGTCGACGCGGGTGCGGTAGACGCCGGGGACACGGCGCAGGAGGCCGTCGGTGCGTTCGCGGTCCAGCCGGACGGTGATCTCGCGGACGTCGGCCGCGGTGTTGCCGCCGGCGGCGTCCACGGGCAGCGGGCCGGCGCAGGCGCGGGCGGTGCGCTCCCAGTGGGCGAGCCGGCCGGCGAAGCGGTCGTCGTCGCGCAGCCGGCGGGCCCACTCCTGCACCGAGGTGGTGCGGGCGGGCAGCGTCACGGCTTCACCGGACGCGGCCTGCCGGTAGGCGGTCTCCAGGTCCTCCAGCAGGATCCGCCAGGAGACGCCGTCGACCACCAGGTGGTGGGCGACCAGCAGCAGCCGGGCGGACCCGGCGCCGTCGCCGGTGAACAGGCGGGCGGCGAGCAACGGGCCGGTGTCCAGCCGGAGTCCGGTGTGCGCGGCCGTGGTGACGCGTTCCTCGTCCGCCCGGTCGTGGACCTGGAGCAGTTCGGGGACCGGGCGGTCCGCGGCGGCGATGTCCTGCCGCCAGGCGCCGTCGCCTTCGAGGGTGAACCGGGCGCGCAGGGCGTCGTGGTGCCGCCACAGGGCGGTGAGGGCGGTGCGCAGGGCGTCCTGGTCGACGGGGCCGGGTGTCTCGACGACGACGGACTGGTTGAAGAACTCGGGGTGTTCCGGGCGCGGGTCCAGGAACCAGTGCTGGATCGGCAGGAGGTCCGCCGCTCCGGCGGCCGGTCCGGTGCCGGCGACGGCGGGCGCGGCGCCGGTTGCGGCGGCGGCGAGTTCGGCCACGGTGGGGTGCCGGAACAGGTCGCGGGGGCTGAGCGCGAGTCCCGCGGCGCGGGCCCGGGAGACCACCTGGATGCTGAGGATGGAGTCGCCGCCGAGCATGAAGAAGTTGTCGTCGACGCCGACCCGGGTCACGCCGAGCAGCTCGGTCCAGATCCCGGCGAGGATCCGTTCGGCGCCGGTGCGCGGGGCGCGGTGGGCCTGCTCGCCGCCCGCCGACCAGTCGGGGGCGGGCAGCCGGCGCCGGTCGACCTTGCCGTTGGCCGTCAGCGGCAGTTCCGGCACGGTGACGAACGCGGCGGGCAGCATGTAGTCGGGCAGCCCGGCCGCCAGGTGGGCGCGCAGCCCGGCGGCGGAGGGCACCGCCGCGGCGTCGGCCGGCACCAGGTGGGCGGCCAGCCGCTTGCGTCCGCCGTCCTGGTACAGGGAGACGACGGCCTCGGCGACGCCGGGGTGGGCGGTGAGCCGGGCCTCGATCTCGGCGGGTTCGACGCGGAAGCCCCGGATCTTGATCTGGTCGTCCGCACGGCCGACGAAGTGCAGTTCGCCGTCGTCGCTCCAGCGGACGATGTCGCCGGTGCGGTACATGCGGGTGCCGGGCGGGCCGTAGGGGTCGGCGAGGTAGCGGGCGGCGGTGGCGCCGGGCCGTCCCGCGTAGCCCCGGGCCAGGCCGGCTCCGGCGATGTACAGCTCACCGGGGACGCCCGGCGGCTGGAGCTGGAGGGCGGTGTCCAGGACGTACACGCGGGTGTTGTCGAGCGGCCGGCCGATGGGCAGGACGGCGGGCAGCGGGTCGCCGGCGCGGAAGACGCGGCGGGTGGCGAAGGTGGTGGTCTCGGTGGGGCCGTAGCCGTCCACGACGGTCAGGCCGGGGCAGGCGTCCAGGACCCGGCGCACCACCGCGCCCGGCACGGCCTCGCCGCCCGTCCACACCTCGCGGGCGCCGCGCAGGCAGCCCGGGTCCTCCTGGGCCAGCAGGCGGAACAGTCCCGCGGTCAGCCACAGGCAGCTCACCCGCCGCTCGGTGACGGCGTGCCGGACCTGGGCGGCGTCGAGGTCGGCGGGCGGTGCGAGGACGGCCGTGCCGCCGCGCAGCAGCGGTACCCACACCTCGTAGGTGGCGGCGTCGAAGGCGTGCGGCGAGTGCACGAGGACCCGGTCGTGTCCGGCGAAGGCCCGGTCCAGGGCGAGCGCGGCGACGTCGCGCTGGCGCACGGCGACGCCCTTGGGGGTGCCGGTGGAGCCCGAAGTGAACATCAGGTACTGGACGTTGTCGGGGTGCACGGCCGGTGCCGGCTCGGTGCCCCCGGGCCCGGCGGTGTCCACCGGCCCGCCCGTGCCGTCGGTCCGGCCCGCGCCGTCGGCCCGCAGGACCCGGTCGCCGGGCAGCAGCTCCCGGGCGGTCCCCTCCCAGGCGGCGTCGGTGAGCAGCAGGCCGGCGCCGGCCTCGGCCAGCATCCGGCGCAGCCGCCCGGCCGGTGCCCTGCCGTCCAGCGGCACGTACACGCCACCGGTGCGGACGAGCGCCAGCTCGGTGACGATCAGCTCCACGGAGCGGTCCATGAGGACGCCGACCGGATGTTCCGGCCGTACCCCGAGCGCGGCCAGCCGGGCCGCCAGCCGGGCGGCACGGGCGTCCAGCTCGCGGTACGTGAGGTGGTCGTCCCCGGCTTCCAGGGCCACCGCGTCGGGAGTGCGGTCCACCTGTGCGGCGAAGAGGGCGGCGACGGTGGCGCCGGGCAGTTCGGTGGCCGTGTCGTTCCAGGCGTGCAGCACCTGCTCGCGGCGGTCCGGGGCGAGCAGCGGCAGCCGGGCGGGCGGGCGCCGGGAGCCGGCGGTCATCCCGGTGAGCAGGACCGTCAGGTACTCGGTCATGCGGGCGGCGGTCGCGGCGTCGAACAGCTCGGGGTCGTAGCCGAGCCGCAGGGCCAGCTCCGTCCCCGGGTAGACGGTCAGGCTCAGCGGGTAGTTGGTGGTCTCGACGCCTTCGAGGCCGGTCAGGCGCAGCCCGTTGGCGGCGGCGAGGTCGTCGTCCACCGGGTAGTTCTCGAAGACGACGATGCTGTCGAACAGACCGACCCGGTCCGGGAGCCCGGTGAACGTCTTCATGCGGGTGAGCGGCAGGTGGTCGAAGCGCCGGTCCTCGCTCTGCTCCTGCTGGAGCGTGCGCAGCCAGTCGGTCAGGGAGCCGTCGCCGGGCACGGTGACCCGGGTGGGCAGCGTGGTGATGAACAGGCCCGTCATGGCCTCGGAACCGGGCAGCTCGGGCGGCCGGCCGGACACGGTGGTGCCGAACACCACCTCGTCCCGGCCCGCCTGCCGGGCCAGCAGCAGCGCCCAGGCGCCCTGCACCAGCGTGTTGAGGGTGAGGCCGCCGGTGCGGGCCAGCTCCTCCAGCGCCCGTGTGGTGACCGCGGACAGCGTGCCGTGGACCGCGTGCGTGGACTCGGCGCGGTGCGCCTCGCGCGGCTCGCGGTCGTAGGGCAGGGCGGTGGGCTCGGTCAGGCCGGACAGGCGCTGCCGCCAGTGCCGTTCGGCCGCTTCCGGGTCGTGCCGGCGCAGCCAGGCCACGTAGTCCCGGTAGGGCGGGCGGTGCGGGAGGGCGCCGGGGCCCGACCCGGCGTGGTGGGCGAAGACGTCCGAGAGCACCTGGAACATGCTCCAGCCGTCCAGCAGCAGGTGGTGGAAGGACCAGACGACGCGTACCGCGGTGCCGGAGACGCGGGCGAGCAGCAGCCGCTGCAGCGGTGCCCGCCCGAGGTCGATGCCCTCGGCGCGGTCCCGGACCAGCAGGTCCTCCAGCCGGGCGCGGCGCTCGTCGTCGGTCAGGTCCCGCCAGTCGAGGTGGGTGACCGGCACGGCGGTGCGGCGCTCCACCACCAGCAGCGGTTCGGGCACGTCCTGCCAGACGACCCGGCCGCGCAGCACCTCGGCGCGGTCGGTCACGTGCTGCCAGGCGGCGGCGAGGGCGGCCGGGTCGGGCACGCCGTCCAGGACGAACGTCAGCTGCTGGACGTAGACGCCGCGGTCGTCCTGGGACAGGCCGTGGAAGAGCATGCCCGCCTGGGTGGGCGTGAGCGGCAGGACGTCGGCCACCGCGGCCGGGTCCGCGCCGGTGATCCGGTCCACGGCGGCCTGGTCGAGCCGGGCCAGCGGGAAGTCGGACGGAGTACGGCCGGCCGCGCCGGGCCGGGCGGCGTGCCGGGCCAGGCCGGTGAGCGCGTCGGCGAACCGCCCGGCGAGGTCCGAGACCGTGTGCTCCTGGCCCGGCCGGTCCGCGTAGAACCAGGTGAACTCCAGCCTGTCCGCCACCAGTTGCCCGACGACCTCGAGGGCGTGCGGGCGCTCCGCCGCCGGATCGGCGTCCAGCTCCAGCGGGCGCACGGTGCCCCGGTAGAGGCCGCCGGGGTCCTGCGAGGTGTCCATGCGGCCCAGGTAGTTGAAGCTGACCTGCGCCTTCGCGGTGTGCGGCGCCGATCCGGGTGCGGCGGGCAGGCGCAGCGCGTCGTGGCCGACGCCGTGCCGCGGTACGGCGCGCAACTGCTCCTTGACGCGCTTCAGCACGGCGTCCCAGCCGGCGTCCTCGGGGACGCTCAGCGCGACGGGGTACCGGGTGGTGAACCAGCCGACCGTGCGGCTGATGTCCAGCTCGGGGAAGAGTTCCTCACGGCCGTGTCCCTCGACGTCGACCACCACCCGGTCCCGGCCGCTCCAGCCGCACAGGGCCCGGCCGAGGGCGCTGAGCAGCACGTCGTTGGCCTGGGTGCGGTAGGTGTCGGGCAGCGTGCGCAGCAGGGCCGAGGTCGCCTCGGCGTCCAGGCGCACGGTGAGCGAGCGCTGTGCGGCGTAGGCGCCGGGGGCGCCGGTCAGTTCGGCGGGCAGCGCGGGCTCGGTGCCGGGGGCCGCCTCGGCCCAGTAGGCGCGCTCGTCGTCGAAACCGCCGTCCGCCGCGTGGGCGTTGAGTCTGCGGGCCCACTGCCGCAGCGGCGAGGACTTCGCTGGCAGTGCCGCGGCGCCGTCCTCGCCGGCGCGGCGGGCCCGGTAGGCGCGGTCCAGGTCCTCCAGCAGCACCCGCCAGGAGACGCCGTCGACCACGAGGTGGTGCACGGCGAGGTGCAGCACGCCGGGCCGGCCGGAGCCGGGGTCGTGCAGCACGGCCCGCAGCAGCGGCCCCCGGGCGAGGTCGAACGGCCCGAAGTGCGGGGTGTCGGTCTCCGGGCCGGTGTGGCGGGCCAGGCGGAGGCGGGGCGCCCGCTCGTCGACGCACCAGCCGGCCTCGTCGGCCCCGTCGGCGGGGGTGAAGCGGGAGCGCAGGGCGTCGTGGTGGGCGACCAGGTCGTTGAGTGCCTCTTCCAGGGCCGCCGGGTCCAGGTCCCCGGGCATCCGGACGGACAGAGCCTGCGAGAAGTGGCCGGCGCGTTCGCCGGCGGCGCCGAACAGCCAGCGCTGGATGGGCGTCAGCGGTGCCGTGCCGGTGGCCGCCTCCGGTGCGGGTGCGGGCTCGCGCGGGCCCGCGGCGGCGTCCGCGCAGTGCGCGAGGGCGGCCACCGTCTGGTGCCGGTAGACGTCCCGCGAGGTGAGCGGCAGCCCCTCCTGCCGGGCGCGCGCGACCACCTGGATGCTGAGGATGGAGTCGCCGCCCAGTTCGAAGAAGTTGTCGTCGACGCCGACCCGTTCCAGGCGCAGCACCTCGGCGAGGATCGCGGCGAGGGTCCGCTCGGTGGGCGTGCGGGGCGCTACGTGCCGCACCGCGCGCACGGCGGGGCCGGGGTCGGGGAGCCGGCCCCGGTCGAGCTTGCCGTTGGGGTTGAGCGGCAGGGCGTCCAGCACGACGACGGTCGACGGGACCATGTAGTCGGGCAGGGTACGGCCGAGTTCACGGCGCAGGGCCTCGGGTTCCGCCCGTTCGCCGGCGGCCGGGACGACGTAGCCGACCAGGCGCCGGTGGCCGTCGGCGTCGGTGGCGGCGACGGCCGCCGCCTCGGCGACGCCCGCGCTGCCGCGCAGCGCCTCCTCCACCTCGCCCAGTTCGATGCGGAACCCGCGGACCTTGACCTGCTGGTCGATGCGGCCCACGTACTCCAGTCCGCCGTCGGGGCTCCGGCGCACCAGGTCGCCGGTGCGGTACATGCGCTCCCCCGGCGCGCCGAACGGGTCGGCGAGGAACCGGGCGGCGGTGAGACCGGCGCGGTTGAGGTAGCCGCGGGCCAGGCCGCCGCCGCCGAGGTACAGCTCGCCGGTGACGCCGACCGGCTGGGGCCGCAGGCGGTCGTCCAGGACGTAGCAGCGGGTGAGCGCCACCGGGCCGCCGATGGGCGGGGCCTGCTCCGGCAGCCGGTCGCCGGCGAACCAGGCGGTGGCGTACACGGTCGCCTCGGTGGGGCCGTAGATGTTGGCGACCCGGCAGCCGGGCATGGCGGCTCGCAGGTCCTGGACCGTCTGGAGGGGCAGGGCCTCGCCGGCGAGGACGACGGTGTCGGCGGTCACGGGCGCGGTGCCGCCCGCGGTCAGCCGGGAGACGACGGACGGCACCCCGCTGAGCAGGCCGGCCCGCCGGGGCCCGGCTCCGTCGGCGAGGGCCGGCAGGTCGGCGACCACCTCGACGGTGCCGCCGGCCACCAGGGGGCAGAGCAGTTCGAAGACCGAGACGTCGAAGTTCAGGGAGGTGGCGGCGATCACGTGGGCCAGCCCCTCGGCGCCGAACCGCTCCCGCGCCCACTGCGCCAGCGCGGCGACGCTGCGGTGGGTGACCACCACGCCCTTGGGGCGGCCGGTGGAGCCGGAGGTGTAGATGACGTACGCGGGATGCTCCGGCAGCAGCGGCCGCAGCCGGTCGGCGTCGGTGAGCGGGGTGTCGGCCGTGTCCGGTGCGGCGCAGTCCTCCAGGAGCAGCGGTGCGCACCGGGGCGGCAGGGCGGCGGCGGTCTCCCGGGTGGCGATCACCAGGGCGGGCCGGGCGTCGTCGAGCATGAGGCGGACGCGCTCGGCGGGGTAGGCCGGGTCGACGGGCAGGTAGCCGGCGCCGGAGGCGAGCACCGCCCACAGCACGGGCACGAGGTCGGCGGAGCGCGGCAGGCACAGCGCGACCAGGGTCTCCGGACCCGCGCCGCGCGAGACGAGCAGCCGGGCCAGCCGGTTGGCGCGCCGGGCGACCTCGGCGTAGTCCAGCCGGACCGGGCCGCAGACGACGGCGGTACGGTCCGGGGTGCCGGCCGCCCGGGCGTCCAGCAGCCCGGTGAGCGTGCCGTACCCGGTCTCCCGTGCCGGGCGGGCGGGCGGATTCCAGCTCTCCACCAGTGTGCGCTGCTCCTGGGGCGTGAGCATGGACAGTTCGGCCAGGGTGCGGCCGGGGCCGTCCGCCATGCCCTCCAGCAGCCGGTGCAGATGGGCCGTCATCCGGGCCACCGTCGCCGCGTCGAACAGGTCGGTGTTGAACTCCGCGGTCAGCACGCAGCCGCCGTCCGCGGCCGGCGCGAACTCCAGCACCAGGTCGAAGCGGGCGGCCGGGCGGGGCAGCGGATGCTCGGCCAGGCGCACACCGCCGGCGCGCGGCGGCACGGGCAGCGCGCTCTGCTGCACGACGAGCGCCTGGACCAGCGGGGTCCGGCTCGGGTCGCGGGGCGGGGCGAGTTCCTCCACCACCCGGTCGAACGGGACCGCGTCGTGGGCGAAGGCGTCCAGCACCGTCGTCCGCATGGTCTCCACGAACCGGTCCACGGTCGCCCGTTCGTCCACCTCGCCGCGCAGCACCACCGTGTTCGCGAAGAAGCCCGGCACGTCCTCCAGGTCCCGTCGGCCGCGGCCGTTGGTGACGGTGCCGAACGCGATGTCGCGCTGCCCCGAGTAACGGGAGAAGAGCAGGGCGGCGGCGCCCGCGAACAGGGTGAACGGTGTCGTGCCGCGGCCCGCGGCGAGCTGACGCAGCCGGTCCGTCAGCTCCGCGGGCAGGATGTGCCGGTGGGCGGCGCCGGCGGTGGTGCGTACGGCGGGACGCGGGCGGTCCGTGGGCAGTTCGAGCTGCTGGATGCCGGCCAGGTGGCGCTTCCAGTAGGCCAGGTCGCCCGTGTCCGCGCCGGAGGCGCGCTGCGCCCGCTCCCACACCGCGAAGTCCGGGTACTGCAGGGCGGGCCGCGGCAGTGCGTCGGGCTCGCCGGTGGCCTCGGAGTGGTAGAGGTCGGCGAGTTCCCGGGTGAGGATGCCCACCGACCAGCCGTCGGTGACGATGTGGTGCTGGGCCAGCAGCAGCAGGTGGTCGTCGTCGGCGAGCCGGACGAGCAGGGCCCGGGTGAGCGGGCCCGCCGCCAGGTCGAACGGGCGGCTCAGCTCCTCGGTGAGCAGTGCCTCGGCGGCCTCGGCGCGGCGCGCGCCGGGTTCACCGGTGACGTCGGCCGTCCGCAGGGGCAGTTCCGGCTCCGGCGCGACACGCTGGACGCCCTGGCCGTCGGCCGTCGGGAAGGTGGTGCGCAGGGAGGCGTGCCGGGCCGCGAGGCGGAGCAGGGAGCGGCGCAGCGCGTCGGGGTCCAGGGCGCCGCGCAGCCTGAGGGCCACACCGGTGTTGTACTCGGTGCCGCCCGCGGTGAGGTCGTCGAGGTACCACAGCCGGCGCTGCGCGCTGGACAGCGGCAGGGCGCCCTCGGGCGGGGCCGCCGGGATCGGCTCCGGCGCCGCGGCGGCCGACGGGTCGGCGAGCAGCGGGGAGAGCGCGGCGACGGTCCGCGCGGTGAAGACGTCCCGCACGGTGAGCCGGACGCCCAGTTCGTCCCGGACGCGGGCGAGGACGCGGGCGGCGAGGATCGACTCCCCGCCCAGGTCGAAGAAGTCGTCGGTGACCCCGACCTCGTCCGCGCCCAGTACGTCGGCCCAGATCGCGGCGAGGGCCCGCTCCTCGGCGGTCCGCGGCGCCACCCGTCCGGCCGCGACCGCACGCTCCGGCGCGGGCAGGGCCCGCCGGTCGATCTTGTTCTGCGGGGTGAGCGGCATCCGGTCCAGGACCACGAGGGCGGAGGGCACCATGTGGGCGGGCAGCACCGCGGCGACGGCGGCGCGCAGGACGGCCGGGTCGAGGGGGCGGGCGGAGGCGGTGGCGGCGGACGTGCCCAGATCTGCGGAGGCGGGGGCGCCGCTGGCGGCGGCGGAGGCCCCCGGGGCGGTGGCGGGCGGCTGTTGGGACGGGGTGACGTAGCCGACGAGGCGCTGGTGGCCGGGCTCGTCCTCGCGCACCACGACCACGGCCTCGCCGACCGCGCCGGCGCCGGCCCGGCGCAGCGCCGCCTCGATCTCGCCCGGCTCGATCCGGAAGCCGCGGATCTTCACCTGCCGGTCCAGCCGGCCCAGGAACTCCAGCTCCCCCTCGGCGTTCCGGCGGACGCGGTCCCCGGTGCGGTACAGGCGGGCGCCGGACGGGCCGAACGGGTCGGCGACGAAGCGCCCGGCGGTCAGCCCCGGGCGGCCCAGGTAGCCGCGGGCCACGGCGTCGCCGCCCACGAACAACTCGCCGTCCGCGCCGGGCGGTACGGGCCGCATCGCCTCGTCGAGCACGTGCACCCGGGTGTGCGGCAGGGGGCCGCCGATCGTCGGCGTGCCGCGGCCGGCGCCGAGCGGACCGGTCCAGGTGGCGACGATCGTGGTCTCGGTCGGGCCATAGCTGTTGATCATGCGGCGCCCCGGCGCCCACCGGTCGACGAGCTCGGCCGAGCAGGCCTCGGCGCCCACGATCAGCGTCCGGAGGTGGCGTGCGGTGCCACGGCCGGGGTCGGGCAGGGTGGCCAGCGCGGCGGGCGGGATGAGGGCGTGGGTGATCCGGTGCTCGTCCAGTACCGCTGCGAGTTCGTCGCCCAGCCAGGGCCCCTGCGGCGGTACGACGAGGGTGGCGCCGGACAGGACGGAGACGAACAGTTCCAGCACCGAGGCGTCGAAGCTCGGCGAGGAGAACTGGAGCACCCGGTCGCCGGGGCCCACCGCGTACCGTTCGGCGGCGGCCGAGACGAAGCCGCCGATGCCCCGGTGGGTGACGGTCACGCCCTTGGGGGTGCCGGTGGAGCCGGACGTGTAGATGACGTAGGCCGCGTGGTCCGCGCGGACCTGGACCTGTCCCGTGTCCGGGGCGTCCGGCGGCTCACCGGCGCCGAGCGTCTCGGCGACCCGGCGCGGATCGTCCAGGGTGACCGCGGGGCAGGCGTCGGCGAGCATCAGCGCCCGGCGCTCGGCCGGGTAGGCGGGGTCCACGGGCAGGAAGGCGGCGCCGGCCCGGGCGACGGCCAGCTCCGCCGCGATCAGCTCCATCGAGCGCGGCAGGACCAGGGCCACGACCTGGTCGGGCCCCGCGCCCCGCTGTAAGAGGTGCGCGGCCAACCGGTCGGCACGCGTGGCCAGTTCGCGGTAGGTCCAGGTGCGCCGGCCGTCGGTGAGGGCCGGCGCGTCCGGGGTGCGGGCCACCCAGGCGGAGAACAGCTCGCCGAGCGTCGGATGCGCCGGGTCCGTGGCGTTCTCCGGCGCGCCGGCGGCGGAACCGGCCTGCGGCAGGGAGGACGCCGGTGCGGGCGTGTCGTGCGTGTCCGTCATGGGTCAAGTCCTTTGGCAAGCGGGGACGATGCGGCGCGGGCCACGCGGGCGAACCCGGCCCCGCCTCGGTGGCGGTGCGCTGGATCGGAGGTGACACGCCGGTGTGCGCGACGGTGGAGCGGTGGGGCGGGACTGCGGGGCGTTGGTGCGGCGGTGACGTGGTGCGGGAGCGGGCGGGGGGAACTGATACAGCAGGGGGCGAACTGGGAGCTGTCGGAACGCCGTTGGTGACGGGTCGCCGAGTCGGCGGTCGGCCCACCGGAGCGGGTGCGTCAGCCGCCCGGAGAGCGGTCCGACACGGAGCCCCACGGGAGGGCCCGGCGGCCGGAACCGCCGAGCCGGCGACCGACACCTGACGGCCGGCGACCTGGCGATCGGCGTTTCGGCCGTCGAACCCGCCGCGCCGGTGGCCGACACGCCCGCCTCGACGGCCCGCCCACCGACTCCGGCGGCCGACCCACCGACCGGGTGGGCCGATCCACCGGTTCCGGCGGCCCGTCCACCGGCCAGGCGTACCGGAACCGCTCGGCCACCGCCCGGCCACCAGCCCGTCGACCGGCCACCGGCTTGGCGGCCGGTATGACCCGGGCCGGCTGGTAAGTCCGGTCGGCAGACCCGTCACCGTGAGGACCGAGCACGCCCCGTCCAGCGGTCCGGCGCGCCGCCTCCGTGCACCGGTGAGGCGCCACCGGACCTGCCCGGAGCACCGGACGGACCGGCGGTGGCGTCCGGCCGGACTCCCACCGGCCCGGCCGGCCCACCGGGGCCGGACCCGCCGACGGCGGCTGCCCGGCCCTGACCGGCCCGCGTCCGGGGCCGGCCCGCGACGGCCGGATCCGGCCGCGGTGGGACGGAGCTCCGGTACCGGCGCCGGCCCGGCTCAGCCGTCGTCGGTACGGCGTGCGGTGCGTCCGGAGATCTGGACCCGGTCGACCAGGCCGGTGACCGGATCCCGGTGGAACCGGCCTCCGGGTTCGAGGCGCCCGGTGGCCGGATCGCGCAGGTCGCAGGTCAGATCGGGGTAGCAGACCAGCGGGAGGGGCAGGTCCCCGTCCACCGACAGGGCCGGCGTGCCGTCCGGTCCGGGCGCTATGCGGTAGGTCGTGGTGCCGTTGCGGTAGGTACCCGCGCAGTCGGGAAGGTCGACGGCCGCGCCCCGGTCCGCGACGGCCGTCGCGGCGGGCACCCGGATGCCGGCGAGCCGGCCGAGTTCCTCGGCGAGGTCGTGCCAGAGCGCGGTGGCGCCCCCGGCGTTGCCGGTGAAGGCGACCACGACACCGCTCTCCGCGTCGGCCCTGAGGTGGCAGGACGTGCCCTGGGCGTTTCCGTCGTGGCCGCACCAGACGCGGCCGTCCCGCTGGTACAGGGCGAGCCCGGTGCCCCAGCCGTCGGCGAGCGTGCCCGGCCGGGCGGCGGTCTCGGGCCGGCGCATCTCCTTGACGACGGCGGGCGGCAGCAGGTCCGAGCGGCCGGTCAGCGCGTTGCCGAACGCGGCCAGGTCCCGGGCGCTCGCGAGCAGCGCGCCGGCCGGCGCCTCCAGCGGGGCCAGGTTCTGGCGGGCCGGGACAGGCTGCCCGGTGAGGGTGTTGACGGCGTGTCCCGCGGCCACCGGACGGACGGGCGCGGCGTCGCCGATGAACGCCGGCCGCACGCCGAGGGGTTCGAGGAGCAGCGCGCGCACGGCCTCGGGCCACGGCATGCCGGTCACCGTCTCCACCAGCCGTCCGGCGGCCACGTAACCGGCGTTGGAGTAGGAGAAGTCGGTCCCCGGCGCGAACAGCAGGTCACGTTCGGTGCAGAGGACCGTGAGGTAGCGCGCGGCGGTGGTCGCGGCGGCGGTGTCGGAGTCGGGTCCGGTGGGCAGCCCGGCGGTGTGGCTGAGCAGTTGACGGACCGTCACCTCTGGCGTCCCGGACAGCTCGGGGAGGTGCTCGGCCGCGGGCTCGTCCAGGTCGAGGTCGCCGTCGTCGGCCAGCAGCATGACGAGCCCTGCGGTGAACGGCTTGGTGAGCGACCCGAGGGGGACGGCGGTGTCCGCGGTGAAGGGGCTGCCGGTCGTGACGTCGGCCGTCCCGGTGTGCACGGAGACGGCGTCGCCGCCCGTGTCGAGGACGAGTTGGGCGCCGGGCACCCGGTGGAGCCGGGCGAGGGCGTCGAGGCGTAGCTGTATCTCCTGGTGTAACAGGGACGGCGTCCGGGAAGCGGCCGGAGCGGCTGGGATGGTGTACGGCATGAGAAGGGGACTCCCGTTGGGTGGGTCTCATGTGCGGGTGTGCCGGCCGGCCCGAACGAGCGGTGTGGGGGCCGGTCGGGGCGCGGAGCGCCTGGGCTACGGTCTGCCGACCTCGACGGGCAGGTGCCGTACGCCGACGATGACGGCCGGGTTCTGGTAGGCGACGTCCTCGTAGGAGGGGATCACCAGGGTGCGGAATCGTTCATGCAACTTGTGAAGGGCGATCCGCGCCTCGAGCCGGGCCAGCGGCGCGCCGAAGCAGAAGTGGATGCCGTGCCCGAAGGTCAGGTGCGGGTTCGGGCTCCGGGTCACGTCGAGGACGTCGGGCGCGGCGAAGCGGGCGGGGTCCCGGTTGGCGACGCCCAAGTGCGCCATCAGCATCGTGTCGGCCGGGATCTCGTGGCCGCCGAGGACCACGGGCCGGGTGACCCGGCGGCCCAGCTCCGGGAAGGGCGGCAGCCAGCGCAGCACCTCCTCGACGGCGGCCGGGACGCGGGCCGGGTCGGCGCGCAGCGCGGCGTTCGTCCCGGGGTGCCGGTCGAAAGTGACGACCGCGTTGCCCAGCAGCGCGGTCGTGGTGATGTGCCCGGCCACCAGCAGCAGGGCCACGAAGCCGACCATCTCCTGGTCGGCGAGGCGGACTCCGTCCACCTCGGCGGCGATGAGTCTGCTGGTGAGGTCGTCACCGGGATCGGCGCGGCGGGCACGGATGTGCTCCAGCATGTAGCCGTTCATCTCGCGCACGGTGGGGGCGATGGCTTCCAGCGCCCGTTCGAGGTCGGCCATGTCGGGCGCCTCGCCCAGCTGGTCGCCGCCGAACAGGACGCTCGCCCACTCCTGGAAGAGCCGGTGTTCCTCGGCGGGGATGCCGAGCAGTTCGGCGATCACGATGATGGGGAGCGGATAGGCCAGCGCGTCGACCAGGTCGAACCGGTCGCGGTCGGCGACGGCGTCCAGCAGCCGGTCGCAGACGGCCTCGATGCGGGGGCCGAGTCCCTGCACGACCCGCGGGGTGAACGCCTGGCTCACCAGGGTGCGGAGTTTGCGGTGCTCCGGCGGGTCCATGCCGACGAAGTTGCCCCGGGTGAAGGTCTCGAAGTCGGACTGGGTGGGGGCGAGGGCGGAGAGTTCGGAGGAATACGTGGCCGGGTCCGCGAGTACGGCGGCGACGGTCTCGTGGTCCAACACCTGCCAGACCCGCTGCGTCTCGTCGTACCGCACGGGCCCGGCCTCGCGCAGGGCCCGCCAGCGGTTCGGTAACTCCTCCAAGAGAAGGCGTTCCCCCGTCACTTGCTTGCTGATCACCTTGTCTCCTCGGTTGCGGGTGGCGCGTGCGGGCATGGCCCAGTCACGCAGGCAGGGGCTTGGTGGAGCCGGCGGCCAAGGCCGCGGGCGGTCGGGCAGGGCGGCGCCGGCGCCGAACGGGCGTCGGACGACAGCGGCGCGTGGCCCCGCGTGGCCCTCTTCCTGAGCGGCGGCGGGGTCAGCCGGCGTCGGCCCCGTGCGGGGGCCGGTCCGCGGCCTTCAACACATGCGGTGCAGGACGCGGCGGCCGTACGGCCGGCCCCGCAGCGAGCCCTGACGTGTGGCGCGCCAACCCGACATCACCCATCCCCCCTCGGCGATTCCTCCCGCGCAACGGTCACGCGGGACCCTCCCGGTTCCGGGACGGGCAGCGAGGCCCCCCATCCCGGTCGTCCGAAACGAGGTGTGAATATACGCAGTCGCGACCCATGCCGCCCCACGATTGGCATGATGCGCACCGCTCGACACCTTGGTTTCGATGGAACTCGGCCACAGTCTTCACGGCGAGTCACGTGCAAGCAACCCCCTGAAGTTGAACGGAGCGTACTCTGGCGGTGCTTTTGCGTCACTGCTCGGCCACTCCGCCCGGCCTCCGTGCGCGGGGCCCGGACGAACGTCGCACCGCGTGTGCCCCGGCGCCGCACCCGTAAACCACACGCGTCGGAAAAGGCTCCCGCATGGACGCCGGCGGACCCTCCGCCCACTGGCCGGACACGCCCTGCCGACGCTCTGCCCGGCCGTCCGGGGAGCCGGTCGGCACCCTTTCTGAAATGGGATGATGATGTGACCGGCAACCTCTCCTGGGTCCGCCGGCGGGGCGGTGGCGCGACACGCCGAGCCTGACCGCGACCCGCGGCCGGATCACCCCGCCGAACCGGCGCGCCGCCGCCGCCCGTTCGACCCCCGGGAAGCGGAACGACAGGCCCCGCGCATAAATTCGGCCATCATGGCGCGGCAGGGGCGCACACGGGGCACGGGGACACCGCTCGCGCTTCTCCGACCAGCCGCGCGCCCCGGCCGACGACTGCGACACGCCGGAGGGGAGCGGTTCGGCCCCGATCGGGGGGACCCACCGGTAACACGACTGCCGTCCGGGGGTCCTGAAGGCCCCACCGGGCACAGTCGACACCGTACGAACGGCCGGCCGCACCAGCGCGCGGAGACGGCCGCACGGGGCGCGGGAAGGCGCCCGCCGCGCGGGGCGCAGGCGGCGTGTCCCGGGCGTTCGCCGTGGGCGGGGCGCCGCTCCGGAAGAGCGTTGTCCCGGAACGCGCGACGCGCGTTCCGGGACCGGGTGGTGGCCGAACCGGGTGGCGGCCGTGCCCGGACCCGGGGCCCGTGGCCACGAAGCGGCGGGCTCCGCGTGCGGCTCAGCCGGCTACCGCACGGCGGCTGAGCCGGGCCGACGCACGGTGACCGAGCCACAAGCGCCGCCACGACGCCCGAGCCGTAAGTGCTGAGCCGGGCCGGCACACGGCAGCTGAGCTGCGGGCGCCGCCACAACGCCCGAACCGTGAGTGCTGGGACGCCCGCGGTCCGGCCCTCCCGCCGGAGGGCCGGACCGGCCCCGGCCGACCGGAACCGCTGTTGGCCCGCCGGGGAGTTCATCGCGGCCCGGGCCGTGCCGGTACCGCGGGATGGAACCCGCTGATGCTCTGCGGGCCTTGGGCTGTCAGTGGATCCGGCGCTGTAGGGAGCGGAGGCGGGTCAGCGCCCCCGCGAGCCTCACCGGGTTCCGGTGAGGGACGAGGATCCGTCGCCCGCGCCCGACCGGTGGCCGGTACCGGCGCCGGATCGGTTCCCCGCGCCGCTCTGCTCGCCGCCCGCGGTGGCCGACGGGTCCGCGCCGCCGCCGATCTGGTCGCCGCCCGCCTGGTCACCGGCGCCCGAGCCGTCACCGGCGCCGGACTGGTCCCCCGCGCCCGCCTGGTCTCCCGCGCCCGCGCCGGACTGGTCCCCGGCACCCGCCTGGTCCCCCGCGCCCGCGCCGGACTGGTCCCCGGCACCCGCCTGGTCCCCCGCGCCCGCGCCGGACTGGTCCCCGGCACCCGCCTGGCCGCCCGCGCCCGCGCCCGCGCCGAGGGTGGCGCCGGTGGCCTGGAGGGCCGCGGTGACCGGCTGGAAGAAGGTCTCGCCACCGCTGGTGCAGTCGCCGCTGCCGCCGGAGGTGAGGCCGACCGCGCCCCCGTCCTGGGTGAACAGCGAGCCGCCGCTGTCGCCCGCCTCGGCGCAGACGTCGGTCTGGATGAGGCCGGTGACGGTGTCGACGCCGTTCGGGTCGGTCTCGCTCTGGAAGTTGACGGTGGCGTCGAGGCCGGTCACCTGGCCGTCGTGCAGCCCGGTGGTGGAGCCCATCCGGAACACGGTCTGGCCGACCGTGGCGTCCACGGCCCGGTCGATCTGCACGGTCTGGCCGTTGCCCGCGTTGACCTCGCTGGGCGCCTGGGTGTTCGGATCGTCGTACTTGACGAGCGAGAAGTCGCCCTCGCCGGGGAAGGTGGCCTGGTCCACGGTGGCGATGGGCTGCCCGTTCTGGGAGTCGGACCACTGCTTGGCCGCGACCCCGCAGTGACCGGCCGTCAGGAAGGCGGGGCTGCCGTCGGAGGCGGTGACGTTGAACCCGAGGGAGCAGCGCACGTTTCCGCCCTGCACCTGGGAGAAGATGGCGTCGCCGCCGGAGACGAAGGTCTTGAAGGCGCCGGCCGACCTCTTGAGGGTGGCCATGCCGGAGCCGAGGCCGCGTACGGTCGACTGGACCCGGTCCCACTTGGCGCCGGTCACGGTGGAGTCGGCGGTGACCACGACCTTGTTGGTCCGCGGGTCCACGGCCCAGGCGGTGCCCGGGACGGTGGCCCGGGCCTTCAGGGTCCGTGCGGCGGACCGGAGTTCGGCGGTGCTGTTGTCGACCTGGCGCACGGCCGCGCCGGCCTTCTCCGCCTGGACGATCACGTTCTTGTCGCCGCTGACCACGTTGACGACGAGCTGCCGCTTGGCGCTGTCGTAGTACGACCCGGCGAGGGCGTCGCCGAGCGCCTTCTGGAGCTGCGCGGCGAGGTCCGAGGCGTCCGCGGCCTTCAGTGTCCTGGCGGTGCCGGCCGCGCCCGAGGCCTTGTCCTGGGACGCGTTGGCGTTGGGCAGCAGGAGGGCCGCCGCGCCGAGCGCCGCGACACCGCCCACCGCTATCGCGGCCTTGCGCTTGGGCATTCGCTTGTGACTCAAACTTCTCGACCTCCTGGGGACGGGGGTCTGCCGCTGTCGGGCAGTGGGATCGGGGCGCCTGGATGGCTGTAGGTACGGGCGGGTCACGCGGTGCGTTCAATTCCGGTTGACGAACTCCCGTGCCACGGCGGCGAATCGGCCGCGTGGCGCGTGCCGCGGGGCCGGGCCGGGAACAATCGCCCACATGACGCTGACCACCGCCGAAGCCGACAAGATCCTCTCCACCTGCTTCGCCCCCTGGGTCCTCGAACTGGGGCTGGTCGTGGAGTCCTTGGGCGAGGGCCGGGCGGTGCTCCGGCTGCCCTGGTCGCAGCGGCTGGCCCGGGAGGGCGGCGGCCTGTCCGGACAGGCGCTGATGGCGGCGGCCGACACCGCCACGGTGATCGCGGTCTCGGCGGCGCGGGGCGGCTTCGTGCCGATGACGACCGTGCAGCAGTCGACGTCCTTCCAGCGCGCGGTGACCGGTTCGGACGTCCTGGTCGAGGCGGTGCTGACCAAACTGGGCCGGCGGATGGCGTTCGCCGACATCACCCTGGGCGACGCGGAGTCGGGCGCGCTCGCGGCGCGCGCGAGCACCGTCTACGCGCTGCTGGGTTGACGGTCCGCACACCCCCCGGCCCGGCACGTTCGGCCACCAGCCGGTGACTCTCCGTACCGCAGGCGTACCGGAATCCCGGCTTCAGGGAATCTGCACATCGAATGCCCAAGCGCGTCACCGCCGTCCACGGTTCTGCACATCCGCGCGCCCCCCGGCACGCCTTTGGCGCGGAGTGCCGGATTCGCCGTCCGGCGGGCAAGGGCGCGGTTGCGCCGATGCCGTGCGGCATGTGAAGGAGTCGCCGACATGACGTGCGCACACCTGCACGGTTGAACCCCTCGGCGGACCAAGTGCCCAGGTGGGAGCGGTGTTTGATTGGAAGCCGGGTAAGCGAGCGTGCTTTGATCCATCGCACCGCGGGCATTCCCCGGGTCTCCGGAGACGGGGGCCCTCGACCCGCGGTCGCGGCCGTCCGTCTGTCCCCAGAGGGGGCCGCTTCCCCCCTTGTGAATATCCATACGAAGGGAAGTTCCACCATGAACTCCACCCCCCGCGTCGAGACCGTCGAGATCTCGGACGCCGAGCTGGACAACGTCTCCGGCGGTCTGTCCGTGAACGCCCTCACCACCGTCACCGGTGCCGTGAACGGCGTTGCCCCGGTCTCCGGCCTGGTCGACACGGTCGTCGGCACCGTCGAGGGCGTCACCGGCCTGAACACCCAGCCGGTCACCAACCTGGTCGCCGGTCTCTGATCGCACCTCGGTGTCACCGAAGTCCCGGAGCCGCCCCCCGGCTCCGGGGCTCCCGGGTGCCCGGGACCGGCGGTCCCGCCGCGGCGCCCGCGGTCTTGTCGTAACGATGTCTCTCCTCGGGTGAGGGAAGTTCCGTGCAGTTCCGCCAACAGGCCCTCGCCAAGCTCCAGTCGCCGGAGGAGCTGGACCTCCCGGTCCGGCTGGCCCGCCCCCAGGGCTGGCTCGCGCTCGGCGTCACCGTCGTCGTCATGGCGGCGGCATCCGTATGGGCGGTGACCGGTTCGGTCGCCTCCACCGTCGCCGCGCAGGCCATCCTGACGCACGCGCAGGGCAGTTACCTGCTGCAGAGCCCCGTGGCCGGCCAGGTGACGGCCGTGCTCGCCGAGCAGGGCCAGCGGCTGCCGGCCGGCGCGCCCGTCCTGAAGGTCCGCACCGAGCGGGGCGACACGGTGGTGCGCACCGTCGCCGCCGGCCGGGTCACCGCGCTCGGCGCCACCATCGGGCAGATCGTGCAGACCGGGGCCGACGTGGCCTCGGTGGAGAAGATCGCCCACGCCTCGGACCCGCTCTACGCGACCGTGTACGTCCCCGCCGAGAACGCGGCCGCCATCCCGGCGCACGCCGCGGTCGACCTGACGGTGTCCTCCGTACCGGAACAGCGCTACGGCGTGCTGCGCGGGCACGTGAAGTCGGTCGACCGCGCGGCGCAGTCCCCGCAGTCGATCGCCGCGTTCCTCGGCGACAGCCAGCTCGGCGAGCAGTTCACCCGGAAGGGCCGCCCGGTGGCGGTGCTGGTCACGCTGGACAGGTCGGCGTCGACGAAGAGCGGTTACCGCTGGTCGTCCGCCGAGGGGCCGCCCTACCGGCTGGACTCCATGACCCTCGCCTCCGGTTCGGTCAAGCTGGCCGACCAGCGTCCCGTCGATTGGCTGCTCCCGTGACCACCGCCCAGGAAACCCGCGGCCGCAGACGGGCCGCCCCGGCCCGCAGGCCGGCCCCCAAGTCCCGTGGCGGCACGGTCCGCACCCCCACCGTGCTCCAGATGGAGGCCGTCGAGTGCGGCGCCGCCTCCCTCGCGATGGTGCTCGGCCACTACGGCCGGCACGTGCCGCTCGAGGAGCTGCGCATCGCCTGCGGCGTCTCCCGCGACGGCTCGCGCGCCAGCAACCTGCTGAAGGCCGCCCGCGGTTACGGACTGACCGCCAAGGGCATGCAGATGGACCTGGCCGCGCTCGCCGAGGTGAAGGCCCCGGCCGTCCTGTTCTGGGACTTCAACCACTACGTCGTCTTCGACGGCGTGGGCCGCCGCTTCGGCCGCCGCGGGGTGTACGTCAACGACCCCGCCAAGGGCCGCCGGTTCGTGCCGATGGAGGAGTTCGACGGCAGCTTCACCGGAGTCGTCCTGGTGATGGAGCCGGGCGAGGACTTCACCAGGGGCGGCCGCCGGCCGGGCGTGCTCGGCGCGATGCCGGCCCGGCTGCGCGGCACCGCGGGCACCCTGCCGGCCGCCGTGCTGGCCAGCCTGCTGCTGGTGGCGGTGGGCGCGGCGGTGCCCGCGCTCAGCCGTACCTACATCGACATGTTCCTCATCGGCGGGCAGACCTCGCTGCTCGGCGTGCTGTTCGCCTCGATGGCCACCTGCGTCGCGCTCACCCTGGTGCTGACCTGGCTGCAGCAGGCCAACCTGCTGCACGGCCGGATCATCTCCTCCACCCTCTCCAGCGCCCGCTTCCTGCGCCATCTGCTGCGGCTGCCGGTCACCTTCTTCTCCCAGCGCTCCCCCGCCGACCTGGTGCAACGGCTGCAGTCCAACGACCAGGTGGCCGAGACCCTGGCCCGCGACCTCGCGGCGGCGGGCGTGGACGCCGTCGTGGTCGTGCTGTACGCCGTGCTGCTGTACACCTACGACCCGCAGCTGACGTTCGTCGGCATCGGCGTGGCCCTGCTGAACGTGGTGGCCATGCGCCTGGTGGTACGGCTGCGGGCGACCCGGACGGCGAAGCTGCGCGCGGACACCGCCCGGCTCACCAACACCTCGTACTCCGGGCTGCAGCTGATCGAGACCATGAAGGCGACCGGCGGCGAGGACGGCTACTTCCGCAAGTGGGCCGGGCAGCACGCCACCACGCTGGAGGAGCAGCAGCGGCTCGGCGTGCCGAGCGCCTGGCTGGGCGTGGTCGCGCCGACGCTCGCCACGCTCAACAGCGCGCTGATCCTCTGGATCGGCGGGATGCGGGCCGTCGAGGGACACATCTCGGTCGGTCTGCTGGTCGCCTTCCAGGCGCTGGTCACCCGGTTCACCGCGCCGCTGACCCGGCTCAACGGCGTCGCGGGCCGCATCCAGGACTTCGCCGCCGACGTGGCCCGGCTGAAGGACGTGGAGAACTTCCAGGCCGACCCGCTCTACGCGCGGCCCGGCTCGGGCGACTCCACGCGCCGGCTGCACGGGCACGTCGAGCTGGAGAACGTCACCTTCGGCTACAGCCCGCTCGACCAGCCGCTGCTGACCGGGTTCGACCTGACCGTGGGCCCCGGCCGGCAGGTGGCGCTGGTCGGCGGCTCGGGCAGCGGCAAGTCCACGGTGTCCCGGCTGATCTCGGGCCTGTACACGCCGTGGGACGGGGTGATCCGCATCGACGGCCGCCGGCTGGAGGACATCCCGCGCGGAGCGCTCGCCGCCTCGGTGTCCTTCGTCGACCAGGACGTGTTCCTGTTCGAGGGCTCGATCCGGGACAACGTGGCCCTGTGGGACCCGTCGATCCCCGACGAGGCGGTGGTGGAGGCGCTGAAGGACGCGGCCCTTTACGACGTGGTGACGCGCCGGCCCGGCGGGATCCACAGCATGGTCGAGCAGGACGGCCGGAACTTCTCCGGCGGCCAGCGGCAGCGCCTGGAGATCGCCCGGGCGCTGGTGCGCCGGCCGAGCATCCTGGTGCTGGACGAGGTGACCAGCGCGCTGGACGCGGAGACCGAGCTGGTCGTGATGGACAACCTGCGCCGGCGCGGCTGCGCCTGCGTGGTGATCGCGCACCGGCTGAGCACGGTCCGCGACAGCGACGAGATCGTCGTGCTGGAGCACGGCGCCGTCGTGGAACGCGGTCGGCACGAGGAGCTGGTGGCGCGCGGCGGCGCGTACGCCGCCCTGGTCAGGGAGCGGTGAGATGACGTCCGTGCACGAAGGCGACCTCGTCCTCGGCGCGCTCGGTTCGCTGGGCACGCGGGTCGACTGCGCCGGGTTCGGCCGCGTGGACCTCGAGGGGCCGCAGGTGCTGTGGCTGGTCGCGGCCGGCGCGCTCGACCTGTTCGCGGTGGACGCCGGCCAGCAGGGCCACTGGCACCACCTGGGCCGTCTCGAGGCGGGCGCCCTGCTGCTCGGCCCGGTCGCCGGCCCCCAGCACACGCTCGTGGCCCGCCCCGTGCGGGACTGCGTGCTGCACCGCGTCAGCCTGCGCGAGCTGCACCAGCCCGCGCACACCCAGACCTGGTCGTACGACGAGTACGGCAACCCTCAGTACGTGCCGCCGACCACCAGCCCGCTGGAGTACGCCGTCGCGCTCGGCGTCGGCCGCGGCCTGTCCGTCCTCTTCCAGGCGCCGATGGCCGAGGAACGGGCCGCCGCGCCCGCGGACGACGACGTGTTCTGGATGCAGGTGCCGCCGGGCAGCGTGCAGTACGGCTCGCTGTACGGCGCCGAGGCCGCCGCCGACCTGCTGATGGATCCCGCGCTGTGGCAGAGCATGGTCGACCAGCAGTACCGGCTGCTGACCGCGCTCGACCGGTGGATCGAGCAGCTTGAGCGCACCCACGAGACGCGCACGGCGGCCGGGATCAAGGCCGGTGAGGCGGTTCGCGCCCAGGCGGACCGGACGCTGCTGGCGTCCATCGGCAGGCGCTCGGCCCGCCCCGCGACGGCCGCCGACGCCGACGCCGGTTACGCGGCCTGCAAGCTGGTCGCCGACGCGGCCGGCATCGAGCTGGCCGCGCCCGCGCAGAGCGGCACCGAGAGCGAACGCCTCGACCCGGTCGAGCGGGTGGCGCTCGCCTCCCGGGTGCGCACCCGCGCGGTCCGCCTGGACGGCCGCTGGTGGCGGGAGAACGTGGGCCCGCTGGTGGGGCACCGGGCGCTGTCCGGGGCGCCGGTGGCGCTGCTGTGGCGGCGCGGCGGCTATGTGGCCGTGCACCCCGGGACCGGGCGCGAGACGCCGGTCGAGAAGGCGAACGCCGGGGAGTTCGAGCCGCGCGCGGTGATGTTCTACCGGCCGCTGCCCGAGCGGCGGCTCGGGCCGCTCGGACTGCTGCGGTTCAGCCTGCGCGGCACCCGCGGCGACCTCGGCAACCTGATGCTCGCCGGACTGGTGACGGTGGCCATCGGCGCGCTGGTGCCGATCGCCACCGGCAAGGTGCTCGGCGAGTACGTGCCGAAGGCCCAGACGGGCCTGATCGTCCAGGTGTGCCTGGCGGTGATGGTGAGCGGGGTGGTGTCGGCCGCGTTCACCCTGCTGGAGAACCTGACCATGCTGCGTCTGGAGGGCCGTATCGAGGCGGCGCTGCAGCCGGCCGTCTGGGACCGGCTGCTGCGGCTGCCCACCCGGTTCTTCACCCAGCGCTCCACCGGTGAGCTCGCCAGTGCCGCGATGGGCGTAAGCGCCATCCGGCGGCTGCTGGCCGGTACCGGCCCGGTGGTCGCGCAGTCGGTGACGGTGGGCGCGATGAACCTGGGCCTGCTGTTCTGGTTCAGCGTCCCGATGGCCATGGCGGCGATCGGCATGCTCGTCGTCATCGCGGCGGTGTTCCTCGGACTCGGCCTGTGGCAGGTGCGCTGGCAGCGTCGGCTCGTGGTGCTCGGCAACAAGCTGAACAACCAGGCCTTCCAGACCCTGCGCGGCCTGCCCAAGCTGCGGGTGGCGGCGGCGGAGAACTACGCCTACGCCGCCTGGGCGCGCCAGTTCGCGCGCAGCCGGGAGCTCCAGCAGAAGGTGGGCCGGATCAAGAACCTCACCTCGGTGCTGGGCGCGGTCTACCTGCCGGTGTGCACCCTGCTGATGTTCATGCTGCTGGCGGGGCCCGCGAAGGGCGCGATGTCGGCGGCGGCGTTCCTGACCTTCAGCACCTCGGTGACGATGGTGCTGACCTCGGTCACCCAGCTCACCGGTTCCTTCGTCTCGGCGGTGGCGGCGCTGCCGCTGTTCGAGGAGATCAAGCCGGTCCTGGACGCCATGCCCGAGGTGCGCACCGCGAGCACCCGCCCCGGACCGCTCTCGGGGGCCGTCGAGGCCCGCCGGCTGTCGTTCCGGTACGCCGACGACGGCCCGCTCGTCCTCGACGACGTCTCCTTCGCAGTCCGCCCGGGCGAGTTCGTGGCGATCGTCGGCCCGAGCGGCTGCGGCAAGTCCACGCTGCTGCGCCTGCTCATCGGCTTCGACCGTCCGGTCTCCGGCAGCGTCCTGTACGACGGCCAGGACCTGGCGGCCCTCGACCAGTCGGCGGTGCGCCGCCAGTGCGGTGTGGTGCTGCAGCACGCGCAGCCGTTCACCGGTTCCATCCTGGACGTCATCTGCGGCACCGAGCCGTACACGCCGGAGGAGGCGATGGCCGCCGCCGAGCTGGCGGGCCTGGCGGAGGACATCCGGCGGATGCCGATGGGCCTGCACACGATCGTGGCCGGCAACGGCGCGATCTCCGGTGGCCAGCGGCAGCGGCTGATGATCGCCCAGGCGCTGATCCGGCGGCCGCGCATCCTGTTCTTCGACGAGGCGACCAGCGCCCTGGACAACGACACCCAGCGCACGGTCATCGACAGCACCCGCAAGCTGAACGCCACCCGGATCGTCATCGCGCACCGCCTGTCGACGGTGCTGGACGCGGACCGGGTGATCGTGATGGAGGAGGGCCGGGTGATCCAGCAGGGGCCGCCCGCCGAGCTGCTGGCCGACACCGGGGGCAGGCTGCACGAGCTGGTGCGCAGGCAGCTCGCATAGTGCTTGAGACGGCGCGGGCGGGTAACCCGTAGTGGATCAAGGCCAGCCGACGGAAGGAGACGCCATGCCGGGCGGGAACGACCAGGGGAAGCGGCCCGAGACGGCCCTGGAGGAGGTGTTCCACGAGGCCGAGGAGGCCGAGGAGCACGGCGAGGACAAGCGGAGCCGGGGCGAGGCGGCGGACGCCGTCACCCCGAACACCGGGGCGCAGGAGCAGTCGCAAGGGGACTGAGACGGCCGCGCTGCTCGGGAGTGCGGTTGACCACCGGTGCTTTCATTCCCCCCGGGTACATGAGGGGAATGAACCACCACCTGCGAGGACCCGAGCTGCCCGCGCCGCGCGGGCCCCTGTCCACCGCCGTGACCGCGTATCTGCGCGGCACCGGCCCGCTGCCCGGCACCTCCGGCGCCCGGGCCGCCGACCCGTACGGCGACGACCTCCAGCTCGCCCTGTACGTCTGCTACGAGCTGCACTACCGCGGCTTCGCCGGGGTCCGTCCGGAGCTCGAGTGGGACCCGGGTCTGCTCGCGCTGCGGGGCGCGCTGGAGGACCGTTTCCTGTCCGCGCTGCGCGCCGACACACCCGTGCACGACAGCCTCGACGAGGCCTTGGCCGCCCTGCTGGTCGAACCGGCCGAGGGCACGGGAGTCACGCACTTCCTGTGCGAGGAGGGCGAGCTGTGGCACCTGCGTGAGTACGCGGCGCAGCGCTCCCTCTACCACCTGAAGGAGGCCGACCCGCACGCCTGGGTGCTGCCCCGGCTGTGGGGCCGGGCCAAGGCGGCGATGGCGGCGGTGGAGTTCGACGAGTTCGGCGGTGGCCGGGCCGAGCGGGTGCACGCCCGGCTGTTCGCGGACCTGATGACGGACCTCGGCCTGGACACCGGGTACGGGCGCCACCTGGACGCGGCCTGCGCCGAGATGCTCGCCGTCGTCAACCTGATGTCGCTGTTCGGGCTGCACCGGCGGCTGCGCGGGGCCCTGGTGGGCCACTTCGCGGACGTGGAGATCACCTCCTCGCCCGGTTCGCGCCGGCTGGCCGAGGCGATGCGCCGCACCGGCGCGGGGCCGGCGGCGGAGTTCTTCTACGACGAGCACGTGGAGGCGGACGCGGTGCACGAGCAGATCGTCCGGCACGATGTGATCGGCGGGCTGCTGGCCGAGGAGCCGGAACTGGCGGACGACATCGCCTTCGGCGTCGACGCCACCGAGTTCGTCGAGGAGCGGCTGGCGCGACGGCTGCTCGGCGAGTGGCGTGCGGGACGGTCGTCGCTGCGTGCTCCGTTGCCCCGGGAACTCGCTCATACATCCTGATCGCGCGGGTACCCGCCGCTCCGTGACAGCATGGGTACTTCCGGGCGTCTACGCCCCTCAGGACGACACGGCCTTGCTGGCCGAGGCTCTGGACGAAGAGGCGCCGGCACCGGGCGCGCGGGTGCTGGACGTGGGCACCGGAAGCGGTGCGCTGGCTCTGGCGGCCGCCCGGTACGGCGCCGAGGTGACCGCGGTGGACGTGTCCCGGCGGGCGGTGTGGACGGCGCGGCTGAACGCGCGGCTGAACCGGCTGCCGGTGCGGATCCGGCGCGGCAACCTCTTCGGCCCGGTCCGTGACGGGACGTACGACCTGATCCTGGCCAACCCGCCGTACGTGCCGGCGCCCGGGAGCGGGCGCGAGCCGCGCGGCCGGTCGCGGGCCTGGGACGCGGGGCGCGACGGGCGGCTGCTGCTGGACCGGATCTGCCGGGACGCGCCCGCACTGCTGCGGCCCGGAGGGGTACTGCTGCTGGTGCATTCGGAGTTGAGCGGCCCCGAACGGACCCTCGAGCTGCTGCGCGCGGCGGATCTGAAGGCCGCGGTGGTCCGGCGCCGCTGGATCACCTTCGGTCCCGTGCTGCGTGCCCGGGAGGACTGGCTGCGCCGCAGCGGGCTGCTCGCGGCCGCCGCGGACAAGGAGGAGCTGGTGGTGATCCGTGCCGAACGAGCCTGCTGAACAGCCCCGCCGCATCCGGATGCAGCGGCGCGGGCCGCTGCTGATGGAAGGGCCGGTGGAGATCGAACTGGAGGACGGCACCACGGTCTGCTCCGACCGTTTCCGGGTGGCCCTGTGCACCTGCCGGCGCAGTCGCCGCTACCCCTGGTGCGACACGAGTCACCGGCCCAAGGCCTGACGTCCAATCTTCAGTTGAAACCGGTTGTTTCTCGATACCGGTCGTTTTTCGCCGCTCCCCGGAGAGGCCCCCCACGGGCCTGTTCCGGGGAGCGGCTGTGTGCCCGGGAGTCCGCGGGCGGCCCCACTCCGCCCGTCGGTCCCGGTGCGGGATCGCAGGTTCCCGCTCCAGGGGCCGCACTCCCCAGTTGCGAGCCTGATCCGGCGTCGCGGGAACCGTACGATCCCGGTCCTAGAACGCGAAGACGCTGCTGCTCGCGGCTTCCTTCACGCAGGAGTTGCCGAAGGTGCGCTCGTACGAGACGCGCTTGCCCTGCCAGACACCCTGGACCGTGACCACCACGGGGTCGTAGAGCTTGGTGCACTGCACGTCACCGCGGCCCCGCAGGGCCGAGAGGTCGCCGCCGGCGCCGCGCAGTTCCGCGCACGCGTCGATCGCCGCCGGGTGGGTGCCGGAGGCCGTCGGGGCGCAGTTCAGGGTGACGGCGCGCTCGGGTGTGGCCGCGGTCGCGGTCTCGCCGTGGCCGGTGGTCAGTACCAGGGCCGAGGGGGCGTAGAGCGACGACGGGGCGGCGCCCGGTGCAGCGAGGGCGGCCCCGGTCAGGGGTGCGCAGGTGGCGGCCGTGAGGCCGAGGATCGCTGCCCAGCGCGCGGTGTTCCGCATTGTGTGCATCCTTCCGCTCGGATAGACGGTGCCCTCCGGCTCGGTCGGTGCCGGAGCGGCGAGCGCCACTCTGCCGAGTCCGTCGGCGAAACACACATCCCACCCACAGCTTTCGGTAACATTGCGTATTGAAACAGTGGCGTGAAGTCACGGAATCGGACCGCTTCGATCGCGTGACTGAGCGGTTCCTGATCGCGGGCACCGGCCGAATGGCCGAAAAGCACCCTCTCGTTAATCGGCCTGAAACATAACGCCCTTGCTCCCCGGGGCACCCTTCACGATGCCTTCACGACTCCGGGCGTTCATGAAGCGTCCCGGGGCGCGCGGTCCGGCCCCGGAGGGAGACCCGTCCCAGATGGAGCCGGCCCGGCCTACCCACGGGTATCGTCGGCACGCGCCGACGTGGCGGCGAGTGGCGGGAGGGACGGATGGCCAAGCACTGGGCGGACTTCCAGTACGAGATCTACCTGAACGGGATGACGGGCGCCGTACCCCGGCTGCCCACCGATCCGACCCGGCTGGAGGAGCTGGCCGAGCACCGGCTCGGGCCGGGTCCTGTGGGCTATGTGGCGGGCAGCGCCGGCGACGGCGGCACCGCACGCGCCAACCGTGCGGCCCTGGCCCGGCGCCGGATCGTGCCGCGCATGCTGCGCGACGTCCAGGAGCGGGACCTGACGACCGAGGTGCTGGGCCGCACCCTGCCGGCGCCGCTGGCCCTCGCCCCGGTCGGCGTGCTGTCGATCATGCACCCGGACGCAGAGTCCGCCGCCGCCCGGGCCGCCGCCGCGCAGGGCGTGCCGTTCGTCCTCTCCTCGGCCTCCAGTACGCCGATGGAGCAGGTGGCGGAGGCGATGGGGGACGCGGAGCGGTGGTTCCAGCTCTACTGGGGCAAGGACCGTGAGGTGACGCGCAGTTTCCTCGCCCGGGCGAGGGCGGCCGGGTTCTCGGTGCTCGTCGTCACCCTGGACACCCCGCTGCTGGCGTGGCGCCCGCGCGATCTGGACCAGGCGTACCTGCCGTTCCTGCACGGGGTGGGCACCGCCAACTACTTCACCGACCCGGCCTTCCGGGCGGGGCTGGCCAAGCCCGTCGAGGAGGACCCGAACGCGGCGGTGCTGCACTTCCTCGGCCTGTTCGGGGACGCCGGCCACACCTGGCCCGACCTCGGTTTCCTGCGCGAGCACTGGGACGGGCCGATCGTGCTCAAGGGCGTCCTGCACCCGGACGACGCCCGCCTCGCGGCGGACGCCGGGATGGACGGGGTGGTGGTGTCCAACCACGGCGGCCGGCAGGTGGCCGGTTCGATCGCCGCGGCCGACGCGCTGCCCGGGGTCGCGGACGCGGTGGGCGACCGGCTGAGCGTGCTGTTCGACAGCGGGGTGCGCACCGGCGACGACGTGTTCAAGGCGCTGGCCCTGGGCGCGCGGGCGGTGCTGCTGGGCCGGCCGTACGTCTACGGCCTCGGCCTGGACGGCCAGGCGGGCGTCGAGCACGTCGTCCGCTGCGTCCTGGCGGAACTCGACCTCACCCTCGCGCTGTCCGGCCACGCCGCGCCCGCGACGGTCACCGCGGACGACCTCGTCGAAGCGGTGGTCTGACCCGATCCGGCCCGGACCGCCGCCGGTGGGCGGCGGGCCGGGCCGGATCCGTCAGGTCCTCCCGTCCGGACCGGGCGTGCCCGGTGTGTGCCCGGGCGAGAAGGGCCGGGCGTCCGTTCCCGGCAGCCGGGCCGGACGGGCCGGGGCCTGCCGGCCTGACCCGGGCGTGCGCCCCGCGGACGGCACCGCGCCGGACTCCGCGGGGCCGTCGCCGCCGGCGACCGACAGGGAGCCGGGGCTCGGGGACGGCGCGTCGGTCCGCCAGCGCTGGGCGGCGGAGCGGTCGCCCACCTTGACGACGACGTCGGCGCCCGCCCGGTCGTCGGCCGGGGCGAGTGCCAGCGTCCGGTCCCAGCGGGGCAGCAACTCGCCCCGCACGGTGAGTTCGTAGCGCACGTCGTCGCCCCGCCGCTCCCCCGCGCCCGCGCACGTGCCGAGGATGACGACACCCGCGTCGGCGTGCGAGTCCAGGCACAGACGGGGGTCGGCCGCGCTGCGCAGCAGCCCGTCGGCGTCGTACGTCCACTGCTGGGCCGGCGCCGCCGAGCAGGCGTCGAGCAGCGCGCTCGCGCCCGCCCGGACCTCGCCCTTGACGTCCAGGCACAGGTCGGTGGCGGCGTTGCGCAGCCGGGCGGGCCGGCCGGCCGTGGGCAGTCCCGCCTTGCCCGGAGAGGTGGCGGGCGGCCGGACGCCGGTGCCGGGAGCCGCGTCGGAGGCGACCGGGTCGGTGCCCTCGCCGCCGTCGGACAGGGCGCTGAGGACGACGACGGCCGTGAGCAACGCCGCCCCGGCGACCCCGGCTCCGAGCAGCAGCGTCCTGGTCGGCCACCCGGCCGCCGGCGCCAGGAGCGAGCCGAACGGCCCGGCCGCCCGGCCGCGTCTGCGGCGGCCGCCGGGCGCCCGCGCCGGCCCCCCGGCGCGCCGTCCGCCGCCGCGTCCCCGTCCGCCCGGCCCCGGGGCGGCGGCGCGGGCGCGGGCGGGCCCGGACCGGCCGGGGCGGGACTCCAGGTACCGGCGGGCGCCCCAGCCGAGCACCGCCTCGGCGAGCAGTACGCCGAGGCCGGCCTCGATCCGGCCCAGTTGCTCCGCGGCGTGCCGGCAGTAGGCGCAGTCGTCGAGGTGCTGCCGGACGTCCGGCAGCAGGGCGCCGCCCCGGCGGATCGGTCCGTCCAGAAGGCGGTTGTAGTGACGGCACTCGGTGCTCGGCGCGAGTTCCCGGTGCGCCCGGACACAGCCTTCCCGGAACCGGTCCCGGGCCTGTCCGAGGGCGGCCGCCGCGCTGTCGGCGTCCAGACCGAGCAGGGCGGCGGGCAGGTGCACCGGTTCGGCCTCGACCTCGGTGTGCCACAGCAACGTCTGTTCGAGCCGGGGAAGGCCGTGGAAAGCGCGTTCGGACAGAACGCGGTTGTCCGGTATCAGGGTCTTCGCGTTCCGCATGCCGCGGCCCCCGGCGGGCTTTCGCAGGGCGGGCAGCACGGCGGCCGTGCGGTCCGTGGCGGACCAGTTCAGGACCGTGTCCCGGACGGCCACCAGCAGACGCGGCCGGAGCGCCTCGGCGGGCTCGCCGAGCGCCAGCCGGGTGAGTGTCCGGTGGAAGGCGGCGCCGGTCACCATGTGGGCGAGCGGGCCGGCCGTGGCCAGGCAGACGACCGCGTAGTCGTGTGCCGCCGCCCAGTGGCGGGCCATCAGCAGCGCGGTGGACCGGGAGGCCTCCGCGTCGGAACCGGCCCGCAGCGGGGCGGCGAGGAACTCGTCGGACTCCCCGGGATCGCCGCCCGGCGGCGGGTACAGGGGAGGAGGGGGGTGGGGGGTGGGCACTGAGCGGAATCCTTCGATGGTGTGGTGCGTCGATTGCCGATCGCCGGATACGCGCGCGGGGAGCGGGAGTTCACCGGCGCAGGACCGGCCCGGTCCCCAACTGCTCCGGGAAGCCCGGCGATTACCCCCCGCACCGTGTGGCAACCCTTGCACAACCTCCACACACGGAACAAGGCGTTCGCGCGACTGCGGACACCGTTCGGGAACCGAGCGTGAGGATGGCCGTGTACGCGGACTCGCCGTTCGCCTTCCGTGTCACCGCGCGCCCCGTGTGAACGCCGTGCACGCACCGGCCGGCCGCGCGCGCTCCCGGGGGCTCGCGGCCCGGTGGTGCACTGGGCCCGGCCCCCTCGGAAGGCCCGCGCGGGGGTCCCCCGGCCGGCGGCCCCGGCGGCTTCCCCCGCCGGCCGGGACCGTCTCATATCTGCCAGGAACGCAGCCGGTCGGCGGCGCCGTACACGTCCGTCTTGCCGGACATCAGGTCGCGGGCCAGGTCGACCAGGGCGCCGTAGGGCGCGTCGACGCCGGCGCCGCTGACGAACATGTAGGCCACCGCGGTCGCGCAGGCGAAGCGGGCGTTGGCCGAGGGCAGCGGCTTGAGCACGGTGAGGGTGTGCAGCAGGGCGGCGGCCCGCCAGGCGGGGTCGGAGTCCACGCCGAGCCGGGGCGGGTCGACGCGGTGCCGGGCGACGGCCGCGACCAGTGCGGAGAAGTCGTCGACCGTGGGCTGGTCCGGCAGGACCTCCTCATGCCGCTGGAGCAGCCACGGGACGTCGATGTGGATGACGGGCGGCATCGCTCAGGCGGCCTCGCCCTTGGCCGGGCGTTCGTCGTCGGGGAACGCGGCCGCGAACTCCTCGGCGTGAGCGGTGAAGAAGCTCCGGAACGCCTCCGCGCCCTCCTGAAGCGCCCGGTGCCGGGCGATGTCGGCGGCGGCGGCCTCGCGCACCAGCGCCTTCATCGACGTACCGCGCTCCTTGGCGATCTGGCGCAGGTCCTCCAGTTCGCGGTCACTGAACTCCACGTTGAGAGCTGGCATGCACTCACGGTACCGCCCGGGTACTCGCCCGTAAATATCGGCAGGTCGGAGCCGCTTCGCCCCGGTACCTGCCGAACTCCGGGACCATGTCCGTTCTCCGCCGGTGCCGCGACGCCCACGCACACGGTCCACACCCCCAAGCAGTCCGGTCGCCCCACTCTCGCCCCGCCGCCCCCGGCGGGGCAACACGGCGCGCCCGCCGTCCGCGTCCAGAGGGACGGCCCGGAACTCCTGTGCGAGGCCTCGACTCCATCGGACGCGCCGCCCGGGATGCTGCACATATCAGCCCAGAACGTGTCTTATTTTATTCATGCACACACCTTCGCGGCGTACCCTGCTCCAAGCCCCGCTCGCTGCGGCCGGCGCGGGACTGCTGGCTGCCTGCACCGACTCCGGCTCCCGCGCCCGTCCCGGCGCCGCGGCCGCGGCGACCGTCCAGGGCGACTTCGTTCCGCCCGGACCGAAGGGATATGTCGAGCCGTCGGGTCCCGAGGTGCGTGCCGCCGAGCGCAGGCGCGGCACAGGCCCGGTGCGCATGCTCAGGTTCACGGCCGCCGAGAACACCCTGGACCTGGGCGGGCGGCACGTGCGCACCTGGGCGTACCACGAGCAGCTCCCCGGACCGCTGGTGCGCGTCACCGCCGGTGACGTCCTCAGCCTCACCCTCGCCAACCGGCTGCCGGAGACCACCACCCTGCACTCGCACGGCGTGCGCATGCGCTGCGACATGGACGGCGTCCCGGACCTGACGCAGAACCCCATCGAGCCCGGAGCCGACTTCACCTACCGCTTCACCGTCACCCACCCGGGCACGTTCCTGCTCCACTCCCACGTCGGCATGCAGCCCGACCGCGGGCTGTACGCGCCCTTCATCGTCGACGACCCCCGGGAGCCCCTCGCCTACGACAAGGAGTGGGTCGTCGTGCTGGACGACTGGCTCGACGGCGTCCAGGGGTCCACCCCCGACAAGGTGCTCAGGCAGCTGACGCCCGAGCACATGACGATGGAGGGCATGGGGCCGGGCCCCGAGCCGGCCCGGACGGCGGGGGCGGACACCTCGCGCTCCCGGGCGGCCGGGGGGCCCAGCCGGTTGCTGCACCACGCGCGCAGCCGCCTGCTGCACGGGGACGCCGGCAGCGTCGACTACCCCCTCTACCTCGCCAACGGCCGTACCGCCGACCATCCCTCGGTGTTCCGGTGCCGGCCCGGCGAGCGGATCCGGCTGCGCATCATCAACGCCGGTTCCGAGACCGCCTTCCGAGTGGCTCTCGACGGGCACCCCATGACCGTCACCCACACCGACGGCTACCCGGTCCGGCACACCGAGACCGACGCGCTCCTCCTCGGCATGGCCGAGCGCTACGACGTTCTCGTCACCGCCAAGGACGGCGTCTTCCCGTTCGTCGCCCTGGCCGAGGGCAAGCGGGGACAGGCCCTCGCCGTCCTGCGCACCGACAAGGGCCGGGCCGTCCCCCCGGCCGGCGTGCGCCCGGACCTGCTCGACGGGAAGCTGGTCCCGGCCCGGCGCCTGCGGCCGGACGACTCCGTGGCCCTGCCGGAACGCGACCCCGACCGCGAGATGCGCATCAAGATCACCGGCACGATGGCGAGGTACGACTGGGGCTTCGACCACCGGTCCTACTCCGTCCGGCAGCGCCACCCGGTGCGGGCGGGTGAGCGGGTGCGGCTCAGCCTCATCAACGCCACCGACATGTGGCACCCCATGCACCTGCACGGCCACACGTTCGCCGTCGCCGGTCTCGACGGCATGGGCGCGCGCAAGGACACGGCCATCGTGCTGCCGCACCGCAAGCTGGTCGTCGAGTTCGACGCGGACAACCCCGGGCTGTGGATGCTGCACTGCCACAACCAGTACCACTCCGAGAGCGGCATGATGACCATCCTGGGGTACCGCACCTGACGGTCCGGATCGGTCGGCCGTGCCCCGGTTCCTCCGTCCGGGACGCCGCGGCCGCTCCTCAGACGTCGAGCCGGCTGATGCTCACCGGGGTGCGAGCGCCGGTATCAGGCGTAGCGCGTTGTCCCTGTTGATGCCGCGGAGCTGATGGTCGGTGATGGCCGGGTCGCTGTCCAGGGCCGGTGCCGCGATGTCGGAGACGATGTGGGCGGGGGTGGGCGGCCAGTCGGTGCCGTAGAGGATCCGGGCGGGGTCGACCGTGGAGATGAGCGTGGGCGTCGAGGACGGGGACATGGGGCCCGCCGTGTCGTAGTAGAAGCGGTGCAGGTAGTCGCGTATCCGGGACGGTTCGACCTCGGGGGTGAGGTGGTTGCTGAAGAGCTCCAGTCGAGTGGCCATGTAGGGGAGGAAGCCGCCACCGTGCGGAAGGACGAAGGTGAGGTCGGGGTAGCGGTCCAGAGTTCCGTTGAGGATGAGGTTGATCGCCGCGCGAGTCGTGTCCATGAGGAAGTCGCACATGAACGGCGGAAGGCCCGGGACACCCGCACCGTCGGCGTGGCCACCCGGTACGTCCATCGGGTGCGTGCTGATGACCGCGGAGCGGTCGTTCAGCTCGGCGAGGAGGCGGTCGTGGGAAGGGTCGCCGAGATAGACACCGCCCGCGCTGGTGCGCGTGCTCACTCCGGCAGCGCCGAGATCATCGAGGCCGTACTTCAGCGACCAGCTCGACAGGTCGAGGTCATCGAGGAAGACCGGCGTGAAGAAGGCGAAGCGGGCGGGGTGGCTCGCGGCGACTTCGGCAGCCGCCTGCAGCGCGACGCGTGCACTCTCCTCTCGCTTGCTGCGCTCCTGGACGCGGCCGAGCATGGCCACGGTCATGACGGTGGTGCGGATTCCCGTGCGGTCCATGAGGGCGAGCGCAGAGTCGAGGTCCCAGCGGGTCCACCAGGGCAGCCTGTCGCGCCGGACCACGCCCTGTGCCTCGGCCCAGTCGAGCCAGGCGGGTGCGGTGAAGTGGTGGTGGACGTCCACGCGGGAGGTTCGGGCGTCGTCGGCCCGGGCGGACGTCGAGGGGTGGGGTGATGGCATGGTGGGTTCTTTCTTCGTTCCGGAGCAGCGTTCAAGGGGAGGCACTCGGACGCGCCCGTCCGGGGCGGTCGCCAGTGGCTGCTCCGTGACGGTCGTCCGCCGCGGGAAGGCGCTCGGACGCGCCCGTCCGGGGCGGTCGCCAGTGGCTGCTCCGTGACGGTCGTCCGCCGCCGGGAGTCGCTCAGACACGCCCGTCCGGGGCGGTCGCCAGTGGCTGCTCCGTGGCGGTCGTCCGCCGCGGCTCGGCCACGGGGTTCGGTGGAGTCTCTCGGCGAAGCACCGTCATCAGCGTTTCCGTCAGGGCCCGTTCCGCATCAGGCACGAGGCTGGGCGACCGCCACGCCACGAACCCGTCGGGGCGGACCAGAACGGCACCGGACTGCGTCGTGCCGTGCGGCACCGACCAGTCGGCCCCGTCCTCGGGGACCAGGTCGTGGTCCGCACCCACGACGTAGCCTTCCACCGGGACGCCCAGGCGTGCGGTGACACTGCGGGCCGCGGTGCGCCAGGCCTCGCCTTCGGGGCCGGTGAGGACGACGAAGGACCGTTCATAGAGGTCCAGGGTGGAGATCCGCCGGCCGTCCCGGGTGGTCACCCACAGGTGGGGGGCCCGGCTCCCGGGGGCGCCGCCCAGCTCGAACCGGTCGGGCACGATCGCGGCGTCCGGGTCGGTGCCGACGACGGCGCCCGAGGGGTAGCGGTAGCACAGGGCCACCGTCAGCGCGTCGGCCGGGTCGTCCTTGCGCTTCTTCGGGGTGTAACCCGGGTGCTGTTCCTCGCCCGCCTGGAACAGGGCGCGGGCGGTCGTCGCGAGGGCGACCGGCCGGCGTTCCGTCTGGTAGGTGTCGAGCAGGCCCGGTCCGGCCCAGCCGCGCAGGACGGCCGCGATCTTCCAGGCGAGGTTGTGCGCGTCCTGGATGCCGGTGTTGGAGCCGAAGGCACCGGTGGGGGGCATCTCGTGCGCCGAGTCACCGGCCAGAAAGACCCGGCCCTCGCCGTAGCTGTCTGCCACGCGGTCCGCCGCGTGCCAGGGGGCCTTGGCGGTGACCTCGACGTCGAGGTCGGGGACGCCCGCCGCGGCGCGGATGTGGGCCACGATGCGCGCGTCGGTGAAGGCGTCCAGCCTCTCGCCCCGGTCCGGGGCCCAGGGGGCGTGGAAGACCCACTGCTCGCGGTTGTCCACCGGCAGCAGGGCACCCTCTCCGGCGGGATCGGTGATGTAGCAGACGACGAAGTGTCTGTCGCCGACGACGTCCTGCAGCTTCTTGCTGCGGAACGTGATGCTCACGTTGTGGAACAGCGCGCCCGGTCCCGACTGGGTGATGCCCAGCCGCTCACGCACCGGACTGCGGGGCCCGTCGGCGGCCACGAGGTATCGGGCGTGAATGATGCGCGTCTCGCCGCTGTCACGGTCCCTTACCTCCGCGTGCACCCCTTCGGCGTCCTGAGTGAAGGAGACGAGCTCGGTGCCGAAGCGGATGTCGCCGCCGAGGGTTTGGGCGTGGCGCAGGAGAACGGGCTCGAGGTCGTTCTGGCTGCACAGACACCAGCCGGACGAGGTGATCCGCGACAGGGGCGTGTCCGCGCCGAGCGGCGTATCCGTGTCGATGGCTTTGACGATCCACCGACGGTCGCCGGTGGAGAGCGTGCTTACCTGCAGGACGCCGTCGTTTCCGGTCAGGGCGCTCGCTGCTGCGCGGATGTCCTGCTCGACGCCCGCGGTCCGGAACAGCTCCATGGTGCGCAGGTTGTTCCCACGTCCGCGGGGGTGGGTGGACGTCGCGGCGTGACGCTCGACGAGAAGGTGCTCGATGCCGAGGCGGCCGAGAAAGACTGACGTGGACAGGCCCACCAAGGAGCCGCCTACCACCAGAACTGGTACGGATTCCACGGCTCGTCTGCTCATCGGCTGATCCCCTCACATCTGTCGTCCAAAAGCGCGGGCCTCGAAACCGTAAGAAACGGTGACTCGGGGCGTTTCCCTTCGGCATCAACTCTTCGCCCGCTTCACGGGCCCCGCATCTCCTGTTGCTCCGACCGTGACGCCGCGTCCCGGCGCCGCTCCGGGCGGGCTAAGGACGTTTGATGGCGGCCGCCTGCCGGGAACCGTCGAATCCATGACGCGAGCACCCATGCAAACCGAACCCGGATCCACGGATGCCGTGGCCGCCGCCTCCCGATGCACCCCCGACTTCCGCGCCAACCCGCACCCCGTGTACGCGGAGTTGAGGAAGACCGCCCCGGTGTGCCCGCTGCAGCCGCCCCACGGCGTGGAGACCTATCTGATCACACGCTACGACGATGCGCGGGCGGCGCTGTCCGACCCCCGGCTGAGCAAGGACATGTACGGCGCCCTCGACGCGTACCACCGCATCTTCGGCGACTCCTCCATCGCGCTCGACGACAACATGCTGTTCTCCGACCCGCCCAAGCACACCCGGCTCCGGCGGATCGTGCAGGGCGCCTTCACCCCGCGCCGCGTGGAATCGCTGCGCCCGCGCATCCAGCAGGTCACCGAGGAACTGCTGGAGCGCTGTCCGACTGACGCGTCCGTCGACCTGCTCCCGAACTTCGCGTTCCCGCTGCCGCTCCAGGTCATCTGTGAGCTCCTCGGCGTGCCGGAGGACGAGCGTGAGCGTGCCCACCAGTGGGCGGTGACCGTGGCGAAGACCGGATTCGGCCCGGAGGCGAAGAAGGCCCTGGAAGAGGCCGAGGGGAAGCTGCACGACCTCCTGGTCGATCTCGTGGCGCGCAAGCGCAGCACGCCCGGCGACGACCTGATGAGCGCGCTCATCGCGGCCCAGGACCAGGACGGCGCCCTGACGGACCATGAGCTGGTCTCGACGGCGTGGGTGCTGTTCTTTGCGGGTCACAAGACCAGCGCGTACCTCATCGGCAACGCCGTGTACCACTTGCTCTCAAAGCCGGACCAGCGGCGCGCGGCCCTCGCGAGCCCCGAGGCCCTGAAGCAGGCCATCGAGGAACTGCTGCGGTACGAGGGGTCGGTGGAGAGCTCCACCTTCCGACACGCCACCGAGGACATCCTGATGCGCGGTGTGGTGATCCCCAAGGGCGCTCTTGTCCAGATCGCCATCACCTCTGCGAACCGCGACCCGCAGGCGTACGCCGAACCCCACCGGCTCGACGTCACGCGCGCCGGAGGACAGCCCCATCTGGCGTTCGGCCACGGCCCCCACTACTGCATCGGGTCGCCGCTGGCCCGCCTGGAGATGCACATCGCGCTCACCACGCTGTTCCGCTGGTATCCCGAGATCACGCTGGCCGTACCCCCGGACGAGGTGCACTGGCTGACCGTGCCCTTCCCGGCGTTCCGCGGACTCGCCGAGCTGCCCGTGGTGCTCGATCCGGAGCGGATCGCCGACTGAACGCATCCGGCCGGAGTCACGCCAGGCCCTCGCGTCCGCGGTCGTGCCCGGCACCGGGCGGGCGGCGGCCACCATGAGACGCGTTGCCGCATCCAGGATGAACTGCGGGTTCGCCGAGAACCGGTACGTGCGTGGGGAGGCTGCGACCTCCCGGTCACGGCCCGGGATCAGGGTGCCGTCCGCGATCCACAACCGCTCGACGCCCGCACCGGGCTGGGCGCCGGCTCCAGCGCAAGCAGCGGTCGCAGGCGCCGGATGACCCGGCAGACGGTGGCGGGTGAACAGCCGAAGAGCGGGGCGAGCTGCCGCATGGTGAGGTTCGTGCGGTAGTACACGGCCACCAGCAGCACCCGCTCGGCCAACGGAAGACACCACGGCCGGCCACCACCGGGACCGTTGCCGCCCCGCTCCCGCACCCCCCGAAGCAGCTTCTCGAACCGCCCCATCCGCAACCCGGTGAACGTCTCCACCCACACCGGCTCGGCCCGCAACATCCCACCCGTACAGCCGCACCGCGAACGCCCTGGCCGACCACTCCAACACCCTTTAGTCGTCACCGACCCGGCACCCTGACCACGGTCGGAAAGCCGCTTTCACGAGGAGTGTTGGCTGCAAGCGGACACCCCGGCCCGCGAGGCGGGCAAGGTCAGGACTGCGCGGTCCGGAACGCGAGATACCGGCTGAAGGCTTCGTGACTGTCAGGGGTGAAGCGCCACTCCAGCAGGGCCGACTGCAGCTCCGGCTCCGTCAGCCAGCGATGCCAGGCGACCTCATCGGGATCGGGGACCACGGCATCCGGCACCACGGCTTCGTGCACGCCGAGCCAGTGAGGGCTCAAGCCGCTGCGGTTGATGAACGTGAACAGCAAGCGCGGCAGGCCACGAATGCCCAGCTCTTCGGCCAGCTCCCGTGCGGCGGCTTGTTCATAGGATTCGCCGACGTCCACGGCGCCACCGACCACGACCTCGTAAAGCCCGGGAAAGCGCGGCAGCTGCTCCGACCGCCGATGGACGAGGATCCGGCCACGCTCATCACGGCACACCGTCACGGCGACTCGGTGCAGCCAACCCTCCTGGATGGCCTGCCGGCGGCTGACCACCACCCCCAGCGCACAATCTTGATCGTCCACACGCTCGACCAGTTCATCCACGACGAACACCCTGGCAGACCCCACCGACGACGCCGCTTCCCGGCGACCCCTGGAGGGCGTCCCGAGAGCACCTGCACCGGGAGGCCGGACGCGGATTACGACAGTCGTCGTGCAATTTGACACCTATCAGGCTCATCCGTGCCGTCCGCAATCCCCTGAAGGAGCGATCGGTCCTGATCGAACGAGTTTGAGTGGCGACAGCCCAGAGTCCGCACGCCCCACCCCCAGCATTAGAACTCGTGTTCACAAAATTCCTCCTGACCGTCAACCCGGGCGCACGGCCCCGTCGGCGGTTCGGCCGGAAATCCCCCTTGACCTTGTTCGGCCTGTCGACCCGGTCGCCGGCAGTCACGGTCCGCAGAGGTGCGCCACGCACTACGCTGGGACGCGCGTGGTACCACCTGTTCACTGTGAGTGTGCGCTGGGAGCGGCGACGATGAGCCGGGTCTATCCGTTCGACGATGCGGCCACGGCCCGGGCCGTCATCGACGACGACGGAACTCTGGTCGAGTGGAACGAGGGCGCCCGGCGTCTGCTCGGCCACCCGCCGGAGACCGTCGTGGGCCGCCCCGCGGCCCGCCTGCTGGCCGGGGACGGCCCGCCCGGGACGCCCTCCGGCACGCGCTGGACCGGGACCCTGCGACTGCGCCACCGGGACGGCCGTACCGTCCCGGTGTGGCTGCTCGCCCACCACCGGCCCGCAGGGGACGGCCACGGCGCCCAGTGGATGGTGGTCTCCCCGCTGGCCGGTGACCGGCCGCACGCCGCGGACGACGACACGCTGGCCGCGGCGAGCCTGCTCCAGTCACCCTGCGCGGTCGCGCTCTACGACGACCGGCTCCGCCTTCGGCGCATCAATCAGGCCATGGCCGACCTCATCGGGCTGCCCGAGGAACGCGTCAAGGGCCTGCGCATCACGGAGATCGGCGGGCAGCGGGCCGCGGAGGACCTGGAGCGGGGCATGCTCCAGGTCCTGGCCGGCGGCCGGCCGCTGGACATGGAGGTCTCGGGCAACGTCGGCGGGGACGTCCGGGTCGCGGCCTGGCTCACCCGGATGGCTCCGGTCACCGACACGCACGGCCGGGTGCTCGGGGTGTGCCTGGCCGCGCACGACGTCACCGACAGCCACCGGGCCCGCCAGCGGCTGCAACTGGTCAACGAGGCGAGCGCGCGGATCGGCACCACGCTGGACATGACCCGTACGGCGCAGGAGCTGGCCGACGTGTGCGTGCCCGTGCTCGCCGACTTCGTGACCATCGACCTGCTGGACCCGCAGGAGTACGACGGCGAACCCCCGGCTCGCGTCACCGCGCCCCTGCGGCTGCGCCGCACCGCCCACCAGTCGGTGCTCGACGGCGTGCCGGAGGCGGTGGTGCGGCCCGGGCGGACCGAGCTGTACCCGGACTGCTCCCCGCAGGCCGAAGCGCTGACCGCGGGCCGCACGATCACCACCTCGGCGGCCGGGGGCGACACGACCAAGCGGCTGGGCTGGCACTCCGCGCGCGCCGACGTCGTACGCAGGTTCGGCATCCACTCGACCATGTCGGTCCCGATCCGGGCGCGGGGGCTGACCCTCGGGGTCGCCGTCCTCGCCCGGCACCGGCGGCCGGACTCCTTCACCACCGACGACAGGCTGCTGGCGGAGGAGATCACCGCCCGGGCCGCCGTCTGCATCGACAACGCGCGCCGCTACGCCCTCGAGCGCGAGATCGCCCTCGCCCTGCAGCGCAGCCTGCTGCCCCGCACGATGCCCCGCACGGCCGCGCTGCAGGCCCGCTCGCGGTACCTGCCGGCGGCCCGGGCCGGGGTGGGCGGCGACTGGTTCGACGTGATCCCGCTGTCCGGCATGCGGGTCGCGATGGTCGTCGGGGACGTGGTCGGGCACGGCATCCGGGCCTCGGCCACGATGGGCCGGATGCGCACCGCGGTGGGCACCCTCGCCGACCTCGACCTGGCCCCCGACGAGCTGCTCACCCATCTGGACGACCTGGTGATCCGGCTGTCGGAGGAGCACAGCGGCGACGACAGCCCGGGCGAGGTGGGCGCCACCTGCCTGTACGCCGTCTACGACCCGGTGTCCAGGAGCTGCACGCTGGCCCGGGCGGGGCATCCGCAGCCGTTGGTGCTGCGGCCGGGCGGCGAGCCGCACGAACTGGAGCTGCCCTCCGGTCCCCCGCTGGGCCTCGGCGGGCTGCCCTTCGAGTCGGTGGAGGTGGAACTGCCCGAGGGCACCGTGCTGGCCCTGTACACGGACGGTCTGGTGAAGTCCCGCCAGCGGGACCTGGACCTGGGCAGACAACTGCTCGGCGAGGCGCTGAAGCATTACGCGGGCTCACTGGACGAGACCTGCGACCTGGTCCTGCAGATGCTGCTGCCGCCCGGGGAGGCGGCCGACGACGTGGCCCTGCTGCTGGCCCGCACCCGGGGGCTGCCCGCCTCCCAGGTGGCGACCTGGGACATCCCCGCCGACCCGGCGCTGGTCGCGCCGATCCGCAAGCAGGTCCTGGACCAGCTCGACCGGTGGTCGCTGACCGAGGCGGCGTTCACCGCGGAGCTGGTGGTGAGCGAACTGGTCACGAACGCCATCCGGTACGGTTCCCGGCCGATCCGGCTGCGGCTCATCCACGACGCGGCCACGCTGATCGTCGAGGTGTCCGACGCCAGCCACACCGCGCCGCACCTCAGGCGCGCCAGGACCTTCGACGAGGGCGGCCGCGGGCTGCTGCTGGTCGCCCAGCTCACCCAGCGGTGGGGCACCAGGCACACCCCTGAGGGCAAGACCATCTGGGCGGAGCTGGCGCTGACGGACACCGCTCAGTAGGTCCGCAGCCAGGGCCGTACCCGTCTGCGGGCCTCGTGCAGACGGGACTTGAAGGTGCCGAGCGGGATGCCGGCGCGCTCGGCGGCCTCGGCGTAGTCCAGCTGGCAGATGTCCCGGTACACCAGGGGCGCGACCAGGTGGGGGTGCTCGCGTTCCAGCCGGTCCAGGGCGTCCAGCAGGTCCACGCGGGAGCCCGCGATGACGCTGGTGGTGCGCGGGTCGACGTGCTCGGCGGGCTCGATGGCGGCGGGCCGCTCCGCCGCCCGCCGCTTCAGCTCCCGGTACTTCTGCCGGCAGCAGTTGGCCACGACGGTGTACAGCCAGGTGCTGAAGCGGCTGCGGCCCTCGAAGCCGGAGATGTGCCGGGCGACCTGGAGCAGCACGTCCTGTGCTGCCTCCTCGGCGTCCTCCCGGCAGGGCAGGAACCGCCCGCAGCGGCTCACCACCTCGGGCCGCAGCCCGGCCAGCAGCCGGTCCAGCGCCGCCCGGTCGCCGGCGGCGGCGCTGCGGGCAAGGTCTTCGGCCGTCGTCTCGTCCGGCACGCGGGCCCCCTGGAAGCCGATCTCAGGGCAGGCATGATAGTCGTATGCACTCCTTGGAGCGGATCGGCCGCTACCGCCTCCAACGGCGCCTGGGCACCGGCGCCTTCGCCACGGTGTGGCTGGCCCGCGACGACGAGCTGGACGCGCCGGTGGCGGTGAAGGTCCTCGCCGAGAACTGGGCGCACCGGCTCGACGTGCGGGAGCGCTTCCTGTCCGAGGCGCGGCTGCTGCGCCGGGCCGGCTCCAGCCGGGTGGTGCAGGTCTACGACATCGGTGAACTCCCCGACGGACGGCCGTACTTCGTCATGGAGTACGCCGACGGCGGCACCCTCGCGGATCTGCTGACGGCCGGTCCGCTGCCGGTGCCCCGGGCGCTCGCGCTGACCGCGCTGGCCGCGCGCGCCGCCGCCGCGCTGCACGAGGCGGGCATCGTGCACCGCGACATCAAGCCGACCAACGTGCTGCTGCACACCGCTCCGGACGGCGAGCGGCGGGTGCTGCTCGCCGACCTGGGTCTGGCCAAGAGTCTCGCGCAGGCCTCGGTGCTGACGCTGGCGGCCGGCTCGGCGGGCTACCAGCCGCCGGAGCAGGCCGAGCCGGGCGCGGGCATCGACGCCCGCGCCGACGTCTACAGCCTGGGCGCGGTCGGCTACGAGCTGGTCACCGGCACCGTTCCGGGGCCGCCGGGGAAGGCCGTGCCGCCCGCGCGGCTGCGGCCGGACCTCGGCGCCGACGCCGAGCGGGCCCTGCTGCGGGCTCTGGAGCCGGACCGGGAACGGCGCTGGCCGGGGGCGCAGGCGTTCGCGGACGAGCTGGACCGGCTCGCGGCGCCCGCCGCCGGCCGCGTGGGCGGCCGGCTCGACTCCGTCCGGCGGCGGCTCGGCGCCGGGACGCTGGTCCTGGCCGCGGTGGCGGCCGCCGTCGCGGCCGCCGTCGCGGTGACGCTGGTGCTGCACCGCCCCGGCTCCGGCGGCCGCACCGAGGTGCGGGACGCCACCGGCCGGGTCTCGGTCGAGGTGCCGGCCGGCTGGGCCCGGCAGCTGCGCGACTCCGGCTGGGATCCGCGCGCCCTCGGGCTTCCCCCGGGGCACCAGCCGGGCCTGGTGGTCGCCGGCGACCTTTCCCGCTGGCCCGACATGAGGGCCGGGGTCGACGGCGTCTTCGTCGGGCTCAGCGAGCACGGCGACGTCACCGCCCGGGTGAACGCCCTCACCCACACGGGCTGTCACCACGCCGGCTCCCGGACCTTCGCGAGTGCCGGCTGGCACGGCCGCGTCCGGACCTGGAGCGGCTGCCCGGACGGAGGCTCTGTCACCGAGTCGGCCCTGGTCCCGGCGGACGGCTCCAAGCTGCCGCAGGTGTACGTCCAGATCCGCCGGCGGGGTGACGGCGACGGGACCGAGGAGATGCTCCGCTCACTGCGGGTCACCTGAGACACGTTCCGCGCGGAGCGGGGCGGGGAAGGGATTCCCGGGCGAGGCGAACTTTTCCGGCGCCCCGCGCATCGGAGTGTGGTGACGGCGCACCCGGCGCCTGAGGCACGCGCCCGTCGCGTGCCGTGAAGATCCAGGAGTGTTGAGCGACATGGCGTACTCATCCCGGTCCCCGCGGCGCGGGGCCCTGCTCGCGGGCGCGGTCGCCGTACTGAGCCTGCTGACCGCCTGCGGCCAAGACGACGGCTCCGCGCCCCAGAAGGTGTCGGGCACGGCGGGTCCGGCCACCGAGTCCGGCGGCAGCCCCGCCTCCGCCGTCTCCTCCCCCGCCGCCTCCACCCCCGGCGGCACGGCGTCGTCCTCCGCCCCGCGGACGGGCGGGACGACCAGCGGCACCGGCACGGAAAGCGGCAGCGGCAGCGACGGGCGGACCGGCGCCACCAGCACCCGGTGCCACACCTCCGAGCTGCGGGCCGCCGTCGGCCGCAACAACCCGGGCGCCGGCCAGGAGAACTTCCCCATCGTGCTCACCAACAAATCCGCCCGGACCTGCACGCTGCACGGCTATCCGGGCGCGGCCTTCGTGAACGCCTCCGGCTCGCAGCTGGGCCCCGACCCCAAGCGCTCCTCCGGTTCCCCGGCGACCGTCACCCTCAAGCCCGGGCAGAGCGCCTGGGCGGGCCTGACCTTCTCCAACCCGGAGGTCAGCGAGGCGAAGACGGCCAGGCCCGCCGCGCTGGTGATCACCCCGCCGGACGAGCGGGACCACCTCCGGGTGGCGTGGACCGCCGGGGAGGTCCCGGTCGGCGGGAACTCCTCCTCCGTGTTCCTGACCGTGTTCAGCCCCGGCACCGGCGCCTGACCGGTCCGCCCCGCGGTGCCGGGCCCCGCCGTCCGCCCCGGACGGCGGGGCCCGGCACGGCGGCAGCGGGTGGATTCCCGGGCGCGGCGGGCACCCGGTCACCGTGGTGCGCGCGCCGGCGTTTGCTTTCATTGGCGGGCACCGTCCGGAGCCCTACCTGGAAGGACCCGCCCTGAACGCCCCGCTCGCCGAGGCCCTGTCGGCCGTGCTGCTCGCCGCCGTGCTCGCCTGGGCCGTCGTACGTCCCTTCGGCTGGCCGGAGGCGGCGCTGGCCGTGCCGGCCGCCGGAATCGTGATCGCCGCCGGCGCGATCCCGCTGGAGCACGCCCGGGCCGAGGCGGAGCGGCTGGGGCCGGTGGTGGGGTTCCTGGCGGCGGTGCTGGTGCTCGCCCATTTCTGCGACGTGGACGGGCTGTTCCAGGCGTGCGGCGCCTGGATGGCGCGCTGGGCGGCGGGCCGCCCGGTGCGGCTGCTGACGGCGGTGTTCGCGCTGGCGTCGGCCATCACGGCCGTGCTCAGTCTGGACGCCACCATCGTGCTGCTCACGCCGGTCGTCTTCGCCACCGCCGCGCGCACCGGGGTACGGCCCAAACCGCATGTGTACGCCTGCACCCACCTGTCCAACACGGCGTCGCTGCTGCTGCCCGTGTCCAACCTGACGAACCTGCTCGCCTTCGCGGCGAGCGGGCTCAGCTTCACCCGGTTCGCGGCGCTGATGGCGCTGCCGTGGCTGGTCGCGATCGGCGCCGAGTACCTCGTGTTCCGGCGGTTCTTCGCCCGGGACCTGACGGCCGCGGCCCCGGTGTCCGGGGCGGAGGACGAGGCTCCGCCGTTGCCGCTGTTCGCGCTGGTGACCGTGGGCTGCACGCTGGCGGGGTTCGTGGTGGCGTCGGCGTTCGGCGTGGAGCCGGCGTGGGTGGCGGCGGCGGGCGCGCTGGTGCTGGCCGGGCGGGCGCTGCTGCGGCGCAGGGCGACCCCCCTCGCCGTCGTGCGGGCGGCGGCCCCGGCGTTCCTGGCGTTCGTGCTGGCCCTGGGCATCGTGGTGCGCGCGGTCGTCGACAACGGGCTCGCCGACGTGCTCGGGCACGTCCTGCCGGGCGGGACCGGTCTGGCCGCGCTGCTCGGGACCGCCGCGCTGGCCGCCGTGCTGGCCAACCTCATCAACAACCTGCCGGCCGTGCTGGTGCTGCTGCCGCTCGCCGCGCCGGCCGGTTCCGGCGCGGTGCTCGCGGTGCTGCTCGGGGTGAACATCGGCCCGAACCTGACGTACGCCGGTTCGCTGGCCACCCTGCTGTGGCGGCGGATCGTGCACCAGCACGAGCACGGGGTCGACCTCGGGGAGTTCACCCGGCTGGGTCTGATCGCCGTGCCCTGTTCGCTGGCGGTGTCGGTGGTGGCACTGTGGGGAGCGCTGCAGATTCTCTGAGGGACTCACGTCAGCCGAAGGAGGCCGGCCGGATGCGCGTGATCGCCTGGCTCGTCGAGGGCACCTGGCCCGCCTGTGTGGACGCCGTGCGCACCCACGCCCCGCACGACGCCGAGGTGGTGCTGCTCCATGTGTCCGGCCCGGACGTGCCCGGGGTGGCGCACGGCGCGTTCGCCGGGCTGCTGGGCCGCGGCCATCGCGAACGGGACCCGGGCGGGCTGCTGGAGGCGCTGGAGGGCGGTTCGGCCACCGGGCTCCTGGACGCCGCGGCCGCCCGCCTGGGCCGGCCGTGCGCCCGCGCCGAGCGGTCCGGGCGGGTGGAGCGGGAGGTGGTGGCCGCGGCGGAGGGCGCCGATCTGCTGGTGCTGGCACGGGACGGCGACCGCTCCCGGCTCGGGCCGCGCAGCCTGGGCCCGGCCGTCCGGTTCGCCGTCGACCACGCGCCCTGCCCGGTGCTGCTGGTCTGGCCCGAACCGGCTCCCGGCCTGGCGACGATCCCGCCCCCGCCGCCGCACCACCACTGAGCCGGGCCGCGGGTCAGTGGCGGCGGTGGTGGCCGCCGCCGTGGCCGCCGCCGCCCCAGGCGCAGTAGGACGGGTGGACCGAACAGAAGTCGGGGCCGGGTGAGGACGCCGGCGGGGCGGTGGACCCGGTCGCCGCCGGGGTGGGCGCCGGCGCCGGGGACCTCGCGGCCCCGTGCGTCACCTCGGCCGACGGCGCCGGTGCGAGGGTGGCGCCGGTGTCCCAGTTGACGATCTGCATCTCCAGCTCGGGGCTCGCGCTGTCGACGCTCCAGCGCTGGACGGAGGTCGCGGTGCGGGTCTTGAGCACAAGGGCGCCGGAGCCGTCGGCGGCGGCGGGGGCCAACGCCAGGTCCCGGTCCGAGCGGGGCACGAGCGCGCCCTGGCGGGTGAAGTCGTAGCGGATGTCCTGGGCGGTCCTCGCGGTCGCCGGGCAGGGGGCGAGGCGGACCGAGTAGCCGAGGTGGGAGTCGAGGCACAGGTCCGGTGCGGAGGCGCTGCGCAGCAGCCCGTCGGTCTCGTAGCGCCACTGCTGGCCGGGGGCCGCGGAGCAGGCGGCGAGTTCGGTCTCGGCGTCCTTGACGGCCCTGCCGCCGACGACGTCCACGCACAGGCCGGAGGCGAGGTTGCGCAGCCGGCCGCGCAGCGCGCCCTGGCCGGCCGCGTGGGTGCCGGCCCAGGACGGGCCCGGACCGGGCGAGCGCTTGCCCGGTGTCCGGGAGGGGGTGGCGCCGGGAGCGGGTGCCGGGTCGCCGGAAGGGCCGAGCACCGCCCACAGGACGAGCGGCAGCACGACGAGTCCGCTGACCGTGGCGGCGCCGAGGGCGAGGTGACGGCGGCGGGCGCGCCGGGCGGCGCGGTGCGCCGAGCGGCGGGAGGGGCCGGGCGGGGGCGCGGCGGCGTGGGCCGAGGGGGTGGCCGGCGGGGACGCGGAGGGGGCACAGGACGTCGACGGGGCGTGGAACGCCGTCGGGGCGAAGGCCTCGCCGCCGGGCGGCGCGGGGGCCGGTCCGGGCCCGGGGGCGGTGGCCGCTTCGGGGAGGGTGGCGCGGGCCTCCAGGTAGGCGCGGGCGCCCCAGCCGAGGACTGCCTCGGCGAGGGCGAGGCCGAGTCCCGTGTCGAACCGGGCCAGTTGGTCGGCGGTCTGCCGGCAGTGCCGGCAGCCTGTCAGGTGCCGCCGCAGGTCGGGGTCGACGTCGGCGCCGCCGCGCCGGTAGGTGACGTCCAGCATGCGCAGGTACCGCCGGCACTCGGTCTCGGGGGCGAGTTCGCGGTGCGCCTGGAGGCACTCCTCGCGCAGCCGTTCACGGGCGCGGCCGAGTCCGACGCGGGTCTCCTCCTCGTCCTGGCCCAGCAACGCGGCGGGTACGGCGAGGGGTTCGGCCTCGACCTCGGTGTGCCACAGCACGGCGCGGGCGGACTGGGGCAGCCGCTGGAAGGCGCGGGACAGCAGCCGCCGGCCGGGAGGCGGGAGCAGTCGGGCGGAGGCCCGCTCCCCGGTGGCGGGGTTCGTACGCAGGGCGGCGTGCAGCAGTTCGCGGCGTCCGTCGCCGTCCCACTCGGCGGCGATCCGGCGGACGGTGACCAGCAGATGGGGCCGCCAGGCGGCGGAGGGGCCCGACTGCCTGATGGACTCGCCGAAGAGCCGGGTGAAGGCGGCGGTGGTGAGCATGCCGGCGGCCCGGGTCCCGTCGGTGCACAGCCGGGCGTAGGCGAAGGCCGCTTCCCAGTGCCGGTCCAGGAGTTCGCCGACCGGGTTCGTGGCGGGTGACGTGCCCGCCCACTTCCTCAGTTCGGCGCTCAACAGATCGTCCGGCACTTCGAACCGACGGCCGGTCGGCACGGAATCCGACCTGCCTGCGTCATTCACGGCTGCATTCCTCCAGACGCGGCACGGGAATCAGCCCATACCACAGGGTATGGACGGGATGCGGCGTCCCGAACGCCGCCGGGGCAGCTCCTTTGAAGCGTGGGGGCGTCCGGAGCGGCCTGGCGCCTGCAGTGGAAAATGTAATTGTCTGCGCGCCGACAGCGCACACTTTTGCACAGCCGGACACCGAGGAACAAGAGATCTGCCGGTTCCCGGCAACCGAATTCCGGCGGTTTCCCTTTTGACAATGTGTCAAGAAAGCCTTTGCGTCGCATTACCGCCGTTCACATCCGCGCGCCCCGGGCCCCGCGGGAGCCCCCGCCCCGCCCCCGGCGGCGCCCCGGCCGGGGGCCGCGCGGCACGGGGTGCGCCGCGCGGTGCCGGGCCGGGCCGTCAGTGGCCGCTGATCGCGCGCGGTGTGTAGGGCTGCTGGAGTTCCTCCATCTCCTTCTCGCTCAGCTCCAGTTCGACCGAGGCCACCGCGTCCTCGAGGTGTCCCGGCCGAGCCGCGCCGACGATCGGCGCGGCGACCGTGTCCTGGTGCAGCAGCCAGGCCAGGGCCACCTGGGCGCGCGGCACGCCCCGGGCCCCGGCGATCCGCGTCACCGCCTCGACGATGGAGCGGTCGCCTTCCAGGTACAGGCGGCCGCCGAAGGCGTCGCTCGCGCTGCGCTCGGTGACCGTGCCCCAGTCGCGGGTGAGCCGGCCGCGGGCGAGCGGGCTCCACGGCAGTGTGCTCACGCCCTGGTCGGCGCAGAGGGGGAGCATCTCCCGCTCCTCCTCGCGGTAGAGCAGGTTGTAGTGGTTCTGCATGGAGACGAACCGCGTCCAGCCGCCCAGCTCGGCGGTGTGCTGGAGCTTGGCGAACTCCCAGGCGTACATCGAACTCGCCCCGATGTAGCGGGCCTTGCCCGCCTTGACGACGTCGTGCAGCGCCTCCATCGTCTCCTCGGCCGGAGTGCCGTGGTCGTAGCGGTGGATCTGGTAGAGGTCCACGTAGTCGGTGCCGAGCCGGCGCAGGCTGTGGTCGATCTCGGTCAGGATGGCCTTGCGGGACAGGCCGGCGCCGTTGGGTCCCGGCCGGGTGCGGCCGTGCACCTTGGTGGCCAGCACGATCTCGTCGCGGTCGGCGAAGTCGCGCAGCGCCCTGCCCACGATCTCCTCGCTGGTGCCGTCGGAGTAGACGTTGGCGGTGTCGAAGAAGTTGATGCCCGCCTCCAGCGCCTGCCGGATCAGCGGACGGGACGCCTCCTCGCCGAGCGTCCACTCGTGCGTGCCGCGGTCGGGCAGTCCGTAGGTCATGCAGCCCAGACAGATCCGCGACACGTCCAGACCCGTCGAACCGAGCTTCACGTACTGCATCGTTGCTGCTCCTGCCTTCAGGGGCGATGGTCACTCAGGAGCGTACGACGGGCCTGCGGAGCCGACTTGACCGCGGCCGTGCGCGGACGGTTGGATTTCCGGACGTGCCACGCCGGTCCGGAGCGGGGCCGGGACCGCGATGCGATGGGGCGGACGTGCTGACGAAGGGTGCCTCCCGGACGGGAGGCCGGTGGAAGACGGCCGGCGCGGCCCTGCTCGCCGTCGCTCTCGCCGCGACCGCGTCGGCCGGCTGCGGTTCCGGCGCCGCGGTCGAGGCCCCCCGGTCCGAGGAGTACCGCCTGCCGCCGCGGCACGCCGGCTTCGACTACCAGATCGGCGGCGCCTATCCCCCGGCCCGCGGGGTCCGCGTCGTCAGCCGCGACCGTTCCGACTCCCCCGCGCCCGGCCTCTACAACATCTGCTACGTCAACGCCTTCCAGGCCCAGCCGCAGGAACGCTCCGACTGGCCCGCCGACCTGCTGCTGCGTGACGGCCACGGCAGGCCCGTCGTCGACGAGGACTGGGACGAGCCGCTGCTGGACCTGCGCACCCCGGCCGGGCGGGGCCGGGTGGCGGCGCGGGTGAACCGGTGGATCGACGGCTGCGCGGAGAAGGGCTTCGACGCAGTGGAGCCCGACAACTACGACAGCTACACCCGCTCCGAGGGCCTCCTCACCGCCGCCGACGCGGTCGCTTTCATGCGTCTGCTCACCGGCCACGCGCATGCCCGGGGCCTGGCCGTCGGGCAGAAGAACACCGCCGAGCTGACCGCCCGGCGCAAGGCGGCGGGGCTGGACTTCGCGGTCACCGAGGAGTGCGGGCAGTACGACGAGTGCGAGGTGTACGCCAAGGCGTTCGACGACCGCATGGTCGACATCGAGTACACCGACCGCGGCCTGCGGAAGGCCCTCGCGCGCTGGGGCGGCCGGCTGAGCGTCGTCCGCCGGGACGTCGGCGTCTCCACACCGGACGCGCCGGAGTACGTCCGCAGGGTGCGCTGAGGGGGCCGACCGGCCCTCGTGCCGTGCCGCCTGCCGGTGACCGCCCGGCGTGGCGCGGTCGGACGGCTCCGCCGTCGGCCGATCCTCGGCCCAGACGACCGGCAGTCGGCCGGTCCGGGCCGCCGGAGGACACCACGGTGCCGACACGTCCGACCACCCTGAGATGCCTGGCGGGGGCGGCGCTGCTGCCGCTCGCCCTCGTCACCCCCGCCTGGGGGCAGTCCACCGCCGCGCCGTCCCGGGCGGGCGAGGAGCCGTCCACGCTGTGCGCGCCAGCCGGGACGCTGCGCGGGGACCACGGCCAGTTCGCCGTCGTCAGCGTCTGCGCGGGCAGCGGCACCCCGCAGCTGACGGTCTCCGCCCCGGCGAGCTGCCGGCGTGCCGGGGTCCGGGTGCGCTACACCTGCCGGACGGAGGGCACCTGGACGGCGCACCGCGCCGGCCGGACGCTGGCCGCCGGAACGCTGCCGGGCGGGCAGGAGTACCCGGGCCCCGGGACCTACGACATCACCGCCGACGTGCGCGTGCGGTCCGCGCCCGCCGGTGTCGACCTGCGCGGCACCGTCGAGGCCACGCTCACCCTCACCGCGCCCAAGGCCCCGCCCACGCACGCGGTCACCGTCGACCGGACCACCCTGCGGCGCAACGCCACCACCACGCTGACCTACACGGTCCGCCGGGACAGCGACGAGGGCGACGGCAGCGCCCGGCTCGGACTCATCGGCGAGGCGGGCACCGGGGTGCGGATCGCCACGGACGACGCCCGCTGCGTCAACCCGCTGGTCGGCCGGTACCCGTCGAAGACCCGGCTCGCGCACTCCCTGGACTGCGCGCTGACCGCGCTGCAGCCCGGTCACCCCGAGACAGTGAAGGTCCGCGTCACCGTCGGGCCGGACTGCTCCACGGTGGTCTCCAAGCTGGGCTACTGGCTGCCGCGGGGTCAGGACCTCTACACCGGCGGCATGCTGGCCGGGCCCACGCTGACCTGCGGTTAGAGACTCGGAAGCGGGTTCAGGGCCGCTCCAGCAGGTCCAGGGCGCTCTCCCAGGCGAACCCGGGCCGTCCGCCGTCCGCCTCACCGTCCTCCCCCGGCGGGCCGGCGTACGGCTCGCCGAAGCGGACGCCCATCCCGCGCAGCCGGAGAAGGCTCTCCCGGTACGCGGGATGGGCGGCCAGCGCGTCCGCCACGCAGGGCAGGACGGCGATCGGCACGCCGAGGCCCGCCGCCTCGCAGAGCGTGCCGACGGCGAGCGTGTCGGCGAGACCGGCCGCCCACTTGTTGACGGTGTTGAAGGTGGCGGGCGCCACCACCACGGCGTCCGGCGGCGGGAACGGGCGCGGATCGGCCGGCGAGCGCCAGGCCGAGCGGACGGGCCGGCCCGTCATCTCCTCGACCGCCGCCGTGTCGAAGAACCCGCCCATCGCCACCGGGGTGGCCAGGACCCCCACCTCCCAGCCCCGCGCCTGGGCGGCGCCGATCAGCCTGGTGACTCCGGCGGCGGTCCCGGCCGCGCAGACGATGACGTAGAGGAAGGGCTTCCCGGCCTGTGAGGTCATCGCACGACCCTACTGAACCGGGAAGGGCGGTCCCGGCCGCGGGCCGCGGCCGCCGGCCCCGCCTCAGCCGGCCGGTTCGGTCACCCGGATGGCGCTCACCGGGCAGGCGCGGGCCGCCTCCCGGACCATCGGGTCACCCCCGCCGTCCTCGCGGCCGGGGAGCAGGGTGCTGTAACCGTCGTCGTCCTGGGTGAACACGCCCGGGGCGGCCAGCGCGCACTGGCCGGCGCCGATGCAGCGGTCCTTGTCGATGTCGATGTGCATGACCAAAGCCTCTTACCAGGCCACGGGGAGTTCCAGCATCCCCTGGATCGTGTCGCCGGGTTTGAACGGGATCTCCTCGGCGGGCGCGGCCAGCCGGAGGCCGGGGAGCCGCTCCAGCAGCGCGCCGAGCGCGATCTCCAGCTCGGCGCGGGCCAGGTTCTGGCCCAGGCACTGGTGGATGCCGAAACCGAAGGCCACGTGGTGGCGGGTGGAGCGGTGGAAGTCCAGGGTGTCGGGGTCGTCGTACACGGACTCGTCGCGGTTGATCAGCGAGGTGGCGAACAGGACGCCCTCGCCGGCCCGGATCGTGGCGCCGGCGATCTCGATGTCCTCCAGGGCCAGGCGCAGCAGCCCGTCCGCGATCGAGAGCATCCGCATCAGCTCCTCGACGGCGGCGGGCAGCAGCGCCGGGTCGGCGCGCAGCTCGGCCAGCCGGCCGGGGTGCCGCAGCAGCGTGTAGGTGCCGAGCGAGATCATGTTGGCGGTCGTCTCGTGCCCGGCCACCAGCAGGATGACGGCCAGCGCCACCACGTCGCGCCGGTCCAGCTCGCCGGTGCGCAGCCGCTGGTGGACGAGGTCGTCCAGGACGCCGTCGCCGGGTTCGGCCTGCCGCTCCTTGTCGTCGATCAGCCCGCCGAGGTACTCCTCGAGCCGCTCGCGCGCCCCCTGCGAGTCGGCGGCCGTGGGGCCGCGCAGCAGCGTGCGGGACTGTTCCTCGAAGAACTCGTGGTCGGCGTACGGCACGCCGAGCAGGCCGCAGATGACCATCGAGGGCACGGGCAGGGCGAAGGCGGAGACCAGCTCGGCCGGCGGGCCCTTCTCGATCATCGCGTCCAGCAGCCCGTCGACGGTCCGCTGGATGGTGGGCCGCAGCCCGGCCGCGCGCTTGAGGGTGAACGACGGGATCATCATCCGCCGCTGGATCTGGTGGACCGGGTCGTCCACGCCGAGCAGCGCCACCCTGCGGTCGCGGACGGCCGCGAAGCGGGCCGTGGGCACGGGAAAGCCCGGGAGGGTGCGGTCGGTGGACAGCCGGGGGTCCGCCAGCAGCGCGCGGGCGGTGGCGTGGCCCGTGACCATCCAGACCTCGCGGCCGTCGAACAGGGCGACGCGGGACAGGTCGCGCCCGTCGCGCAGCGGGCCGTATCCGGTGGGGGGGTGGTAGGGGCAGGTGCGGTCCTGGGGGAATGCGACGGGGTCGGCCGGGGTCCCCGGGCCGGTGATGTCCGTCAGTTCCGTCATGGAAAGACCTCGCAGACGAAGAGGTGCGTCGTGCCGATCTTCATTAGATGCCCGAGGCACCTATGGGGCGACGGCAAGTTCGGCCAGATCGCCGTATCGGGTGAAGTGGCCGAAGAGCGTGCCGACCAGGGGCTGGAACGCGCCGTAATTCATTTGCCGGTGCGGGCGCGGCGGCCCCAGGATCGGCCCATGCCTCTTACAGCCTGCCTCCTGCCGACGCCCGCTGCCACCGTCCCCGCGGTGCCGGGCCGGCAGCAGCGCCGCCGTCCCCCAAGGCCCGGTCCCGCGCGCTCGTGACGGGCGCGCTGCTCGCGGGCCTGCTCGCCGGGTACGGCATCGCCGTGCCCGTCGGCGCGGTCGGGACCTATCTGGTCTCCCTCACCGCCCGCACCTCGCTGCGCACCGGCGCCTCGGCGGCGCTCGGCGTCGCCACGGCCGACGGGCTGTACGCGCTGCTCGCGACCGTGGGCGGCGCCGCCCTCGCGGCGGAACTGCGGCCCGTGCTCGACCCGCTGCGCCTGGCCTCGGCGCTGGTCCTCACGGTCCTCGCGCTGCGGGCGGCGCTGCTCGCCCTGCGGCAGTACCGCGCCCATCGGCTCACCACCCGCCCGGAGCGGCCGGTTCCAGGCGCGGCACGGGCGTATCTCGGCCTTCTCGGGATCACCCTGCTCAATCCCATGACGGTGGTCTACTTCGTGGCGCTGGTGCTCGGCAGCGGCGCCGCCGGTGCGGCACGGCCACTGGAGCGGGCGGCGTTCGTGGCGGCGGCCTTCGCCGCGTCCGCGAGCTGGCAGCTTCTGCTGGCGGGCGGGGGCGCGCTGCTGGGACGTGCCCTGACCGGTCACCGGGGGCGGCTGGTCACGGCCCTGTTCTCCAGCGCCGTGATCCTGGTGCTGGCGGTGCGGACGACCGGATGGCCGGAACGGTGATCACCCGCACGGGTGAAGGGGTATGCGGTACGGATGATCCGGGCGGCCGCGGGAGTTGTGACCGTCCGGAGCACCATCCGCCGGACCGACGAAGGAGACGGATCCCATGCCACTTGAGGGCGAGTACGAACCCAGCCCGACGCAGTGGGTGCGCGAGCAGGTCGAGTTGTACGAGAGTTCCGGGGGCACCGAGGGCACGACGCTGCGGGACACCGGGCTCCCGGTCATCGTGCTGACCACCCGGGGCGCCCGGAGCGGCAAGATCCGCAAGACGCCGCTGATGCGGGTCGAGCGCGACGGCCGGTACGCGGTGGTCGCCTCGCTCGGCGGGGCGCCCAAGCACCCCGTCTGGTACTTCAACGTGAAGTCCGATCCGCACGTCGAGCTGCAGGACGGGCCGGTCAAGCGGGACATGCGTGCCCGGGAGATCACCGGCGCGGAGAAGGCCGAGTGGTGGGAGCGGGCGGTCGCCGCGTTCCCGCCGTACGCCGACTACCAGCGCAACACCTCCCGCGAGATCCCGGTGTTCGTGCTGGAGCCGCTCGACGGGGACTGACGGGACCGCCCGTACCACCGGCCGGTTCCGGCCGGGCGGGGGCGCGTTCGAGATGAATCCGCGTCCGCGGGCATGAACCCGTCCGGGGGCGGGCACCCGTGCGTCAGGCCCCGCCGCGCTCCCCCGTCGCGGCGGGGCCGCTTCGTCCCTCCCGCGTCGGCCGGTCGGTCACGTCGAGGAAGATCTGGTCGGCGGCCGGCACGGTGCTGGAGATGGACCCCTTGATGCGCATGGAGACCTCCTCCACCCGCTCGCTGTCCAGGCCCGGCACCAGGTCGATGCGGGCGGCCACCAGGGTGGAGTCGAGGCCCATCTGCATCGTGAGCAGCTCCTCCACGCTGTCGATCTCCGGCTGGGCCTCCAGCAGCGAGCGGATCCTGCCGCTCAGCTCCGGGTCGGCGGCCTCGCCGATGAGCTGGTCCCGCGCGTCGCGGCCCAGCCGGTAGGCCACGTACACCAGCAGCGCGCCGATGGCGATCGAGGCCGAGGCCTCCCAGACCACCTGGCCGGTCACCATGTGCAGGGCCATGCCGATGATGGCGAGCGTCACGCCGAGGACGGCCGTGCCGTCCTCGGCGACCACCGTGCGCAGCGCCGGGTCGCGCAGCGCGTCACGGCCGCCGCCCTGCCGCCGCACCTGGTGCAGGGCCCGCAGCAGCGAGGCGCCCTCGGCGAGGAGGGCCACGCCCAGCACGATCAGGCCCGCCACATAACCGCTGAACTTCTCCTCGGTGCCGGTGCGCAGTGCCTCGAAGCCCTGGAAGAAGGAGAAGCAGCCGCCCATCACGAAGATCCCTACCGCCGCCAGGAGGGACCAGAAGAACCGCTCCTTGCCGTAACCGAAGGGGTGCCGCCGGTCGGCCGGACGGCTGCTGCGGCGCAACGCGGCCAGCAGGAAGACCTCGTTGAGGCTGTCGGCGACGGAGTGCGCGGCCTCCGACAGCAGTGCGGGCGAGCCCGCGAGCACACCGCCGAGGGCCTTGGCCACGGCGATCACCAGGTTCGCGGCCAGCGCGACCAGCACGGTGACCTTGGTGTGCCGGTCGCCGCCCGGACCGCCGGTCTTACGGTCGCCCTTCGCGTCGTTCCGGTCATCGGCCGTCGGTGCGGCCGTCTCCTGATCTGAGGATGTCCCACTCACCTGGTGCAGACTGCCCCCGCTCCCCCGGATCACACCGTGCCGAAGAGCGAAAAAGGGGAACGTGTGGTGGCGGGAACACGCCCCCGCGCAAGGCCAGGAGGAGAGATGGGCGACGACGGCAACAGCGCCTACGGACACAAGAGCTTCCGCCGGTCCAGGAGCCACTTCGCCGACCGGATCACCGCCGACGGGCGGGACGGCTGGCCGGTCGCGGCCGGGCGCTACCGGCTGGTGGTCTCCCGCGCCTGTCCGTGGGCGAGCCGGGCCGTCGTCTCGCGCCGGCTGCTCGGCCTGGAGGAAGCCCTGTCCATGGCCGTCGCGGACCCCGTCCAGGACGACCGGAGCTGGCGGTTCACCCTGGACCCCGGCGGCCGTGACCCGGTGCTCGGCATCCGCTTCCTGAGCGAGGCGTACGACCGGCGGGAGAAGGGATACCCGGGCGGGGTGAGCGTGCCGGCGGTGGTGGACGTGCCGAGCGGCGAGCTCGTCACCAACGACTACCAGCAACTCACTCTCGACCTGGCCACCGAGTGGACGAAGCTGCACCGCGAGGGCGCGCCGGACCTGTACCCGCGGAGCCGGCGCGACGAGATCGACGCGGTGATGGCGGAGGTCTACGAAGACGTCAACAACGGGGTGTACAGGGCGGGATTCGCCACCCACCAGGCGGAGTACGAGAAGGCGTGCACGGCCGTCTTCCGGCGGCTCGAACTGCTCGCCGAACGGCTCGCCGGGCAGCGCTTCCTGGTCGGCGACACGATCACCGAGGCGGACATCCGGCTGTTCACCACGCTGGTCCGGTTCGACGCCGTCTACCACGGCCACTTCAAGTGCAACCGCTGGAAGCTGACGGAGAACCGGGTGCTGTGGGCGTACGCCCGCGACCTGTTCCAGACGCCCGGTTTCGGTGACACGGTCGACTTCGACCACATCAAGCGGCACTACTACCGGGTCCACACCGGCATCAACCCCACCGGGATCGTGCCGCTCGGGCCCGACCTCGGCGGCTGGCTGACCCCGCATCACCGCCAGGAGCTGGGGGGACGCCCGTTCGGCGACGGGACGCCACCGGGCCCGCCGCCACCGGACGAACAGGTGCCGGCGCGAGGACGCCCCGCATGAGGACCGTCTGACGAGGAAGGAGTCCTCCATGGCGAAGACAAAGAAGAAGAAGCTCCCCGTCGTCTACCAGCCGGTCGGGTTCGTGCTCAGCTGGGCGGGCGGAGCGCTGGCCGGGATGGCCTTCCGCAAGGCGTGGACGGTGCTCCGGCACGAGGAGGACGCGCCCGACGCGCTGGACCCGGACCGCGGCTGGGGGGAGATCCTGCTCGCGGCCGCGGTCCAGGGCGCCATCTTCGCGGTGGTGCGCAGCGCCGTGGACCGCACCGGCGCGAAGGCCATCGAGCGGACCACGGGCGTGTGGCCGGCCAAGGACAAGGGCGGCCGGGACTAGGCCCCTCCGTCCGGACCGGGGCGGACCCCCACGGGCCGGGACGATCCGGACGAGGGGGTCCTGGTCCGCTCAGCCCTGCTTCGGCGCCGGCGACGGCACCAGGCGCAGGGTGAAGGAGTGTCCGGCGGGGTCGGCGAAGGCGCGTTCCTCGTACGTCCCCGCCGGATCCCCCGCCTCCAGCGGCCGGCCGCCGAGGCCGACCACCCGGCGCTCGGCCTCGTCCAGGTCGGCCACCAGGAACTCGAGATGGGCCTGCAGGGAGTTCTCCGGGCGCGGCCAGCTCGGCGGCGTCGCGTTGACGTCCCGCCGGAAGGCGATCCGGAAGCCGTCCCCGCCCTGGATCTCGACCAGGTTGGCGGACGCGTGCGTCTGCTCGCCGTCCAGCAACTGCCGGTAGAACTCGGCGAGTTTCTCGGGTTCGGCGCAGTCGAGCACCACGACGCCCGCGGTCACGAGGGGCATGTTTCCTCCCGGGGGTTCCGTCCTTCTCCGTCCCCCAGCGGATATCCCCGTCCCGCCGATTCAGTCGGCGGCCAGCCACGCTCCGTCACGCATCAGCTCCCGGCCCGTCAGCTCGTTCGCCTCCCGCCAGGCCTGGACGCGTTCGGGGAGCACGTGGAAGTACAGGTAGCGGTCGGCGAGCCGGCGCGGGTCGAAGCCGGTCTTGCCGGCGAAGACCTCGGCGTCCTCCTCCGGCAGGTCCTCGGGGGCCACGGCCCGTACGGCGCCCTCGACGATGACGACGTCCCGGGTCGGCCCGATGCCCAGCCTGGCCCGGCCGGTGGCCGCCAGGTTGCGGCCGGTCGGGCTGTCGGCCGGGGTGGCGATCAGCAGGGTGGCGCCGTCCCAGACGAAGGACAGCGGGACGAGGTAGGGGGCGCCGCCGTCCGCGCCCGCGGTGGCCACCCAGGCGTCCACGTCGTGCTCCAGCCGGTGGAGGGTGTCCTTCTTGCGCTGTTCGGCGGTGCGGGCGGGCGGCGGGGTCATGGTCGTCGGGCCTCCTCGGCATCGGGTCTCGCTCGTACGACGTGCGGACGGCGTCAAGTGTGACCGCCCCCCGCCTTCCGTCCGCGCACGGAGGCCGCCGAGGCGTGTCCGGGCCGACCGCCGTCAGGCGCGTGCTCCCCGGGTTTCCCGGGCGTCTCGGACGGCGCGCGGCCGGGATCACCGAGGAGGTCGTCCCGAGAGCCGGGCTCGCGCAGGGGGCCGATGAGGTCGAGGTGGCGGGCCGGGGCCGACGGTCGGGCCGGGGCCGACGGTCGGGCCGGGGCCGACGGTCGGGCCGGGTCCGGCGGTCGCCGGCCGTGCCGCGCCGCGGCCGGCGCCCCCTCACAGGCAGGCGACGCCCTGCTTCACCTCCGGCCAGGCCTCGGTTCCGGCGGCGGTGCGGACGTAGGCGGTGTCCCGGTCCGCCGTGAGCCACAGCCGCTGTCCGCGGTAGTGGTAGCCGGTGTCCCGGGCAGCCGCCGGCATCGGCACGTGAGCGCGGTACGGCGCCCGGAGCAGGCCGTCCCGGGCGAGCGCGCCCTCGGGGTCGCGGGCGTAGGTGCGGCCGTCCACGGCGAGGAAGCGGGCCGACTGCCAGCCGCAGTGCTCCGGCCCGTCCGAACCGCTGAGCCTGCGCACCGGGACCCGCCGTCCGCCGCGGTCCGTCCACACCTCGATGCCCTCGGCCTCCGTGTAGCGCGCGGGGAGTTCGGCGGGATCGCAGGAGGCGTTCGTCTCCGGGCCCCAGCCGGGGCGTCCCGGCTGGTCCCTGGCCACCACGACGGCCACCTTGGTGCGCCCGCGGACGTCGAAGGAGTACAGCACCCGGTCCGCCTCCGCGCGCTCCACGCGGTAGCCGTGCCGGGGCTGTACGGGGTCGAACAGGTCGAAGTGGAGCCGCAGTCCGTCCTCCGGCGTGTCACCGCCGTCGGCCCTGCTCCAGCCGTCGGGCCCGTCGCCGGCGTAGATCTCCCCGTCGCACTCCAGCGCGCGGCCGGCCGCCCCGGATGCCTCCCGCAGCGCGCGCGGGCCGGACCCGTCGGCGGCCCGGGTGGGTACGTTCAGCGGCCCGGCGTAGGGGGTGGCCGGAGGCGTGCCGCGGACCACCACCGGAGCCCCCGTGCCGCCGCATCCCACCGCCGTCACACCCGCCAGCACCGCCACCGCCACGAGTCCCGCGCGCATGCCCCCACCCCTTCTCCTGGCCGTCGTCCGCCGGTACTTGGACGGGGCGAGGGCGCGAAACGTTCAGCGGGCCTTCTGGAACGTCCGCCGGTAGGCCTGCGGGGAGACGCCGATCGAGGCGTGCAGGTGCTGGCGCAGCGAGGCGCCGGTGGCGAAGCCGACCTCGGCGGCGATCCGGTCCACCGGCAGGTCGCTGGACTCCAGCAGGTGCCGGGCGCGGACCACGCGCTGCTGGATGAGCCAACGGCCGGGGCTGACCCCGACCTCGTCGTTGAACCGGCGGGCGAAGGTGCGCAGGCTCATCCGGGCGTGCTGGGCGAGGTCGGTCAGGGTCAGCGGCTCGGCCAGCCGCGCCAGGGCCCAGGCGCGGGTGGCGGCCGTGCCGGAGGAGCCGTCCTCGGGGACCGGCTGCTCGATGTACTGCGCCTGGCCGCCCTCCCGGAACGGGGGGACGACGCAGCAGCGGGCGACGAAGTTGGCCAGGGCGCTGCCGTGGTCGCTGCGCACGAGGTGCAGGCAGACGTCGACGCCGGCCGCGGCCCCGGCCGAGGTCAGGATCCGGCCGTCCTCGACGAACAGCACGTCCGGGTCCAGCTCGACCCGCGGGTACCTGCGGCGGAACAGGTCGGCCACGTGCCAGTGGGTGGTGGCCCTGCGGCCGTCGAGGAGCCCCGCCTCGGCGAGGACGAAGGCGGCGGTGCATATGGAGACGATCCGCGCGTCGGGGCGGATCCGGGCGAGGGCGGCGGCGACGGCCTCCGGCAGCTCGGTGGGGAGGTACGCGGGGGGCACGGAGGTGACGACCACCGTGTCCGCCGTCTCCAGCAGTTCGGGGCCGTGCTCCACGCCGACGGTGAAGTCCGCGCTGCTGCGCACCGGCCGGCCGTCGACGCTGCAGGTCATCACCTCGTACCGGCCGCCCGCCGCGCCGAGGATCCGGCTGGGGATGCCCAACTCGAAGGGGTAGACACCGTCGAGGGCCAGGACCGCCACGCGCTCCGGGCCGGCTGTCGCACGCATGGCATGATCCTATCGGAGGTTGGCCATCCTGCCATTTCCCGGGCGGCCGCGGCTCGGCAGGCTGGGTGACCATGAGCGATGTGAACAACACGATGCGGGCCGTCGGCCAGGACGTCCTCGGCGGTCCCGAGGTGCTGAGGATAGTGCGGCTGGAGCGGCCCGCGCCGCGGCCGAACGAGGTGCTGGTCCGGGTGCGGGCCGCCGGGGTGAACCCGACCGACTGGAAGCACCGGGCGACCGGCGGGTTCCTGGGCGAGCCGCCGTTCGTCCTCGGCTGGGACGTCTCCGGCGAGGTCACCGAGACGGGGATCGGGGTCGCCGCCTTCCGGCCCGGCGACGAGGTCTTCGGCATGCTGCCCTACCCGTTCGGCCACGGCTCGCACGCCGAGTACGTCACCGTCCCGGCCCGCGCCCTGACGCACAAGCCGGCCTCGATCGACCACGTCCAGGCCGGCGCGCTGCCGCTGGTGTCGCTGACCGCCTGGCAGGCCCTGACCGAGCACGCCGACGTGCGGCCCGGTCAGCGGGTGCTGGTCCACGCCGCGGCCGGCGGGGTGGGGCACGTGGCCGTGCAGATCGCCAAGACGCTCGGCGCGTACGTGATCGGCACCGCGAGCGCAGGGAAGCACGGCTTCCTGCGGGAGATCGGCGTCGACGAGGCGGTCGACTACCGGTCCACCGACTTCGCCGAGGCGGTGCGGGACGTCGACGTCGTCCTGGACACCCTCGGCGGGGACACCTCCGTGCGGTCGCTGCGGGTGCTGCGGCCGGGCGGCGTCGTGGTGTCGATCCTGCCGGTCGGCTCGCCGGAGTTCTACGAGGAGGCCGAGCGGCTCGGGGTGCGGGCGGTGCGGATGCTGGTGGACGCCGACCGGTCCGGGATGAACGCGGTGGCGGAACTGGTGGAGTCGGGCAGGCTGCGCGCCACCGTCGCGGGGACCTTCCCGCTGGCCGAGGCCGCCAAGGCGCACGAACTGGGCGACACCGGCCGGACGACGGGCAAGCTGGTGCTGCTGGCGGACTGACCTGGGCAGGAGGGCGAGCACGGGCCGCGCCGTGGCCGGCCCGTGCCTCCGCGCCGCCGCCGCGCTGTCACCCACACCACAGGGCGACACGCGAGAAACCCGGAGACATATGTCAATCGAACATGCTCAAATTCCCTCTATCGAGGGTAACTTGACGGTCGAGCGACGAACTTTTCCGGGCGCGGGTGGGAGGTGGTGCCGTCGTGCGGCAGGAACCCGCACCGCGCACCCGGCATCTGCGCGTGCGTGAGGAGCGCGGCCACACCGTGCTGGAGTTCCGCGGTGAGATCGACATCGCGGCGGCGGCCGAGATCGTGCCCGCGCTGGACCTGGCGACCGGCCGGCCCGGCGCCCGGATCGTGATCGACCTGCGCGGCGTGGACTTCTTCGACTGCTCCGGACTGCGCCTGCTGTACCGGGCGCGCGGCCGGGTGCTGGAGCGGGGCGGACGGCTGCACCTGGTGTGCACCCATCCGCTGACCCTGAGAGTGCTGCGGGTCACCGGCCTGTCCCGGCTGCTGCCGCCGCAGCCGACACTGGAGGCGGCCCTGAAGCAGTCCGAGGCCGCCTCCGGCTCCCTGTGAGCGCCGGCCTCCGGGCGCCTACTCGAACAGGGCGCTGACGGATTCACCGTTGTGGATGCGGCGCACGGCCTCGGCGAGGGCCGGCCCGATCGACAGCACCCGGAGCTTGTCGGTGTGCTCGTCCGCCGGGACCGGCACGGTGTTGGTGCACACGATCTCCAGCACGTCCGGCTGCTCGCTCAGCCGGCCCAGCGCTCCGGCCGCGAACAGCCCGTGCGTGCACGCCACCCGGATCGAACGCGGCCTCATTTCCCGCAGCCTCTCCAGGAGTTCCAGCACGGTGCTGCCTCCCGCGATCTCGTCGTCCAGGACGATGACGTCCCGGCCGGTGACCTCGCCGATCACGGAGCTGATGCTCACCCGGTCGTCCGCGAACCGCTGCTTGGCGCCCGCCGCCACCTGGGCGCCGATCAGCCGGGCGAAGGCGGCGGCCTCCTTGGCGTTGCCGAGGTCCGGTGAGACGACCGTGGTGCGCGTCAGGTCGTACCGCCCGAAGTGCGCGGCCAGTTCGCGCAGGGCGTGCAGGTGGTCCACCGGCACCGAGAAGAACCCGTGCACCTGGGGAGCGTGCAGGGTCATGGCGAGCACCCGGCTCGCGCCCGCGGCCACCAGCAGGTCGGCGACCAGCCGCCCGCCGAGGGAGATGCGGGGCGCGTCCTTCTTGTCGGAGCGGGCGTAGGAGTAGTGCGGCATGACGACGGTGATCCGGGCGGCGGAGGCGCCCCGGGCGGCGTCGCACATCAGCAGCAGCTCCACCAGGTGTTCCTGCACCGGCCGGACCAGCGGCTGGATCAGGAAGACGTCCCGCTCCCGGCAGTTGGCCTGGAGCTGCACCTCCAGGCAGTCATTGGCGAACCGGCTGACCCGGGTCGGGCTGAGCGGCACGCCGAGGTGGGCGCAGACCTCCTCGGCCAGCCGGGGATGGGCACTGCCACTGAAGACGGCGATGTCTCGCACGATCCGCTCCTCGCATGATCCGCACGGGCTGCGCCGTCATGCTACTGGCGGCACGCGCCCGGCCCGGGCGGCGCCGCCCGGGTCCGCGCTCCGCCGGACGGAGGTGTCCCGTGCGGCACCGGGCACCGCCCTCGGCCCGCTCCGCGGTCTGGCACCGCGATCGGTGGGCATCAGTGTCTGCAGGAAGGAGGGTCGCCATGACGACTGACGTCAGGCGCCTGCCCCGGCGCATGCCCGGCTGGGCCAAGGCGGTGACCGCGTTCGTGCTGGTGCTCGTGGTGCTGTTCGCGGGCATCCGGCTGGCCGTGCTCCCGGGCATCAAGGACCTGTTCGGCACCGAGACGCACGACCGCAGTGGCCCCGCGCTCCTGAAGTCCATCCAGGACATGAGCCGTTACGACGCGGCCTCCGGCAACTTCCAGGTGGTCGTGGACCTGGAGAAGGACGCGAAGTTCCTGCCCGACGCGATCCGCGGCACCCGCACCCTGTACGTCGGCGCGGGCACCGTAGACGCCTATGTGGACCTCGGCGGGGTCGGCGAGAAGGACGTCTCGGTCGACGCCGACCGTACGACGGCCACGATCCGGCTGCCGCACGCGCGGCTCGGCAAGCCTGCCCTGGACCCGGACCGCTCCTACGCGGTGTCCAAGCAGCGCGGTCTGCTCGACCGGCTCGGCGACCTGTTCTCCGACAATCCCAACGGCGAGCAGGCGGTGCAGAAGCTCGCCGTACGGCACATCGGCGACGCCGCGAAGACAAGCGGGCTGACCCGGCGGGCGGAGTCCAACACCACCGACATGCTGCAGGGGCTGCTGCGCTCCCTCGGGTTCGAGGAGGTGCACGTGTCCTACGGCGCCTGACCTCAGCCGCCCAGCACCCCCGGCAGGGCCAGCGCCCCGAGCGCGGTGGCGCCCACCAGCATCCAGGCCACGTAGTCGCCGACGTGGCCCGACTGCAGCCGGCGCAGCGGCAGGACCGGGCCGGGGGCGTCCGCCCGGCCCGGCCGGGCCACGGCGAGGGCGGCGAGGGCCACGGCGAGCAGTGCCGAGAGCAGGCCCAGCAGAACACCGGCGAGCGTCCAGTGCGCGGACGCGTGGGCGCCGCCCGAGCCGGCCTCGTTGACGGACCGGGCGACCAGTTCGCCGAAGCCCGGGGCCGCTCCGGCGGCGAACGCGGCGGCGAGCAGCACGGCGGGCACGGTCGTCATGCTGTCCGGGACGCGGCGCAGGATGCCGCCGGTCTCCGGCTGCTCGCCCGAGCCGCTGGTCTCGTACTCGGCGTCCCGCGGGCGCGGTCCGAGGCCGAGGAACACCCGGCCCGTGACCCGCAGCACGGCGCCGCCGGTGACCGCCGACGCGCCCAGGAACACCACGGTCAGCGGGCCTCCCACCGCCTCCTCGGCGATCGCCTTGCCGAGCGCCGTGCCGAACGGCGGAAGACCGGCGAGCGCGAGTCCCCCGATCCCGAACATCACCGCGAAGGCGCGCAGTTCCCGGGCCCTGCCGTGCAGGGCGTGCTCGTCGACGCTGCCGTACCGGTCGAGCAGGGCGCCGGCGCAGGCGAAGAGCGCGGCCTTCACACCGGCGTGGCCGAGGAGGTACAGCGCGATCCCGTCGTCGCCCTCGGGGCTGAGCACGCCGAGGCCGACCAGGAACAGGCCGGTGTGCGCGACCGTGGAGTAGGCCAGCAGCCGTTTGATGTGCCGCTGGTACCAGCACATCAGGGAGCCGGTCACGGCGGTGAGCGTGCCGAGGGTGACCAGGGCGCGGGTCAGTCCGGCTGCGGGGATGCCGCCGGGTCCGGCGAACACGGTGCCGTACACCCGCCAGACGCCGTACGAGCCGAGCTCGACCATGACGCCGGAGAGCAGCATGCACACCGGGGTCGGCGCGACCGCGTGCGCGTCCGGTAGCCAGAAGTGGAACGGCACGGCGGCCGCCTTCACCAGGAGCCCGGTCAGCACCAGCACGAAGGAGGCGAGGACCAGGGCGTCCGGCGGGCCGTGGGCGTCGAGACCCCGGCCGATCCTCGTCATGGACAGCTCGCCGGTGCGGGCGTACAGCAGGCCGATGCCCGTCAGCAGGGCGTACGCCCCCAGGGAGTTGACCACCCCGAAGGTCAGCGCGCCCTGCACCGCCTTCGCCTCGTCGATCCGGTAGCCGGTCAGCGCGTACGCGGCCACGCTCATCAGCTCGAAGAACACGAAGGCGTTGAACAGGTCGCCGGCGATCGCGAAGCCGCACATCGCGCCCTGGAAGGCCAGCATCAGCGCCGGGAAGGAACCGGCGTGGCCGCTCGGCGGCTCGTCGAAGTACCGCCAGGAGTACGCCAGGGCCGCCAGGGTGAGCAGCGAGGCGAGCGCGGCCATGCCGAGCGCCGGCCCGTCGCCGAGCAGCACGATCCCGACGCTCCCGGCGCCGGTGGGCCGCCATCCGCCGACCCACTCGACCAGCGGCGGTGCGGAGTTCAGCAGCAGGACCAGGGCGAGCGCGGCCGTGCAGCCGGAGACCGCGAGGCCGGTGATCTCGGCGGCGGGCCGGGACAGGAAGCGGCCCGTGGCCACCAGCAGCGCGGCGCCGAGCAGCGGCACCGCGGCCAGCAGCGGGAGCAGATGGTGCATCAGCCGCGCAGCTCTCTCAGTTCGTCGGGGTCGACCGTGCCGTGCCGCTTGGCGATCTGCAGGACGAGGGCGAGCAGCACGGCCGTGACGGTGGCGCCGACGACGATGTCGGTGAGGGTGAGGGCCTGTACGACCGGGTCGACGACCGGCCGCGAGCCCGGCTTCAGGTCGGAGAAGACGGGCGCGGTGGCCCCGTCGCGGTAGCCCACCGCCAGCAGCAGCACGTACGTGGCCGACTGGCACACCGCCAGGCAGCCGACCGCGTGGATCAGGTTGCGGCTGGTGGCGAGGCCGTAGCAGCCGGTCAGGAAGACGTAGGCGGCGACCAGGTAGGGCAGCACGTGCATCACGGTGCTCAACTCCCCTGTTCCTCCTCGATCTCGACGGCCTGGTCCAGGAAGCCGGCGAGCAGCACGACCACCGCGCTGGCCACCTCCACCCCGACGGCCGCGTTCAGCAGCGGGACGATGCCACCGGACGCCAGCGTGTTGAACGTGCCGTACGGCAGCAGCGTGTTGGCCAGGAAGGCGGTGCCCGCGAGGACCCCGGCGAGACCCAGCACCAGGTAGGCGCAGACGGCGAGGGCGTCGGAGGCCTCGAACAGGCCGATGGGGCGGACCCGCTCCAGGGCGCGGTAGTCGGCGCCGAGGTACATCAGGTGCAGCGCGCTCGCGGCGACGACCCCGCCCTGGAAGCCGCCGCCGGGGCTGAGCTGGCCGTGGGCGACCACGTAGATCCCGGTGACCAGGGCGACGGGCAGCACGATCAGCGCGTAGCGGCGGACGGGCCGGGCGACCTCGGCGGGCTCCGGCTGCGCGCGGTGCTCGTCGCGGGCCTGCCGCAGGAGCACCGCGCAGCCGAGGACGGCGGCGAACAGGATGCTCATCTCGCCGAGCGTGTCGTAGGCCCGCTGGTCGAAGTTGACGGAGGCGATGGTGTTGGCGGTGTGCCGGGCGAGCGCGGCCCGCACGGCCCGGTCGCCGTAGGGGTGGCTCCGGCCGCCGAAGGAGGGCAGGTCCAGGGCGGCGGCCACGAGCAGGGCGGCCAGACCGGCCCCGCCGGCGGCGAGCAGCCACAGCCGCACCCGGCGGCTCACCGCGCCTCGTCCCGGGTCCGGCCGCGCCGGCGGACCCTGCGCACGGACAGCATGATCAGCAGCGGGGTGAGCACGGAACCCACGGCCAGTTGGGACAGGCCGACGTCCGGGGCCTGGAGCACGGTGAACAGCAGGGTCAGCGAGACACCGAGCACGGACAGCACCAGCGCCTGCCGGGCCGGCTCGCGCGCCGCCACCGCGGCGGTGGCGGCGGCGGCCACCAGGAGCAGCGCCACGACGATCACCGGGTCGGCCATGCCACGCCTCCCGGCCGGCCGCCCGGCACCGTGTCAGTCACCGCGCACCCCCTCGAACCCGCCCGACAACGCCCGCGAGGCGATGAGGTTGCCGCCGATCAGCAGCGCGCCGGTCACCAGCAGTTTCACCATGGCCCGGCTCGGCCCGGCGGCCACGCAGACGGCCACCACGACCACCGCGCCCAGTGCGGCGGCGGCCCAGGTCAGTCCCCACGCGCTCGCCCGGCCGCCCGCCAGTTCCCCGGCGAGCAGGCGGGCGAAGACCAGGGTGCCGACCGGGCCCAGCAGCGCCATCAGCAGGGCGAGGTCGACGTAGGAGGGGCGCTGGTAGCCCTGGGCGAGCAGCAGCAGGGCCGGGCAGGCCACGGAGGTGGTCAGGTTCTGCGCCACGACCCGGCGGGTCAGCGGGCCGGAGCTCACCCCCCACACGACGGCCGCCCCTCCCCCGGCCATCACGACGGTCGCCGCCAGGATCCAGCCGTTCACCGCCAGGTCACCGCCCGCCGCCCGGCCCGGGCCAGCAGCGCGCCCGCCGCGGCGGCACTCGCCCCGACGATCCGCTCCAGGGTGTCGACCGAGGTGATGAACACCAGCCACAGCAGGGCGAGGGCGGCCCACCAGGCCAGCAGTTCGCCGAGGGCGAGCAGGGCGGCTCGCGTCGTGGTGCGCGGGGACGTGCACCCGGGCATCGCCGCCTCCTCGGTCCGCTCGGCAGGGCTTGTGCGGCGTTTCGTGTGATACGCCGCTCGGGGCATCCAAGCACCGCCGGGCCCCGCAGGGCGGGCGGCACGCGGATCCGGGGCCGGAGTGCCCCGGAGGCGTGAACGGAAACCGCCGACGTGCGCCGGCGGCCGTGCGGGCGGCGGCATTCCGGGCGGGTTCAGGGGTAACCGCGCTCTGAAACGGGGACGTTGACTATCCCAAGGGAGTGACTTGATGGCCCGGACCGCGCTACGTCTGCCCGCCGTGCTGCGTACGCCGAAGAAGCGGGAGCGAACCGGGCGGGCCCGCCCGGCGGGTGCGGCCGGCGGCCGGGAACGCCCGGCGGCCGCGCCGCACGCGCTCGCGCTGCCCTGGCGGCTGCTGGCGATGCTGGTCGCCTTCGCGTTCATGGTGGCGTTCGCCATCGTGCTGGCCCGGCTCACGCTGCAGCCCTCCCCGGCGTCGGTGTCGCTGACGCACAGCAATCTGCACCCGGGGCGGTCGCTGTCGGCCTATCTGGAGTACGCGCCGTGGCGGGACACGGTGAAGCAGATAGGCGGCAACGTGCTCCTCGGCGTGCCCTTCGGCGTGCTCGTCCCGGTCCTGGCGCCGCGCGCCCGTGGAGTGGTCCAGGTGCTGGTCCTGACGGCGCTGGTGATGCTGGTGGTGGAGCTGTGCCAGGGCGCGCTGGTCACCGGGCGGGCCTTCGACATCGACGACGTCATTCTCAACACGTCGGGCGCGCTGCTCGGTTGGCTGCTGCTCGGCCGGCGGCTCGGGCGCTCGGTGCACCGGCGGGTGAAGACGGCGGAAACCGAGTGACCGCCGAATACTGGTCCGGACCTGGGTATTGACCCACCCCTTATCTCACACCTTGAATCAAGAGGGCATCTCCTGTGTCTCCACCCCCACACCGAACGGAGAGTCATGCCCTCCCCACGCCTGCTCCGCAGATGTCTGTTCGCCGCCCTGTCCGCCGCGCTGGTCGGCTCGGCCGCCGTCGGCCCGGCCCGCGCCCAGGGCTCGGCCCCGGCGGCCGCGGCGGCCGTCTCCACCTTCTCCGACAACTTCGACGGGCCCGCGGGCTCGGGCGTCGACTCCTCGAAGTGGACGCTGGAGACGGGTGACAACGTCAACAACCATGAGCGGCAGTACTACACCTCGGGTACCAAGAACGCGGCGCTGGACGGCCAGGGGCATCTGGTGATCACGGCCCGCAAGGAGAACCCGGCGGGCTACCAGTGCTGGTACGGCAGTTGCCAGTACACGTCCGCGAGGCTCAACACCTCGGGCAAGTTCAACGCGCAGTACGGGCACGTCGAGGCCCGGATGAAGATCCCGCGCGGACAGGGCATGTGGCCCGCGTTCTGGATGCTCGGCACGCCCGTGAACTGGCCGGACTCCGGCGAGATCGACGTGATGGAGAACGTCGGCTTCGAGCCCTCGACCGTGCACGGCACGATCCACGGCCCCGGCTACTCCGGCTCGGGCGGCATAGGCGCCGGCTACACCCTGCCCGGCGGCCAGGCCTTCGCGGACGCGTTCCACACCTTCGCCGTCGACTGGGCGCCGGACTCGATCACCTGGTCGGTGGACGGCAATGTCTACCAGCGCCGCACGCCCGCCGACCTGGGCGGGAAGACCTGGGTGTTCAACAAGCCGTTCTTCCTGATCCTGAACCTCGCGGTGGGCGGCTACTGGCCCGGCGACCCGGACGGCTCCACCCAGTTCCCGGCCCAACTGGTGGTCGACTCGGTGTCGGTGACGACGAGCGACAGCGCGGCCGGTGTCCCGATCCGCGGTCTGGCGGGCAAGTGCGTGGACGTGGCCGCGGCGAACTCCGCCAACGGCACCCCGGTGCAGCTGTACGACTGCAACGGGACGGCGGCCCAGCAGTGGACGGTGGGCTCGGACGGGACGCTCCGGGCGCTCGGCAAGTGCCTGGACGTCACCAGCGGCGGCACCGCCGACGGCACGCCCGTCCAGCTGTGGGACTGCAACGGCAGCCCCGCCCAGAAGTGGGCCCTGCCGGCGGCCCGCGACATCGTCAACCCCCAGGCGAACAAGTGCCTGGACGTGACCGGGAACAACTCGGCCAACGGCACCCGGCTGCAGATCTGGACGTGCACGGGCGCCGCCAACCAGAAGTGGACGGTGGGCTGAGCCAGGCGTGACGGGGCCGTCGCGGGCGGACCGCGTCCCGCGCCGGCCCCGCTCAGCCGGGCCGGCGGCCGGGGAGGTCACCCGGGGTACGGCGCCGCGTTCAGTGGTGGAGCGTCCAGGTGTACTTGTCGCCGCCCACCCAGCGGATGGAGTCCGGGTCGTCCAGGTCGTGGATGGGCAGCCCGTGGGACGCGGCGGCCTCCAGCACGTCGGTGATGGTCCTGGCCTCACCGATGACCTGACCGTCGATCTCCATGATCCGGAAGGGCGGCTGGCCGTGCCGGCCCGGGCACACGCCGAGCACCAGGATCCGTGGGCGGGCGATGTGCGGAACTCCTTGTTCGGTCATGCAATAGAGCCTAGAACGCCTCGCGGGCCGGTGGCTCATCCGCGTGCGCCGTCCAGGAGGCCGAGGACCGCCGCCTCGACGGCTCCCTGGGTGGCGGGGCGGCCGAAGTCCCCGTGCTCCCCGAGCCGGCCGAGCGCCGGGGCGATCGTCACGCCCTGGTCGAACAGCTCGAAGACTTCGGGGTCGATGTAGGAGGAGCGGCACACCGCGGGCGTGTTGCCGAGGTAGTGGCTGACCTCCCGGACCGCGCGGGCCGTCTGCCGACGGCGGGCCGCCTCGGTGGCACGGGCGCTGCCAGCGGTGACGGCCACCGCGACGGCGGCGAGCACGGTGGCGTGCCAGGTCCGGAAGTCCTTCGCGGTCACGTCGGTGCCGGAGAGCCGCCGCAGCGCCTCGTTCAGGTCGTCGCTGTGCAGGTCGTGCCAGGCGCCGCGGTCGTGGAAGGCGAGGAAGCGGTCGCCGCCGCGCGGACGGCGCAGCAGGGCGCGGGCGACGGCGTGCGCCTGGTCGTCGACCAGGGCCCGGACCGTCTCGATGCCGCCCTTGGCGGGGAAGCTGAAGGAGATCTCGCCGCGGCCGCAGCTCACGTGCTCGCGGAGCATGGTCGTCAGGCCGTAGGTCTCGCTGGTGCGGGTGTGCCGGTCGCTGCCGATGCGGAAGAAGCCGAGGTCGAGCAGGCGTACGGCGCAGGCGGTGACCCGGGGCCGGCTCAGTCCGCGTCCGGCGAGGTCGGCGGAGACCTGGGCGCGCAGTTCGGGCAGGGCACGCGCGACACCGCGCACGTGCTCGTGCTTGGCAATGTCCTGCTCGGCCCGGAACTGCTGGTGGTAGAGGTACTGGCGGCGACCGGCGGCGTCGGTGCCGACGGCCTGGAGGTGGCCGTTGGGCCACGGGCAGATCCACACGTCCCGCCAGGCCGGCGGAACGGTGAGGGCCCGGATCCGGTCGAGCTGGGCGGGGTCGGTCAGGGGCGCGCCCTTCTCGTCCCGGTAGCGGAAGCCGCGGCCGCAGCGGATTCGGGTGAAGCCCGGCCGCTCGCTGGAGCTGGTACGGAGTCTCACCGCGACCTCAGGGCCTTCGCCAGTCGTCGCCGGTCAGGTGGGAGCCGGCCTGCGGGCCCATGCGCAGCATGCCGCCGTCGACGCTCCAGGAGGCGCCGGTGACGTAGGAGGCGTCGGGGCTCGCCAGGAAGGCGATCACGGCGGCGACCTCGCGGGCGTCACCGGGTCGTCCCAGGGGCACGCCGGGGCGGCGCTCGGTGTGCACGTCGGTGTCCTCCTGACCGGTCATGGGGGTGGCGATCTCGCCGGGCGCCACCGCGTTCACGGTGATGCCGTGCTCGGCCAGCTCCAGCGCCATCACCTGGGTGAGCAGCCCGAGCCCGCCCTTGGCCGCGCAGTACGGCGCCGCGCCCACCCGGGGCTGGTGCTCGTGGACGGACGTGACGTTGACGATCCGGCCGCCGTCGCCCTGCGTGATCATGCGCCGGGCCGCCTTCTGCCCGCACAGGAACGGTCCGACGAGATCCACGTCGAGCACTCGGCGCACATCCTCGAGACCGAGGTCGAGGAAGGGCGTCATGGTGCCCGTACCGGCGTTGTTGACCAGGACGTCGACGCGGCCGAGTTCGGCGCACAGGTCGTCCACGGTGTCCGCGGCCCCGGGCAGTTCGGTGAGGTCGAGCCGGGCCACGGCCGCCCGGCGGCCCTTGGCGCGTACCTCCCGCGCCGTCTCCTGCGCGCCCTTCTCGTCGGTGTGCCAGGTGATGCCGACGTCCAGCCCCGCCTCGGCCAGGCGTACGGCGGTGGCGCGCCCGATGCCGGAGTCGGAGCCCGTGATCACGGCCACCTTGCGGGTCTCGGCGGAAGCGGTCATACCGGGTCTCTCCTCGCGGGTGGGCACGTCGACGGGACTTCGCAGTACCCGGGGTCCCGGGCGGCAAACGCCGGGCCGAGGGGGGCGGGGCGGCCGGTGACGTGCGCCGCGGGCCCGTGCGGGGAACCCTGTAAGGGCTTCACCGAGCTGGAGGTGCACGTATGGACCCCGTGGCGGCGCTGGACCGGATCGCCTTCCTGCTGGAGCGGTCGCTGGCACCCACGTACCGGGTCAAGGCCTTCCGGACCGCCGCCCGCGTGCTGGCCGCGCTGCCGCACGAGGAGGTCGCCGAGCGGGCGGCGGGCGGGACGCTCGAGGCGCTGAAAGGGGTCGGTCCGAAGACCGCGCAGGTGGCGCGCGAGGCGCTGGCCGGTGAGGTGCCCGGTTATCTGCGCAGGCTGGAGGAGGAGGCCGGCGCCCCGGACGCGGGCGGACCGGGGTCGGAGCTGCGGGCGCTGCTGCGCGGTGACTGCCACACGCACTCCGACTGGTCGGACGGCGGCAGCCCGATCGAGGAGATGGGTCTGACGGCGGCCCGGATGGGCCATGAGTGGACCGCGCTGACCGACCACTCCCCCCGGCTGACCGTGGCCCGGGGGCTGTCGCCCGAGCGGCTGCGCGAGCAGCTCGCGGTGGTGGCGGAACTCAACGCGCGGTGGGCGCCGTTCCGGCTGCTCACCGGGATCGAGTGCGACATCCTCGAGGACGGCTCACTGGACCAGGAGCCCGGACTGCTCGAACGGCTGGACGTCGTGGTGGTGTCGGTGCACTCCAAGCTGCGGATGGACGCCCGCTCGATGACCCGCCGGATGGTGGCCGCGGTCCGCGATCCCCACGCGGACGTGCTCGGCCACTGCACCGGACGCCTGGTCACCGGGCGCGGCCGGCCCGAGTCGGAGTTCGACGCGGACGAGGTGTTCGCGGCCTGCGCCGAGTCCGGCACCGCGGTGGAGATCAACAGCAGGCCCGAGCGGCTCGACCCGCCCCGGCGGCTGCTGCGCCGGGCGGTGGCCGCCGGGACGCTGTTCGCGGTGGACACCGACGCGCACGCGCCCGGACAGCTCGACTGGCAGATCCTCGGCTGCGCCCGCGCCGAGGAGTGCGGGGTGCCGGCCGGGCGGGTGGTGAACACCTGGCCGGCCGACGAGCTGCTGGCCTGGACGCGTGAGGGCCGCGTACCGGCGCGCGTGGCGGGCTCCTGACGTGGTACCCGCAAGGTGGCGGGCTCCTGAGGTGGTACCCGCAAGGGTGAGAGAAAGGAACCCCTGGATGGACCGCGCCGCCGTGTTCGACGTCGACGGAACCCTCGTCGACACCAATCATCTGCATGTCGTGACCTGGTGGGAGGCGTTCCGGCAGGCCGGGCACGACGTGCCCATGCACGCCGTGCACCGGGCCGTGGGCCTCGGCTCCACTGATCTCATCGCGCACCTGCTGGGCGACGGCCGGGACGAGGAGCAGGACGCCGAGCTGAGCGCGGCGCACAAGGCCCTGTACGGCCAGTACTTCGACCGGCTGCACGCCCTGCCGAGGGCCGGGGAGCTGCTGCGGCGGCTGCACTCGGACGGCTGGCGGGTGGTGCTGGCCACCTCCGCGAGCGGCGCCGAGCTGGGCGCGCTGCGCCGGGCGATCGACGCGGACGAGGTCATCGCGGGCACCGCCAGCGCCGACGACGTGGCACGGGGCAAGCCCGCTCCGGAACCGGTGGAGCGCGCGCTGGAGCTGGCCGGGGTGCCGGCGTCCCGGGCGGTGTTCGTCGGGGACACCGTGTGGGACATGCAGGCCGGCGCCAAGGCCGGGGTGCGCTGCGTGGGGCTGCTGTGCGGCGGGATCCCGCGGGCCGACCTGGAGGAGGCGGGGGCCGGGGCGGTGTACGACGATCCGGCGGACCTGCTCGGCCGGCTGGGCGACAGCCCGCTGGCCGAGACGCCGCGGCAGTGACGCGGGTCACGGCAGCGTCCGGGAACACCCAAGGGTGGTTGCCCGTTGAACCAGCCGTGGGTGTGGATGGGACAGTGTCCCCGGGCCTCACCTTTTGCCCACAGGGACGATCGTTCGGCTGAAGCCCTGTGGAGCCTTTCGCCGAGAGGCGACCGCCATCCGCGCCCACCCACAAGCCGCCCCGGCCGTGTCTCCCCCGTCACGGCCGGGGCTTTCTCGTGCCGCCGCCGTGTGCCGGTCGGGCCGCCGGGTACCCGGCGGATCCGCCGAAGTCTCCGCGGAAGGAGCCGAAGGTGACCAGCGCAGTGGGCAGCAGGGTGGTGGTGACGGGCGCCACCGGCAATGTCGGCACCAGCGTGGTGCGCGTCCTGTCCGAGGATCCGGGGATCAAGTCGATCCGGGGGATCGCACGGCGGACACCGGTGTGGTCCCCGCCGAAGACGGAGTGGTCGGCGGTGGACCTGGCGTCCGGGACGGCCAACCTGGCCGAGCGGTTCGAGGGCGCCGACGCCGTGATCCATCTGGCCTGGGCGTTCCAGCCGACGCACGATCCGGCGACCACCTGGCGGACCAATGTGCTGGGCAGCAACCGTGTGTTCGAGGCGGTCGCCGCGGCCCGGGTGCCGGTGCTGGTGCACGCGTCCTCGGTGGGCGCGTACTCGCCGGGCCCCAAGGACCAGGCGGTGGACGAGTCATGGCCGACGCACGGCTGGCCGGACGCCGCGTACTGCCGGGAGAAGGCGTACCTGGAGCGCACCCTGGACATCTTCGAGCGCGACCACCCGGAGGTCCGGGTGGTCCGGATGCGGCCGGGCTTCCTGTTCAAGTGGGAGTCGGCCAGTGAGCAGCGGCGCATCTTCGGCGGGCGCTTCCTGCCCGGGCCGCTGGCCCGGCCCGAGATGCTGCCGTTCCTGCCCGACGTGCCGGGGCTGCGGATGCAGGTGCTGCACACCGACGACGCCGCCGAGGCCTACCGGCTCGCGGTGCACTCGGAGGCAGCCCGGGGCGCCTTCAACCTCGCCGCCGACCCTCCGGTGGACGCCTCGATGCTGGGCGAGATGGTCGGCACCCGCGCGGTGCGGCTGCCGCGCGCCGCCGCCCGGTCGGCGCTCGCCGCGGCCTGGGGGCTTCGCCTGGTCCCGGCCTCCCCGCACCTGTTCGACGCGGTCCTGCGGCTGCCGCTGATGGACTGCACCCGGGCCCGCACCGAGCTGGGCTGGCGCCCCCGGTACACGGCCGAGGAGGTCCTGCGCGAGTTCCTGGACGGACTGCAGCGGGGCGGCGGCATGGAGACCGAACCGATGCGCGGCCGGAAGGTCGGCTGAAGCGCGTCGGCGTGATGGAGAGGAGAGGAAGTCATGACCGTACGGCCCGAGCCCGAGCCGGAGCCCGGCCGCGATGAGCACCCCGTCCCCCGGGACCCGCCCGACCAGCAGGCCCGTCCCGGCACCGACCCGCTGGACGTGGCCGCGGAACCGGCCGGCGAGAAGGAGACGGGGCCGGCCGGGGAGACCCGGACGGGCGAGGACATCGGGACGGAGGAGCGGCCGGAGCCGGACGAGCCCTCCGGGTGACCGCCGGGCCGACGGCCCGTGGCGTCGGTCTTCCGTGCCGGGCCCGCAGGGAACCGTGCCTGTTCACGGCTCTTGCCGCGCCGCCCCTCAGAGGGGCGGCACGGCAAGCGCGGTACAGGCCCTAGCGCGGCGCCCGCTCCTCCAGTGCGGCCCGCCAGGCCGGGTGGCGGTCCTCCGGGACCGGTTCGGCGCGGCGGCCGCCGCGGGCGAAGAAGTCGGCGAGCGGCAGGATGGCGGCGCCGACGGTGACCGCGTCGGGGCCGAGCCGGCCGAGTTCGATGGTGACCTTGTCCGCCGGGTGGCGCAGGGCGTACGTCGTCGCGTGGCGGCGCACGGCGGGCAGGAACCGGGTGCCGAGCTGGAGTCCGGCCCAGCCGCCGATGAGGATCCGCTCCGGCTGGAAGAGGTTGATCAGGTCGGACAGACCGGCGCCCAGGTACTCGGCCGTCTCCTCCAGGACCGCCAGTGCGACCGGGTCCGGGTCGGCGCTCTCGAGCGGATAGGCCGCGGCGAGCATCGCGGTGAGCGCGGTCTCCTCGTCGGCGCCCTCGGGCGGCCGTCCGCCCTCCTCGCGCCAGCGGGCCAGCAGCGACTCCGCGCCCGCGTAGGCCTCCAGGCAGCCCGGCGCCCCGCACCGGCAGCGCCGCCCGCGCACACGTACCGTCAGATGGCCCCACTCGACGGCCCGCCCGTGCTCCACCTCGGGGGTGACCAGGCAGGCGCCGACGCCGGAGCCGAAGAGCACGACCACCGCGTTACGGGCGCCCCGCCCGGCGCCGAACCACATCTCCGCCTGGCCCAGCGTCTTGGCGCCGTTGTCTATGAAGTAGCGGACGGCGTCCGGGAGCTGGGAGGTCGAGCGGAGCAGCTCCTCCAGCGGCACCGCGTCCCAGCCGATGGTCTGCCCGTGCACGACGGCGCCCCGGTCGGCGGTGTGCTCCACGATGCCGGGGACGCCCACGCCGACGCCGAGCAGCCGCTCGGGCACGGCCTCCGGCGCGGCGAGCACCTCGGCGATGCCGTCGCGGATGTGGCCGACGATCACGTCGACGTCGTAGCCGTCCTGGGTCAGCGGGCGGTCGGTGCGGGCGAGTTCGGTGAGCGCCAGGTCGAACAGCTCGACCCGGACCCTGGTCTCGCCGACGTCGACGCCGATCATCTGGCCGCTGTGCGGGGCGACGCGCAGCAGCGTGCGGGGGCGGCCGCCGTCCGAGTCGACGCTGCCGGCCTCCTCCACCAGCCCGTCGGCGGCCAGGTCCGCGACGACGTTGCTGACGGATCCGGAACTCAGCCCCGTCGCCGGGCCCAGCTCGAAGCGGCTGAGCGGACCGTCGAAGTACAGCCGTTGCAGCACGGCCGTGCGGTTCCCCCGCCTGAGGTCCCGTACCGTACGCCCGTTCCGCCCCGCCATGTGGCTCCTTCCGAAACCTGTCCCGACCTGCAACATACCCTCCGCACCGGACGGAACGCGACTTTCCGACAACCCTTATTTCATGTACTGAGCTAACCGGTGCGAGGCGACAGGACCCTGCTCACCGCCCACTGCCGCCACAGCCTACGGAAAACCGGTGGCACGGCCCTCCTGTGGCTACGTAGGCTAGCCATGAACCTAGAGGGTCTAGGTTCACGCGACGGAACATGGAATCCGGAAGGACCCCAGTCATGCCACCGCTCACCGAGCAGGACATCCGCAGCTCCTTCATCAACTGCTCCAAGGGTGAGGCGAAGCGGCTGGCCGTGCCGCGCGACCTCGGGGAACGGCCCTGGGACGATCTGGACTTCCTCGGATGGCGGGATCCGGGGGCGCCGGACCGGAGCTATCTGGTCGCCGAGCGGGAGGGCGGGCCCGCCGGCGTGGCACTGCGCTTTCCGGCCTCGCGGCGCGGGTTCCTGCACCGCAGCCTGTGTTCGGTCTGCCTCACGACGCATCCGGGCGGCGGGGTCTCGCTGATGACGGCGCGCAAGGCGGGCCCGGCGGGCCGCGAGGGCAACTCGGTCGGCGTGTACATGTGCACCGACCTGGCCTGCTCGCTGTACGTGCGCGGGAAGAAGGCGCCGCAGTCCGGGGGCAGGTTCGAGGAGAGCCTGAGCCTGGAGGAGCAGATCGCCCGCACGACGGGCAATCTGAACGCCTTCCTGGACAAGATCCTGGCCTGACGCCCGCCCCCGGGCGGGCGGTCGGCCGTCACGGATGGACGCCTCGGCGATCGAGGACGTTCGGCCTGGCCGGGGAGCGGGAACAGGCCAAGGAATGCAAGACGTACGAGAGTGGCCCGCGGCACTGAAGCGACTGGTGATGCGCTACCGGGAGCCGGTGGTCGTCCAGACGCTTCGGTCCGCGACCGCGGCGACGATCGCCTACGTGGTGGCGCTGCGCCTGAGTCCGGAACCGGCCCCGCTGACCTCGCCCCTGACCGCCCTGCTGGTCGTCCAGGTCACCTTCTACGCCACCCTCACCAACGGCATCCGCCGGGTGAACTCGGTGGTCGCCGGGGTGCTGGTCGCCATCGCGTTCAGTCTGCTGGTCGGGCTGACCTGGTGGAGCCTGGCGCTGCTGATCGTGGCCTCGCTGGGCGTGGGACACCTGGTGCGGGTGGACGAGTACGTGGCCGAGGTGGCGATCAGCGCCATGCTGGTGCTCGGGGTCACCACCGTCGGCTTCACCGCCTGGGCCCGGATCGTGGAGACCCTGATCGGCGCGTTCGTGGGCATGGCCTGCAACCTGCTGCTGCCGCCCCCGGTATGGGTGGACAAGGCCGGTCAGTCGATCGCGGACCTCTCCCGGCGGGTGCGGCAGCTCATGCTGCGGATGGGCGAGGAGGCGGCCGGCCACGTCACGTGGGAGCTGGCCGCCGAACGGCTGCACGAGGCCCGCCGCCTGGACCAGCACATCGCCCAGGTGGACGCCTCGCTGCGGCAGGCCGAGGACAGCCTGCGGCTCAATCCGCGCGTCCGGGAGGGCCTGCTGCACCGGGTGGTGCTGCGCACCGGCCTGGACACGCTGGAGATCTGCACGGTGGTGCTGCGGGTGCTGGCCCGCTCCTTCACCGACCTGGCCAAGGCCCGCGGCCCCGAGGAGCTGTTCCCCAAGCAGATCGGCGCCACGGTGGAGCAGCTCCTCTCCGAGATCGGCGACGCCATCGTCAGCTTCGCGGTACTGGTGACCACCCATCTCAGCGAGAACGCCGAGTCGGCGGAGGCGCGTCTGGCCGCCGAGCTGCACACCGCGGCCGGCACCCGAGACCGGCTCGCCGGGCTGCTCCAGGAGGAGATCGGCAAGGACTGGGAGAACTGGCAGCTCATGGGCGCCGTGCTGACCGAGGTGGACCGGATCATCGCCGAGCTGGACACCGAGCACCGCACCCGCCGCCTGCTGGAGGAGCTGGACCGGGTGTCCCGGGAGCAGCGGGCCAGGCTGCCCCGGATGAGCAGGCTGCGCGAGCGCCTGGGAGTGCAGGAGAACCTCTGGCGGAACCGCGCGGGGTTCGGCGAGCGTTCTCCGTGAGAGGTGCCGCGGCGGGGCCGGCACCAGGAGGCGAGGGGGCGGGCCGATGGCCGGGACCGGGGTACGGATCGACGGGAACACACTGAGGCTGGCGGGCGGCGTGGCGGTGCGGTTCGTGCGCACGCTGCGGCTGCCCGAGAAGGGCACCCATCCGCTCCCGCCGGGGCTCGGCGAGTTCCCGGTGCGGCGGGTGTCCGACTTCGGCGACCGGGTGCCGCCGCAGTGGCGCGGTCGCGGCGGCGTGATGCTGCCGGTCCACCTGCGCGAGGCGATGTGGCTGAGTTTCACCGGTACGACGGAGCCGGCCGCTCTCCAGGTGGGCGTGGGCAAGGTGTGCGCCGTGTCCGGGAAGCCGTGGCGCGACCACCTGGTCCGCAAGCCGCAGAACTACCTGGTGCTGCCCCGCCAGCCCTGGCTGGACGGCATCAACTCCGGCAAGGGCACGGTGCGGCAGTTCGTCGCCGTGCCGCTCGGCCTCGGGGCGACGGTGGAGGGCCAGGTCACCGGCGAGGAGGTGTGGGGCGGCGTACAGCTCCAGGCGTTCGGGCTGAAGGAGCGCGCACTGGCCGAGTGGCGGCGCGCGGAGCGGGAGCGGCAGCGGCAGCGGACGGCCGGGCCGTTCGCCGGCTACGGCGCGCCCCCGCCCGGCGGCGGACCCGTCCCCATGGCGGCGGCCGCTCCCGGCGGGCCCCCGCCGGCGCCCTCCGCCCCGGCGGGCGCTCCCCCGCGGCGCGCGGCCGCGATGGGGCTGGGCGTCGGCGGCTCGATGCGCCAGGAGGTCTACCGGGACGACCGGCCCCTGAAGGACTGGTCCGAGACGCCGGCCGGACGGGTCTTCGTCCACCTGGTCACACCTCCCGAGTGGCGCCGCATCACCGGCGAGGCGCCTCCGCCGTCGCCGGTGGACCGCGCTGCGTACACACGGGCCGGGCTGCCCTGGTACGACTACTACGACGAGGACGCCGAGGACCTCGACCCGTCCGGGGCCCTGACCGACGTCAAGCCGGTCGGCGACTGGCTCGGCGACGACCTCGACCCCTGGCAGCAGCCGTCCCCCGGACAGGTCACCCCGCTGAAGGACGCGCCGGGCAAGCCGGTCGAGGACGGTGACTGGTAGTCCCGGATCGCGTTGCGCTCCGTGCAACGGCCGTTGCCGTTCTTGCCTTCACCGGCCGGTCCGCGCCAAGGTGACCGCACCAGCGGGACGACCGACGACCTGAGGTGCGGCATGGACGAGGAGGAACGGGCGGTGCGCGGCGGCTCCCGTGCGACCGGCCGGGGCGGGGAACCGGGGACCGGCTGGAGCAGGCGCCGGTTCGTCGGGGCCGTGGCGGGTGCGGCCGCCGTGGTGGCGGTGCCCGTCACGGCTGCCGAGCCGCCCGCCCCCGCCGCGCCGGCCGGTCCGGCGCCGCGGGCCGGTGAGCGCACGGCGGCCCGTCCGCCCCGTGGGCCGGACCGACCCCGTCCGCTGTATCTGGGCACCTACACCTCCGCGCAGGGCGGCGGGGCCGGCGTCGGGCTGGCCGAGTACGACCCGGCGACCGGCCGGATCACCGGCAAGGGGACGCTCACCGGCGTCCCCGACCCGTCGTATCTCGCGGTCCACCCCGACGGCCGCACGCTGTACGCGGTCGACGAGCGCCAGGAAGGCGCGGTCACCGCCGTCCGGCTCGCCGACCGCAAGGTGCTGGGCGCCCGCGGCACGGGCGGGGCGGCCCCCTGCCACCTCTCGGTGCACCCGCGCGGGCGCTGGCTGCTGAGCGCCAACTACCAGTCGGGCAGTGTCGCCGTGCACCCCATCGACGCCTCGGGGGCGCTCGGCGAGCGCACCGCCGTGGTCACCCACACCAGTCCCGCGCCCGGCCCCGGGCAGCAGGGCCCGCATGCGCACCAGTTCGTCACCGCCCCGGACGGCGGCCACGTCCTCGCCGTCGACCTCGGGACCGACACCGTCTACAGCTACCGGCTCGACGAGCGCCGGGGCACCCTCACCGAGGTCGCCCGGGCGCACGCCCGGCCCGGCGCGGGCCCGCGTCATCTGACCTTCCACCCCGGCGGCCGCCACGCCTACCTGGCGAACGAGGTGGACGACACGGTCGCCGTCTGCGCCTACGACCCGCCCACCGGCCGCCTGACGATCGGCGCCCCGCAGCCGTCGGGCTCGTCCGGGGGCACCAACTACCCGGCGCAGTTCCTGGTGACCGCGGACGGCTCGTTCGCTTTCCTCGCCAACCGCGGCCACAACAGCATCGCGCGCTACGCCGTCGAGGACTCCGGAGCCCGGCTGCGGCTGCTCGGCACGGTGCCGGTGGCCGGGGACTTCCCGCGGCAGATCGCCCTCTCGCCGGACGGCCGGCTGCTGTTCGCGGCGAACCAGCGCTCCGGCACGGTCGCCGTCTTCCACGTGGACCGGGAAGGCGGCGGGATGCGCCTGGCGGGCGAGCCGTTCGCGTCACCGGTCGCCGTCTGCGCGCTGCCGCTGTAGGGCGCGGGGGCGGGCGGCGCCGCACGCCTGGGCCAGCAGGGCGTGCATGCGCTCGGTGAGCTGGGCGACGTCGTCGGCGGGGGTGTGGAACGGCAGCCGTACGTCGCCCTGGGTGCGGGCGCGTTCGATGCGCAGGGTGAGACCGTGCCGGTCGACGGCGAGCGGCACCACGCGGGTCGCGGCGTGCAGGCTCTCGGGCCGCACGAGGCGGGTGAGCCGTTCGACGGCGTCCGGGTGGGCGTCGGCGAGGTGGGTCAGCAGCCGGGCCTCCGCGCCGGCCAGCGGGTCGGGCGCGGCGGCGGCGAACTCGTCGGGGCCGACGGGCACGGAGCCGGACGGCTGCCACAGCACCACGCGGGTGGGCCGCAGGAACAGCGAGCCGCCGAACGGGGTGAACCAGCCGGCCAGCCACAGCCGGGCCCGGATCCGCCGGCGCACCGGCACGGGGGCCGCGTCGGCGAACTCGACCAGGGCGGTGGGCTCGCCGCGCGGGGCGCACAGCGCGGCCGCGGCCAGGGCGCTGTCCTCGGGCACGTCCAGCAGCACTCCGCCGTCGGCGGTCACGCGGTGCGCGCCGACGTACTCCTCGCGGGCTCCGTCCGCGGTCACCGCGCACGACCACGCGACCGCCGCCACCGACCGCGCCCGCTGAGCCGCGCCGGGTCCGGCCGCCCAGTCCTGGGTGTCACCCATCCCCACTCCTCCCACTAAGGTAAGCCTTGCCTAACCTATCGGGGATCGGGGCGCGCGCCAACCACGCCCGCCGGCGTAGGACCTCAGACGATGACCCCCAGCAGTGCCCGGGCGCACAGGTCGCGGACCTGCTCCCGGGCCGGCCCGCCGTCGCGCAGCCACTCCAGGCAGACGGCGGTGGTGAAGGCGAGCCAGCCGCGCACGGCGAGCCGCGCCCCTGGAGTGCTCTCGAACGCGGGCCCGAACTCGGGATCGGCGGCCAGGGCGCCCAGGATCTGCTGCTCCTGGGCGGCCAGGGCCCGCTGGTAGACGCGGCGCACGGCCTGGTCACCGGCCGCGTCGGCGCGGTGGAAGGCGCGGAAGCCGTGCGCGTGCGCCTGGACGTAGGCGAGGTAGGTGTCCAGGCCGGCGAGGAGCTGCTCGCGCACCGGCACCCCGGGCACGGCCGCCGTCATGCGCAGCATCCGCTCGCTCTCGCGCTCCACGACCGCGGCGAAGAAGTCCCGTTTGGTCGGGAAGTAGTGGTAGAGCAGCCCGCGGGAGACCTCCGCCATCTCGGCGACCCGCTCGATGCGCACCTCGTCGTACGGGCTCTCCGAGAACAGCCGCGCGCCGACCGACAGCAACTGCTCACGGCGCTCCTCGGTGCTGAGTCTGCGCCGGGCGCGTTCCCCCTGGTTCGCGGGCATGCCGTCACTTTACTTGACGCCGGTTCAACAAGCGGACCACACTGGAACGCGTTATTGAACTCACGTACAACACGCGCGCGTCACAGGTTCGACCATCCGCTGGATCAAGGGAGATCGCGTCATGGCGGTGACGACGGAGACCGGGCTGCCCAAGGGGTTCCGCGGTGCCGAACAGGGCTGGCCCGAGCTGCACCGCATCCCGCATCCGCCGCGCCGGCTGCCGCTGCTCGGCGATGTGCTCGGCGTCGACCGGCACCGGCCGCTGCAGGACTCGATGCGCTTCGGGCGGGAACTGGGGCCCGTCTTCCGCCGCCGGGTGTTCGGCAACGAGTTCGTGTTCCTGTGGGGGTCGCGGCTCGTCGCCGACCTCTCCGACGAGTCCCGGTTCGCCAAGCACGTGGGTCTGGGGGTCGCCAACCTCCGCCCCGTCGCCGGGGACGGGCTGTTCACGGCGTACAACCACGAGCCGAACTGGGAGCTGGCGCACGAGGTGCTGGCGCCCGGCTTCAGCCGGGAGGCCATGGCGGGCTACCACTCGACGATGCTGGCGGTGGCCGGGCGGCTGACCGGGCACTGGGACCGGGAGCTGGCCGCCGGCCGCCCGGTGGACGTGCCCGGTGACATGACCAAGCTGACCCTGGAGACGATCGCCCGCACCGGGTTCGGGCACGACTTCGACTCCTTCGAACGGGACCGGCCGCATCCGTTCGTGACCGCGATGGTCGGCACGCTGAGCTACGCGCAGCGCCTGAACAGCGTGCCGGTGCCGCTGGCGCCGCTGCTGCTGCGCGGCGCCGCCCGGCGCAACGCCGCCGACATCGCCCACCTGGACCGCACGGTCGACGAGGTCGTGGCGGCCCGGCGCCGCTCGGGCGGCGGGGGCGGGGACCTGCTGGACCGCATGCTGGACACCGCGCACCCCGAGACCGGGCAGCGGCTGTCCGCGGAGAACGTGCGCAAGCAGGTGATCACGTTCCTGGTGGCCGGCCACGAGACCACCTCGGGCGCGCTGTCCTTCGCCCTGTACTACCTGGCCCGGCACCCGGAGGTCGCCGCCCGGGCCCGCGCCGAGGTGGACCGCGTCTGGCGGGACACCCCGGAGCCAGGCTACGAGCAGGTCGCCAAGCTGCGCTACGTCCGCCGGGTGCTGGACGAGTCGCTGCGGCTGTGGCCGACCGCGCCCGCCTATGCCCGGGAGGCCCGGCAGGACACGGTGCTCGCCGGGGAGCACCCGATGCGGCGCGGAGCCTGGGCGCTGGTCCTGCTGCCGCTGCTGCACCGCGACCCCGAGGTGTGGGGCGAGGACGCCGAGCGCTTCGACCCGGACCGCTTCGCGGCGGGCGCCGTACGGGCCCGGCCCCCGCACACCTTCAAGCCGTTCGGCACCGGCGCGCGGGCCTGCATCGGCCGCCAGTTCGCGCTGCACGAGGCGACCCTCGTCCTCGGCCTGCTGCTGCGCCGCTACGATCTGCGCGCCGACCCCGCCTACCGGCTCCGGGTCACCGAGCGCCTGACGGTGATGCCGGAAGGTCTGCGCCTGCGCCTGGAACGACGCCCCTCCCCCGCCCCGGCACCCGTCACCGTGCCCGACACCGGCCCCGGCACGGCCGCCCGGTGCCCGGTGAGCGGCACGGGCGGCTGACCCCGGCCGGAGGGCACCGGCGCGCCCCGGTCCGCGGTGGGCGAACTCCGCGGCCCGGAACTCTCAGCCGCCCGCCACCCAGTGCGCGGGCCGGGTGACCGACTGCGGGAGTCTGGTGCCGGCGTTGCCGCGGGCCGCGTTGACCTGGGGCTGGGTGAGGAAGAAGGCGCCGGTGAGGTCGGCGTCGGTCAGGTCGGCGTCACGGAGGTCGGCGCCGATCATGTCGGCGTCGCGCAGGTCGGCGCCGGTCAGGTCGGCCGCGATGAGGTACGCGCCGCGCAGACTGGCCCCGCGCAGGTCGGCGCCGGGCAGCCGGGCGCCGATGAGGTCGGCGCCCCGGCGGTCCTTGGCCGCGCGCCGGCCGCCCTTGCCCCGCTTTCCGCCCTTGCCCGTCTTCCCGGCTCTGCCGCCCTTGCCGTCGTGCCCGTCCGGTCCGTCCGTTCCGCCTACGGCGTCCGCGCGGGCGAGTTCGCTCGCGCGCAGCAGCAGGACGTTGACCTCCTGCCGGTGGGCGGCGACGTCCAGCCGGGCCAGTTCCTCCGGGGTCCCCCGGGTGAGCAGCTCGGTGCGCTCCAGTGCCTCGCGCAGGCCGGCGTGGACGGGCCGGGCGGCCTCCAGGCGCAGCGCGTCCGTCAGGTACCAGAGCAGTTCGTGCAGTTGGCGTACGACGGGGAAGACCTCGAACATCCGGCGGGCGTGCTCCTTTGAGCCGGTACGCCAGTCCTGCCCCTCGAAGGTGAGCCGCGAGACCTTCTGGCCCGCGCCGAAGCAGTCGTAGACCGTGCAGCCGGGGAAGCCCTTCTCGCGCAGGTCGGCGTGGATGCCGCAGCGCTGGTCCTCGCGCAGGTTCGGGCAGGGCCTGCCCGCGGGCTTGTCGAGCGCGAAGTCCGCGGACGCGGCGAAGGGCAGGGCGACGCAGCACAGCCCAAAGCACTGGGCGCAGTCGCCGCGCAGAGCGGCGAGGTCGGATATCTGACCGGGCATGGCGACAAGCTTAGTGACCTGCGTGGCCGCCCGGCGCGCGGCCACGCCCTCCGCCCCTGACACGCCCGGTCCATGAGCCCCTCAGCCCTCCAGCGCGGGCAGTTCGAGGCGGGCCAGGCGTTCCGGGTCGGCGAGGATGTAGAGGCCGGTGATCCGGCCGTCGGCGACGGTGAACGCCGTGACCGAGACCGGCCGTCCCCCGGGCGCGGTGACCAGGCCCACCGTTCCGTTGACCAGTACGGGCCGGGCGTGCACGGCGAGGTGGGCGAACATCGAGGCCTGTTCGGCGACCGTCCGGGCCCCGCTGACCGCCTTGGAGGCGCCCACGCCCCGGACCAGGGCGCCGGCGTCGGCGCGCAGCGCGGCGTCCGGGTGGAGCAGGCCGAGCAGTGCCTCGAAGTCGCCGCCACGGGTGGCGGCCAGCCAGGCGTCGACCACCTGCCGCTGCCGGCCGAGGTCGGGGTCGGCCGCCGGTCCGGCCCCCTGGACCCGGCGGCGGGCCCGGCTGGCGAGCTGCCGGGCGGCGGCCGGGGTGCGCTCGACGATGGCGGCGATGTCGTCGAAGGGCACGGTGAACATGTCGTGCAGGACGAACGCCAGCCGTTCGGCCGGTTCCAGCGTCTGCAGGACCACCAGGAGCGCGAGCCCGACCGAGTCGGCCTCCAGCACCTCCTGCTCGGGGTCGGTCTCGGCGAGGGACCGGACCACCGGGTCGGGGACGAACGCGTCGTCCATCGGCTCCTCGCGGCGCGCGGTGCGCGAGCGCAGCATGTCCAGGCAGACCCGGCCCACCACGGTGGTCAGCCAGCCGCCGAGGTTGCGGATCTCCTCCGCGTCGCTTCGGCCGAGCCTGAGCCAGGCCTCCTGGACGGCGTCCTCCGCCTCGGTCAGCGAGCCGAGCATCCGGTAGGCCACCGCGCGCAACTGCCCCCGGTGCTCCTCGAAGCGGTCGGCGAGCAGGTCGGTGCGGTTCATGAGGTCCCCGTTCGTTCGGTGGCGGCCGCGGATCCGGTCCGGTGATCACCGGCTCGCCCACGGCCGCAGACTATGCCGCCCGCCCGCCGCAGCAACTCCTTTTACGCCGCGCCCCGTTGGCTCACGCCTCGTCGCGGGCCAGGGCGAGCAGCCGGTCCAGCACCCGCGGCGCCCCGGTGCGCAGCCCGTCGTGCTCGTACTCGTCGGTCACCCAGGTCCGCAGCCCCCGCACGGCGCGGGCGGTACGCAGCGAGTGGCCGGCGTCCACGTACATGTCGTCGTGGTAGACCGCCGCGGCGACCGGGACCTCGTTGGCGGCGAGCCGGGCCGGGTCGTACAGCGGCTGCCAGTCGGTGCGGGCGGCGAGCAGTTCGGCCGTCTCCCGCAGCGGGCGCAGGGCCGGGTCGGTGTCGAACGTCCAGGGGTGCACCGTCTCGCCGGTGAACAGCACCGGGGCGTCGCCGGCGACCGCCTTGGCCGCGTCGAACTGCGGGAACTCCGCCCGTACCCGCTCGGCCGCCCAGGCGGTGGGGCGGGCGTCCTGGCCGTAGACGGACTCGTGGACGAGCGCGTACAGCGGGTGCGCCGCGTACGACAGCAGGCCGCGCACCTGTTCCTGGAAGGCGTCGGACAGCTCCGGGCCGCCGGGGGTGCGGACGAACGCGTCCTCCAGGAGGAAGTGCAGCCGGTGGCTGCCGTCGCTCATGCCGAGCATCAGGCCGAGGGACTGGAAGGCCTCCACGGTGAGACGGTGGCCGCCGGGCAGCACGACGTCGTGGGTGAGGAGGTGGTCGGCGATGCGCCGGGCCCGCTCGACGTCCTGCGGGTAGCGGGCGTAGTGCGCGGCGACCTTGCGTTCCATGCGCGGGTAGGCGGCCCGGTAGACGTCGTCGGCGTGGGCGTCGAGGGAGGGCAGGCCGCCGGTGATGACGGCGGTGCTCAGGCCCTCGGGGGCCAGGGAGAGGTACGACACCGCGCAGAAACCGCCGAAGCTCTGTCCGAGGACGGTCCACGGGGCGCCGCCCGTCACCCGGGGGCGGACGGCCTCGCAGTCGCGGACGATGGAGTCGGCCCGGAAGTGGGTGAGGTAGGCGGCCTGCTCGGCGGGGCCGCCGCGCAGCGGCAGGGTCTGCCGGTTGGCGGGCGTGGAGCTGCCGGTGCCGCGCTGGTCCAGGAGCAGGACGCGGTAGTCCTTCAGCGCGCGGTCGAGCCAGGCCTGCCGTCCGACGAAACGATTCGCCCCAAAGCCGGGCCCGCCCTGCAGATACACCAGCCACGGCAGGTCCTGCCCCGCCCGGTCGCTCGCGACGGCCTCGCGGGCGTACAGCTCGATGGTCTCCCCGTCGGGCCGCGCGTGGTCGAGGGGCACGGTGAAGCGGCGGTCGGTGAGGACGACACCGGGCTGGCGGTAGCTGGAAGTCAACGGTTCTCCCGGGACGGACGGCACGGACGCGTCCCAGTTCAGCACACCGGCCGGGGCCCACCCACCCGGGATCACGGATCCCTGCTGAACCGCCGGTCAGCGGGCGGCGAGGCTGGAGCGGCGCACCACCAGCTCCGGCTGGAGCACCACGCGCCGGTGCTCGTGCCGGCCGGCGCCGCCCTCCGCGCCGGCCTCGGTCTCCTCCAGCAGCAGCTCGGCGGCGAGTGCGCCCATGGTGACGGCGGGCTGCCGTACCGAGGTCAGCGGTACGGCAGCGGCCGCGGCGAACTCGATGTCGTCGTAGCCGACGATGGCCAGGTCGTCGGGGACGACCACGCCGGCCGCGTAGAGGGCCTGGAGCACGCCGAGGGCGAGCAGGTCGTTGGCGCAGAAGACGGCGGTGGGGCGGTCGGCGAGGCCCAGCAGCCGGGCGCCGGCGTCCCGGCCGGCGGCCACGTCCAGGCGCTCGCTGGGCAGCTCGCGCAGGGCGTCGGGCCCGAGTCCGGCCTCGGCGAGGGCGTTCAGGGCGCCGGTACGGCGGTCGCGCACCTGGTTCAGTCCGGGCGGACCGCTGACGTAGGCGATCGAACGGTGCCCGGCGTCGACCAGGTGCCGCACGGCGAGGGCGCCGCCCGCCACGTCGTCCACGGAGACCGAGCACTCGGCGGTGCCCTCGGCGACCCGGTCGACCAGCACGAAGGGGATGCCGTGCCGGCGGAAGGCCTCGATGTTGCGGCCGGTGGCGTCGGCCGGGGTGAGCAGCACCCCGCGCACCCGCTGCTCGGCGAAGAGCGAGAGGTACTCCGCCTCCTCGGCCGCGTTCTGCGCGCTGTTGCAGACCATCACGCCGAGCCCCGCGTCCCGGGCGGCCCGCTCGGCGCCGCGTGCCACGTCCACGAAGAACGGGTTGCCCATGTCCAGCACCAGCAGGCCCATGATCCGGCTGCGGCCGGCGCGCAGTTGCCGGGCGGACTCGCTGCGCACGTAGCCGAGCCGCTCGATCGCGGACAGCACCCGCGCCCGGGTCTCGCCGGCGACGGTCTCCGGACGGTTGATGACGTTCGAGACCGTGCCCACCGAGACTCCGGCGGCGCGGGCGACGTCCTTGATACCCACCGACTGGGCCATCGGACTTCGGACCTCCAGGGGACGAGGGGACGGCGGGGCGACGCGCTCACGGGCACCACGGGCGCCCGGGCGCCCGAGGGCGGACTCACCGCGCGCTCACGGGCGGAAGGGGCCCTCACATTACCGTCATCACCGGCATCACGGCCCGGTGACGGCGGGTGCGGCGGCCCCGCTCGCGGCGGCGGTCACGGCAGGTGGAACACCTCCGTGAGCGGTGTCATCGCCTCGTCGGGCCGGGCGCCGTCCAGCGATTCGAAGAACGGCGCCATCTCCGCCTGCCAGCGGGCGTTGACGTCGGTGGCCTCCATGGCGGCCTGGGCGGCGGCGAAGTCCTCGGTCTCCAGGTAGCCGACGAGCAGTCCGTCGGCTCTCAGGAAGAGCGAGTAGTTGTGCCAGCCGGCCGTCCGGAGCGCGTCGAGCATCTCCGGCCAGACGGCGGCGTGCCGCTCGCGGTACTCGTCGAGGCGGTCCGCCCTGACCTTCAGCAGGAAGCACACGCGTCGCATCAGCGCCCCCTCGTCGATCAGAAGTCGAACCGGTCGATGTTCTTGGCGTCGAACACGGTCGGCTTGCCCAGGTTGATCACGCCGTCCTTGCCGATGGTGCAGGACGTGCCGCCCGCCTCGAACGTCTCGCCCTCCTTGCCGCTGATCTGCCCGGATGCCAGGGCGACGGCGGTACGAGCGGCCAGGTCGCCGAGCTTGGCCGGGTCCCACAGCTCGAAGGCGTCGACGGTGCCGTTCTTGACGTACTTGCGCATGTCGTTGGGGGTGCCCAGACCGGTCAGCTTGACCTTGCCCTTGTACTTCGAGCCGGACAGGTACTGGGCGGCGGCCTTGATGCCCACGGTGGTCGGGGAGATGATCCCCTTGAGGTTCGGGTGCTCCTGGAGCAGGCCCTGGGTCTGCTGGAAGGACGCCTGCGCGTCGTCGTTGCCGTAGGCGATCTTGACGAGCCTGACGTTCTTGTACTTGGGGTCCTTCAGCTCCTCCTTCATGAAGCCGATCCAGGTGTTCTGGTTGGTCGCGGTCTGCGCCGCCGACAGGATCGCTATCTCGCCCTTGTAGCCGATCTGTTCGGCGAGGAGCTGCACCTCGGTGCGGCCCAGGTCCTCGGCGGAGGCCTGGGAGATGAAGGCGTTGCGGCAGCCCGGGTTGGTGTCGGAGTCGTAGGTGACGACCTTGATGCCGTTGGTCATGGCCTGCTTCAGCGCGGTGCACAGGGCGCCCGGGTCCTGCGCGGAGACGGCCATCGCGTCCACCCGCTGCTGGGTGAGGGTGTTGACGTAACTCACCTGACCGGAGGTGTCGGTGGCGCTGGAGGGGCCCACCTCCTTGTACTTCTCGCCCAGTTCGGCCAGGGCCTTCTCGCCGCCCTTGTCGGCGGTGGTGAAGTAGGGGTTGTTGACCTGCTTGGGCAGGAAGCCGACGGTCAGTCCCTTCTTGGTGGCCGCTTTCGGGTCGGCCTTGCCGGCGGAGGCGGCGGCGGCCCCGCTGTCGTTCTTGACGTCGTCCTTGGTGGTGCCGCCGCAGGCGGTGGCGGCGAGCGCGAGGGAGGTGACGGCGGCGAGGGCCACGCAGGTGCGGCGCAGGGTGGACTGGCGCATGGTCGGGTTCCTTTACGAGGGTCGGTCGGGCGGGGAGTTACGACGTCGGTGCCGGGGCGGCTCTGCGGCCCGCCCTCGCGACGGTGATCTGGCGGGCGACCCGGGGTCCGAGCACGGAGACGACGAGCAGCACGCCGGTGACGACGATCTGGGACTGGGCGGAGACGTTCAGCAGGCTCATCACGTTCTGCAGCGCGCCGAGCAGGAACACCCCGGCGATCGCGCCGCCGAGCGTGCCCTTGCCGCCGTCGAAGTCGATGCCGCCGAGCAGTACGGCGGCCACCACGGAGAGTTCGAGGCCGGTGGCGTTGTCGTACCGGGCGCTGGCGTAGTGCAGGGCCCAGAAGACGCCGGTGAGCGCGGACATGAACCCGGTGGCGACGAACAGCAGCAGCTTGGCCCGCTTGACCCGGATGCCGGCGAACCGGGCCGCCTCCTCGCCGGCGCCGACCGCGAACAGCGACCGGCCGAACGGGGTGGCGTGCAGCACGACGACGGCGACGGCGAGCAGCACCAGGAAGGGCAGGAAGGCCTGGGGCAGGAAGCTGTCGCCGAGACGTCCGGCGGCGAAGTCCTGGTACCGGGCGGGGAAGTCGGTCACCGCGTCCGAGCCGAGCACGATCTGCGCGATGCCGCGGTAGGCGGCGAGGGTGCCGATGGTGACGGCGAGCGAGGGCAGGCCGAGCCTGGTCACCAGCAGGCCGTTGACCAGGCCGCACACCACGCCCAGCAGCAGGCAGAGCGGGATGATCGTCTCGATGGCCATGCCCTGGTTCCACAGCTTGCCCATCACCGCGCCGGACAGCCCGGCCGTGGAGGCGACCGACAGGTCGACCTCGCCGGAGACCACCAGCAGGGTCATGGGCAGGGCGATCAGCGCGATGGGCAGCGTGTTGCCGATGAGGAAGGACAGGTTGAGGGAGTTGCCGAAGCCGTCCACGAAGCCGAACGACATCAGCAGCAGGACGATCAGGAGGGCGCCGACGACGGTGTCCCAGCGGACGGCGCGGCTCAGCGTCTCAGGCACCGGCGTTCTCCTCGGTCAGGGGGGCCTTGCTCAGGGCCGACTTCTTCTTCAGGGCGGCGGCCACCCGCAGCGCGACGACCCGGTCGACGGCGATGGCGAGCAGCAGCAGGACGCCGTTGATCGCGAGCACCCACACGGAGCTGACGCCGAGGGCGGGCAGCACGCTGTTGACGGAGGTGAGCAGCAGAGCGCCGAGGGCGGCACCGTAGACGCTGCCGGCTCCACCGGTGAAGGCGACGCCGCCTACGACGACGGCGCTGACGACGGTGAGTTCGTAGCCGTTGCCGGTGCCGGAGTCGACGTTGCCGAACCGGGCCAGGTACAGGGCGCCGGCGAGCCCGGCGAGGGCGCCGCAGACGGTGTAGGCGGTGAGGATGCGCCTGCGGACGGGGATGCCGGCCAGCCGGGCGGCCTCCGGGTTGGAGCCGAGCGCGTACAGCTCGCGCCCGCTGCCGAAGTGCTTCAGGTAGTAGGCGGTGGCGATCAGGACGGCGAGCGCGATGAGGGCGAGCCACGGGACGGCGGAGAGGCCGCCGGAGCCGAAGTCCACGAACCCGCCGGGGAGGTCGGCCGCCGTGATCTGCCGGGAGCCGACCCAGATGGAGTCGATTCCCCGGATGATGTACAGCGTTCCGAGGGTGACGACCAGCGCGGGCACCTGGCCGAGGCTGACGAGCGCACCGTTCAGCAGGCCGAAGCCGACGCCGAGCAGGACGGCGAGGAGCAGCGCCACGGCCGGGCTCCCGCCGCCGTGCAGACAGGTGCCGGCCGCGAAGGCGCTGATGCCGAGGACGGAGCCGACCGAGAGGTCGACGCTGCGGGTGATGACGACGAGGGACTGGCCGGTGGCGACCAGCACCAGGATCGTGGCGTTGAGCAGCAGGTCCTTGATGCCCTGCTCGGACAGGAACTCGCTGTTGCCGGCCTGGGTGACGGCGATCATCACCAGGAAGACGGCCAGGATGGCGAGTTCGCGCATCCTGAAGACCCGGTCCACCAGCCGGGTGCCGCTGGAGCCGGGCACCTCGGTGAGCGGTGCCTCGTTCGGGGTGGTCACCGTCATGCGGCGGCCCTCCTGGTGACGGTCGGGGTCATACGGGCGGCCCTTCCTCGGGCTGTCATGCCGCGGCCCTTCCGGTGGCGGCGGCCATCACCGTCTCCTCGGTGGCCGCGGAGCGCGGGATCTCGGCGGTGATCCGGCCCTCGTGCATGACGAGCACCCGGTCGGCCATGCCGAGGATCTCGGGCAGGTCGGAGGAGATCATCAGGACGGCGACGCCCTCGGCGGCCAGCTCGCTGAGCAGCCGGTGCACCTCGGCCTTGGTGCCGACGTCGATCCCGCGCGTCGGCTCGTCCACGATCAGCACCTTCGGGCCGGTGGCGAGCCACTTGGCGAGCACGACCTTCTGCTGGTTGCCGCCGGAGAGGGTGGAGACGGCGTCGGCGATCCGGGCGTACTTCACCTGGAGGCGTACCGCCCAGTCGAGGGAACGGCTGCGTTCGGCGCCGCGGTCCATCAGGCCGGCCTTCACGGTCGTGCGCAGTCCGGTGAGCCCGATGTTGCGCGCGATGGACATCTCCATCACCAGGCCCTGGGCCCGCCGGTCCTCGGGAACCAGGGCGAGTCCGGCGGCCATCGCGGTGGAGGGCGCCCCCCGGGTGAGTCTGCGGCCCTCGACCTCCACCTCGCCGGCGTCCCACCGGTCGACGCCGAACACCGCGCGGGCCACCTCGGTGCGGCCCGCGCCGACCAGTCCGGCGAGACCGACGATCTCACCGCGCCGCACCTCGAAGGAGACGTCGGTGAAGACGCCCTCGCGGGTCAGCCGGCGCACGCTCAGGGCGACCTCGCCGGGTGTGACGTCCTGCTTGGGGTACAGCTCGTCCAGGTCGCGGCCGACCATCCGGCGGACCAGGTCGTCCTCGGTCATGCCGTCGAGAGGCTCGCTGGCGATCCAGGCGCCGTCCCGCAGCGTGGTCACCCGGCGGCAGATCTGGAAGATCTCCTCCAGCCGGTGGGAGATGAACAGCACCGCGGCGCCCTGCTCGCGCAGGGTGCGGACGACGCCGAAGAGCCGGGCGACCTCGCTGCCGGTCAGGGCCGCCGTCGGCTCGTCCATGATCAGGACCCGGGCGTCGAAGGAGAGCGCCTTGGCGATCTCCACGATCTGCTGGTCGGCGATGGACAGTCCGCGGGCGGGCCGGTCGGGGTCGAGCTCGACGCCGAGCCGCCGCATCAGGGCCGCGGTCGCCGCGTGCGTGGCCTTGTGGTCGATCCGGCCGAAGGCCCGGCGGGGCTGGCGGCCCATGAAGATGTTCTCGGCGATGGACAGGTCGGGAAAGAGCGTCGGCTCCTGGTAGATCACGGCGATCCCGGCGTCGCGGGCGTCGCCGGGCCCGTGGAAGACGACGGGCTCGCCGTCGAGCAGCACCTGGCCGGAGTCCGGGCGGTGCACCCCGGCGAGCGTCTTGATGAGCGTCGACTTGCCCGCGCCGTTCTCACCGGCGAGGGCGTGCACCTCACCGGGCAGCAACTCCAGGGAGACGCCTCGCAGGGCGCGCACGGCACCGAAGGACTTCGAGACGTCCCGCAGGGCCAGCACCGGGGTCGGCCCCGGGTCAGGCGGGTGGGTCATGGGAGCTCCTCGACGACGCCGGCGGCACCGCCCCTCGACGTCGTGAAAGGTTTCAACTGGATTGCCGGGACGTTAGGCATCCCGGGCATGTCACGTCAATGGGTCCGAGTCGAAAAACTTTCGATAGCCGTAGGTGACAGAGGAGTCCCGGGCAACGGTGTCGGCCGGAATGCTTGACACCCCCCTGGACGACTCATAGCTTGCCGTTCTGAATCGTTTCACCCGCTCAGTCGTTCCACCCGACACCACAGGAGCCCCCAAGTGACCGACCTCGCCGCGGTGAAGGCCGCGCTCAGGACACAGGCCGTCGAGACGCCGTCGTGGGCGTACGGGAACTCGGGGACCCGTTTCAAGGTGTTCGCGCAGCCCGGCGTCCCGCGCTCGCCCAGGGAGAAGCTGGCCGACGCGGCCAGGGTCCACGAGTTCACCGGGGTCGCGCCCACGGTCGCCCTGCACATCCCCTGGGACGCCGTCGAGGACTACGCGGCACTGGCCGAGTACGCCGAGAAGCAGGGCGTACGGCTCGGCGCCGTCAACTCCAACACCTTCCAGGACGACGACTACAAGCTGGGCAGCATCTGCCACCCGGACGCCCGGGTGCGCCGCAAGGCCGTCGACCACCTGCTGGCCTGCGTCGACATCATGGACGCCACCGGCTCGCGGGACCTGAAGCTGTGGTTCGCGGACGGCACCAACTACCCCGGCCAGGACGACATCCACGCCCGGCAGGACCGGCTGGCCGAGGGTCTGGCGGAGGTGTACGCCCGGCTCGGGGACGGCCAGCGGATGCTGCTGGAGTACAAGTTCTTCGAGCCGGCCTTCTACACGACGGACGTGCCGGACTGGGGCACGGCGTACGCGCACTGCCTGAAGCTGGGGCCGAAGGCGCAGGTCGTGGTCGACACCGGGCACCACGCGCCGGGCACCAACATCGAGTTCATCGTCGCCACGCTGCTGCGGGAGGGCAAGCTCGGCGGGTTCGACTTCAACTCCCGCTTCTACGCCGACGACGACCTGATGGTGGGGGCCGCTGACCCGTTCCAGCTCTTCCGCATCATGTACGAGGTGGTGCGCGGGGGCGGCTTCGGCTCCGAGGTGGCGTTCATGCTCGACCAGTGCCACAACATCGAGGCGAAGATCCCGGCGATCATCCGCTCCGTGATGAACGTCCAGGAGGCCACGGCCAAGGCGCTGCTGGTCGACCGGGAGGCGCTGGCCGCGGCGCAGGCCTCCGGTGACGTCCTGGGCGCCAACGCCGTGCTGATGGACGCCTACAACACCGATGTCCGGCCGCTGCTGCGCGAGGTGCGCGAGGAGATGGGGCTGGACGGCGACCCGATCGCCGCGTACGCCCGCTCCGGCTGGGCGGAGCGGATCGTCGCCGAGCGGGTGGGCGGGGAGCAGGCCGGGTGGGGAGCCTGAGGCGACCCGACCGCACCGCCCCCTGCCCCGCCCGTATCCACCCTCTTCCGCAGAAGGACCGAGATCCATGGCCACGCATCCCGAAGCCGCCGCTCTGCTCGCCCGTTCGCACCGGCTGGGCGCCGACCCCCGCAACACCAACTACGCCGGCGGCAACGCCTCCGCCAAGGGAACCGGCACCGATCCCGTCACCGGCGGTGACGTGGAGCTGATGTGGGTGAAGGGGTCCGGCGGCGACCTGGGCACCCTCACCGAGGCCGGGCTCGCCGTGCTGCGGCTGGACCGGCTGCGCGCCCTCGCCGGCGTCTACCCGGGTGTCGAGCGCGAGGACGAGATGGTCGCCGCGTTCGACTACTGCCTGCACGGCAAGGGCGGGGCGGCCCCCTCCATCGACACCGCCATGCACGGCCTCGTCGACGCCCCGCACGTGGACCACCTGCACCCCGACTCCGGCATCGCGCTCGCCTGCGCCGCCGACGGGGAGAAGCTGACCGCCGAGTGCTTCGGCGACACGGTGGCCTGGGTGCCGTGGCGGCGGCCCGGGTTCCAGCTCGGCCTCGACATCGCGGCGATCAAGAAGGCCAACCCGCGGGCGATCGGCGTCGTTCTCGGCGGTCACGGCATCACCGCCTGGGGCGCGACGGCCGAGGAGTGCGAGCGCAACTCGCTGCACATCATCCGCACCGCCGAGGCCTTCCTCGAGGAGAAGGGCAGGGCCGAGCCGTTCGGTCCCGTCCTGGAGGGCTACGACGCCCTGCCCGAGGCCGAGCGCCGGGAGCGGGCCGCCGCGCTCGCGCCGTACGTGCGGGCCCTGGCTTCCCAGGACCGGCCGCAGGTCGGCCACTTCACCGACTCGGACGTGGTGCTGGACTTCGTCTCCCGCGCCGAGCACCCGCGGCTGGCCGCCCTCGGCACCTCCTGCCCCGACCACTTCCTGCGGACCAAGGTCCGCCCGCTGGTGCTGGACCTGCCGCCGACCGCGCCGCTCGAGGACGCGATCGCCCGGCTGAAGGAACTGCACACCGCCTACCGCGAGGAGTACGCCGCCTACTACGAGCGGCACGCGCTGCCCGGCTCCCCCGCCATGCGCGGCGCCGACCCGGCGATCGTGCTGGTCCCCGGGGTGGGCATGTTCTCCTTCGGCAAGGACAAGCAGACCGCCCGGGTGGCGGGCGAGTTCTACGTCAACGCGATCAACGTCATGCGGGGCGCCGAGGCGGTGTCCGCGTACGCGCCGATCGAGGAGTCGGAGAAGTTCCGCATCGAGTACTGGGCGCTGGAGGAGGCCAAGCTGCGGCGGATGCCCGCGCCCAAGCCGCTGGCCACGCGCGTCGCGCTGGTCACCGGCGCGGGCAGCGGCATCGGCAGGGCCATCGCCCGGCGGCTGGTGGCCGAGGGCGCCTGCGTGGTCGTGGCGGACCTCGACGGCGGGAACGCCGCGGTCGTCGCCGAGGAGCTCGGCGGCAGCGACAAGGCCGTCGCCGTCACGGTCGACGTGACCTCCGAGGAGCAGATCGCGGCCGCGTTCAAGGCCGCGGTGCTCGCCTTCGGCGGAGTGGACCTGGTCGTCAACAACGCCGGCATCTCCGTCTCCAAGCCGCTGCTGGAGACCTCGGCCAGGGACTGGGACCTGCAGCACGACGTCATGGCCCGCGGCTCCTTCCTGGTCTCCCGGGAGGCCGCCCGGGTGATGACCGCGCAGAGGCTGGGCGGCGACATCGTGTACATCGCGTCGAAGAACGCCGTCTTCGCCGGCCCCGACAACATCGCCTACTCCGCCACCAAGGCCGACCAGGCCCACCAGGTGCGGCTGCTGGCGGCCGAGCTGGGCGAGCACGGCATCCGCGTCAACGGGGTCAACCCGGACGGCGTGGTCCGCGGGTCCGGCATCTTCGCGGGCGGCTGGGGCGCCCAGCGGGCCGCGGTCTACGGAGTGCCGGAGGAGAAGCTGGGCGAGTTCTACGCCCAGCGGACCATCCTGAAGCGGGAGGTGCTGCCGGAGCACGTGGCGAACGCGGTGTTCGCGCTCACCGGCGGGGAGCTCACCCGCACCACCGGCCTGCACATCCCGGTCGACGCGGGTGTGGCCGCCGCGTTCCTGCGATGAGCGGCGCGGTGCGGTCCTACGCGGCCGTCGACCTGGGAGCCTCCAGCGGGCGGGTGATGGTCGGCCGGGTCGGCCCCGGCTCGCTGGAGCTGACCGAGGCGCACCGCTTCGCCAACCGGCCGGTCAGGCTCCCCGAGGGCCTGCGCTGGGACGTCATGGGGCTGTACGCCGGCGTGCTGGACGGGCTGCGGGCCGCGGGTCCGGTCGACTCCGTCGGCATCGACAGCTGGGCCGTCGACCACGGCCTGCTGGACGCGGACGGCGCCCTGCTGGGCAACCCGGTGCACTACCGCGACGCCCGGACCGAGGGCGTCGCGGAGAAGGTGTGGGCGACCGTGCCGGCCGCCGAACTCTACGCGGCGACCGGTCTGCAGTACGCGCCCTTCAACACCCTGTACCAGCTCGCCGCCGCCCGCTCGACCGCCCAGTTCGCGCAGGCGCGCCGGCTCCTGCTGATCCCGGATCTGCTGACGTACTGGCTGACCGGCGAGCAGGGCACCGAGCTGACCAACGCCTCCACCACCCAGCTCGTCGATCCGCGCACCCGGGACTGGGCGTACGGCGTCGCCGAGCGGCTGGGCGTCGACCTCGGGCTGTTCGCGCCGCTGCGGCGGCCCGGCGACCCGGCGGGGCTGCTGCGGCCGGAGGTGCTGGCGGAGACCGGGCTCACCGGTCCGGTGCCGGTCACCGCGGTCGCCTCGCACGACACGGCGTCGGCGGTGGCCGCGGTCCCGGCGACGGAGGGGCGCTTCGCCTACATCTGCACCGGCACCTGGTCGCTGGCCGGTCTGGAACTCGACGCGCCCGTGCTCACCGAGGAGAGCCGGGCCGCGAACTTCACCAACGAGCTGGGGCTCGACGGCACCGTGCGATACCTGCGCAACATCATGGGGCTGTGGCTGCTCCAGGAGTGCGTGCGGGCCTGGGGCGAACCGGATCTGGGGCTGCTGCTGCGCGAGGCGGCCGGGGTGCCGGCGCTGCGGTCGGTGGTGGACGCCGGGGACGAGGCGTTCCTCGCGCCGGGCGGCATGCCGGAGCGGATCGCCGAAGCCTGCCGAGCCTCGGGGCAGCCGGTGCCCGTGACCCGGGCCGAGGTGACGCGCTGCATCCTGGACTCGCTGGCCCTCGCCCACCGCCGGGCCGTCGAGGACGCGCAGCGGCTGGCCGACCATCCGGTCGACGTCGTCCACATCGTCGGCGGCGGCACCCGCAACGCGCTGCTGTGCCAGCTCACCGCCGACGCCTGCGGGCTGCCGCTGGTGGCGGGCGCGACCGAGGCGGCGGCCCTCGGCAACGTGCTGGTGCAGGCCCGCACGCACGGCCTGGCCGGCGACCTCGCGGGCATGCGCCGGCTGCTCTCGCGCACCCAGCCCCTGACCCGCTACACACCCCGGGGCGGCACCGCCCGCTGGCGGGAGGCGGCGGCGCGGCTCGCCACGCGGTGAGCCGCCCGCCGCCCGGCGGATATCACGGCGATTACCCTGCAAACGTCCGACGACCGAAGCCGAGGAGCCGCGATGCGTGTCGCCCTGTTCCTGACCTGTGTCAACGACACGCTCTATCCGGACACCGGCCGGGCGGTGGTGAGACTGCTGACCAGACTGGGGGTCGAGGTCGACTTCCCGATGGACCAGACCTGCTGCGGGCAGGCGCACTACAACACCGGCTACCGGCACGAGGCGGAGCCCCTGGCCCGGCACTTCGCCGAAGTCTTCGGGGAGTACGAGGCGATCGTGACCCCGTCCGGGTCGTGCGGGGCGATGGTCCGCGAGCTGTACCCGCGCATGGGCGAGCGGGCCCGGGCCGAGGGCCGCGGCGGCGCGCTGGCCGGCGTGCTCGCGCCGGTGGTGCCGAAGACGTACGAGCTGACGGAGTTCCTGGTGGACGTGCTGGGGGTGACGGACGTCGGCGCCCACTACCCGCACCGGGTGACGTACCACCCCACCTGCCACGGACTGCGCGCCCTGGGCCTGGGCGACCGGCCCCGGCGGCTGCTGAACGCCGTGAAGGGGCTGGAACTGGTGGAGCTGCCGGGCGCCGAGGAGTGCTGCGGGTTCGGCGGCACGTTCGCGGTCAAGAACGCCGCCGTGTCGGCGGCGATGGGCGCGGACAAGGTGCGCGCCGCCGAGTCGACGGGCGCCGAGGTGCTGTGCGCGGCCGACAACTCCTGCCTGATGCACATCGGCGGCACGATGAGCCGGCTGCGGACGGACATGCGGCCGGTGCACATCGCGGAGATCCTGGCGAGCACTGAGGAGGAACCGGCCGCATGAGCGGAACGTACCTGGGCATGCCGGCCTTCCCCGAGGCGGCGCGCGAAGCCGTCGGCAACCCCACCCTGCGCGGCAATCTGCGCCACGCCACCCACACCATCCGCGCCAAGCGGGCCAGGGCGGTCGCCGAGGTCTCCGACTGGGCGGCGCTGCGGGAGGCGGGCAAGCGGATCAAGGACCACACGCTGCGCCATCTCGACCGGTACCTGGTCCGGTTGGAGGAGGCGGTGACGGCGGCCGGCGGCACGGTCCACTGGGCCGCCGACGCCGACGAGGCCAACCGGATCGTCACCGAACTGGTCCGGGCCACCGGCGAGTCGGAGGTCGTCAAGGTCAAGTCGATGGCCACGCAGGAGATCGGGCTCAACGAAGCCCTCGAGGCCGCGGGCATCCGCGCCTACGAGACCGATCTCGCCGAGCTGATCGTGCAGCTGGGCAAGGACCGGCCCTCGCACATCCTGGTCCCGGCCATCCACCGCAACCGGGGCGAGATCCGGGACATCTTCCGCGCCGAGATGGCCGAGTGGGGCCGCCCCGCCCCGGAGGGCCTGAGCGACTCACCCGCCGAGCTCGCCGAGGCCGCCCGGCTGCACCTGCGGGAGAAGTTCCTGCGGGCCGAGGTCGGAGTCTCCGGGGCCAACTTCATGGTCGCGGAGACCGGCACCCTGGTGGTCGTGGAGTCCGAGGGCAACGGGCGGATGTGCCTGACCCTGCCCAGGACGCTGATCTCGGTCGTCGGCATCGAGAAGATCGTGCCCACCTGGCGGGACCTGGAGGTCTTCCTGCAGACGCTGCCCCGCTCCTCGACGGCCGAGCGGATGAACCCGTACACGTCGACGTGGACCGGCACCACGGACGGGGACGGCCCGGAGACGTTCCACCTGGTCCTGCTCGACAACGGCCGCACCGACACCCTCGCCGACGAGGTGGGCCGGCAGGCGCTGCGCTGCATCCGCTGCTCGGCCTGCCTGAACGTGTGCCCGGTGTACGAACGGGCGGGCGGCCACGCCTACGGCTCGGTGTACCCGGGGCCGATCGGCGCCATCCTCAGCCCCCAGCTGCGCGGCACCGGCAGCGAGATCGACGCCTCCCTGCCGTACGCGTCCTCGCTGTGCGGGGCCTGCTACGAGGTGTGCCCGGTCGCCATCGACATCCCGGAGGTGCTGGTGCACCTGCGGGAGCGGGTCGCGCAGGGCGGCGAGGCGGTCCGGGCGGGCAACAAGGTAGTGCTGAGGCCGGCCCGCGGCCACGCCGCCGAGCGGGCGGCGATGCGGGCCGCGCGCTGGGCGTTCGCCCACCCGGGCGCGCTGCGCGCCGGGCAGCGGCTCGCCTCCCGCACCCGCCGGCTGCACCCGCGCGCACTGCCGGGTCCGGGCCGGGCGTGGAGCGGCACCCGGGACCTGCCGGCGGTGCCGGCGGAGCCGTTCCGGGACTGGTGGCAGCGTACGGACGGCGGGAAGGGCACGGCGAAGTGAGCAGCAGGGAACGGATCCTTGGCCGGGTGCGGCGCGCGCTCGCGGACCTGCCCGCGGACGAGCGGCCGTACGAGGAGGCGGTGGCGCGGGACTACCTGCGCGAGCACGGCGGCCTTACGGCCGGGCAGACCGTGGAGCTGCTGGCCGAGAACCTGGCGGACTACCGGGCGCTCGTGCACCGCACGGACGCGGCGGGCCTGCCGGCCCTGATCGCCCGGCTGCTCGCCGCACACGGCTCGGAGCGGGTGCTCGTGCCGCCGGGCCTGCCGGCCGGGTGGCTGGCGGCCGCCGGTCCCGCCCGGGTGGAGGACCGCGCCGGGAGCACGGCGCGTGAACTGGACCGGGTGGACAGCGTGGTCACCGGGTGCGCGGTCGCGATCGCCGAGACCGGCACGATCGTCCTGGACGGCTCCCCCGACCAGGGCCGGCGCCGTATCACGCTGATCCCCGACCACCACGTGTGCGTGGTGCGCGTCCCGGACCAGGTGGTCGCCTCCGTCCCGCAGGCCCTCGGGCGACTGGACCCGGCCCGTCCGCTGACCTGGATCTCCGGGCCCTCGGCGACCAGTGACATCGAACTCGACCGGGTGGAGGGGGTGCACGGGCCGCGCACCCTGGAGGTGGTGCTGGTGGGCGGGGAGTGAGCGGCGTGCCGGGCGCGCGGTCGTGGTGCGCTCCGCGAAGGCCGCCCGCGGCGGGCCCGCCGCGGGCGGACCGGGCAGGCGGAACCGGCGTCGGGGTCCCCGCCGTCGGAAGCCCGGACTGCGCATAGGGTGGGGCCGGTAAGTCCGCCACCGTGAGAGGTCTGTGATGCCCGAGCTCCCCTCGGACCCCGCCGTCGCACAGTTCGGTCCCCAGGGGCTGCGCCGCATCAGCGTGCCCGCCTCGTACGGCACCGTGCCGGCGTCGGCCCGCACCCACCTCGCGCAGGTCGGTGTGCCGCTGCACGTCGGCCCGTACTTCATCGCGGCGGACGAGACCGACGGGCCCACCCTCGGGATGTACACCGGCCACCGTGGCGTGGCCCTGCAGGGCGACTGGGCGGAGTGGGTGCGCATCGGCACCGACCGGCTGGCGAACCTGTGCGTCCGCACCGACGGCTCCGTGCAGGCGGTCTTCCTCGGCCGTGGTGAAGCCGCCCTGTTCGTCAGCTCGGACGTCGCCGCCTTCACGCACTGCGCCGCCGCCCTGGACCGCGCCCTGCCGGTGATCGCCGCCTCCGACGGACTGCAGTCGGCCGCCGAGGCGTTCGCCGCGCTGGTCCGGGAGATCCGGCAGATCGACCCGGAGGCCGTCGCCGACCGCGAGAACTGGTGGTCGCGGGTGCTCGACGACGTCCGGCACACCCTCAACTTCCCCTTCTCGTCGGCCTTCGAGTACGTCGGCGAGGACGGCGCAAAGCAGATCGTCACCGCGCAGGCGGGTCCCGGCCGCCCGCACCCCGAGGAGCAGCTGTGGCAGCGGCTCTCCTCCACCGGGGTGGAGCCCGAGCAGGTCCGCCGCGTCTACTGCGAGCTCGAACCGTGCATGATGCCGGGCCACTACTGCGCCGCCTGGCTCCAGGCCGTCCTCCCGCACGCCGAGTTCACGCACAGCTTCGACTACGGCGCCACCGCGGAGTCCCGCGAGGAGGGCCTCAAGGAACTCATCACCCACGCCGCGCGGCAGGCCCGGCAGTGACTCGCCGTCCGGGCACGGCGGGAACGGAGGCAGGGGCGTGACCGCCGATCCCGCACCGCCCTGGTCCCGTCCCGCTTCCGGGCGGGAGCCCGCGGCGGCCGCCCTGCTCGCCTGGCTCGGCGACCCCCACGCCCCCGGTCTCGCCGTGGTCACCGGCGCCGAGGGCAGCGGCAAGTCGCGGCTCCTCGCCTGGCTGATCGGCCACGGCACCCGGCCCGGCGCCGTCGGCGAACGCCGTGTCCACGGCTTCGTGCCGCTGCCCGGCCAGACCACGACCACGGCCGTCTGGATGCTCGGCGAACAGCTGTCGGTCGCCGCCCGCTCCCCGGGCGAGCTGCTGACCGCGCTCGCCGCGGACCGGCGCCGCACCGTCATCGCGCTGCCGGGACTGCACTCCGCCGAACAGCCCGGCCCGCTCGTCGAACTCGCCCTGGCCCTGGCCTCGTTGGAGCACGTGCGAGTGATCGTCGAGGTCCGCTCCGGTACGCCGTGGGCGCAGGCGCTCACCGCCGGGCCCTGCGCCCGCATGGACCTGGACGAGCCCCGGTGGACCGACGAGGCCCGCCGCGAGTCCTGGGACGCGGCCCACCCCGTCGCCCCGGCCGGGTCCGCGGAGCGGGAACCGGAACCCGAGGAACCGTTCGACCTGGACGATCCCGCCTCGGTGTGCGCCGCCGACCCCTGGAGCGTGACCACCGCCTACGAACGCTCCGAGGAGGACCACGGCGGACTGCGCGCCGCCTGGCTGCGGGCCGGCGCCTCCCTGACCCGCGAGCAACCGGCCGCGGAACGAGCCCTGGTCCTCCTCGCCGCCCTCGGTGACGCCGGTGATCCGCGGCTGCCCGCCATCCTCGGATCCCTTGCCCGGGACGCCCCCTGGACGCTCGTCTGGCACCGGGTGCGCGGCGACGTCACCCCGCCGTGGCCCGGACCGGTCCGCTCCCTGACGGCCGGCACGGGCCCCCTGGCCGGGCAGCTCGTCGTCGCCGACCACCAGGGCACCGTGCGCGTCCTCGACGCGGAGAGCGCCCGCTCCACCGGACGCCTGCCGCACTCCGCGCCCGGCGTCCTCGCCATCGCCGAGCACGGTGACGGCACCGTCAGCGCCCTCGACGAGCACGGCCTCCTGCGCACCCAGCGCGCCGCCGAGTCCGCGCGGTCCAAGGGGCTCGCCGCCCTGCTCGACGACGGCCCCTCGGAGCAGAGGCGGCTCCTCGAGGCGGTGGCGGAGTACACGGGGCGTCAGCGGGAGGCGTTCACCGCGCTGGCCGGCGCCGGGGACCGTGTCGTCCTCGGTGACGCCGCGGGGACGGTGCACGTGGTGACCGCCGGCACCGAACCGCGCACCTCCGCCCTGCACCGGGGCCGCGTCACCGCGGTCGCCGGAACCGCCCTGCCCGTCTCCGCGGAGGGCGACACAGTCCTCCTGCTGTACACGGGCGGCGCCGACGGCACCGTACGCGCGTGGGCCCCCCACACCGGCCCCATGCCCGAGCCGGTGGCCGCCCGGGGCTGCGCCGTCGACGCGGTGGCGGTGGCGACGGCCGGGGCCGGGCTCGTCCTCGCGATCGCGTGGGCCGACGGCCTCGTGGAACACCGGGTCCTCGACGACGACCGGCTGCGCACCTTCCGCCCCGGCAGCCGGGCCAACGCCCTCGCCCTCACGGCGGAAGGCGACCTGGTGGTGGGCACGGACGAGGCACTCGTGCGGCTGCGGGCGCGGTGACGGCCGCCACGCGGTGAACGGCGGGCGCCCCGCAGCGCCCGCACCCGGGGCAAGTGCCGTACGGACACCGGCGATCCGCCCGCCCGTCGCATTCCGGCGCACCCCGTGTTCCCGTGCGAGTCCGGCCAACTGCGTTGTCGTCACCGTCAGATGGAACTCCTGTCACACGACCGTGACGCGGCCGGTCTAATCTTGTGTACCTGACAACCTGTCCCGTTGGCTGGAGGCAGGAGACCACCAGTCGACGGGGACGGAGCACGCGGCCATGGGTCTGGTACTGCCGAGCATCATCGACGAGGCGCTCGACCTCATCGGGATCAACTGGCCCAATGTCGACGAGGACGACTACTTCGAAATGGCGACGTCCATGCGGGACTTCGCCGACCAGTTCGAGGGCCACGGCGGTGAGGCGCACAAGGCCGTCACCCGCATCCTCGCCTCCTCCGAGGGCTGGGCCGTGGAGGCCATGGACAAGCACTGGTCGCACGTGAAGACCCGTCACCTGGAGAAGATCCCCGAGGTGGCACGGCTGTTCGCGGACGCCTGCGACGGCGTCGGCCAGATCATCCGCGGCATGAAGGTCAAGGCGGGCGTCGAACTCGGTGTGCTCGCCGGCACCATCGTCGCCGAACTCGCCGCCGCGCCGGTGACGCTCGGCCTGTCCGCCGCGGCCGCCGCCGGCGAGATCGCGCTGATGCGCACCATCGTCAAGCGGCTCGTCGACGAGGCGGTCGACCAGATCGTCGACGCGCTCATCGCGAAGGTCACCGAGCCCGTGACCGGCAAACTCCGGGAACTCGTCTCCGACATGGTCCTCGACCTCGCCGAGGGCGCCTTCAACCCCGGTGACAAGCCGGGCGGCATGCAGCTCGCCTCCGCGGGCGACAGCGGCGGCTCGGGCGGCGGGGGCAAGAAGACGGTCATCGACCACGCCGAGTTCGAGGACGGCGCCGGCAAGGTCTCCCGCCAGGGCAGCGACATGGGCAGCCAGTCCGGGATCCACCTCGGCAGGTCGAAGCACACCTTCGGCAGGACCAAGGGCAGGGACGCGTTCACCAAGGCCTTCGACGGCATCCTCGAGGACGCCATCGACGGCATGGAGAAGGCCGTCAAGAAGGTGACCGACCACGTCACCGACACCATCCCGGAGCGGGTGAAGGCCGCCTCCCGGCACCAGAAGCGCAAGGACCGCGACGTCGGCGACGAGGCCGACAAGGTCGAGGTCAAGAAGGTCAAGCGGGACGGCGACACGCCCATGTACCTTCTCAGCGACGACGGTTCGGTACGCCGGCTGCACCACGACGGCACCACCGGTCCCGTCCATCCCGGCGACTCCTCCGGAGTGAACGACGTACTCGGCGACAAGGCCTGGTACCCGTGGAACAACAAGAACGACAAGCAGCGCAAGGACAAGCCCGGCACCGGCGGGACGGTCGACTCCAAGAAGGTGGCGCCCGGTTCCACCGAGCTGGCCCGCGCCACCCAGCTGGGCCGCTACGCCAACCGCGCCGAACGCCCCGACTCCTACGTCCCCGGCGGCAACTACGCCTCGGCGCTGTACGACGACGGCAACGGCAAGCGGTTCATCCTGGTCGGCGCCAGCGGCAAGGCGCACTCCGAACGCTCCATCGGACACCCGCTGATAAAGAAGGGCCACGAGGGTCACGTCAGCCGGCTCTACACGGAACGGGAGCCCTGCCAGAAGAATCCCAAGTGCGACAAATACCTGGCGAGGGAATTCCCCGACCACCTCGAGGTCACCCACAGCGCGAAGTACGACCAGTCCGAGAAGGGGCCGGACGGCACGGAGCTCAGCAAGTACAAGAAGGACCGGGAGCACCGCGCCTACGTCCAGTGGCTGGAGGACCAGTGGGCCCAGCACGGTGCCGCCGGCGGACGCACTGATACGGTGATGAACCTCTCGCCCTCGGACCGCAGGTTCCTCCCCTAGGAGGGCGGACGGCCAGAATCCCCCGGCGCCCGTCGCCGCCGAGTTCGGAGTTCCGGAAGTGCTTTTCGACGTCACCCGCAGCGAGCTCGTCGACATCTTCGGCGAGGACCGGATCGCGACCGTGCCCGCCACCGCCTTCCCGCCCGCCGCCGCGGACAGCGAGGGCGCCCGCCTCCTGCAGACCGTCGGCGTCCCCACCGGCACGCTCCTGCTGCGTCAGCCCGACGAGGAGGACGGACTGCTGCCCCTCGTCCAGGACGTAGTCCACGTCGAGGACTTCGAGGACGCCGCGGAGGGCGCGGGCGGCTGGCCCGTCATCGGCTGGCTGCTCAACGCGCACCTCGCCCTCGACCCCGGGTCCGGCAAGGTGCACGCCTTCGACCCCGACGAGGAGACCGTGCGGGAGCTCCACACGGACGTCTCCTCCCTCGTCCAGGTGACCCTCCGGTTCCAGCGCCTGCTCGAGGAGTTCACCTTCAGCGGTGAAGAGGAGGACGAGGAGGCCGACTTCGAGCGCCTGGACGGCGAGGTCGACCGCATCCGCGAGGAGACGAGCGACGTCGACCCGCTCCCCTTCGAGGACGACGAGACCGTCTGGTCGGTGGTGGGCGACGAGATCGCCATGGGCCAGCGCTTCAAGGGCGACAGCCCGGGAGCCCGCTCGCTCTACGGGTGACGGCCGGCCCGTGTCCGCGGGCGGGCGGGGCGGCGGGACCGCGTGACAGAAGCGCTGAACAAGCGCTTAGATAGTCGGCGGACGCCGTTTCCCGACCCCGCCGGAGGCCCCGTTGTTCACGTCCGTCGACGACGTCTCCGCCCGTCTCGCCGAGACCGGGTACCTCGCCTCGCCCGCCGTCGCCACGACCGCCTTCCTCGCCGCCCGGCTGGGCAAGCCGCTGCTGGTCGAGGGGCCCGCCGGCGTCGGCAAGACCGAACTGGCCAAGGCCGTCGCCCAGGCCGCCGGCGCCCGGCTGGTCCGGCTGCAGTGCTACGAGGGCGTCGACGAGTCCCGGGCCCTGTACGAGTGGAACCACGCCAAGCAGCTGCTGCGGATCAGCGCGGGCCGCGGCGAGAGCTGGGACGAGGCCCGCACCGACATCTTCACCGAGGAGTTCCTGCTGCCCCGCCCGCTGCTCACCGCGATCCGCGGCGAGGAGCCGACCGTCCTGCTGATCGACGAGATCGACAAGGCCGACGTCGAGATGGAGGGCCTGCTGCTCGAGGTGCTCAGCGACTTCCAGGTGACCGTCCCCGAACTGGGCACGGTCACCGCGACCCGGCGTCCCTTCGTCGTGCTCACCTCCAACGCGGGCCGCGAGCTGTCCGAGGCGCTGCGCCGCCGCTGCCTCTTCCTGCACATCGGGTTCCCGGAGGAGGAGCTGGAGCGGCGGATCGTGACGCTGAAGGTGCCGGGCCTCGGCGCGGCGCTGACCGAGTCGGTGGTGCGGGTGACCGGGGCGCTGCGCGCGATGGACCTGCGCAAGGTGCCGTCCGTCGCGGAGACCGTCGACTGGGCGCGGACCCTGCTGGCCCTGGGCGCGGACACGCTGGACGAGACGGTCGTACGGGACACCCTGGGAGTGCTCCTCAAGCACCAGGACGACGTGCTGAAGGCGGCGGCCAAACTGGACCTGGAAGCGCTGTGACCGGCGTCGAGGACCGGATCACCGGGCTGGTCGCCGCGCTCCGCGCGCACGGCGTGCGGATCGGCACCGGGGAGACGGTCGACGCGGCCCTCGCCGTGGAGGCCCTCGGCCTCGCCGACCGGGAGCTGCTGCGGGAGGGACTGGCCGCGACCCTGCTGCACGGCCCGGCCCAGCGGGCCGTGTTCGACCCGGTCTTCGACCTGTACTTCCCGCGCGGCGTCGGCGGCCCGGAGCGTTCGCCGGCGGGCCGGGAGGAGCTGCGCGACCGCCTGGCGCGCGCGCTGGCGGCCGACGACCGGGCACTGCTGGCCCGGCTGGCCGCGGAGGCCGTCGACGGCTTCGGGGGGTACGGGAGCTCACCGGGATCGGACGGCTGGTCGGCGCACCAGACGCTGGACCGGCTCCGGCCGCAGACCCTGCTGGCCCGGGTGCGGGCCGACGTACGGGGCCGGGACGGCGGCACGGGCTTCGCGGACCGGCTGCTGGACGACGAGATCAGGCGCCGCATCGAGGTGTTCCGGCGGCTGGTCGCCGCGGAGGCCAGGCGCCGGGTCGCCGAGCGGCGCGGACGCGACGAGATCGCCCGGCGGGCGGTGGCCCCGACCGCCGACCGGGTGGACTTCCTGCACGCCCACCGCGACCAGCTCGCCGAGCTGCGCAGGGTGGTGTGGCCGCTGGCGCGGAAGCTGGCGACCCGGCTGGCCGCGCGCCGCCGCCGGGCCGCGCGCGGCACGATCGATCTGCGCCGCACGCTGCGTTCCTCGCTGTCCACGGGCGGGGTGCCGATGCGGCCCGTGCTGCGCAGGCGCCGTCCGGCCCGGCCCGAGCTGGTGCTGCTGTGCGACGTGTCGGGCTCGGTGGCGGGGTTCTCGGACTTCACGATGCTGCTGGTGCAGGCCCTGCACGACCAGTTCGGCAAGGTCCGCGTCTTCGCCTTCGTCAACCGGCTGGACGAGGTGACCGGGCTGCTCGCCCACGGCCGGGCCGACCCGGACGGGCTCGGCGCCCGGATCCGCGCGGAGGCCACGCTCACCGGCTGGCACGGCAGCAGCGACTACGGCGTCGCCCTGGGCGAGTTCACCGAGAGGTACGGCGCGGCGGTCGGCCCGCGGACGACGGTGTTCGTGCTCGGGGACGCCCGTACGAACATGAGCGACCCGAACCTGCCCGCCGTCCGTGAACTCGCCGGCCGCGCCCGGCGGGTGCACTGGCTCAACCCCGAGCCGCGCGCCCAGTGGGGCACCGGCGACTCGGCGGCGCCCGCCTACGCCGAACTCGTCGAGATGCACGAGTGCCGCACGGCCCGGCAGCTCGGCGGGCTGATCGCCCGGCTGCTGCCGGTGTGACGCCGGACGCGCGGCGAGGGCCGCGGGTGCGCGCCCCACGGCCCTCGGCGTGCCCGCCTCAGCCCTTGGCGTACTCGTTCGCCGTCGTCCCGGCGAAGTCGAACACCACGACCTGCTCGTCACCCACCACCCAGGCGTCGTGGCCCGGTCCGCAGACGAAGACGTCGCCGGGGCCGACCTCGCTCTCGCCGCCGTCGTCCATCCGCAGGTGCATCCGTCCCTGGACCATGTAGCCGTTGTGGTGGACCAGGCAGCTCGCGGTGCCCGCGATCGGTCCGACGGAATCCGACCATCGCCAGCCCGGTTCGAAGGTGCCCACCGCGAAGTCGAGCCCGGTCAGGTGGAGGGCTTCGAGGTGGCCGCGGGGGAAGTCACGCCGCTCGTCGGGTTTGTCGACCGTCTTCACTTCCAGCATGAGGGTGTCCTCCCTTCCGGCCGCTCACCACGGCCGGGGCCGGCCCCCGTCCCCGGCGGCCACGGACGGCACCGGCAGCGCAATGACGGCGACCGCACCCCTCGCCTCCATCGTCGGCCCGCCCCACCGGGCCCGCCAATCGGGTCGGTGCGGTCAGGGACGGCCGGAAAAAAATTTGCCAGGGGCCGGGTGCAACCTCGGCCGGGGCCGGACGTCTGTCGGGGTGGAGGCCTCCACTTCGACCCCTGTCCGGCACCGATCGACCGAAGGAACCCATGTCCGCACAGCAACTCCCCCGCCCCGGCCGTTCCCGCAGGCTGCGCACCGTCCTGGGGGTCTCCGCCCTCGGCGCGGCCCTGGCCGTGGGCGGCGCCATCACCGCCCAGGCGGTGCAGGGCGACGCCCGGCCCGCCTCCCACTCCGCGTCCACCGCCGCGCCGGCGCCCGCGGGCGGCCACGCGACCCCGGCGCCCGTACCCTCCCCGACCCGTCCGCCGTCCTCGAAGCCCGTCCCCACGCCGTCGAACCCGCCCACCGCCGCCCCGACCCCCGTGCCGTCCAGCCCGCACCGGCCGACCCCCGTTCCGTCGGTGCCGGGCACGAAGGCGCCGGCCCCCGTGCCGTCCCCCACCCTTCCCGGCACCCCGGCGCCGGCCCCCGCGCCGCACGGCCACCGGCCGGCCTCGCCGAGTCCGGTCCCGGCGAGCCGGCTCGCCACACCCGCGCCGGCTCCGCGGCACCACTGAGGCAGCGCCGGAGGTGCGGGGAGCCGCCCGGCGCGGCTCCCCGCACCTCCGGCCGGGAGATCCATGACGACAGCCACACCACCGGCGGCGCCCCTCCCCTGGGGCCCGTCCCGCACCCCCGCGGGCAGGCGGCCCCGCCTGCCCGCGGCGCTGGCGGCAGCCCTGCGCGCACCGCTCGGCGCCCGTCTCCTCGCACGCGTCCGCGCCGGGGGCCCGGCCGTCCCGGCACCGGCTGGCGGCCGCGCCGGCGCCGGCGCGCACGGGGCGGCCGCCATCGAGGCTCAGCCGGACATCGAGGAGTTGTACCACCACCGCCGGCTCTCCCTGGTGCGCCTGGCGGTACTGCTGGTCGACGACCTGCCCACGGCCGAGGACGTCGTGCAGGACGCCTTCACCGCGCTGTTCCGGCGCCACGGCCACCGGCTCGGCTCGCTCGACGACCCGGCGGCGTACTTGCGGACGAGTGTCGTCAACGGCGCCCGTTCGGTGCTGCGGCGGCGCAGGACGGTACGGGCGCACGCCCCCGAACCCGAGCGGCACGCGCCGCCGCCGGAGGAGGACGTCCTGCTGCACGAGGACCACCAGGAGGTGCTGGCGGCCCTGCGGACGCTGACCCCGCGCCAGCGCGAGGTCCTGGTGCTGCGCTACTGGTCGCACCTGACGGAAGCCCAGATCGCGGCGACGCTGGGCCTGTCGCGGGGCGCCGTCAAGTCCACGGCCAGCAGGGCCCTGGACGCCCTGGGCCGACGTCTGGAGGGTCTGCGATGAACGACTCAGCCCCCGGAGGGACCGGCACCGCCGCGGCGCCGGTCGAGGAGCGGCTGCGCGCCGCCCTGGCCGCACGCGCGCGGTCCGTCGGCCCGGCCGACCTGCGGCCACCGCGCCCGCCGTCCCCCGCGGCCCGTTCCCGCCGGGCGCCGTTGCGCCGCGTCACCATCGGCCTGCTCGCGCTGGCCGCGGTGGCGGCCCTGGTGCTCCTCACCGTGCGGAACGAACAGCCACGCCCGACCGCACCGGCCCGCTCCCCCCGGCCGACGACCGGCACCCCGACCCCGCCGCCCACCACCGTTCCTCCGGAACCGGCCCGGCCGTCCCCGAGCAGCCCGGCGCCCTAGGGCCGGTCCGGCGGCCGTGTCCCGGGACCCGGGCCCGGGCCAGGGTCTGTCGGCGTCGCGGCCCGGAGGCGGCTAGGTTGTGGCACATGAGCAACCTTGACCGCGCGCCGGTACCGAGCGTGTGCGGCGGCCGCGGATTCGTCGTCGCCGAGCCCGTCCGTGAACTGCTGAGCCCCCGCCGTGTGAAGCTGGGCGAGTCGACCGAGGTGCGCCGGCTGCTGCCGAACCTCGGCCGGCGCATGATCGGCGCCTGGGCCTTCGTCGACCACTACGGACCCGACGACATCGCCGACGAGCCCGGTATGCAGGTGCCGCCGCACCCGCACATCGGGCTGCAGACGGTGAGCTGGCTGCACGAGGGCGAGGTGCTGCACCGCGACTCCACCGGCAGCCTCCAGACCATCGGACCCCGGCAGCTCGGCCTGATGACCTCGGGCCGGGCGATCAGCCACTCCGAGGAGAGCCCCGGATCGCACGCGCGCTTCCTGCACGGCGCCCAGCTCTGGGTCGCGCTGCCCGACGAACACCGCCACACGGACCCCAGGTTCGAGTACCACGCCGAGCTGCCCCAGGTCACCGTGCCCGGTCTGACGGCCACCGTGATCCTCGGCGCCCTCGACGGCACGTCCTCCCCCGGCACGGCGTTCACCCCGATCGTCGGCGCCGATCTCAGCCTCACCCGGGGCGCCGACGTACGCCTGCCCCTGGAGCCGGACTTCGAGTACGGGGTGCTGGCCATGTCCGGCGAGGTGCACGTGGACGGCGTACCGGTGCTGCCCGGCTCGATGCTCTACCTCGGCTGCGGCCGCGCCGAACTCCCGCTGCGGGCCGAGTCGGACGCCGGGATCATGCTGCTGGGCGGCGAACCGTTCGCCGAGGAGCTGATCATGTGGTGGAACTTCGTCGCCCGCACCCAGGAGGAGGTCGTACAAGCTCGTGAGGAATGGATGAAGGGGACACGTTTCGGCGAGGTGAAGGGCTACGACGGGGACCCGCTGCCCGCGCCCGAGCTGCCCCCGGTGCCGCTGAAACCCCGTGGCAGGGTGCGCTGACCTGGGACGACGTTGGAACTTCGTCGGTAGAGGTCGTCTTCGGGCGGCTCTCCCCGGGAACGGTCGTGACCACGCCTTGCTTGTCTCCGCGGCGGACGATTCACACCGTGGGCTCGCCGCCGAGCGCCTTGACGACCTCTGTCACATTGGCGTACTCGCCGTTCTCCGGGAGTTTCCGCACCTCCTCCAGCAGGGGGTCCGGCGCGTGGTGAGCTTCGAGGACCTCGAGCAGCCCCCGGCGGCCGGTCGGGAAAGCGGCGCGCTCCAGGTGACGCGCCAGTTCGAGCCGCAGGGAGTCCGCTTCGGCGACCGCCCGGGCATGTTCACGTTCCTCACCGCGTGGCGGGACGGGGCCACCCGGGTCGACGCGGATGTCGTCGTCGGCCGGCGGCTCGGGCTCGACGGCCTCCTCCACGTGTGTGGGCCGGCCGGCACGCAGCTGCCCTTCCAGCTCGTGCTTCATCTCGTCGTCCTTGCGGGGACCGAGCGGGTTGCTGCCTCGTTCCATGCCCGTACACCTCCGTTTCCTGCCGCGCCGCCCCTCAGGCCGCGCTGGGTTCCTGCGCCCACCGCAGCAGGGCGCCGAGGCCGCCCGCAGGCACGTCCGGTTCCTCCACGTCCGCGGGAGGAACGAACAGCACGTCTGCGGCCGTGGCGGCGGCCGCCCGCAGCAGCGCGTCGTCGGCCCGTACGGCGACGGGATCGACTTCCCCGAGGGTCTCTGCGTCGGCACGGCGCACCGTGACCTGATCCGGCGCGGCACCCACCCACGTCTCGATGGTCAGCTCCAGCCCGTCGGGGCGGACGAGAAGTGTGTCGATGCGGTGCTCCTGAGCGGCTTCCACCAGTGCCGGGACCCCTTCCACCGCGTCCGCCCGGCTGCCGGTCTCCGACCGTCCGGCGCGGAAACGGTCGAGTGCCTTCTCCACGCGCCGATGTGCGTGCTCCTGCCGGGCCTGCTCGATGGCCTCTTCGAGGGCGGGGGAGGAAGAGCCGGGGGCGCGTCCGCCGTGCTCCGTGGCCACCGTCACCTCGCGGACGGGCTCGGGAAGCCTCTCGAGTACGGCGGGGCGCTCGCGGACGTCACCGACCAGCACGACGAGCTCGGCACCGGACTCCTCGTAGGCCGAGGCCAGTGCTTCGGCGATCTCGCCGGCGTTGTGCTCCCAGGTGTTCTCCACCTTGAGCTGGAAGTGCCGCTGGGACCAGTCGCCGGAGGCCGTACGGTGGACCGGGCTCTGCCGCCCCTCGACGCTCCCGAAGTCCTTCGGGCCGGCCGCCCCGCGCAGTTCGAAGTCAGCACCGGTCCGGTCGACGTACGCCACGAGGCAGAGCGGGTCCTGCCCGGCCAGCTCCAGCAGTGGCGTCAGGCGCGGCAACGGCGCCCAGTAGGCGATCGGGCCTTGCGGCGGTCGGGAAAGGCGCCAGGTGAGCGCCACTTCGCCTCCGGCGGCGAAGAGCACCAGGCCCGCTGGGTTTTCCTGGGGCGTGACATCCGTCAGGGCGTCGTGCACCGCCTGGACCGTCGCCGGGTCAGCGCCCTCGTCCTCCAACGTCTGACAGGCCTCCCGAACGAGCAACCCACGCCGTATGATTCCCCACTCATCTCTCTGAACCGGGTTGAAGTACACGGTGGCCCACGGACCGCGCCGGTCGAGCAGTGGCTCAAGAAATGTCAGCTGCACGATTCCTCCCTGTTTTCTTCCGTCGCTTTCAGGCGCCCGCGCCGAAGCCGGGCGGACGGCCGCCTCGGCGGCCTCGCCACCGCAGTGACGGCGGCTCTGGTCGGGCCCGCCGGGTGTACGACGCCGAGAGGTCGTCGCCCGCATCGTGGACGGCCTGGGGCGCCGGCGCACCGCCGTGTACGCGCCCGGCCGGCTGCGGCCGCTCCAGCCGGTGCGTGCCGTGCCGCCGCCGCTGGTGCTCCGCGTGGCGCACCGGCAGCCGCTCCGCCTTGAGGCCGAGGAGAATTTCGGCCCCAGGGCCGCTCGGCGCCGGCGGCGACGCCGAGTGGGCGGCCCGGCCGTCAGCTGTCCAGCTCCTCCTCGATCGGCGGTTTCGGCACATCACGCAGATGCTGGGACTGTCCCGGCCTGCCGCCTTCGCGGGCCTGCTCGGCACGCTGTGCCGGGCTCAGACCCAGGTCGGAGGCGGGATCCACGCGCACCGACCGGGCCACCTCCTCAGGGTTGGCGTACTGCTCGGCCGGGATGCCGCGCAGCGCCTTCACGACATCCGGCGGGGCGCCCGACCGGCTCGCCGCTTCGATCAGACTGTCCTTGCCGGCGGGGAAGTCGACATCCTTGATGGCCTCCACCACGTCCCGGGCGCTCGTACTGTGGGTCATGGCCTCTTCTCCCTCATCGGAATCCGCTGGACCAGCCGGGTAACCGGCGGGGCAGCTCACTCACCTCCTTCACCCGCCCGATTTCCCCCGGTTTGCCGGTCTGGGCCGGGGGCCCGGCCCGACAAGAGGTGCGCCGCTCTGCCGATTGCCGCACGAGCGGCGTTTCCGGCGAGTCACTCGCAGAATCCGAACTTCGTCCCGCGTCCGGTTCCCAGCTGCCTCAGCCGTGGCGTGGGCGGCCACGCTCGTACTGCTTCGGCCACGGGACGTCGTCACGGAGCACCCGGGCCGCGCGGAGCGGCCAGGTCGGGTTGCGCAGCAGTTCGCGCGCGAGCATGATCGCGTCAGCCGAGCGGTCCACGAGGATCTGGTCGGCCTGCTCCGGTGCGGTGATCAGGCCGACCGCGGAGACGGGCAGGGCCGCGCCCTCGCGGACGGCCCGGGCGAAGGGAACCTGGTAGCCGGGCTCCACTTCGATGCGGGCGTTGTGGACGAGGCCGCCGCTGGTGACATCCACCAGATCGACCCCGTGGGTCACCAGGTGCCGCGACAGCTCGACCGTCTCCTCCGGCGTCCAGCCGCCATCGGCCCAGTCCGTGGCCGAAAAGCGTACGAACAGCGGGCGGTCCTCCGGCCACACCGCGCGTACGGCGTCGGTGACCTGGACGAGGAAACGGCTGCGCCCGTCTAGACCGCCTCCGTACTCGTCGTCGCGGTGGTTGGACAGCGGTGACAGGAACTGGTGCAGCAGATAGCCGTGCGCGGCGTGGATCTCCAGGACCTCGAAGCCGGCTGACAGCGCCCGCGCGGCGGCCTCGCCGAAGGACCGGACCAGGGCGCGGATGTCGTCGGCGCCGAGCTCCCGTGGGGCCGGCCAGTCCCCGAACGGCAGCGGCGACGGTCCCACCGTCTGCCATCCTCCGGCCTCCGGTTCGACGTACTCGCCACCCTCCCAGGGCGGTGCCGTCGACGCCTTGCGGCCGGCATGGGAGATCTGGATGCCGGCAACGGCCCCCTGCCCATGGACGAAGTCGGTGATCCGCTTGTACGCGGCGGCCTGCGCGTCCTCCCAGATGCCGGCGTCGGAAGGGGTGATCCGGCCTTCGGGTTCCACTGCCGTGGCCTCTTGCATGACCAGGCCGGACCCGCCGCGTGCCAGGGAGCCGAGATGGACCAGATGCCAGTCCTGCGGATAGCCGTCGACCGAGCTGTACTGGCACATGGGGGCCACCCAGGCCCGGTTCGGAAAGGTCGTGCCGCGGAGGGTGAGCGGCGAGAAGAGACGGCTCATGGGAGGCCTCGCAGGGGGATGTGGGCGCCGGGTGCGCCCGCAGCCGTCGAGCCGTGACGGCCTTGGCTCCGGCGGGCGCCCCGCACGGCGGGTGCACCCGAGTACCCGGCGGTTCGTGGCACAACCACGGCCAGGGTGCTCGTCATCGGTTCGGTCACCGGGTCGCTTGCCGCGCACTTCCGATGGGCGTGGGCGGCACCGCGGCCTCGGGCAGCGGGCCCCTCGCGCTGTCCGTCAGGAGCGCGCGAGCCGGGCCGCGAGATAGGGCGCGGTGGCGCTGCGGCGGGCCCTCGCCACCGTGGCCGGCAGACCCGCCGCGACCACCCGTCCGCCCGCGTCGCCGCCGCCCGGTCCGAGGTCGACGACCCAGTCGGCGGTGGCGATCGTGTCCATGTCGTGCTCGACGAGGACGACCGTGTTGCCGGCGTCGACGAGCCGGTGCAGCTGCCGCAGCAGCAGCGCGATGTCCGAGGGGTGCAGCCCCGCCGTCGGCTCGTCGAGCAGGTAGAGCGCGTGCCCGCGGCGGGCTCGCTGCAGCTCGGTGGCCAGTTTGATGCGTTGCGCCTCACCACCGCTGAGTTCCGTCGCGGGCTGGCCCAGCCGCAGGTACCCCAGTCCCACCTCGCGCAGCGTCTCCAGACTGCGGGAGGCGGCCGGGACGGCGGACAGGAACCTGGCGGCGGCGTCGACGGAGAGCGCCAGCACTTCCGCGACGTTCTTGCCGCGGTAGGTGACTTCCAGCGTTTCGGCGTTGTACCGGGCGCCGTGGCAGGTCGGGCACGGCGCGTAGGTGCCGGGCAGGAACAGCAGTTCCACCGCGACGAATCCTTCGCCCTGGCAGGTCTCGCACCGCCCTTCGGGCACGTTGAAGGAGAACCGCCCGGCCGAGTAGCCGCGCGCCCTGGCCTCGTCCGTCGCCGCGTACAGCTTGCGCACCGCGTCGAACATTCCCGTGTACGTGGCCAGGTTGGACCGGGGAGTTCGGCCGATGGGCCGCTGGTCGACCCGGACCAGCCGGTCGAACGACTCGACCCCCGACGCGTCCTGGACGTCGGCCTCGAACTGCGCCTCGTCGGGCTCCTCGGGCACGAGTCCGAGGTGGCCGCGGACGACCTCGGCGAGCACCTGCGTCACCAGGGTCGACTTTCCGGAACCGGACACGCCCGTCACCGCCGTCAGTACGCAGAGCGGTACGTCGACGGACACGTCGTGCAGATTGTGGCGGGAGACGCCGCGCAGGTGCAGCCAGCCGTGCGGGGTGCGCGGGCGGTGATCGAGGGGCTGGGCGCGCCCGAACAGGTACTGGCCCGTGGCCGACTCCCCGACCCGCTCGAGACCGGCGACCGGGCCGCTGTACAGCACGTGTCCGCCGCGCTCGCCCGCGCCGGGGCCGATGTCGACCACCCAGTCCGCCCGCCGTACGACGTCCATGTCGTGCTCCACGACGAACAGCGAGTTGCCCGCCGCCTTGAGGCGGTCCAGCACGTCCAGCAGCGGTTCCGCGTCAGCCGGGTGCAGGCCCGCGGAGGGTTCGTCGAGGACGTAGACGACGCCGAACAGCCCCGAGCGCAGCTGGGTGGCGATCCGCAGGCGCTGCGCCTCGCCGGGCGACAGGGTCGTCGAGCGGCGCCCGAGGCTGAGATATCCGAGGCCCAGGTCGAGCAGTACGTCGATCCGCGCGACCAGATCGCCGCAGATCCGGACCGCGACCTCGGTCGTCTCCCCGGATCGGGCGGTCGACGTGGCGGCGTCGGCCTCGGACCGCCTCGCGACGGGCCGCAGCAGCGCCACGACCTCGGTGAGCGGCATCGCGTTGATCTCGGCGATGGAACGTCCGGCGAAGGTCACGGCGAGCGCCTCGGGCCGCAGTCCGCTGCCGTGACAGGCGGGGCAGGGCACACTCCTGACGAACCGGAGCGCCCGTTCGCGCATCTTCTCGCTCTTGGAGTCGGCGAGGACGTGCATGACGTGCCTGCGGGCGCTCCAGAACCTGCCCTGGTAGCCGTAGTCGACGCGGCCCTCCTCCGGCTCGATGTACACGGAGGGCTGCTCGTCCGTGTACAGCAGCCAGTCCCGGTCCTTCTTCCTGAGCCTGCGCCACGGCCGGTCGATGTCGATCCCCAGGCCGTGCACGACACTGCGCAGGTTGGCGCCCTGCCAGGCGCCCGGCCAGGCGGCGATCGCCCCCTCGCGGATGCTCAGCGAGGGGTCCGGGACGAGCAGGTCCTCGGCGACGTCGTGCACGACGCCCAGTCCGTGGCAGTTCGGGCAGGCGCCGGCCGCGGTGTTGGGTGAGAACGACTCGGCTTCCAGCCGTTCGGCCCCGGGCGGATAGGTGCCGGCGCGGGAGTACAGCATGCGCAGCAGGTTGGACAGCGTGGTGATGGTGCCGACCGTCGAGCGCGAGCTGGGCGACCCGCGTCGCTGCTGCAGGGCCACGGCCGGCGGCAGTCCGGTGATGTCCTGCACGTGCGGTGCGCCGACCTGTTGCAACAGCCTTCGGGCGTACGGTGCCACGGACTCGAAGTAGCGCCGCTGGGCCTCCGCGTAGAGCGTGCCGAACGCGAGCGAGGACTTGCCCGAACCGGAGACGCCGGTGAAGGCGACCATCGCGTCCCGCGGAACGTCGACATCGATGTTCCGCAGGTTGTTCTCACTGGCGCCCCGTACACGCACGAAGGGGTCGCTCGCGTCCTTGCTCACCGTTCCTGATTACCCGATCGCGCCGGGAACCGCGCGACAGACGCTGTCACCGGGCCCCGCTCACACGAGCCCGGTGGCGCGCTCGGCCGAGTGGCTAAGACCCAGGTCCCGAGTGAACAGGCGATTCGGGAGCCCCGGCAGCGATCGATGAGGCGGCTCACCCGGGCCGGGGTCGCGGGCACCGGACCGGCCGGGCGCTCCGCACCGATCCGCCGGCGCCGTCGTTGCAGCGGTGCCTGGCCGCCCGGCGTCGACTTGCACTCGGGCCCCGCGCGAGTAGCGTCGAGCAAGGCGTACGCCACCCACGAAGGAGCGAGCGTATGGGCCTGGAACGGTGGATCGGCCAGTGGCCTGTGTACCGGCAGCTCACCGGACCCGACCGGCTTGGCCGGGGCAAGGCGGCCGAGTCCCCGCGCTCGGCGGCTCTCGGACCCCGCACCGACCGCGCGGACCGAGTCGCGGACTCCGTCTGCCCCTATTGCGCCGTGGGCTGCGCGCAGCGCGTCTACGTCAAGGACGAGCGGGTCATCCAGATCGAGGGCAACCCGGACAGCCCGATCTCGCGCGGCCGGCTGTGCCCGAAGGGATCCGCCAGCAAACAGCTCGTCACCGGCCCGCAGCGCGAGCAGAAGGTCCGCTACCGTCCGCCGTACGCCACCGAGTGGCAGGACCTCGATCTGGACACGGCCATGGACATGGTGGCCGCCCGGGTGCTGGACGCCCGCCGCCGGGGTTGGCAGGACACCGACGAGTCCGGGAACACACTCCGCCGCACCATGGGCATCGCCGGCCTGGGCGGCGCGACGCTGGACAATGAAGAGAACTATCTGATCAAAAAGCTGTTCACCGCTCTGGGCGCGCTCCAGATCGAGAACCAGGCGCGTATTTGACACTCCGCCACGGTTCCCGGTCTGGGAGCCTCGTTCGGACGCGGCGGCGCCACCGACTACCAGCAGGACCTGATCAACGCCGACTGCATCGTCATCATGGGCTCGAACATGGCCGAGGCCCATCCGGTCGGCTTCCAGTGGGTGATGGAGGCCAAGGCACGCGGCGCCAGGGTCATCCACATCGATCCGCGCTTCACGCGGACCAGCGCGCTGGCCGACCAGCACGTCACGCTGCGGGTCGGCACCGACATCGCGTTCCTCGGGGGCGTCGTCAACCACATCCTGTCCAACGACCTGCACTTCAAGGAGTACGTACAGGCGTACACCAACGCCCCGTTCCTGCTGAGCGACCGTTACCAGGACACCGAGGACCTGGACGGACTGTTCAGCGGCTACGACCCGCACACCGCCTCCTACGACCCCTCCAGCTGGACGTACGAGGGCGTCGAGGCCGAGGAGCGCCCGGGGACGCGTCACAAGGAGCAGGCCGCGGCCTACCAGCACGGTGCCGGGGGCCCGGTCGTCGCGGGAGCCGTCGGAGACATCGCCGCCGACCCCACGCTGCAGCACCCACGCTGCGTCTTCCAGGTGCTCAAGCGGCACTTCGCCCGCTACACCCCGGAGATGGTCGAGCGGATCTGCGGGGTGCCCCGGGAACGGTTCCTGGACGTGTGCCGGGCCTGGACGGACAACTCCGGCCGGGAACGCACCGCCGCGCTGGTGTACAGCGTCGGCTGGACCCAGCACTCCGTCGGCGCCCAGTACATCCGGACCGGTGCGATCATCCAGCTGTTGCTGGGCAACATCGGCCGCCCCGGCGGAGGCATCTACGCCCTGCGCGGGCACGCGAGCATCCAGGGCTCCACGGACATCCCGACCCTGTTCAACCTGCTGCCCGGCTACCTGCCGATGCCGGACACCACCCACGACGACCTGACCGCCTACCTGGACGGCATCCGCCGCCCCGACCAGAAGGGGTTCTGGGGCAACGCCGACGCCTACATGATCTCCCTGCTCAAGGAGTACTGGGGTGAGGCGGCGACAGCGGACAACGACTACTGCTTCGACTACCTGCCCCGCATCAACGGCGACCACGGCACCTACCGCACCGCCATGGACATGGTCGACGGGAAGGTCTTCGGCTACTTCCTGCTCGGTCAGAATCCCGCGGTCGGGTCCGCGCACGGCCGCCTCCAGCGCCTCGGCATGGCCAACCTGGACTGGCTCGTCGTCCGCGACCTGACCATGATCGAGAGCGCCACGTTCTGGAAGGACGCCCCCGAGGTCGAGACCGGGGAGATCGTCACCGAGCGCTGCCGCACGGAGGTGTTCTTCTTCCCCGCCGCCTCGCACGTGGAGAAGGCCGGCACCTTCACCCAGACCCAGCGGATGCTGCAGTGGCGGGACAAGGCCGTGGAACCGAGCGGCGACCAGCGGTCGGATCTGTGGTTCTTCTACCACCTCGGCAGGCGCGTCAAGGACGCACTGGCCGGCTCGACCGACGACCGCGACCGGCCCGTGCTCGACCTCACCTGGGACTACCGCACCGAGGGCGACGAACCGTCCGCGGCGGACGTGCTGCGCCGTATCAACGGCATCGACCTGCGGACCGGCCGGACCATCGGCGGCTACACCGACCTCAAGGCCGACGGCAGCACGGCCTGCGGCTGCTGGATCTACAGCGGCGTGTACGCCGACGAGACCAACCAGGCGCGGCGCCGCAAGTCCCGCTTCGAGCAGGGGCCCTACGATCCCGAGTGGGGCTGGACCTGGCCGCTGAACCGGCGGGTGCTCTACAACCGTGCCTCCGCCGATCCGCAGGGCAGGCCCTGGAGCGAGCGCAAGGCCCTCGTCTGGTGGGACGAGGACCGCGGGGAGTGGACCGGATACGACACCCCGGACTTCGAGAAGGACAAGCCGCCCCACTACCGGCCTCCCGAGGGCGCATCGGGGCCGCAGGCCCTGAGCGGCGAGGACGCGTTCATCATGATGTCCGACGGGAAGGCGTGGCTGTTCGCGCCCACCGGCCTGGCGGACGGCCCGCTGCCCACCCACTACGAGCCGCACGAGTCGCCCGTGCGCAACCTCCTGTACGGCCAGCAGGCCAACCCCACGAGGAAGGTCTACGGGCGCCGCGACAACCCCTCCAACCCGGCTCCCCCCGAGGCGCACGGGGAGGTGTTCCCCTTCGTGTTCACGGCGTCGCGGCTCACCGAGCACCACACCGCCGGGGGCATGAGCCGCCGGCTGCCGTACCTGTCGGAGCTGCAGCCCGAGCTGTTCGTCGAGGTGTCGCCGGAGCTGGCGGCCGAACGCGGCCTGCGCCACCTCGACTGGGCCCACGTGATCACCAGCCGGACAGCGGTGGAGGCCCGCGTCTTCGTCACCGACCGGATGGCGCCGCTGCGTGTCGAGGACCGGACCGTCCACCAGGTCTGGATGCCCTACCACTGGGGCAGCACCGGGCTCACCACCGGCGACGTCGTCAACGACCTGATCGGAGTGGTGGCCGACCCGAACGTGCTGATCCAGGAGAGCAAGGTCCTGACCTGTGACATCCGCCCCGGACGACGGCCCAGGGGACCCGCCCTCCTCGCGTACGTGCAGGACTACCGCCGCCGGGCCGGGATCACACCGGAAACCGGCACCCGGGTCGCGACGACGGGTGACGACGACCGGCCGACCCACATCGAACCCCACCGGGGGGAGGATTCCCCATGACGGACGAGCACAGTCTGTACGGGCCTCTTGAGGACCCCGCCGCGGACGCCGGCCACCGCGACCACCCGCCCAGGGTCGGCTTCTTCACCGACACCTCCGTGTGCATCGGCTGCAAGGCGTGCGAAGTCGCCTGCAAGGAGTGGAACGACGTCCCGGACGACGGCCTCGACCTGCTGGGCATGTCCTTCGACAACACCGGCATGCTCGGCGCGAGTTCCTGGCGGCACGTCGCCTTCATCGAGCAGGAACGCCCACTGGGACGACAGGACCCCGGCCTGTCCGACCTGCCCACCGGGCCCTCGGCCACCGAGCACACCGCCGAGGTCGTCGCGGACGCCCTGCGGGACGCGCCCCGGGGCGGTGGCGAACTGGGCACCGAGCCCGTCGACCTGGGCTTCCCGTCCTTCGACCTGCCCGGCGCCGGTACCGGCGCGGAGACCCGCACCGACTTCCGCTGGCTGATGTCCTCCGACGTGTGCAAGCACTGCACCCACGCCGGATGCCTCGACGTCTGCCCCACCGGAGCGCTCTTCCGCACCGAGTTCGGCACCGTGGTGGTGCAGCCCGACATCTGCAACGGCTGCGGCTACTGCGTGTCCGGATGTCCCTACGGGGTCATCGACCGGCGGCCCGACGACGGCCGGGCCTGGAAGTGCACCCTGTGCCACGACCGCCTGCGCGGCGGCCTCGAACCCGCCTGCGCCAAGGCCTGCCCGACCGACTCCATCCAGTTCGGGCCGCTCGACGAACTGCGGGAGCGGGCCGACCGGCGACTGGAGCAGTTGCACGAGGCGGGCGTGGGCGAGGCACGGCTGTACGGGCGCGATCCCGAGGACGGAGTGGGCGGCGACGGCGCCTTCTTCCTGCTGCTCGACGAACCGGAGGTCTACGGGCTGCCGCCGGACCCCGTCGTGCCCACGCGTGACCTGCCGTCCATGTGGAAGCACGCCGCGGTGGCGGCCTCCGCGCTGCTCGCGGCCACCGCCGCCGTCTTCGTCAGGGAGGGTCTCCGATGACCGACGATGACGGACTCCTGCGCGAGCCGCGCAGCGACGCGGGCGCCGCCGACCTGCGTGCGCCCACGTTCGGCGCGGGCCGCGACCGGCACGACGACCAGGGCGTCGCAGCGGACTCGGAGTTCCGCTCCTATTACGGGCGGCCGGTACTGAAACCGCCGGTGTGGGAGTGGAAGGTGCCGGCCTACCTGTTCACCGGCGGCCTGTCGGCCGGTGCCGCCCTGCTCTCCGCCGGCGCCGACCTGACCGGCCGTCCGGCGCTGTGCCGCGCCGGGCGCCTGGGCGGCTTCGGTGCCCTGCTGGCCAGCAGCTACCTGCTGATCGCGGACCTCGGTCGTCCCGAACGCTTCCACCACATGCTGCGGGTGGCCAAGCCCAGTTCACCGATGTCCGTCGGCACATGGATCCTTGTCGCCTACGGACCCGGCAGCGGCCTGGCCGCCATGACCGAGCTGCTGCCGAGCTCACTGCGCGCCGTGCTGCCCGGCCGCCTGCCGGCTCGGGTCGGCCGCTTGGGAGGTCTGTCCTCGGCCGCGTTCGCCCCCGCTCTGGCGTCCTACACCGCGGTGCTGCTCTCCCAGACGGCTGTGCCGGCCTGGCACGAGGCACGCCGGGAGCTGCCCTTCCTGTTCACGGGGTCCGCGGCGGCGAGCGGCGCGGGGCTCGGGATGCTGCTGGCCCCCGTGCACGAGGCGGGCCCTGCCCGGCAGCTCGCGGCCCTCGGGGCGGGTGCCGAACTCGTCGCCGCCCGGCTGATCGAGCGCCGGCCGGCCCTGGAGACCAAGGCGTACACCAGGGGCCGGGCCCATCGGCTGCGCCGGGCGTCCGAGTACCTCACCCTCGCCGGTGCCCTGGCCGCCGTCACCGTCGCCCGCCGGAGCCGCCCCGCCGCAGCCGTCGCCGGGCTCGCCCTGCTGGCCGGCAGCGCCCTCCAGCGGTTCGGCACCTTCGACGCGGGTGTCGCCTCGACCAAGGACCCGGCCTACGTCGTGGTTCCCCAACGCGCACGTCTGAACGCCCGTGGCGGGCGGCACCGGCATGGCGACCAGACCGGATGACGTCGTGCCCGACGGGATGGTCCGGAACACGAGGGAACCTCCGGAATGGGCCGGGCTGGACCGGCCGACAGGAAACGCCCCAGGAAACGCCCCCGAGGCGGCGGCCGACGGCGGGCCGGTGACCGCGAATGCCCGGCAACGGTGTAGGCGGCCACCGTCATAGCGACCTGAGGTAATTCCTCAGGCGCCGCGACTGTGCAAACCCGGCCTCGGTGGCCGGTGCCTCGCGCCGTGCTCGGGGCATGCCGGAAGGTGCTCGCCCTGTCCACTGACCGGCGGCGACGAGATGGCCCTGGAGGAGGAAACCGGCGAAACCGCCGACCGCTGGAGCGGGAAATGCCGCGGAATGGCCGTTTACCATCGAGCGCGGAAGGCAAAGCATCTTCGGAATTCCCCCGCCGTCCGCCGCCGTCCGAGCCGGAAAGAAAATACATGGTGCTGTCTGCCCTGCTAGCAGCCGCCGACCCGCCACAACTCCTGCCCGCGCGTGAGCAGATGGCGTTCACACTCGGCTTCCACATCATTCTGGTGCCCTTCGGCGTCGCGTTCACTTTCATGATGCTGGTCTGCCACTACCGGGGGCTGCGCCGCGACGATCAGCAGGCGCTGGTTCTCGCGCAGCGATGGTCCAAGGTGGCCGCCGTGCTGTTCGCGGTGGGGGCCGTGTCCGGCACCGTGCTGACGTTCGAGCTGGGGCTGCTCTGGCCCGGGCTCATGGGCAGGTACGGGCCGGCCTTCGGTTTTCCGTTCGCCGTCGAGGGTCTCTTCTTCTTCCTCGAAGCAATCTTCGTGGCCATCTACATCTACGGCTGGAAAAGGCTACCGCCGTGGCCGCACTTCTTCACCGGCGTCGTGGTCACCCTGGCGGGCGTCGGCGGAACGGCCTCCGTCATCGCGGCCAACAGCTGGATGAACCAGCCCGCCGGAATCACGGTGCGGAACGGGCGTGTGGTGGGCGTGAGCCCGTCCCAGGTCTTCTTCAACGGCGCGTTCTGGTGGGAGATGGTGCACATGCTCCTCGCGGCGTACATCGTCGCGGGCTTCATGGTCGCGGGCGTGTACGCGTGGGGCCTGCTCAAGGGACGCCGGGACCACTACCACCGGCTGGGGTTCGCCGTGCCGTTCACGGTCGCCGCGATCGCCATGCCGCTGCAGTTCCTCGTCGGGGACACGATCGCCCGCCAGGTGTACGACAGGGAGCCGGCGAAGTTCTCCGCCATCGAACTGGTGCCGACCACCGGTGATCACGTCCCGGAGACCCTCGGCGGCGTCTTCGTCGACGGCAAGGTGCGCTACGGCATCCAGCTTCCCGACGTGGCCTCGGTCCTCGCCGGTTTCACCCCGTCCACCAGTATCAAGGGCTTCGATGCGATTCCCGCGGCGGTACGCCCCACGGACTCGGTCGTCAGCATCGTGCACCTCGCCTTCGACGTCATGGTGGCGACCGCGTCGCTGCTGCTCCTGCTGGCACTCTGGTTCGCCTGGCTGTGGTGGCGGCGGCGCGAGGTGCCGACCAACCGCTGGTTCCTGCGATGCTCCGCGGTCTCCGGGCTGGTCGCGCTCGTCTCCCTGGAGAGCGGCTGGGTGGTGACCGAGGTCGGCCGCCAGCCCTGGACCGTCGTGGGACTGCTGCTGACGCGGAACGCCGTCGCCACGCAGGGGAACCTGTGGCCCCTGTTCGCCACGGTCCTCGTGATCTACGCGTGCGTCGCCGTCGGCGCCCTGTACGTCCTGCGCACCCTGCGCCGCCGCTGGTCGGAGGAGGGCGCGGAGGCCGCCGTGGTCCCGTACGGCCCCCGGCCGGCGCCGGCGACGAACGGGCGCCCCTTCGGAGGAGATGACGCATGAGCGATCTCATCGCCGTGGTCCTGTTCGTCGGGGTCATCGCCTACGCCCTCTTCGGAGGCGCCGACTACGGGGCCGGCTTCTGGGATCTGACAGCCGGCGGCGCCGCGCGGGGACGTCCCGCACGCGAGCTGATCAACGTCTCCATCAGCCCGGTGTGGGAGGCCAACCACACATGGCTGATCTTCTGCTTCGTCACGATCTGGACAGCCTTCCCCCAGGCGTTCACCGCCATGACCACCACCCTGTACATCCCCCTGGGCCTGGCGGCGCTGGGGATCGTGGCCAGGGGCTCGGGCTTCGCCTTCCGGCACGCGCTGACCCGAGGGCGGGGAGAGCTGATCAGCGGTGTCGCCTTCGCCTGTTCGTCGGTGCTGACCCCGTTCTTCCTCGGCACCGTCGCGGGCGGGATCGCCTCCGGTCGCGTCCCCTCTGCGGGGCACGGCGACGCGCTGTCCAGCTGGCTCAATCCGACCTCCGTTCTCGGCGGCGTCCTCGCGGTCACCGTCTGCGCCTACCTCGCCGCCGTGTTCCTCGCCGGACAGGCCCAGCGCCGAGCGGACACCCGCATGGAGAAGGCGTTCAGCCACCGGGCCTTCGGGGCGGGCATCGTTGCGGGTCTGGTGGCGCTCGTGGGCGTCTTCGTCCTGCGTGCGGACTCCCCGCGCCTGTTCCACCGGCTGAGCACGGTGGGTGCACCGCTCCTGGTCGTCTCAGGCCTGTGCGGCCTGGCCGCGCTGCTCATGCTGCGCAGGGGCCGCCCTCCTGTCGCGCGCACCCTGGCCGCCATCGCGATCACCACCGTCGTCGGGGGATGGGGAGTGGCTCAGTACCCGTACCTCCTGGGCACCCACCTGACGATCCAGCAGGCGGCGGCTCCGACGGCCACCTTGTGGGTGCTGATCGCGGTGTCCTTCGTCGCGGTCGTCCTGATCGTGCCCTCGCTCCTTCTGCTGTACAGCCTGCAACTGCGACGCAAGCTCGGCTGACGGGGAACCGCCGCCACCGGAACGCCGCGCGCGGCGTCGTCCGGGTCACGGTCCGTCGCGGGGCGGTGAGGTGGTGCGACAGGATCCGCCTCTGCGCGGTCACCGCCGTCCCCCGAGACGGCGCACATCGTCACCGCCGATGCCGGCCCGGCGCACCCACGGGTCCCGGCCGTGGGAGGCGGCCATGCTCCCCGCCTGCCTCATCGCCCTCGCCGGCGGTCCCGTGTCGCTGCCCGCGGAGCCACACGCGCGGCCGAACATCTGCTCATGATCCCGCCGGACGCGCCGCGGCCTCCCTGGCGCAGCGGCTCAGCCGACTGTGGTGGCCAGTGCCTCCTCGGCTTGGCGGACGCGCCACTCCTCGATTCTTTCCTGCTGCCGCCGGGCTCGTTCGAGCAGCGTGTCGAACCGGGCGGGGTCCAGGCGCTCGTCGGCGGCGCTGAGGCGGCGCAGGACCTGCCACCCGGCCGCCTTTCCCTCGACCCCCATCCGCAGGACCTCCAGGTCCAGCATGGTGCCGAGCGGGGACGGGCGCAGCAGGCGGCCGTTGGGCTTCAGCCGTCCCAGCTTCTCGCCCGCCCAGCCCGCGCACACCTTGTAACGGCGAACGGGAACGCCGAGATCCCCCATGATGTCCAGCAGCGCTGCCCGGTCCTGGGCGATCTCGGCCGCCACGGGCTCGATCGCGCGGCCGAGCGCGGACCCGCGGGCGGCGCGCGCCAGGCGGGTGGCGCGTTGAGTCCCGGCGGTGGCGCCGGCGAGGTGGTCGTTGAGATAGATGCCGAGCAGCCTCATGTCGACACCTGGTCCTGCTGGGCGGCTCCGGGTCGCGGTGGAATGCGGAAGGGTGTTCATCTGCGGCCTCCTTCGGCTCCCGGGGATCGGCTCGCGTGTGAGCGGGTGACAGGCAGCGCGGAGCCGGCTGTGAACAGGGGTCGATCCGGCCCGCGAGGGAGGTGGTAGCTCTGTCTGAGGAACGCGGCCATGTTCTGCAGGGCCTGCCGGTATCCGTCTTCGACGTCGGTTGCGGTACAGGGCGCCGTACCGGGAGGAGCGGCTCCCGCACGCCGCTCGTCCCGGTCCTCCGGGTCGCCGATGCCGGCGGCGAGCAGTTCCTGCCACCGAGAATCCGGCCGCTGGGCGCCGCAGTTCATCGGCGCGTCCCTCACGGCTTGAGGACGACCTTCTCGCAGTGGTCCTTCTTGTTCTTGAACAGGTCGTAGCCGGTCGGTGCCTCGGTCAGGGGCAGCCGGTGGGTGATGATCCGGGTGGGGTCGATCTTGCCCTGCTCGATCAGACCCAGCAGCGGTTTCATGTACCTCTGCACGTGGCACTGGCCGGTGCGCAGGGTCAGGGACCTGTTCATCCAGGCACCCGCCGGGAACTTGTCGATCAGCCCGCCGTAGACGCCGATGACCGACACCACGCCGCCGCTGCGGCAGGACATGATCGCCTGGCGCAGGGCGTGCGGCCGGTCGCTCTCGGCGCGGACGGCCTGCTTGGCGCGGTCGTAGAGCTGCACGTGGGAGGCGCCGTGTGTGGCCTCCAGGCCGACCGCGTCGATGCACTTGTCGGGGCCCC
>NZ_JBHTVE010000016.1:0-224578 GCF_042793175.1 Streptomyces sp. NPDC056580 | reverse complement strand
TTCGTTCTTGCGTTTCCGACTCTATCAGATCTTTTCTCGACCCGATTTCCTCGGCGCTTTCCAGGTTCCCGCTTCCGCGTTTCCCTTTCCGGCGGTTCCGACTTTATCAGAAGATTTCGGCCGGTCAGACCGGCTGCTCATTTCTGAGTAATTCGGATGGGTGCTTCACTCGATCGCGTCTGCGACTCTCTGGAAGCAAGCTAGATTCTAACGATCCGCCCCGAACTTGTCCAGCTCTAGGCAACTGTTTGAATCTACCTCCCCACGCCCGCCGTGTCAACGGCTCTTGCGGGGTGATGGAGAGACTAGCAGCTCACAGACCGTGGATGCACATCAGGCGGCCGTGGGCACGGTGGAGCTGCGCTCAGCCGCCTCGATGTCACCCGTCTGGCCGGCCCGTACCGCGCGACGGCCCAGGACGAAGACGTACGCGAGGAATGCCAGCTCAGCCGCGATCCCGATGCCGATCCGCGCCCAGGTGGGCAGGCCGGACGGCGTGACGAAGCCTTCGATGGCCCCGGAGACGAAGAGGACCAGCGCCAGGCCGATGGCCATGCCGATCGCGGCCCTGCCCTCCTCGGCGAGTGCGGCCCGGCGACTGCGCGGCCCCGGGTCGATGAGGGTCCAGCCCAGGCGAAGACCGGTGCCGGCGGCCACGAAGACCGCGGTCAGTTCGAGCAGACCGTGCGGAAGGACCAGCCCCAGGAACGTGTCGAGACGGCCGGCGGACGACATCAGGCCGAAGCCGACGCCCAGGTTGAGCATGTTCTCGAAGAGGATGAAGAGCACCGGCAGGCCGAGGAAGACGCCCAGGACCAGGCACATCGCGGCTGCCTCGGCGTTGTTCGTCCACACCTGGGCTGCGAAGGACGCCGCGGGGTGGCTCGAGTAGTAGGTCTCGTACTCGCCGCCGGGCCGGGTCAGCTCGCGCAGGTGGCTCGGGGCGGCGATGGCCGACTGCACCTCCGGATGGGCGCCTATCCACCAGCCCAGAAGGATCGCGACGGCGATGGAGACGAGCGCGGTGGGCACCCACCAGTGCCGCGCGCGGTAGACCGCGGCGGGGAAGCCCTGGCCCAGGAACCTCGTGACGTCCCGCCATGACGCGCGGCGGGCGCCGGTAACGGCGCTGCGCGCGCGTGCCACCAACTGGCTGAGCCGGCCCGTCAGCTGGGGATCGGGGGCGCTGGACTGGATGAGGGAGAGGTGGGTGGCGGTGCGCTGGTACAGGGCGACGAGCTCGTCCGCCTCGGCCCCGTTGAGCCGACGGCCGCGGCGGAGCAGGGCGTCGAGGCGGTCCCACTCGGCTCGGTGTGCGGAGACGAAGACGTCCAGGTCCATGGGGTCCGAATGCTCCTCGGCTGGTCGTCCACTGCTCGTCGTGGATGCTCTTTATGCCGTCAGCTTGTCGTACTGCGGCGCGATGCGCCCTCAGCTTGGCAGACTTGCGGTTCACGGGGCAGGCCAGGGGAAGGACGACGGGCGTGAGTGAGCTGGTGACCGGCGAGGCGGTGGCGCTCGAACTGCGGCCCGCGAAGCTGCCGAGCAGGGCGCTTGCGGTGCTGCTCGACCTGGTCGTGGCCGTGTCCGTGTACATCGGCGCGTCGCTGGCGCTGGTGGCGGCGACGTCGTCCCTCGACGAGGCCGCTCAGGTCGCGCTGTCGATCGCCACCTTCCTGCTGGTACTGGTCGGTGGGCCGATCGCGGTGGAGACGCTCAGTCATGGCCGTTCGCTGGGGAAGCTGGTGTTCGGGCTGCGCGTCGTGCGGGACGACGGTGGCCCCGTCCGGTTCCGGCACGCGCTGGTCCGGGGCGCGATCGGCGTGGTCGAGATCCTGATGACGTTCGGGGTGGTGGCCTGCATCGCCTCGCTGGTGTCGGCGCGGGGGCGGCGGCTCGGCGACGTGTTCGCGGGCACCCTCGTCGTGCGCGAGCGGATTCCCGCCGGGCGCACCGGTCAGGTGCCTCCCCCGCCGCCGTGGCTCGCGGGGCGGTTCGCCGAGCTCGATCTGTCGGCCGTGCCGGACGGGCTGTGGCTCGCGGTCCGGCAGTACCTGACGCGGATGCAGCAGCTCGATCACCAGGTCTCCTGGGAGATGGCGCAGCGGCTCGGGGCCGACGTCGCGGCGCGCACGGGGGCCTCCGTGCCACACGGCGAGCATCCTGCGGCCTTTCTGGCCGCGGTGGTCCAGGAACGGCAGTCCCGCGAGGCCAGGCAGGCCTTCGGCGGGGCCGGGTCCGTTGCTCCGGCGGGCTCTCCCGCGCCTCTAGTAGCCGGGGATCCCGCCGGGGCCGCAGGCGCCTCGGCGGGCGGCGGCGGTGTGCCCGGTGGTTACCCTCCGCCCTGGCCGCGGCCGTCCGCGCCGGACACGCGTCAGGCTCCGGCCGGCGGTCGGCCGCAGGTTCCTGTGACGCCCTCCGCGGCGTCCGCCCCGGTGCGCCCGGAGGAGCCGCCGGCCGACCGGCCGGCCACCGGATTCGCGCCGCCCGCCTGAGCGGCCGTCGGCGGACCGGCGGGCCGGCAGCTCAGTCGAACGTCGACGGCGGTGACTGGAGGTCCTCCAGCTCGATGCCGGGCGCGGACAGGACCACGTCCCCGGCGATGTGCACGGTGTGCCGTTCGCCCGTGTCCAGGGCTGTGACCTGGTACTCGTCCACGGTCAGGGGGCCGTTGTCAGTGGCGTGTGCTTCGCTGTTCAGCAAGGTCCAGGACTGGTCCAGGGTGCGGGGGGCGAGGACCGGGTCGGTGAAGGCCACCAGGCGCACGCGGGTCTCGGCGGAGGAGGGGGTGAGGCGCAGGAGACGGGCGGTGGCGACCAGAAACGCGGGGGACGTGCCGGTGAAGGCGTGGGCGCGCACATTGCCTTCGGTGGCATGGGTTCCGGTGGCGTCGGTGCGGACCCAGGTGACGCCGTCGAGGGCGGCGCCTCGCACCTGCCAGCCTCCCGCGTGCATCTCGAGGCGGATGGGGCGGCCGAGGTCGTCCAGGGCGAGGTCGACCGAGCCCCGGTGGTCGCCGGTGGGGGTGGTCAGCTGGGAGACGTAGCGCCAGCCGGACGGGCCGGGCGCGCACTGGAAGTGTTCTTCGGCGAAGGGGGTGTGATCGTGCGGATCGTGGAGCGAATATCGGCCGCGGGGCATGGGGGTCCTGGGTCTTGACGGGCCGGCGGTCCGGCTACGGCTGCTGGTCCGGTCCGAGGCCAAAGAGGCAGGCCCCCGGCACGGGGGTGCGGGGGCCTGCCTCTGCGGATCTGCGGACCTGCCGGGGAGCGGGGCGGTGCACCGGTGTGCTCCCCGGCGGGCGGGACCGTGGACTCAGTAGCGGTAGTGGTCCGACTTGTACGGGCCGTCGACCTCCACGCCGATGTAGGAGGCCTGCTCGGGACGCAGCTTGGTGAGCTTCACGCCGAGCGCGTCCAGGTGGAGGCGGGCGACCTTCTCGTCGAGGTGCTTGGGCAGCACGTAGACGCCGGTCGGGTACTCGTCGGGCTTGGTGAACAGCTCGATCTGGGCCAGGGTCTGGTCCGCGAAGGAGTTGGACATCACGAACGACGGGTGACCGGTGGCGTTGCCCAGGTTCAGCAGGCGGCCCTCGGACAGCACGATGATGACCTTGCCGTCGGGGAACTTCCAGGTGTGGACCTGCGGCTTGACCTCGTCCTTGACGATGCCCGGGATCTGGGCGAGGCCGGCCATGTCGATCTCGTTGTCGAAGTGGCCGATGTTGCCGACGATCGCCTGGTGCTTCATCTTCGCCATGTCCGACGCGAGGATGATGTCCTTGTTGCCGGTGGTGGTGACGAAGATGTCGGCGGTCTCGACGACCTCGTCCAGGGTGGTGACCTGGTAGCCGTCCATCGCGGCCTGCAGGGCGCAGATCGGGTCGATCTCGGTGATGATCACTCGGGCGCCCTGGCCGCGCAGGGACTCCGCGCAGCCCTTGCCCACGTCGCCGTAGCCGCAGACGACGGCGGTCTTGCCGCCGATGAGGACGTCGGTGGCGCGGTTGATGCCGTCGACCAGGGAGTGGCGGCAGCCGTACTTGTTGTCGAACTTCGACTTGGTGACGGAGTCGTTGACGTTGATCGCCGGGAAGAGGAGGACGCCGTCGCGCTGCATCTCGTACAGGCGGTGGACGCCGGTGGTGGTCTCCTCGGTCACGCCGCGGATCTCCGAGGCGAGCTGGGTCCACTTCTGGGGGTTCTCACCCAGGGTGCGGTGCAGCAGCTGGAGGATGACGCGGTGCTCGTCGGACTCGGCGGTCTCCAGGCCGGGGACCTTGCCGTCCTTCTCGTACTCGACGCCCTTGTGGACGAGGAGGGTGGCGTCGCCGCCGTCGTCCAGGATCATGTTGGGGCCGCCGGTGGCGCTGTCCGGCCAGGTCAGCGCCTGCTCGGTGCACCACCAGTACTCCTCCAGGGTCTCGCCCTTCCAGGCGAAGACCGGGACGCCCCGCGGGTCGTCGGGGGTGCCGTCGGGGCCCACGGCGACGGCGGCGGCCGCGTGGTCCTGGGTGGAGAAGATGTTGCAGGAGGCCCAGCGGACCCGGGCGCCGAGGGCGACCAGGGTCTCGATGAGGACGGCGGTCTGCACGGTCATGTGCAGCGAGCCGGTGATGCGGGCGCCGGCGAGGGGCTGGGCCTCGGCGTACTCCTTGCGGATCGCCATCAGGCCCGGCATCTCGTGCTCGGCGAGGGTGATCTCCTTGCGGCCGAACTCGGCCAGGGAGAGGTCGGCGACCTTGAAGTCCTGTCGGCTGTCGACAGTCGTCATTGCGAGCTGCTCCTCGGGGTTGGGTCGAGGTGGGTACGGCTGGTCTGCGCGGCGGCGGACACAGGGGTACCCGAGAAGAGGACACAGGCATGCCCACGTGCGCGCAGCGCAGTCCGTCGGAGGCCCTCTCTCCCTCGGCCGGTCCGCTTGGGGACCGCCCGACCGCCATCAGCAGCGACGTCTGGCTCCGTCCCAAGCTACACCGGGAAGCGGGGCGGCCCCCAGTCCGCCTTCGAAGAGGTCACGTCATTCGGGGGGTGGACGGGTCTTCCCCGGTGAGGGCGGCCCCGCTCACCGGGGCGGGAGTCAGTGGCCGGCCGCGTGCGGGTTGGGGCCGCCCGGGGTCGCCTCCGGGTCCGGGCCCTTGGCGGCCTCGGCCTCGCTGTAGATGTCGGGTTCGAGGTAGATCACGCGGGCGATGGGGACGGCGGCGCGGATGCGGGCCTCGGCCGCGTTGATGGCGTTGGCGACCTCGGTGGCCGTGTCGTCGTGCTGGACGGCGATCTTGGCGGCGACCAGCAGCTCCTCGGGGCCGAGGTGGAGTGTGCGCATGTGGATGACGCCGGTGACGGTGTCGCCGTCGACCATCGCGGCCTCGATCTTCTTGACCTCCTCGGTGCCCGCGGCCTCGCCGAGCAGCAGCGACTTGGTCTCGGCGGCGAGCACCAGGGCGATGCCGACCAGCAGGACACCGATGCAGACGGTGCCGATGCCGTCCCAGACGCCGTCGCCGGTGAGCAGGGCGAGGCCGACGCCGCCGAGGGCGAGGACCAGGCCGATGAGCGCGCCGAAGTCCTCCAGCAGGACGACGGGCAGCTCGGGCGCCTTGGCGCGGCGGATGAACTGTGACCAGGACAGCTTGCCGCGCAGTTCGTTGGACTCCTTCATGGCCGTGCGGAAGGAGAAGCCCTCGGCGATGATCGCGAAGACCAGGACGCCCACCGGCCAGTACCAGTGCTCGATCTCGTGGGGGTGGGTGATCTTCTCGTAGCCCTCGTAGATGGCGAACATGCCGCCGACGGAGAACAGGACGATCGAGACGAGGAACGCGTAGATGTAGCGCTCGCGGCCGTAGCCGAAGGGGTGCTGGGGGGTCGCCTCGCGCTGTGCCTTCTTGCCGCCGATCAGCAGCAGGAACTGGTTGCCGGAGTCGGCGACCGAGTGGACGCCTTCGGCGAGCATCGACGACGAGCCGCTGAACGCGAAGGCCACGAACTTCGATGCTGCGATCGCGAGGTTGGCGCCCAGCGCCGCCACGATCGCCTTGTTACCGCCTGACGCGCTCATGTGTCCGCGATGTCCCTTCGCCCTCGTCCGTCTACGCCGTCCAGGCGTGTGCCCGTTTTTGCCCGTGCTTTGCCGGTGGGCCATTGTTGCAGCCCGCCCGGGCGGCGCCGCGTCAGGTGTCCACAGGCCCGGTCATACGATCACAGTGGCGCGGAAGACGGTGCCCGCACCGGAGACTTCGGCCTTCTCCCCCGCCGGGACGAAGACCGACTGACCGGGGGCCAGCTCGTGCTCGCCGGCCTGGACGGACCCGGCCGTGCAGAGCAGGATCTGCGGGGTGTCGAGGGTGAGGTCGTGGGCGGTGCCGCCCTCGGACAGGACGTACCGGGAGAGCCGGAACTCGTCGATCGGGGTCTCGTAGACCTCCTCGCCGTCCGGGGAGGCCTCGGGGCGCAGCACGCCGGGGTCGCCCGCCTCGAAGCGGACGACGCGCAGCAGTTCGGGGACGTCGACGTGCTTCGGGGTGAGACCGCAGCGCAGCACGTTGTCGGAGTTGGCCATGATCTCGACGCCGAGGCCGTCGAGGTAGGCGTGCGGGATGCCGGCGCCGAGGAACAGGGCCTCGCCGGGCTCCAGGCGGACGTGGTTGAGGAGCATGGCCGCTATGACGCCGGGGTCGCCCGGGTAGTGGTGGGCGATGCCGGCGTAGGGGGCGTAGTCGCCGCCGAGGCGGGTGCAGGCGGCGGCGGCCTCGGCGACCGTGTGCGCCATCTCCTCAGGGTCGGCGCTGAGGACGGCGGTGAGGACCTCCCGCAGGGCCGCTTCCCCGGGGTGCGTGCGCAGCAGGTCGGCGTACGGCTTCAGGGTGTCGACGCCGAGCCCTTCGAGCAGGCCGGCCGCCTCGGCCGGGGCGCGGAAGCCGCACAGCCCGTCGAACTCGGTGAGCGCGCAGATCAGTTCGGGCTTGTGGTTGGCGTCCTTGTAGTTGCGGTGCGGGGCGTCGACGGGCACGCCGCGCCGCTCCTCGTCGGCGTAGCCCTCCCGGGCCTGCTCCAGGTCGGGGTGCACCTGGAGGGAGAGGGGCGCGCCGGCGGCGAGGATCTTGAGCAGGAACGGCAGCCGGGGGCCGAACCTCGCGACCGCCGCGGGGCCCAGTTCGCGCTCCGGGTCCGCGTCGATCACCTCGACGAGCGTCCCGCGCGCGGTGCGCGAGGGAGCGCCCGGGTGGGCGCCCATCCACATCTCCGCCTGTGGTTCGCCGCTCGGTTCGACGCCGAGGAGGTGCGGGATGGCGGTGGTGGAACCCCAGGCGTAGGGGCGGACGGTGTTGTCGAGGCGGTCCATGTGGTTTCTCTGTCTCCGTACGTACGCTGCTCGGCGCCGGCGCCGGGTGGTGTGCCGGTTCCGGCCGGTGTGCCGGTGGCGGGGCGCGGGCCGGTCGGTCCGGGCGGACCCGGGGCCGGCGCCCTGAGCAAGATCAGGCCCCGGAAGCGAGCGCCAGGTAAACGGCGGCGAAATCAGTGACGGCGATCAGTTCCGCGAGGGTCTCCAGGTCGCCGCCCTCCTCCGGTTCGAGCTCGCTGATCGGCGTGTCGTGGCTGAGTGCGAGGTCACGGGCGGCGGGAGCGGCGGTCAGGCCGCCGATCGGACGGTCCCGGAGCAGCACCACGCGCGCGTGCATCGCGGGCGGCTCCTCAACGCGGTCGCGGAAGAAGTCGTCCGGGTCGGCGCTGGCGGCGAGCGGGCCGGCCAGCAGGGCGCTGTGCGCGGCGAGCGCCTCGGGGAGTTCGGCCACGAGCGCGGGGCGGCCGGCGAGTTCGGCGAGGGCGGCGGCGAAGCGGCGGCCGGCGGGTCCGGTCGCGGCGCCTTCCGTCCACACCACCGGGAGCGCGTCGGCGAGTTCGGCGGCGAGGGTCTTGGCCGGGTTGCTGTAGGCCGCGATGGCCGGGCCGCAGCGCTCGGCGATGTGGTCCAGGCGGTCGGCGACCTTCTCCAGGTCGTCCGGCGCCGCGCTGAGCAGGCCGATGCGGTCCAGCAGTGCGAGCAGCGGGGTGAACAGGGCCCAGAAGACGCCCGGGGAGGACGCGGCGAGGGGTTCTTCCTGGTCGTAGGGCGCCGTCGCCATCGGCACGAACATCCCGTGCGCGGCGGCGATCGCCTCGGCGAGCGGGGTCTTGGCCGGGGCGACGGCGACGACCGAGCAGCCTCGGCGGTAGGCCTGCTCGGCGAGCAGGGAGAGGCTGGGTTCGCTGCCGTCCGGGGTGGCGATGAGCAGCAGGTCGACGGAGCCGACCCAGCCCGGGATCTCCCAGCGCAGGGCGCCGGCGGCGGGGGCGACGCCGGTGGGGGCCAGCCTGATGACGGGGCTGCCGGGGCCCGCCAGGGTGCCGAGCAGGTCGGCGGTGTGGGTGGCGGCGGCGCCGGGGCCCGCGATCAGCACGGCGCGGGGGCGGCCGTCGGGCTCGAGGCCGGCCACGCCGGCCTCGGCGGCGTGCCGGAGGGAGGTGCGGACGCGGGCACCGGCCTCGGCCGCGCCGCGCAGCAGGCCGCGGCGGTCGGCGTCGGCGAGGCCCTCCGGGCTGTCGAGCAGCGATTCGTCGAGCATGGGCGGCAGCCTCCGGTCGCCGGGATCCTGTGCGGGGGTTCGAACGCGGGGGTGGGCGCCTCGCCGCGGCGCGGCGGTGGCCCGGTTACTCGGGGCGGCGGGCCTCGTCGACGAGCAGGACCGGGATGCCGTCGCGGACCGGGTAGGCCAGGCCGCAGTCCTGGCCGGTGCAGATCAGCTCGGTGTCCTGCTCCTTGAGGGGGGCGTGACAGGCGGGGCAGGCGAGGATCTCCAGAAGGCCGGCTTCGAGCGGCATGAGGGTGTCCCTTCGGGGCGGATGTTCTATTGCCGATGTGCTGGTCAGCGTACCGCTGGTGGCGGGGGCGGGGCGGGCCCGCGGGCGCGGCCGGGGCCGCCGCGCCCGCTGCGCGGCCGTCCGCCCGGGCCGGGCGGGTGGCTCAGGCCCTGATGATCGCGAGGGCCTCGTCGCGGATCCTGGTCATCGTCGCCTCGTCCTTCGCCTCCGCGTTCAGGCGCAGCAGCGGTTCGGTGTTGGACGGGCGGACGTTGAACCACCAGGCGGCGGTGGAGACCGTGAGGCCGTCGAGGTCGTCGAGGGTGACGCCCGGGCGGCCCTCGTAGGCGGCGCGGATCGCGGCGAGGCGGGCGGCCTGGTCCGCGACGGTGGAGTTGATCTCGCCAGAGCCCGCGTAGCGGTCGTACTGGGCGGTCAGGGCGGAGAGGGGGCCCTCCTGGCCGCCGAGGGCCGCGAGGACGTGGAGGGCGGCCAGCATGCCCGTGTCGGCGTTCCAGAAGTCCTTGAAGTAGTAGTGGGCGGAGTGCTCGCCGCCGAAGATCGCGCCGGAGCGTGCCATCTCGGCCTTGATGAAGGAGTGCCCGACGCGGGTGCGGACCGGGGTGCCGCCGTTCTCCCGCACCACCTCAGGAACGGTGCGGGAGGTGATCAGGTTGTGGATGACGGTGCCCCGGCCGCCGGAGCGGGCCAGTTCGCGTGCCGCGACCAGCGCGGTGATCGCGGACGGGGAGACGGGGTCGCCGTTCTCGTCCACGACGAAGCAGCGGTCGGCGTCGCCGTCGAAGGCGATCCCGAGGTCCGCGCCCTCCGCCGGGACCCGCTTCTGCAGGTCCACGAGGTTGGCCGGGTCGAGGGGGTTGGCCTCGTGGTTCGGGAAGGTGCCGTCCAGTTCGAAGTACATCGGGACGAGGGTCAGCGGCAGACCGGCGAAGACCGTGGGGACGGTGTGGCCGCCCATGCCGTTGCCCGCGTCGACGACGACCTTCAGGGGGCGGACGGCGGTCAGGTCGACGAGGGAGCGGAGGTGGGCCGCGTAGTCCTGCAGCGTCTCGCGCGTGGTGAGGGCTCCCGGCTCGGCGGCCGGTTCCGGAGCGCCCGACTCCAGCCACCGCTCGACGAGTTCGCGGATCTGCGCCAGGCCCGTGTCCTGACCGACCGGTGCGGCGCCGGCGCGGCACATCTTGATGCCGTTGTACCGCGCGGGGTTGTGCGAGGCGGTGAACATCGCGCCCGGGAGGTTCAGCGCGCCGGAGGCGTAGTAGAGCTGGTCCGTCGAGCACAGGCCGATCTCGGTGACGTCCACCCCGCGGTCGGCCGCCCCGCGCGCGAAGGCGCGGGAGAGGCCGGGGGACGAGGGGCGCATGTCGTGGCCGACGACGATGGCCGTCGCGTCCGTCACCTCGGCGAAGGCGGCGCCGAAGAGGGCGGCCAGCGGCTCGTCCCACTGGTCCGGGACCACTCCGCGTACGTCGTACGCCTTCACGATCTGCGACAGATCAGCAGTCACGGCCAACCTTCCTGAAGTCCTATGGGTGCCCACAAACTACCCGTCGGTGGTGAGAGGCAGGTGTGCGGACACCCGGGCGGGCAAGTGGCCGACGGTCGGCGACTGGTGGCCGTGGGTCGCCCCGGTGGGTGCGGGATCGGTTCTCCGCCGGATGCGGAGTCAGTTGTCCGGCGAGCGCAGGATGCGCAGATGCCCGCGGCGGGCCACTTCCATGGGGTCCGGGGTGCGGGCTCCGCCGCCCGCCTCGGCCGCCCGCTGCTGGGGGCGGGCCGCCTCGCGCACGGCGTTGGCAAGCGCTTCCAGGTCGTCTCCACTGGGCCGCGCGGGAGCGGAGCCGTCGAGGAGGCGCACGACCTCCCAGCCACGGGGCGCGGTGAGGCGCTCGGAGTGCTCGGCGCACAGGTCGTAGCAGTGGGGTTCGGCGTAGGTGGCGAGCGGGCCGAGGACCGCGGTCGAGTCGGCGTAGACGTACGTCAGCGTCGCGACGGCGGGTCGGCCGCAGGCGGTGCGCGAACAGCGACGTACAGGGCTCACGCTGATGGACGGTACCGCACTCTTGAGCGGGCCGCGACGACTCTGCTCCAGGTCACGCCACCGTGTCGTACTTTGAGACGTCACGCGGGCCTCCCCGAACAGGCCGTGCTGACCTGCGCGGACGGGGTCGCGCGGAGGTCCGGGCGGGGAACGTTCCGGTCATGAGTCGGCACAAACACCGTCAATTGCCTTGAGTTCACCGGTCTCGGAGGGTTACGGAAACGAGCCAGACCTTGGCTGGAATGGTCAACCTGTGTCACGTCCGGTGACGCGTGCTCGTCCTGCCGCGGGACGGGGGACGTCGGTGGCCGGTTGCCGCGTGGGGCCGGGCGGGTGGAGCGTGCGGGGACTAGGCTTCTGCGGTGATGGACAACCGTGTACCGCCCCGTGCCGCCGGCCCCGGGCCCCGTCGCCGTGATCGCCACGGGCGGGGCATGCGAGGGCCGATCGCGCCGCCTCAGGTGCCGCTGGCGGCCAGCCGCGCCGAGGTGTTCGCGGACCTGGTGCAGGACTCCGTGGAGCGTCTCGAGCGGCGGTGGCCGCAGTTGGCCGACATGGACTTCCTGGTGCTCGAGGTGCCCCGGCTCGAGGGGCGCGGCACGGACGTGTGGAGCGACGAGGCCGTTCCGCTGGGCGGGGTCGTTCCCGCGCAGGAGGGACGGCGCGCCCGGGTGGTGGTGTACCGGCGGCCGGTGGAGATCCGGACCAAGGGGCGGGACGAGCGGGCCGCGTTGGTGCACGAGATCGTGGTGGAGCAGGTGGCTGAGTTGTTGGGGCTGACGCCCGAGACGGTCGATCCTCGGTACGGGGAGGATTGAGCGGGGCTGCCTGCCGGGGGCCTGTCCTGTGGACGCCCGGGTCCGCACCGGCGCCCGGCCACGGCGGCCCCGTGCACGCGTCGGGCCGCCGTGGCCGGGCCGTCACTTCTGGAGGAGGGACAGGTCCTCGGTCGTCCGGGGGACTGAGACCAGGCCCCGGTCGGTGGGGAGGGTCTGGATGGTGAAGGCGGGGACGCCGGCCGCCGTGGAGGTGAGGGTGCGGGAGGCGTAGAGGGGGCCTCCGGAGACGGGTTCCACGGTCAGGGCGTAGGTGCCCTTGAGGCCGGACGGCGTGGGAGCAGGGACGTCCAGCGTGGTGCCGGACTTGACGGTGTAGGTCTTCGTGACGGGCGCGCCGCCCTCGCTGCCCGCCGAGGCCGTGATCTTGACCGTGCTGGTGGCCGTGGGGGCGGTCAGCGAGAGGGTCGAGGTCTTGCCGCGGTTGTCCGCCGAGGTCGCCCGCTTGCCGACCGGGGCCGTGGCGGGGATGAAGGCCGTCTCCTGCTTGGCTCCCTTGCCCCGGACCACCCGCAGCGCCGCCACCACGGGCACGGACTGGTCGGTGGGCGTGAGCACCAGGGAGCCCGCTTCGCCTCGGGTGACGTCGCCGAGGTCGGCCGCGGTCGTCATACCGGCCTTGACGTGCAGCGTCTCGTTGCCCGCCGGGGTGATCAGGCCGTCGGGCGATGCCAGCCGGATCTTGAGGTCCGCGTCTGCGTCGCCGGGAGTGAAGGCGATCAGGCGGACGTCGGTGGCGTCCTTGGGGATGCCGGGCAGCACCAGGCCGGCGGACGGGTCGTCGGCGGCGGCCAGCCAGTCGCCGCCCACCTTGTCGTCCAGGGCCTGCACCGCCGCGCCGACCCGGCCGCTGCGCACGCTGACGTGGACGGTGAGGTCCGTCTGCCGTTCGTCGGTGAGCGTGGACAGCAGGATCGGCTCGCTCCCGTGCGGCGGGATCGTGAAGCCGTCCGCCACCGAGGACTTGATCGCGCCCTCCTTGCCGTACAGCTCGATGTCGACGACGGCGGCGGAGTCCTCGGGGTTGGTCAGGTGCACGTAGTCGGTGCGGTCGGCGGCCGTGCTGGCGCCCGGGAACCAGAACTCGGTGTCGGGGGCGGTGCAGTTGACGCCCTGCAGTCCCCGGCCCGTGCCCGCGACCACTTCGGTGGTCTCCTGCACGGTCCAGCCGGGGGCGTACCTGCCGTCGGCGGTGCCGACCTGTGCGGGAGTGTCGGCGCCGGAGGTGTCGCCGGTGGCCGGGGTGCCGGGGCTCTTGGGGGTGAGGACCGGCGCGGCGGGCTTCTTCTTGGCGCCCGCGCCCTTCTTGGACCCGCTCGTAGCGTCCGCCGACTGCTCGGCGGCCGCCTGGAGTTGGGCCTTGCCGCCGCTCGCGGTGCCCTTGGTGACGGGCGTGAACGACGTGTACGAGGTGTCGGCGATGTCGGAGGAGCTCGGCGCCGGGCACAGCAGGCTGGTGCGCTCCACAGGCAGCTCGGCGGCCGCCGTGGCCGGGTCCGCGCCGGAGGCGGCCGGGGTGTCGAGCGCGGCGAAGGCGGTGACGGCGGCCAGCGCGGTCGTGCAGGCGATCAGGGACAGGGTGGTGCGGTTCACTGCTGGCTCCCGTCGGGGCGCTCGCTGCCGGTGCCGTACTGCTGCTGGGCCGGGTCGTAACCCTGCTGGTACGCCTGCTGGTCGTACGCCTGCTGCTCGGGCGTGCCGCCGTAGGCGTAGGGGTCGTACTGGCCGTTCTGGTAGGGGTCGGGCTGGTACGCCTGCTGGTCGTAGCCCTCGGTCTGGTACTGGCCGGCGTCCTGGTACTGGCCGGTGCCGTAACCGGTGTACTCGCCGCCCGCGTAGTCCCAGTCGCCGTACGCCGGCTGCTGGGGGACGGCGGCCGCCGGGGTCTCCTGGGGAACGGCCGCGGGGGCCTCCTGCGGAGCGGGCGGCATGCTGTCGGGGCCGGGCTGCTCCGGGACGGCCGCCTCCTCGGCCTGGGCGCGCAGCCGGCGGGCGCGGCGGCCCTCGCCGGAGGCGTCCTGGGCGGGCAGCGGCTGCTCCTCGGGCAGGTCGTCGTCGATGTCGCGGCGGCGGCCGGGCAGGGCGAGGACGACCAGGACGACGGCGAGCGCGCCCTGGACCCACAGCCATGCGGTGTGGGTGACCGGGTCGTCGTGCACGACGTCCAGCCGGCCGCCGTCGGCCGGCAGTTGGAAGCCCTGGGCCCAGCCGTCGACCGTGGTGCGGGTGAGCGGCCTGCCGTCCAGGGTGGCCGTCCAGCCGTCGGAGACGGCGTCGGCCAGGCGCAGGACGCGGCCGCCGGGTCCTGCGGGAACGGTGGTGTGGATCTCCACCGGTCCGGCGGCGACGGACTGGGCGGCGCCGGTGCCGCCCGCGGGCACGATGGTGGCGCGGGAGACCTGCCGGCCGACGCGCCACAGGGCGCTGCCGTCCTGCTGGCTGAGCCGGCTGAGCCCGGGGGTGGCGTCGAGGACGCGGGTGATCTCGCGGGGTGCGCCCTTGTGGACGAGGACGTACCGCACGGCGAAGCCGCCGAGCTGGCCCGCCTGGTCGGCGCCGGAGCCCGCGACCAGGTTGGCGACGACCTTGTCGAGCCTGGCGTTCTCCCCGTCGGTGGCGGCGAGTTCGGCGTCTCCCATGCGGGCGCCGGAGCCGCGGACCAGGCTGTAGCGCACGTGTGCGGTGGATTCGCTGTCCAGGACCAGGGTGCGGGCCTGGTCGCGGGTGGTGGCGTCCTCGGCGACGAACGCGGGGACCTGCACCGGATCGCGGCGCTCCAGCGGGCCGTCGGCGCCGCCGATCATCCAGCCGGCGGCGACGAGCAGCGGGCCCGCGGCGGAGGCGAAGGCGATCAGGGCGGCGACGGGCTGGCGCCAGCCGAAGCTCTGCTCGGCCACGCGCGCGCGTGCCCCGTCGGCGCCCAGGGCCGCGGCGGCCAGCAGGGCGATGCCGTAGACGAGGGTGGCCGGTCCGGCCCAGGTGGAGCGGTTGGACAGGACGGCGAAGACCAGGCCGACCAGGGCGGCGGCCCAGGCGGTCCGGATGCCCAACTGGCGCTCGGAGCGCAGCAGTGCGGCCAGGGCGGCCAGGACGATGCCGATGAGCATCAGGCCGTCGACGGTGCCGGGACCGCCGGGACCGGCGCCGAGCAGGTCGAGCGCGGAGGCGCTGGAGGCGCCGTACTCCAGGCCCGCCTCGGTGAAGAAGCCGGTCGGGAGCAGGGTCAGCGACCAGGGGGCGAGGATCAGCAGCGGGGTGCCGAGCTGGGCCAGGAAACGCAGGAGGTGGGCGACGAGGTCGCCGCGGCGCAGGACCAGCACGCCGATGCCGAGGATCAGCGCGATGGGCCAGACGATCGGGGTGAACGCGGTGGTGATGGTCAGCAGCAGCGCGTACGCCCAGGTGGCGCGCCAGCTCCCGCGCGCGCCGGAGGCGTGGGTGAGACCGCTCGCGGCGATGCCCGCGCGCGCGATGAGCGGCAGCAGCACGGCGAGGACGGCGGTGCCGATCCGGCCGCCGGCCAGCGCGCCGGTGGCGGCGGGCAGGAAGGCGTAGGCGATCGCGGCCCAGGCGCGCAGCAGGCGGGAGGTGACGAGGGGCCGGGAGGCGAAGTAGGCGGTGAGGCCGGCCAGCGGGACCGAGCAGACCAGCAGCACGGTGACGGCGAGCCCGGTGGAGCCGAACAGGATCGAGGCGAGCGTGGCGACGATGGCGAGGTAGGGCGGTGCGGCGGCGGTGCCGCCGGCGCCCACCGGGTGCCAGGCGTCCAGGTAGCGGGACCAGAGGTCGCCGGCGCTCGCCGGGGCGGGCAGCAGGGCGCCGCCCGCGAGGGCGCCGCCGCCGAGCAGGGCGCGGCAGGCGACGAGGGAGACCAGGAGCAGCCCCAGGAAGAGGACCGGGCCCGGCTTGCGGGCGATCCGCTTCAGCCGGGCGAACTGCTCGATCTCCAGGAAGTCGGCGTCGTCGCCGCCGGGCCCGGACTCCACGGCGCCGCCGTGCCGGCCGGCGGAGGAGGTGTCGGTGTCGGAGCCGTTGGAGAAGTTGCCCGCGATCTGCTCCACGGTGGCGCGGATGGTCGCGCCCGGGGGCGGGAAGAGTCGGCGCAGCTCCGTCCTGTCGATCCGGGAGGGGCCGCGGCGGCGCCGTCCGGCGAGGATCCGCTCGGGCCGCAGCAGGGTTCCCAGCAGACCCCGGATCTCGTCGACGGCCTGCCCGGGGACCTTGCCCACGAGGTAGGCGACGGTCCTGAGGAGGGTGCCGAGGACGAGCCGCAGCAGCACCCAGGGCAGCGCGGCCGTGCGGACGTTGACGAGCAGGGTGTAGATGGCGCCGGCCTTGTCGACCTTGTGCGGGGAGGCGGCGGTGCGGCCCACGCAGTCGACGGTGCGGCGCTCGCGGGAGGCCGCCTCGGCGTGCCGTACGACCGCCTCGGGGGCGACGAGGACCCGGTGGCCGGCCGCGTGCGCCCGCCAGCACAGGTCGACGTCGTCGCGCATCAGGGGCAGTCGGCGGTCGAATCCGCCGAGCTGCTCGAAGACGTCGCGGCGCACGAGCATGCCGGCGGTGGACACGGACAGCACGGTGCGGACGTGGTCGTGCTGGCCCTGGTCCTGTTCCCGGCGGTCGAGACCCGTCCAGCGGCGGCCGGAGTTGGCGATGGAGACGCCGACCTCCAGCAGTTGCCTGCGGTCGTACCAGCCGCGCAGCTTGGGGCCGACGATCGCCACGTCGTCGCGGCCGAGTTCGAGTTCGTTGTCGACGACCCTGAGCAGCTGGGCGAGGGCGTCGGGTTCGGGGGCGCAGTCGTCGTGCAGCAGCCACAGCCACTGGATGGGTTCGCCGTGGGGCAGTTCGGGCAGGTCGTAGGCGTCGTCGCGCCACGAGCGCGTGACCGGGTCCCAGCCGCTGGGGCGCCTGAGGTACGGCAGTTCGTCGGGGGTGAGGAGGGGGGCGACGCGGGTCGCCTCCTCCACCGCCTGTCCGAAGCCGGTACGGCGGGCCAGGTGCAGCACGCGGTCGTCGCCGAGGGCCTCGGCGACCAGCCGGGCGGAGTCGTCCGCGCTGCCGGTGTCGGCCGCCACCGCGTTCTGGACGGGGCGTTCCTGGCCGAGCAGCCCGGCCAGCGCGTCGGGCAGCCAGCGGGCGCCGTCGTGGGAGACGAGGACCGCGGTCACCACATGACGCGGGAACTCAGGGTGGGCAGCCGGGTCTTGAGCTGCTGTTTGGCTGTGCACGGACATCGAGGTACGGGCCCCGGTTCGATGGACTGCGGTGGACGCCTGTGCCCCGAGGGGACAGCGGTGCGTCTCGGACGAGCGACCACACTATCGGCTGACCATGACGACGGCCCGCCGCCTGTGGACAACCCACGGGCGACGGGCCGTTCGTGACGTGTGCGGGGCCGCGGTCCGGCCGCTCGGCGGTGCGGTGACCGGAGGGTGACCGGCCGCCGGTCAGACGGCGGCCTTCTTCAGCCGGCGGCGCTCACGCTCGGACAGACCGCCCCAGATGCCGAAGCGCTCGTCGTTGGCGAGGGCGTACTCGAGGCATTCGGAGCGCACCTCGCAGGCGAGGCAGACCTTCTTCGCCTCTCTGGTCGAGCCGCCCTTCTCCGGAAAGAAGGACTCGGGGTCGGTCTGGGCGCACAGTGCGCGCTCCTGCCAGCCGAGTTCCTCGTCCGCGTCGTCGACCAGCAGTTGCTGCACCAGCTCGGTCATGTGCGCCCCTCGTCTGTCTTCACGTCTCCCCGTGCGTAGCCGCTACCGATTTCGGCTGAACGACACGAGTGAAATTACAAGTGTGCTGCTCCGGGCGAGTCAAGCCGAGATCTGCTATTGAGCCCGTTATTCACTCTGCGGAACCAAGGCCATGCGGAAAGTGTTCAAATCGGCATAAACCCTGACACGCAGAACGAGGGCCAGAGGGGCGGCGAACCCGCACAGGCCTCTGTACGAAGAAGGACGCCCCCGCGTTCGATCTCGTTCCGGCGAGGCTCGAGCGCTCGGTTGTGCGCCATGTGTCCCGGGATCCGGGTGAACAAACCTTTCACCTGACAGATGAACCGGATGAGGTGAACCATGTCGCACTTTCCGGGCGTCGAGTTGACAGCCCGAGTGTGAACCGGTGTCCTAGTGGGCATGCTCGCGAACTTGGCACCCGCATCGACCCGCACCGCCGGGCCCCTCGGTGCCGCACGCGCGCGCTGTAGCTGTTGTTGCTGTCCCAGCTGTTGAGCCCATCGCGCTCCGGCTGCTCCCGAGCCCATCCCGGCTCGGCCGCGTTCCCCTGTCCCTGAACTCCACCCGGGACACCTCTCCTCGCCCGTGACCCGGGCGGACGCAGAGCGACACCCAGCCCCCACTCCCGCCGAGGAACCCCCTCACCCGATGAACAGCGACAACGACCTCCAGATCGCCGGCGACATCCTCGAAGTCCCGCACCTGCTCCAGCCGCCGCGCGAGCACCCCGCCACCGTCGCCGAGTTCGTGGGCCTCGCCCGCGCCATCGCCGCCGACCGCGCCCAGTGGGCGCACCTCGTCCGCTACGACGCCACCACCCGCTGGTACCACCGGCTGCGCACCGGCCCCGGCTACGAGGTGTGGCTGCTGTCCTGGGTGCCCGGCCAGGGCAGCGGGACGCACGACCACGGCCGCTCCTCCGGCGTCCTCACCGTCCTGGAGGGGAAGCTGACCGAGCGCACGGAGCGGGGCACGCGCGCGCTGGCGGCCGGCGCCCAGCGGGTGTTCGCGCCGGGTTACGCGCACGAGGTGGTGAACGACGCCCTGGAGCCCGCGGTCAGCCTGCACGTCTACTACCCGGGCCTGACCGAGATGCCCATGCACTCCTCACCGCACTGCGAGGCCCGGACCGAGCCGCGTCCGGTGACTGCCTGACACGATGTCCTACCCGCCTGCGAGACTTGGGCCATGCGCATTGTGGTTCTGGCAGGCGGCATCGGTGGTGCCCGGTTCCTGCGCGGTCTGAAGCGGGCCGTGCCGGACGCGGACGTCACGGTGATCGGCAACACCGGCGACGACATCCACCTTTTCGGGCTGAAGGTCTGCCCCGACCTCGACACGGTGATGTACACGCTGGGCGGCGGCATCAACGAGGAACAGGGCTGGGGGCGGACGGACGAGACCTTCCACCTCAAGGAGGAGCTGGCGGCCTACGGGGTCGGCCCGGAGTGGTTCGGGCTCGGCGACCGTGACTTCGCCACGCACATAGTGCGGACGCAGATGCTGGGCGCGGGCTATCCGCTGAGCGCGGTCACCGAGGCGCTCTGCGACCGCTGGAAGCCGGGGGTACGGCTGATCCCGATGACCGACGACCGCGTGGAGACCCATGTGGCCGCGGTGGTCGACGGCGAGCGCAAGGCGATCCACTTCCAGGAGTACTGGGTGCGGCTGCGCGCCTCGGTCACGGCCGAGGCGGTCGTGCCGGTCGGCGCCGAGCAGGCCAAGCCGGCGCCGGGCGTGCTGGAGGCCATCGCGGAGGCGGACGTCATCCTCTTCCCGCCGTCCAACCCGGTCGTGTCCATCGGCACCATCCTGGCCGTGCCGGGCATCCGCGAGGCGATCGCGGAGGCCGGCGTGCCCGTGGTCGGCCTGTCCCCCATCGTCGGGGACGCGCCGGTGCGCGGGATGGCCGACAAGGTGCTCGCCGCGGTCGGCGTGGAGTCCACGGCCGCCGCGGTCGCCGAGCACTACGGCTCGGGGCTGCTGGACGGCTGGCTCGTCGACACGGTCGACGCGGGCGTGGTCGGCCGCGTCGAGGCGGACGGGATCCGCTGCCGGGCCGTGCCCCTGATGATGACCGACGTCGACGCGGCCGCGCAGATGGCGCGCGAGGCGCTGGCGCTGGCCGAGGAGGTGCGGTGAGCGTGAGCGGTGAGCGCCCGGAGTACCGGGTCTGGGCCCCGTCCGGGATCGGCGAGGTGCAGCCCGGTGACGACCTCGCCAAGCTGATCGCCGCCGCCGAACCCGGACTTGCCGACGGCGACGTGCTGCTGGTCACGTCCAAGATCGTGTCCAAGGCGGAGGGCCGTGTCGTCCGGGCGGACGACCGCGAGTCCGCGATCGACGCGGAGACCGTGCGGGTGGTGGCCCGGCGCGGCGCCCTGCGCATCGTCGAGAACCGGCAGGGCCTGGTGATGGCGGCCGCCGGGGTCGACGCCTCCAACACCCCGTCGGGCACCGTGCTGCTGCTCCCGGAGGACCCGGACGCGTCCGCGCGCGCGATCCGCGACGGGGTGCGCGACGCCCTCGGCGTGCGGGTCGGCGTCGTCGTCACCGACACCTTCGGCCGGCCCTGGCGCGCGGGCCTCACGGACGTCGCCATCGGCGCCGCCGGGGTGCGCGTGCTGGACGACCTGCGCGGCGGCACGGACGCGCACGGCAACCCGCTGAGCGCCACCGTCGTCGCCACCGCCGACGAACTGGCCGCGGCGGGCGACCTGGTCAAGGGCAAGGCCGCCGGACTCCCGGTCGCCGTGGTGCGCGGGCTGCCGCACGTGGTGGACGGCGCGGACGGCGAGGGAGCGCGGGCGCTGGTGCGCACCGCGCGGGACGACATGTTCCGGCTCGGCACGTCCGAGGCCGTGCGGGAGGCCGTGACCCGGCGCCGTACCGTGCGGGCCTTCACCGACGAGCCCGTGGACCCGGGGTCGGTCCGGCGTGCGGTGGCCGCGGCGGTCACCGCGCCCGCGCCCCACCACACCACGCCCTGGCGGTTCGTGCTGCTGGAGTCCGCCCGGTCGCGGGCGCGGCTGCTCGACGCGATGCGGGACGCCTGGATCGCCGATCTGCGCCGTGACGGCAAGAGCGAGGAGTCCATCGCCAAGCGGGTCCGGCGCGGGGACGTGCTCCGCAACGCCCCGTACCTGGTCGTGCCCTGCCTCGTCATGGACGGCTCGCACACCTACGGGGACCCCCGGCGGGACGGCGCCGAGCGGGAGATGTTCGTCGTCGCGACGGGCGCGGGCGTGCAGAACCTGCTGGTCGCGCTGGCCGGGGAGCGGCTGGGCTCGGCCTGGGTCTCGTCGACGATGTTCTGCCGGGACGTGGTGCGCGAGGTGCTGGAGCTGCCGGCGGACTGGGACCCCATGGGCGCGGTGGCTGTGGGCCATCCCGCCGAGGAGCCGAAGGCACGGCCGGAGCGGGACCCGGGGGCGTTCATCGAGGTGCGGTGAGTTCCGTGGGCGGAGTGGCGCCTGGCGCCCCGGGTGACCGCCTAGTCTCGTAGGACACCGCCGGCATCCGAGGAACCCACCAGTGGCAGGACGATTCGCTCCGCGTCCCACGCGTACGACCGTGCGCGGCGGGCACGTCGGTGTACCCGCCGGTGCCGCCGCCGGGATGCCCCGGCAGGCCGCGGGGCCGACACCCGCGCGCGTGCGGCGCTGGGTCCCGGAGGGGCCGCTCGATCTCGCACTGGTGCTGGGTCCGCTGCGGCGCGGGCCCGGCGACCCGACGTTCCGGACCACACCGGACGGGTCCGTGTGGCGGGCCGCCCGGACACCGGCCGGCCCGGGCACGCTGCGGGTGCGCGCGTACGGCGGTGAGGTGCTCGGCGAGGCGTGGGGGCCCGGTGCGCAGTGGCTGCTGGAGCGCCTGCCCCGGCTGCTGGGCGCCGACGACGACCCGGACGCGTTCGTGCCCCGGCACCGGGTGGTGGCGCTGGCGCGGCACCGGCGGCCGGGGCTGCGGCTGACGCGGACCGGGCTGGTGCTGGAGTCGCTGATTCCGTCGGTGCTGGAGCAGAAGGTCACCACCGACGAGGCGTACCGGGCGTGGCGGTTGCTGGTGCGGCGGTTCGGGGAGCCGGCGCCCGGGCCCGCGGGGGTGTCCGAGCGGCCGATGTGGGTGATGCCCGCTGCGCGGACGTGGGCGCTGATTCCCTCCTGGGAGTGGCACCGGGCCGGCGTCGACGACAAGCGGGCCTCGACGATCCTGCGCGCCGTGCGGGTCGCCGCGCGGCTCGAGCAGGCGGTGGGGATGCCGGCGGCCGAGGCGCGGGCGCGGCTGGAGGTCGTGCCGGGGATCGGGCCGTGGACGTCGGCGGAGGTGGTGCAGCGCAGTCATGGGGCGGCGGACGCGGTGACCGTCGGGGATCTGCATCTGCCGGGGATCGTGGGGTGGGCGCTGGCCCGGAACCGGAACGCCGATGACGCGGAGATGCTGCGGTTGCTGGAGCCGTACGCGGGGCAGCGGCATCGGGCGGCGCGGTTGATTCTGCTGAGTGGGCAGGTGCCGGCGCGGCGGATGCCGAAGATGCCTCGGGTGGATATCGGGTTGCTGTAGGGCTCTGCCCGGCTGGACTGGCTCGCCGGCCGGCTGAGCGGGCTGCCTCAGTCGGGCCGGCTGGGGCGGGCGCATGTCGGCAGGTGCTCGGCGTTCGTGCTGGGCCGGGAGGTGTTTCGCCGGCCCGCGCCGGCGGGGTGCCGCTGCGCCCACCCGTGCCGCCCCTGGCGGCACGCATGCCCGCAGCTATGCGGGCCCCGGTGCCTGCCGCTGCACCCACTCGGTGCCGTCGGCCACAGCGGCACGCATGCCCGGGGCCGGCTGGGGTCGGGGGTGTCTACTGGTCCGAGGAGAAGCGGAGGGCGGCTGGGGGGATGTGGGCGTCGCACCAGACACGGACGCCCTCGCGGAGTTCGTTGTCGGGGCCGACCACCGCGCCGTCGCCGACGACCGTGCCGGTGAGGACGGAGCGTTCGCCGATCCGGGCCCGGTTGCCGATGAGGGAGTCGGTGATGACGGCGCCGGGCTCGATGACCGCGCCGGGCAGGATCGTCGAGCCGGAGACCCGGGCGCCGTCCGCGACGAACGCGCCCTCGCCGACCACCGTGCCGCCGGTCAGCTTCGCGTCCGGGGCGACGACGGCCGTGGGCAGGACCAGCCGGTCCCCGCAGCGGCCGGGGACGGCCGGGGACGGGGCCCGGCCGAGCACCAGGTCCGCGGAGCCGCGCACGAAGGCCGCGGGGGTGCCGAGGTCGAGCCAGTACGTCGAGTCCACCATGCCCTGCAGATGGGCCCCGGCGGACAGCAGGTCCGGGAAGGTCTCGCGCTCGACGGAGACCGGCCGGCCCGCCGGGATGGTGTCGATCACGGAGCGCCGGAAGACGTACGCCCCCGCGTTGATCTGGTCGGTGACGATCTCCTCCGGCGTCTGCGGCTTCTCCAGGAAGGCGAGCACGCGGCCGGTCTCGTCGGTCGGGACCAGACCGTAGGCGCGCGGGTCCGTCACCTTCGTCAGGTGCAGGGACACGTCAGCGCCGGTCGACTCGTGGGTGTCCACCAGGGCCCGGATGTCCAGGCCGGTCAGGATGTCGCCGTTGAAGATCAGGACCGGGTCGTCGGGCCCGCAGCGCAGGCGCGAGGCCACGTTGCGGATGGCGCCGCCCGTGCCGAGGGGCTCCTCCTCGGTGACGTACTCGATGTGCAGGCCCAGCGCGGCGCCGTCGCCGAAGTAGGGCTCGAAGACCTCGGCGAGGTAGCTCGTGGCGAGGACGATGTGCTCCACGCCCGCCGCCCTGGCTCTCGCGAGCTGGTGGGTGAGGAACGGCACTCCGGCCGCCGGGACCATGGGCTTGGGCGTGTGCACCGTGAGCGGACGCAGCCGCGTGCCTTTGCCGCCGACCAGGAGGATCGCTTCTGTCACCTGTCGTCTCTGCTTCCTGCCGCGACCGGCCGAACTTGTCGTTTCGGCCGGTCAGTGTATGCAGGCCGGCCGGCGGCGCCTTCGCCGGCCGCGCTGCGGAAGGGGGACCGGTGCCCGGATTCCCCCGCCCGCGTGACCGTCCCGGTGACGGTGAACACACCTGTGGCCTCAGCGGCCCTGGTACTTCGCCGCGCTCGAACGGGCCGAACCGAGCTTGGCGTACAGCCGCTTGCCCGGGCAGTCGGTGGCGAATCCGTCCCTGTGTCCGGAAATGACGTTCAGTCGTACGCTTTTCCCCTTCGGGTAGAGATTGCCGCCACCCGACGTCAGGTATGTCTTCCCGCGTGGATTGACACCGTAGAGGCCGAGTTTCCAGGCGGTGAGCTTGGCGACGGCCTTCACCGCGGCGCTGGACGGCTTGCGGGAGCTGTAGCTGCCGATGACGGCGACGCCCATGCTGTTGCTGTTGAACCCGAGGGTGTGGGCGCCGAGGACGGCCTTGGTCACGCCGCCGGCCCGGCCCTCGTAGATGGTCCCGCACTTGTCGACGAGGAAGTTGTAGCCGATGTCCCGCCAGCCCATGCTCTTGACGTGGTAGCGGTAGATGCCGCGGATGACGGACGGCGCCTGGGAGCAGGAGTAGCTGTTGCCCGTGGACGTGTGGTGCACGAAGGCGGCCTTGATCTTCTTCGTGTAGACGAACCCGCGTGCGCGCAGCGACTCGTCCGCGCCCCAGCCCCGGCGCGTCACGATGCCCGGGCGTGGGCCGATGTAGGGCTTGACCCGGGGCGCGCCGTCGTCGGCGGAATCGAGGTCGCCGTCGGCCCGCAGGCGGTCCAGTTCCCGCTCGGTGTCGCGCCGGTTCAGCGCGGGGAGGGTGCGGGGGGCGTCCGCCTGCGATCCCTGCGTCCCCGTCCCGCCGCCGGGGTCGACGAGTTCCAGGCGCAGACCGGACGGCAGGGACGGGCGCGGGTCGCCGTCCCGGCCGCGGCCGGGGGCCGCCTTGTCCGGCGCGGGGTCGGCGCGCACCCGCACGTCCACGCCGCTGGAGTCCCCCACCCACAGCGGCGCGGTGGCCCCGCGTACCCGGCCGGAGGCGCGTTCGGCGGTGGTCGGGTCGGCGCCGTGGTCCTCGTTGTGCGTCTCGACGTCCTGCCAGCCGGACCACTTACCGGACGCGGCCGACCGGGTGCGCACCTGCACCGTGCCGCGCAGCGCGGCGTCGGGGTCGTCCCAGATGACGCCGACGAGCGAGAAGTGCCGTACGTCCGCGCGGTACAGGCCCTGCGCGGGTGTGGTTCCGGGGCTGCGCTCCTGGTCGAGCGGGGCCAGGGGCAGTGACTGGGTGCTGCCCGGGACCGCGGCCCCGGCCGCCCCTACCGCGGCGGCCGGCCGCTCGGCGCGCGGGGCGGCGGCGGCCGCGGGCGGTGCCGCCGGGACGACGAGGGCGGCCGCGCAGGTGACGCCGATCGAGGTGGCGCCGACCGGGGAGCTGAGGAATCCACGCATGCCCTTGATCCTGAACACGCTCATCGCGGCCCGCCATCGGGGAACTGGGGGTTCCGCCGCGGCCGTTGCGCCGAACCGGTGGCCTCGGCGCTCGGTGCGCGGGGCCGCCCCGGCGTAGTCTTGCGCGGGTGAACGCCACCGATCGCACCCCTGCCGACCTGCTGCGTTCCGCGCTCGCCGCGGACGCCGGACGCCCCTTGGTGACTTTCTACGACGACGCCACGGGCGAGCGCGTGGAACTGTCCGTGGCCACCTTCGCCAATTGGGTGGCCAAGACCGCGAACCTGTTGCAGGGCGACCTGGCCGCCGGCCCCGGCGACCGGGTCGCGCTGCTGCTGCCCGCCCACTGGCAGACGGCGGTGTGGCTGGTCGCCTGCTCGTCGGTGGGAGCGGTCGCCGACATGGCGGGCGACCCTGCCGCCGCCGACGTCGTGGTGAGCGGGCCCGACACCCTGGAGGCGGCGCGGGCCTGCCGCGGCGAGCGGGTCGCGCTCGCGCTGCGGCCGCTCGGCGGGCGGTTCCCGCAGCCGCCGGAGGGTTTCGTCGACTACGCCGTGGAGGCGCCGAGCCAGGGGGACCGGTTCGCTCCGTTCGCCCCCGTGGACCCCGAGGAGCCCGCGCTGATCGTCGCCGGGGCGGAGTACAGCGGGGCCGAGGTGGTCGAGCGGGCGCTGTCCGAGGCGGCGGCGCTGGACCTCACGGGGCCTGGGTCACGGCTGCTGTCGGGGCTGCCGTACGACACGTGGGACGGACTCAGCGCGGGGCTCTACGCGCCGCTGGCGGTCGGCGGGTCCGTGGTGCTGTGCCGTCACCTGGACCGGCTGGACGGGGAGGGCCTGGCCAAGCGGATCGAGAGCGAACGGGTGACCGCCTCCCGCCACTGAGCCGGCCGGACACCGGCACCGCGCCCCGCCACCGAGCCGGCCGGACACCGGCACCGCGCCCACCCGTGTCCGCGCCCGCGCCCGCGGGGCCGCGCGGCCGTCACCCGGACGGAGCAGCAAAGGGCGGCTCCCCCGGCTGCTCCCCGCCATCGTCGTAGGAGCAGCACGTGACGCTCGTACGCCATCGGAGGGGTGTGTCCGGACGTGCCCGACAGCGCAGGAAAGCCCCTCGGCCCGGGTCTCGGGTGCTCGGCCGGCGGGGAGGGACTGGCGCGGCGGCGCCGGCGGCGCTGGGTGCGGGGCACGGCGCTCGGGGCGGCCGTGTTCCTGATGGCCTCGGCGGGGATCGGCTGGGTCGTCTACGCCAAGCTCAACGGCAACATCACCGCCGACGAGGCGGCCGCCGCCGAACTCGCCCGCTACGAGCGGGAGCGGCCCACATCGCTGGTGCGGGGCGCCCAGAACATCCTGCTGATCGGCTCCGACACCCGGGCCGGGCAGGGCAACCGGCAGTACGGGCGGGACGTGAGCGGCGAGCGGTCCGACACCACGATCCTGCTGCACCTGGCCGCCGACCGGCACAGCGCCACCGCCGTCTCGCTGCCGCGGGACCTGATGGTGGACATCCCCGGCTGCCGCAGGGCGGACGGCAGCCGCAGCGAGCCAGTGTTCGCGATGTTCAACCGGGCCTTCGAGGCGGGCGGTTCGGCCTGCACCATCCGCACCGTCGAGAAGCTGACGGACATTCGCGTCGACCATCACATGGTGGTCGACTTCAGCGGGTTCAAGGAGATGGTGGACGCCGTCGACGGGGTACGGGTGTGCCTGCGGGAGCCTATCGACGACAAGGCCGCCAGGCTCAAACTGCCGGCCGGGAAGGTGACGCTGGACGGGGAGCAGGCGCTCGGTTTCGTACGGGCCCGCGAGTCGCTCGGCAACGGCAGTGACACCGACCGCATCGACCGGCAGCAGCGGTTCCTCGGCGCGCTCGTGAACAAGGTGCAGAGCGACGACGTGCTGCTGAACCCGGTGAAGCTCTACCCGCTGCTGGAGGCGGCGACCTCCTCGCTCACCACCGATCCCGCGCTGGCGAGCCTGCGCGGTCTGTACCAGTTGGTGCGTGGACTGCGCGACATCCGGACGGAAGACGTCCAGTTCCTGACGGTGCCGCGGAAGTCGTACGTCTACGACGCCAACCGCGACCAACTGGTGGAACCCGAGGCCGAGAAGCTGTTCGCCCGGCTGCGGGCGGACCAGCCGGTGGCGGTGAAGGCCGATACGCGGCAGGTTTCGGGCGACAACGGGCAAGAAACCAGTAAGAAAGGCCCCTCTCCGGTCCCGACCTTCCGCGGGAACACCGCCGACGAGCACACCTGCGAGTAGGGCACGCGGCCGGGCCGACAAACTTTTGTTCAGAAATATGAGGGGGATTGCCCGGTTGTAGGAACGTGGAATTTGTCACCGCCGTCGCTCGACGCTGAACTGGGCGGATAGTGTGAGCGATCCGGTGCACCCGGCCGCGAGGTCAGTCCTGGGGTCGTGCACTGTTTCACCGAGACCCGAGCGCCTTCGAGGGGAAAGGCGCCGCGTGGCCCCGACGGAGGATTCGGACAACCGTGGACGCGCAAGGCCGTGGGCGGGCGGACAACATCGACCCCGCAGACCAGTGGGTGCTCAATCCGAACACCGGCGAATACGAATTGCGACTGGGCCCTTCCGCTCCGCAGTCGGCGGTCCCCGGCCCCCGCAGACCGGGTCCCCGGGACTCAGGCGGCAGGGAACGGGGCCGGGACGACTCGGCGGGGGGCGGGACGCGCGAGATGCGCCAGGCGCGCGGCGCGGACGTGCCGGCTCCGCGCCGGCGCCGGGCAGCCGAACCGGAGCCGGAGCCGCCGCAGGGGCGGCGCAACCGCCGGCCGGTGAAGAAAAAGTCGACGGCGAAGAAGGTGCTGGCCTGGACCGCGGGCGGTACGGCGTTCGTGCTCGTCGCCGTCGGCACGGCCGGTTACCTGTACCTCAAGCACCTCGAGGGCAACGTCACCACGACGGACACCAGTGCGGCCAAGGACGGCTTCAGCAAGGACGACGCCTTCAACATCCTGATCATCGGCACCGACAAGCGGACCGGCAAGGGCAACGAGGGCTACGGCGACAAGGGCAGCGTCGGCCACGCGGACACCAACATCCTGCTGCACGTCTCCAAGGACCGGACGAACGCCACCGCGCTGAGCATCCCGCGCGACCTGATCGTGGACGTCCCGGACTGCGAGACCATCCAGCCCGACGGCAGCAAGAAGGTCATCGCCGGCACCAGCGGCGTCCGGTTCAACACCAGCCTGGGACAGGACGGCCGGGACCCGGGCTGCACCATGAACACGGTGAAGGCGGTCACCGGGATCACGCCGGACCACTTCATGATGGTCGACTTCAACGCGGTGAAGACGCTGACGACGGCGGTCGGCGGTGTCGACGTGTGCCTCAAGCACGCCGTCAAGGACGCGGACTCGCACCTCGACCTGCCCGCCGGCCCCTCGAAGGTGGAGGGCGAGCAGGCCCTGGCGTTCGTCCGCACCCGGCACAGCTGGGGCAACCAGGGCGACCTGGACCGCATCAAGGTGCAGCAGCAGTTCATGGCCTCGCTGATGCGCAAGATGTCCTCCAGCGACACCCTCACCAGCCCGACCAAGCTGGTGAAGCTCGCGGAGGCCGCCACCAAGGCGCTCACCGTGGACCAGGGCATCGGCTCGGTGAGCACGCTCAAGGACGTGGCGCTCCAGCTGAAGAAGGTGCCGCCGAAGAACATCTCGTTCATGACGGTGCCCGTCCTCGACAACCCGGCCGACGGGCCCGTCCACAAGACGGTGATCGTCAACGAGAACAAGGGCCCGGCGGTCTTCGACGCCATCAAGAACGACGTCTCCTTCACCGAGGTGAAGAAGAAGCAGAAGGCGGCCAAGGACGCGGCCAAGGACAAGGAGGCCGCCCGGCTCAAGGGCGCCAAGTCCGACCCCTCCGAGGTGCGGGTGCGGATCCTCAACGGCGGCGCCGCGCAGGGCAGTGCCCAGGCCGAGCTCAACTGGCTGCAGAACAACGCGGGCGTGCTCAAGTCGGAGAACGGGGGCAACGCCCCCGCCCAGCTGAGCAGGACCACGCTGGAGTACGCGCCCGACCAGGCGGCCCAGGCACGCAGGCTGGCCGCCGTCATGGGTCTGCCCGGCGCGGCCCTGAAGCCGGGCAAGAGCGTGACCAACGCGCAGGGGCTGCCCGAGATGACGCTGACCCTGGGCAAGGACTTCAAGGGCGCGGGCGTGTCGCTGACCGCTCCGACGAAGGCGCCCGAGGTGGACGGCCGGCACACGGCGGACAAGGTGGAGTGCGCTTCGTAGTCCCTGGCGGTCCGCGTTTCGGGCGGTTCACGGCCGAGCGCGGTTCACAGGTAACCCAACGGGTCCGTCGTGCGTCTAACCCGACGCGGGACGGGCCCGTTGCATGGCGCAGGTGGGGGAGGCAGGGAGTTGGCGCAGAGCGGTGTGCGGGGTGAGCCTCCCGCGGTCGAGGACACGATGTCACTCGCACCGCGGACGGCGGGCGCCCCGGAGGGGCCCGTACGGCACGGTGGCGGGCGTCGCGGCGGCGGCCCGAGGACGGACCGGCGGCCCCGCCGGCGGCGCGCGCTGCGCTGGTCGGCGATCGTGCTGTCCGTGGTGATACTCGGCACCGCTGGCGCCGGCTGTCTCTACTACGAGCATCTGAACGGAAACATCCAGAAGGGCCGGCGCACCAGCGCCGACGACTCCAAGGCGCAGCGGACCCGTCCGAACGCGGCCGGCCAGACCCCGCTGAACATCCTGCTGATCGGCTCCGACAGCCGGAACTCCGACGAGAACGTCAAGCTCGGCGGCAGCAAGGACAACCGGGGCAACCCGCCGCTCGGCGACGTGCAGATGCTCATCCACCTCTCCGCGGACCGCAAGAGCGCCGCGATGGTGAGCATCCCCCGCGACACCCGCGTCGACATCCCCAAGTGCGAGGACCCGAAGACCGGCAGGACGTACCCGGCGACCAACGGCATCATCAACACCTCGCTGGCCCGGGGTGGCGCCGGCTGCACGCTGGCCACCTGGGAGAACCTCACCGGGGTCTACATCGACCACTGGATGACGATCGACTTCGCGGGCGTGGTACGGATGGCGGACGCCATCGGCGGCGTCGAGGTGTGTGTGAACCAGAACGTCTGGGACCGTCCGACGCCCGATCAGCCGGGCGGCTCGGGGCTGAAGATGAAGGCCGGCCGCAACAAGGTCAAGGGCGTGCAGGCGCTTCAGTGGCTGCGTACCCGGCACGCCTGGGGCAGCGACCTGATGCGGGCCCGCGCCCAGCACATGTACCTGAACTCGATGCTCCGGACGCTGAAGCAGCAGAACATCTTCACCGACACCGGTCGACTGACCGACCTGGCCGAGGCGGCCACCAAGTCACTGACCGTGTCGGAGGAGATCGGCACCGTCAAGAAGCTCTACGACCTCGGCATGGAGCTGAAGTCGGTGCCGACCGACCGCATCACGTCGGTGACGATGCCCAACGTCCAGGACCCGGTGAACGGGGAGCACGTGGTGCCGGAGAAGAGCGGCGCCGACAAGATGTGGCAGATGCTCCGCGAGGACGTGCCCTTCGACAAGAACGGCAAGAAGCCGGACGCGGCGAAGAAGGACGGGCCCGAGCCGGCCAAGGATCCCTCGACGGACGCGTCACGGCTCGGGGTGCTGGTGCAGAACGCCACCCGGTCCTCGACCGAGACCGCGGTGCAGGGCCGGGCGCGCGCGGTCGCCCAGGTCCTCGTGCGGCACGGGTACGGCATGGCGGACACCGACACCTCGGCGCCGGTCTCGGCGGACGAGACGGTCGTGCGCTACCCGAGTGCCGAACTGGAGGGCGACGCACAGGCCGTGGCCAAGGCGCTGGGCGTCCCGGCGAGCCAGGTGAAGCGGTCGACCGACGTGTCCGGGGTCACCGTCGTGGTGGGCGCGGACTGGCGCACGGGCGCCGCCTACCCGAAGAAGTCGGCCCCGAAGGCCGGTGACCTGCCGAGCAACTCCGACGCCATCAACGGCTCGGACACCTCCAAGTGCATGGACGTCTACAAGCCCTACCAGTGGTAGCGCGCTGACGACGGAACACGAAGAGGGCCCCGCCTGCTCACAGGCGGGGCCCTCTCCGTGTTCCGTCGTCAGCGGGGTTCGAGCACCGCCGGGCGCCGCGAGGCGATGACCCGCTTCGCCAGCGACCTGGGGCTCGTCAGGAAGCCCCAGCCCCACGACATGTGCATGGTCGTCAGGGCCACCGGGATCTGCAGCCGGGCCTTGAGGGGCAGCCCCCTGCCCGCCGGGACCGAGCCCGCGAGTATCGCCGCCAGGTAGCCGCCGGGTACCACCAGGCCCCACGGGGTCAGGGCGACGCCCACCACGAGCCCCGCGGCGATCGCGCACACCGCCGTGGGCGGGGCGAGGTAGCGCAGGTTGATGGAGCCCTCGTGGTAACGGGCCACGACGTGGCGCCAGCGGCCGTAGTCCTTGTACTGCTTGGCGAGCGCCTTCACGCTGGGCCGCGGCCGGTACGACACCCTCAGCTCCGGCGAGAACCAGATCAGGCCGCCCGCCTCGCGGATGCGGAAGTTCAGCTCCCAGTCCTGGGCGCGGATGAACTCCTCGTTGTAGCCGCCCTGCTGCTCCAGGGCCTCGCGGCGGAAGACCCCGAGGTAGACCGTCTCTGCGGGGCCCGCCTGGCCGCCGGTGTGGAAGGCCGCGTTGCCGACGCCGATCTTCGAGGTCATCGCGGCGGCGACGGCGTGCTCCCAGTCGTTCTCGCCCTCGGCGTGCATGACACCGCCGACGTTCTGCGCGCCGGTCTCCTCCAGGAGGCGGACGGCGGTGGCGATGTAGTTCGGCGAGAGCATGCCGTGGCCGTCGACGCGGACCACGATCGGATGCCGGGAGGCCTTGATCGCCGCGTTCAGCGCGGCGGGGGTGCGGCCGGTCGGGTTCGGGACGGTGTGCACGCGGGGATGCTCCGCGACCAGCTCGGCGGCGATCTCGTCCGTGCGGTCCGTGGACGGACCGAGGGCGATCACGACCTCCAGCTCACCGGCGTACTCCTGCGCGAGGATCGCTTGGACGGCCCCGCGCAGATGCCGCTCCTCGTTGAGGACGGGCATGATCACAGACACGGCGGGGTGCCGCACGTCGGGCTTGGTGTTCATAGGTGGCTCACGTTACCGCGAACGGGGGACACCGGTGCGCGCCGCGGGGGCCGATCGGCGGGCTGAGGATCGTATCGGCCTACCGTGCTCACGGATCCCACGTACGGCCGTCGTCCGGAGGTTCCCTTTGCCCAGCCCGCCACGGTCCCCCTCCCCCGCCGCCAAGGTCGTGGGAGAAACTGCAAGGCCGCAACGCCGGCCGCAGCCGTCCCCCCGCGTGCCCCGGCCGCCCGGGCCGGGCCGGCCGGCCCGGCGGACGGTGCGGCCCAGGCGACCGCGCTGGGCCATGCGTGCGGCGACCACGCTGTCCGTGGTCGTCCTCGCCTCGGCCGGGATCGGCCACGCGGTCGTCACCAGCCTGGACGCCGGCATCACCCGGGTCGACGCCTTCAAGGACATGAAGAACCGGCCCCAGGCGGGGCACGGCATGAACGTCCTGCTGGTCGGCACCGACGGCCGAGACAAGATCGGCGAGCGGGAGCGGCGGGCCTACCACCTCGGCGGCCAGCCCTGCCACTGCACCGACACCATGATGATCGTCCACATCTCGGGGGACCGGGAGCGGGCGAGCGTGGTGAGCCTGCCCCGCGACTCCTACGCCGAGGTGCCCGCGCACACCGACCCGGCCACCGGCCGGCAGCACGCCGCGCATCCCGCCCGGCTGAACGCCGCCTACGCCGAGGGCGGCCCGCGGCTGACCATCAGCACGGTGGAGAACATGAGCCACGTGAAGATCGACCACTATCTGGAGGTCGACTTCACCAGCTTCATGAGGACCGTCGACGTGCTCGGCGGCGTCCGGGTCTGCACGGCCACACCGCTGAAGGACTCGTACACCGGGCTCGACCTCGCGTCCGGCACCCACACCCTGATGGGCGGGCAGGCGCTGCAGTACGTGCGCGCCCGGCACGTCGACGGGGCGAGCGACCTGGGACGGATGAAGCGGCAGCAGCACTTCCTGGCCGCGCTGATCGACCGGGCCACCTCCTCCGGGGTGCTGCTGAACCCCATGCGGTTCCGGGACGTGACCCGCGCGGTGCTCGGCTCGGTGCGCGCGGACGTGGGCTTCGGCACCGACGAACTGCTCGACCTCGGCCGGGCGATGCGGAACTTCTCCCCCTCCTCGTCCGAGTTCACCACCGTGCCGATCGGCCAGATGGACTACCAGGTCAAGGGGCTCGGCTCGACCCTGAAGTGGGACGAGGCGGCGTCCGGCCGGCTCTTCGCCGCGCTGCGCGACGACAAGCCGCTCAGCGCGGAACGGCGGCGGCCCGCCCCGGGACCGGTCCCGGTGGAGGTGGACCCGCGGCAGATCCGGGTCCAGGTGGAGAACGGCACCCGCACGGAAGGGGCCGCCAAGCGGCTCGACGCGGCGCTCGGCACGGCCGGCTTCGCCGCCACCCACCGGCCGGTCACCGCCGCCGCCCGCGACGTCTCGCGCACGGTGATCTCCTACGACCCCCGCTGGGACCGCTCGGCGCGGTCCCTGGCCGCCGCCCTGCCCGGCAGCGAGCTGCGCGCGGTGCGCGGCCAGGGACCGCTGATGAAGGTGACCACCGGCGCCGACTTCCTGGACGCCCGCAAGGTGCGCGCGGTGCGGGCCGAGAACCCGGACCGGCCGGAGCACAGCGTGGTCCGCGGCAACGAGGTGGTGTGCTCGCGGGACGCCTGACCGGCGCGTCAGGAGCGGCGTACGGCCGGCAGCGCGGGGTCCGCGCCGGCCGGCCGGTGCCGACGGCGCGGGGGGCCGGCCGGTGCCGGGTCCGCCGCGCCGGTGCGGGCGGGTCAGTCCTCGAAGCCCTCCGCCGCCCGCTGCTCGCGCAGCTCGCGGATCGCGCGGCGCCGGGCCAGGCGGTGGGTGCGGCGGATCTGCGCCTCCTGGTTGCGGCGGCGGTCGCGGTCGGTCTCCGGACACACCTGCGGCACCCGGCGCGGCTTGCCGTCGGCGTCCACGGCCGCGAAGACCAGGTAGGCCGAGCCGACCTGGGTCGCCGGGGCCGACTCGTTCCAGCGCTCGGCGAGCACCCGCACGCCGATCTCCATCGAGGTCCGGCCGGTCCAGTTCACCTGGGCCTTCACATGCACCAGATCCCCCACGCGCACCGGCTCCAGGAACACCATCTCGTCCATGGACGCGGTGACGGCGGGGCCGCCGGAATGCCGGCCGGCCACCGCGCCCGCGGCGTCGTCGACCAGTTTCATGATCACCCCGCCGTGCACCGTCCCGAGCAGGTTGGTGTCGTTGTGGGTCATGATGTGGCTGAGCGTGGTGCGGGAAGCGGATGTGGGCTTGCCCGGGATGTCCGGATCCGCGTCCGGGGCCTGATCTGTCATGACCCCTACCTTATGACGAAGCGACATTCACGGAATTTGTGTCAGCTTCGCAACAGCGCCGCCCTTATTTTCCGACAGGCCTTGTAAGAGGCACGCCGTCGGCCTGCACACTGGGGCGCATGAATGACTGGCCCCAGGGATGGTCCGACGACAACCGCGGCCCGCGCTACGGACGCGGCAGCGGTGGCGTGCAGCCGGAAGGCGCCCGCGTGATGCGTCAGGTGCAGCGCGGCCCGGCGGTACCGCCCGGCCAGCGTTCGTACGGTACGCCCGGCCCGTCGGCGCCGCCCCGCGGCGCCGGGGTCCCGCAGCAGCCGTCGTACGTCGACGGCCAGGGATACGACGACTACGACGGCGGCTACAACACCGGCCAGGTCTACGGCGGAGGCGGCCCGGGCGGCCCGGGCGAGACCTACGGCAGAGGGCCGCGCCCCGCCCCGAACTGGCGGCGGCGGATCAAGCTGACGGCCCTGACGCTCGTCACCGTGCTCATCGTCACCTCCGTGGCCACCTACTTCTGGGCCGACTCCAAGCTGAACCGGGACGTCGACCTCTCCAGGGTCATCGACCGGCCCGAGACCGGCGAGGGCACCAACTACCTGATCGTCGGCTCCGACAGCCGCAAGGGCATGTCGGCCGAGGACAAGAAGAAGCTCCACACCGGCTCCGCCCAGGGCCAGCGCACCGACTCGATGATGATCCTGCACGTCGGCAGCAACGGCGACACCCTCGTCTCGCTGCCGCGCGACTCCGACGTGGCGATCCCCTCGTACAAGGGGTCGACGTCCGGCAAGGTCTACCCGAACCAGGGACGCCACACGAAGCTGAACGCGGCCTACGCCGAGGACGGCCCGACCCTGCTGGTCCGCACCGTCGAGTACAACACCGGCCTGCACATAGACCACTACGTGGAGATCGGCTTCGGCGGCTTCGCGAAGATCGTCGACGCGGTCGGCGGTGTCGAGATGACCCTCGACCAGGGCTTCAAGGACAAGTGGTCCGGCGCCGACTTCAAGGCCGGCAAGCAGACCCTCAACGGCGAGCAGGCCCTGGCCTTCGTCCGCACCCGGCACGCGTTCGCGGCGAGCGACCTGCAGCGCACCAAGAACCAGCAGAAGTTCCTGGCCGCGCTGGCCCACCAGGTGGCCACCCCGTCGACGGTCCTCAACCCGTTCAAGTTCTACCCGACCATGGGCGCCGGCCTGGACTCCCTCACCGTCGACAAGGACATGAGCCTGTGGGACCTGGCGTCGATGTTCTGGGCGATGAAGGGCGTCAGCAGCGGTGACGGCAAGTCCATGAACATGCCGATCTCCGGATCCACGGGCGGCAACCTCGTCTGGGACAAGGCGAAGGTGAAGACCCTCGTGGACGAGCTGAAGAACGACCAGAAGGTGACCGTCTCCGGCAACTAGGCGGTCCCGGAGGCCAGCAGCGCGACATGGGGGAGGGCGAGCAGCCCTTCCCCGTCGTCGTACCGGGCGCACAGCCGCTCGTACTCCCGCCGGATGCGGCCGGTGGTCTCCGCGTCCTGCGAGGTCACCACCAGGCCGACGGTGGCGACCCCGCCCGCCGCGCCGCCCCACCACTCCTCGGCGCTCGCCCGGTGGTCCCACTCCAGCTCCCGCGCCGCGGCGTCGCCGAAGCCGGCCTCCGCGAGCAGCGCGGCCAGCCCCCCGGGAGTGCGTTCGAAGTCCTCGTCCGGGGCGAGGCGGGGCAGGTAGGACGGCGGCACCGCGCCGCCCGCCGCGCACGCGGCGCCGAGCAGGTCCTGGCCGCCGCCGCGCCGGGCGCCCCACAGCGTCACCGCGATCCGCCCGCCCGGCCGCAGCACCCGCCGCAGCTCGGCGAGGGCGGTGCGCGGACGGCCCACGTGGTTGAGTACGAAGTTGCCGACCACCGCGTCGAACGCGGCGTCCGGGAAGGGCAGTTCCGGCAGCACCGCCACCTCGGCGGCCACTCCCCGCCGGCGTGCCTCGGCGGCCATCCCGGCATCGGCGTCCACGGCCCGCACCAGCGCGCCCCGCTCCCCCGCCGCCAGCGCGGCCGTGCCGGTCCCGGTGCCGACGTCGAGCACCCGGGCCCCCGCGCCGACGCCGGCGGCGTCCAGCAGGGCGGGCACGGTGTGCGCGCACAGCCGTCCGAAGCTCCTGGCGTACGCCTCGGTCCGTCCGGCCCACATGGACCGCTCGGCGGCGTCGAAGGCCGCCGTCGCATCCGTCGTCATGCGCCCAGCCTGCCGTACGGAGGATCAAGGGCACCGCGGGGGTGCCCTTGATCACACGCGGGGGCGCCGGGTCACATCCGGGCGCCCGCCATCGCGCGGCACATCTCCGCGCAGCGGCGACACGCCTCGGCGCAGCGCACGAGCTGCTCGTCGTCGGGCATGGACATACACGCGTCGGCGCACATGTCGCAGGCCTTGGCGCACATGGCGCACATCTCCTGCGCCATGGGCGAGCGGCGCATCATCATGTCGGAGCACATGCGGGTCATCTCGGAGCAGTCCATGAGCGCGCGCATGATCTGCATCTGGGGCTGGCCGCCCATGTGCAGGCAGGAGCTCATGGCCTCCTCGCACATGGTGTGCGCCGTCATGCAGGCCTCGACGCAGTCCTGCATCTGCTTGCTCATCGGGGTCATCGTTCCGGACTCGGCCATGGCTGCTCCTCCTGGGGAAGGATGGGACCCGGGTCGGGCCCCGTGTGCTTCCGTCCTACGCCGTCCCACCCCCGCCCGCATGTGACCGACCGGTCGTAAGGCGCCCCGGAAAAGCCGGAAGGCGCCCCGCGGGGCGCCTTCCGGTGAGCCTCGGCCCGTGACCCGCTACGGCAGGTTGCGCGCCATGACGATGCGCTGGACCTGGTTGGTGCCTTCATAGATCTGGGTGATCTTCGCGTCGCGCATCATGCGCTCCACCGGGTAGTCCCGGGTGTAGCCGTAGCCGCCGAGGAGCTGGACGGCGTCGGTGGTGACCTCCATCGCCGTGTCCGAGGCGAAGCACTTGGCGGCGGCGCCGAGGTAGGTGAGGTCGGCGTCACCGCGCTCGGAGGCGGCGGCGGCCTGGTAGGTGAGGGCGCGGGCCGCCGAGATCTTCATGGACATGTCGGCGAGCATGAACTGGACGCCCTGGAAGTCGGCGATCGGCTTGCCGAACTGCTTGCGCTCCTGGACGTAGCCCTTGGCGTAGTCGAGGGCGCCCTGGGCGACACCGAGCGCCTGGGCGGCGATGGTGATGCGGGTGTGGTCCAGGGTCTTCATGGCCGTGGCGAAGCCGGTGCCCTCCTCGCCGATCATGCGGTCGGCGGGGATGCGGACGTTGTCGAAGTAGACCTCGCGGGTCGGGGAGCCCTTGATGCCGAGCTTCTTCTCGGGGGCGCCGAACGAGACGCCCTCGTCCGACTTCTCCACGACGAACGCCGAGATGCCCTTGGAGCGCTTCGTCGGGTCGGTGACCGCCATCACCGTGTAGTACTCGGAGACGCCCGCGTTGGTGATCCAGCGCTTCACGCCGTTGAGGATCCAGTGGTCGCCGTCGCGGACGGCCTTGGTCTTCATGCCGGCCGCGTCCGAGCCCGCGTCCGGCTCGGAGAGGCAGTACGAGAACATCGCTTCGCCCTTGGCGAGCGGCGTCAGGTACTTCTTCTTCAGCTCCTCGCCGCCGGAGAGGATCACCGGCAGGGAGCCCAGCTTGTTCACCGCGGGAATCAGGGAGGAGGAGACGCAGGCGCGGGCCACTTCCTCGATCACGATGACCGTGGCGAGCGCGTCGGCGCCGGCGCCGCCGTACTCCTCGGGCACGTGCACGGCGGCGAGGTCGTTCGCGACCAGCGCGTCCAGGGCCTCCTGGGGGAAGCGGGCCTCCTCGTCGACCGCCGCGGCGAACGGCGCGATCTTCGCCTCGACCAGCGAACGGACGGCGTCCCGGAGCATGTCGTGCTCCTCGGACGGGCGGTACAGGTCGAAGTCAGCCGTTCCGGCCACGGTCTCTCACGCTCCAAAGACGCAGTGATACTGACGCTAATTACCGTTAAGTAACTCAAATTTTAGTAGGCCACCTGGTACCCGCCTACGTGAGCTTGGCGACAGCGGGGAAATTGCCCGGTGGGCGGCCCGACTATGCTCAGGCACCGCATGACCGAGTCCCCGAGCTGGAGCGCACCCATGAGCCTGAAGATCACCGTGATCGGCACCGGCTATCTCGGCGCCACGCACGCCGCGGCCATGGCCGAGCTGGGCTTCGAGGTGCTGGGACTGGACGTCGTGCCCGAGAAGATCGCCATGCTGGAGCGCGGCGAGACCCCCATGTACGAGCCGGGGCTCGAGGAGCTGCTGCGCAGGCACGTGGCGGGTTTCGAGGGCTCCTCGCAGCGGCTGCGGTTCACCACGGACTGGGCCGAGGTGGCCGAGTTCGGCGACGTGCACTTCGTCTGCGTGAACACCCCGCAGCGCCACGGGGACTACGCGGCGGACATGTCGTACGTCGACGCGGCCGTCGCCTCCCTCGCCCCGCACCTGCGCGGTCCGGCGCTGGTGGTCGGCAAGTCGACCGTGCCGGTGGGCTCCGCCGACCGGCTGGCCCGCTATCTCGCGGAGCACGCGCCGGCCGGCGCGGACGCGGAGCTGGCCTGGAACCCGGAGTTCCTGCGTGAGGGCTTCGCGGTGCAGGACACGCTGCACCCGGACCGGATCGTTGTCGGGGTGCGCAGCGAGCGGGCGGAGAAGCTGCTGCGCGAGGTGTACGCGACGCCGGTCGGCGAGGGCACCCCGTTCGTGGTGACGGACTTCCCGACGGCCGAACTGGTGAAGACGGCGGCGAACTCGTTCCTCGCGACGAAGATCTCGTTCATCAACGCGATGGCCGAGGTCTGCGAGGCGGGCGGCGGTGACGTGGCGAAGCTGGCGGAGGCCATCGGGTACGACGACCGGATCGGGCGGAAGTTCCTGCGGGCGGGAATCGGGTTCGGCGGCGGCTGTCTGCCGAAGGACATCCGGGCGTTCATGGCGCGGGCCGGTGAGCTGGGCGCGGACCAGGCGCTGACCTTCCTGCGGGAGATCGACTCGATCAACATGCGCCGGCGCGGCCAGATGGTCGAGATGGCCCGCGAGGCGCTCGGGGGCGGCTCGTTCCTGGGCAAGCGGGTCGCGGTGCTGGGCGCCGCCTTCAAGCCCGACTCGGACGACGTGCGCGACTCGCCGGCGCTGAACGTGGCCGGGCAGATCCATCTGCAGGGCGGTCAGGTGACGGTGTACGACCCCAAGGGCATGGTGAACGCCCGCAAGGTCTTCCCGACGCTGGGTTACGCCGACTCCGCGCTGGAGGCGGTCCGGGGGGCCGACGTGGTGCTGCACCTGACGGAGTGGCGGGAGTTCCGCGAGCTGGACCCGGCGGCGCTCGGCGAGGCGGCGGCGGCCCGGCTGATCCTGGACGGCCGCAACGCGCTCGACCCGGAGCTGTGGCGGCGGGCCGGGTGGACGTACCGGGCGATGGGACGCCCGACCGCGTAGCGCGCCGCGCCCTCGGAGTACTCCAAGAAGAGGACGCCGGTTCGGCCGAGGCTCAGTCGGCCGAACCGGCGCCCTTGCGCATTCTGCCCCACGGGGGGCCTACGTGGCCGCCGAACGTCCTGTGGTGTTCGGCTCCTTCGCCCGGTAGCGGCGCATCTTGGCGCGCGCTCCGCAGACCTGCATGGAGCACCAGCGGCCGCGGCCGGCGGGGCTGCGGTCGTAGTACGCCCAGTGGCAGGTCTCGGCGGCGCAGGCCTTCAGGCGGGTCCAGGTGCCCGCGGTCAGGGCGCCGGCGACGGCCGCGGCGACTCGGGAGAGCAGCGGGCCGGTGTCGGCGGGGGCGAGGGCCGCTGAGCCGTCGGCGGGGTCGACGGTGACGTACAGGGGGGCGTGGGCCAGCAGCTCGCCGAGCGGGGTGACCTCGCGGTGCGGCGGGTGGCCGGCGTGGGCGAGCAAGGCGGCCCGCAGCGACTCGCGCAGGGCGAGGGCGCCGGGCAGGTCGTCCTCGGTGAGCCCGAAGCGCTCCCGGCCCTCGGCCGTGTCGAGCGCGTCCCGGCCGCTGCCGAGGTCCACCGTGTTCACCAGGGACTCGATCAGCGCCAGTCCTTCCGGGGCGGGCGTTCGCTCACTCATGTCCGCCGTTCACCTCCGCAATCCGGTTGCGACGTTACCCGCCATGCGGGAGCATGCGGTAACCGTTACCGGATAACCGGCTTCAACGGTAACTCAGACGCTCTTGGAGGAAGTCATGGCTCTCGCCAAGCTGGGTGTGGTCGTCCTGGACTGCCCCGATCCGCAGGCGCTCGCCGGTTTCTACGCCGAGGTGCTCGGCGGCAGCGTCGAGGGAGAAGGGGAGTGGGTGGACCTGAAGGTGCCGGGCGGGCAGGCGCTCGCCTTCCAGCGGGCCCCCGGTCACGTGCCGCCACGCTGGCCGGCGGCCGACGCCTCGCAGCAGTTCCACCTGGACCTGGTGGTGGAGGACCTGGACGACGCCGAGAAGGGGGTGCTGGCGCTGGGCGCGAAGCCGCTGGCCGCGGAGCCCGGCGGCACCTTCCGGGTTTACGCCGACCCGGCGGGGCACCCGTTCTGCCTCTGTGCCTGCTGACATCCCGGGAGGACCCATGGCCGTGGCCCGTCTGCGCAGCGTCGTGCTCGACTGCCCCGACCCGCACGCGCTCGCCGCGTTCTACGCGGCGGTCGCGGGCGGCACTCCGGAGGCCGAGGACGACGACTGGGTCGTCCTGCGGGTGCCGGACGGGCCGCGGCTGTCCTTCCAGCGCGCCGAGGGGTTCACCCCGCCCCAGTGGCCGCGCGCCGACCGGGACTCGCAGCAGTTCCACCTGGACTTCGACGCGGGGCCGACCTGGGCGGAGGTCGACGCCGCCCACGAGAAGGTGCTCGCGCTGGGGGCCCGGCCGCTGGACGTGGAGGACCGGGAGAAGAAGGACTTCGCGGTGTACGCCGATCCGGCCGGACACCCCTTCTGCCTGTGCCGGATCGAACGGCCCGAGGGGCTCGACTGAGGCCGGCGGACCGGGGCTGAGGGAAGGCTCCGGGCCGTCCGCCGCACGGGCCCGCCGTCGTGCCGGGAGGACGGACCGGCCGAGCGGACGGACCGGACGCGGGCGGGCGTCAGGCCGCGGAGCCGTCCAGGGACTTGATCGTGGCGTTGGACGGGGCGCGGGTGGCCCGCAGGCCGCGGGCGACGTCCTCCGCGGCGCCCAGCACCCGTACCGCGTTCTGCCAGGTCAGCTTGGCCAGGTCGGCGCGGGACCAGCCGCGGTCGAGCAGCTCGGCGAGCAGGTTCGGGTAGCCGGAGACATCCTCCAGGCCGTCCGGGGTGAACGCCGTGCCGTCGTAGTCGCCGCCGATGCCGAGGTGGTCGACGCCCGCGACCTCGCGCATGTGGTCGAGGTGGTCGGCGACCGTGGACACCGTGGCGACCGGGCGCGGGTTGCTCTCCTCGAAGGCGCGGTGCACCTTCATCGCCTCGGCGGTGGTGTCGAGGTGGTGGAAGCCGTGGGCGCGCAGGTTCGCGTCGGCCGCCACCGTCCAGTCGACCGCCGCCTGGAGCACGAACTTCGGCACGAACGTCACCATCGCCATGCCGCCGTTGGCGGGCAGCCGCTCCAGGACGTCGTCCGGGATGTTGCGCGGGTGGTCGCAGACGGCCCGGGAGGAGGAGTGCGAGAAGATCACCGGCGCTGCGGTGGTGTCCAGCGCGTCGCGCATGGTCGTCGCCGCCACGTGGGAGAGGTCGACGAGCATGCCGAGCCGGTTCATCTCGCGCACGACCTCGTGGCCGAAGGCCGACAGGCCGCCGACGTTCGGCTCGTCGGTCGCGGAGTCCGCCCAGTCGTTGTTGTCGTTGTGCGTGAGCGTCATGTAGCGCACGCCCAGCTCGTACAGGCCGCGCAGGGTGCCGAGCGAGTTGGCGATGGAGTGGCCGCCCTCGGCGCCCATCAGGGAGGCGATCCGGCCGCCCTGCCGCGCCGCCACCATGTCCGCGGCGGTCAGCGCGGGGGCCAGATCGGCCGGGTAGCGCTCGATCAGCCGCCGTACGCAGTCGATCTGCTCCAGGGTCGCGGGCACCGCGCCGGGCCGGTCCGAGGGCACGTACACCGACCAGTACTGGGCGCCGACCCCGCCCGCGCGCAGCCGGCGGAGGTCGGTGTGCAGGTGCTCGTTCTGCGCCTCGGCGATGTCACGGGCGTCGAGGTCGTAGCCGACCTGCTCGCGCAGGGCCCAGGGCAGGTCGTTGTGGCCGTCGACGACCGGGAACTCGCGGAGCAGTTCGCGGGCCTCGTCCAGGGAGGGCATGCGCGTCACTTCCCGAAGCCGAAGCCGCTGCCCGCGCCCTCGACCTTGGTCCGCAGCCGCTTGCCCTTCTCGGTGGCCTGGTCGTTGAGGTCCTGCTGGAAGTCGCGCATCTTCTGCAGCAGCTCCTCGTCGTGCGCGGCGAGCATGCGGGCCGCGAGCAGCCCGGCGTTGCGGGCACCGGCGACGGAGACGGTGGCGACCGGGACACCGGCCGGCATCTGCACGATCGACAGCAGGGAGTCCATGCCGTCGAGGTACTTCAGCGGGACCGGGACGCCGATGACCGGCAGCGGGGTGACGGAGGCGAGCATGCCGGGGAGGTGCGCGGCTCCGCCGGCGCCGGCGATGATCGCCTTCAGGCCGCGCTCGGCGGCCTGCTCGCCGTAAGTGATCATCTCGCGGGGCATGCGGTGCGCGGACACGACGTCGACCTCGTAGGCGATCTCGAACTCGTCCAGCGCCTTGGCGGCTGCCTCCATGACGGGCCAGTCGGAGTCCGACCCCATGACGATGCCAACAACAGGGCTCATTCGGTGATGGTGCCTCTCAGGTAGCCGGCAGCGTGACGGGCGCGCTCCAGCACGTCGTCCAGGTCGTCGCCGTAGGTGTTGACGTGTCCGACCTTGCGGCCCGGCTTCACGCCCTTGCCGTACATGTGGATCTTGAGCTTGGGGTCGCGGGCCATGCAGTGCAAGTACGCGGAGTACATGTCCGGGTAGTCGCCGCCCAGGACGTTGACCATGACGGTCCACGGGGCGCGCGGGCGCGGGTCACCGAGCGGGAGGTCGAGGACGGCCCGGACGTGGTTGGCGAACTGGGAGGTGACCGCGCCGTCCTGGGTCCAGTGGCCGGAGTTGTGCGGGCGCATCGCCAGTTCGTTGACGAGGATGCGGCCGTCGCGGGTCTGGAACAGCTCCACGGCGAGGTGGCCGACGACGCCGAGTTCCTTGGCGATGGTCAGGGCCATCTCCTCGGCGCGCAGCGCGAGGTCCTCGTCGAGGTCGGGGGCGGGCGCGATGACGGTGTCGCAGACGCCGTTGACCTGCTGCGACTCGACCACCGGGTAGGCGACGGCCTGGCCGTGCGGGGAGCGCACGACGTTGGCGGCGAGCTCGCGGACGTAGTCGACCTTCTCCTCGGCGAGGACGGGCACGCCCGCCCGGAACGGGGCGGCGGCCTCCTCGACGGAGTCGACGACCCACACGCCCTTGCCGTCGTACCCGCCGCGGACGGTCTTCAGGACGACGGGGAAGCCGTCGCCCGCCTCTCCGTCGGCGAGGCCTTCACGCGCGAAGGCGGCCACGTCCTGCGGATCGCTCACGATCCGGTGCCGCGGGCACGGGATGCCGATCGAGTCGAGCCTCGCCCGCATCACGCCCTTGTCCTGGGCGTGCACGAGCGCGTCGGGCCCCGGGCGCACGGGGATGCCGTCCGCCTCCAGGGCCCGGAGGTGCTCGGTGGGTACATGTTCGTGATCGAAAGTGATCACATCGCACCCGCGCGCGAACTCACGCAGCGTGTCGAGGTCGCGATAGTCGCCGACGACGACATCGTTCACGACCTGCGCCGCGGAATCCTGAGGGGTGTCACTGAGGAGCTTGAACCTGATGCCCAACGGGATGCCGGCTTCGTGCGTCATACGCGCGAGCTGCCCCCCGCCGACCATGCCGACTACCGGGAACGTCACCCCCCTAGCGTATCGGCCACGCCGACCCGCCCTGATTACCGGCCTCGCACCCCGTCTTACCCCGGGCTTTCCCGCCTCTTTCCGACCCGTTCCCAAGCTGTGGCCTGGTCCGCAGGCGCCGGGGGTGCCGCCTGGATAGCATGGCTGGGTTGACGACGCCTACGGACGGGAGCTGCACAGCCATGGAACATCGTTCCTCGGGGCTGCAACGGCTCGTACGCGAGATGGCCAAGTTCGGCGCCGTGGGCGGCGCCGGCGTCCTCGTCAATCTGGGTGTGTTCAACCTGGTCCGGCACGTCTCCGACCTGCCGGTGGTGCGCGCCAGCATCATCGCGACCGTCGTGGCGATCGCCTTCAACTACGTCGGCTTCCGCTACTGGACCTACCGGGACCGCGACAAGGGCGGCCGCACCCGTGAGCTCACGCTCTTCCTGCTGTTCAGCGCGATCGGCCTGGTGATCGAGAACGGTGTGCTCTACCTGGCGACCTACGGCTTCGGCTGGGACAGCCCGCTGCAGAGCAACGTCTTCAAGTTCGTCGGCATCGGCGTCGCCACCCTGTTCCGCTTCTGGTCGTACCGCAGCTGGGTGTTCCGCGCCATGCCCGCCCGGGAGGCGGTGGCGGCGGAGTCGATCGTGGCGCGGCAGTCGAGGAAGCCCGCGTCCAAGCCCCGGCAGCGCGTTCCGTAGCCGGTCGCGCCAGGGCCTGTCTGACGATTCGCGTCGGATCAGCCCGCGGCGGTCTGGTGCCAGGCGTCGCGGGCCCGGCGGGAATCGTCAGACAGGCCCTAACGGACCGTGGGGCGGCTGTCGTCCGTTTTGCGGGCAGGCGGCGTGCGGGACAGGAACAGGCCGAACACCGGCGGCTGGGTCTGGAGCAGCTCCAGGCGGCCCCCGTCGGCCTCCGCGAGGTCGCGGGCCACGGCCAGCCCGATGCCCGTGGAGTTGCGCCCGCTGATGGCGCGCTCGAAGATCCGCGCGCCGAGGTCGGCCGGTACGCCGGGGCCCTCGTCGGTGACCTCCACGACCGCCTGGTTGCCGGTGACCCGGGTGCGCAGGGCCACGGTCCCGCCGCCGTGCATCAGGGAGTTCTCGATCAGCGCCGCCAGCACCTGCGCGACCGCGCCCGGAGTGCCGACGGCGTGCAGGTGCCGCTTGCCGGAGGCGACGACGGCCCGGCCGGCGCTGCGGTAGGCGGGCCGCCACTCGGCGAGCTGCTGCTGGATGACCTCGTCGAGGTCGAAGGAGACGGCGGAGCCGGTGCGCGGGTCGCGCGCGTTGGTCAGCAGCCGCTCCACGACGTCCGTGAGCCGCTCGACCTGGGTCAGCGCGATCGTCGCCTCGTCCTTCACCGTGTCCGGGTCGTCGGTGAGGGTGATCTCCTCGAGCCGCATGGACAGCGCGGTCAGCGGTGTGCGGAGCTGGTGGGAGGCGTCGGCGGCCAGGCGCCGCTCGGCGGTCAGCATGCGGCCGATCCGCTCGGCGGAGGAGTCCAGGACGTCGGCGACCCGGTCCAGCTCGGGGACGCCGTACCGCTTGTGCCGGGGGCGCGGATCGCCGGAGCCGAGGCGTTCGGCTGTCTCGGCGAGGTCGGTCAGCGGGGAGGCGAGGCGGTTGGCCTGGCGGACGGCGAGCAGCACCGCGGCGACCACCGCGAGCAGCGCGACCAGGCCGATGATCAGCAGGGTGCGGCCGACCTCGCGGGTGACCGCGGAGCGCGGCTCCTGCACGGTGACCGTCTCGCCCTCCTCGCCCCTCTGCGTGGCGTGGATGACGTCGCCCTCGGGCCGGCTGCCGATCTCGATCGGCGCCCGGCCGGGGACGCTGATCACCGCGTACTGGTCCTTGCTGACCGGGTTGCGCAGGACCTCGGAGTTGACGTTCTCCTGCGCGAGGATGCGGCTGTCCACGATGCTCGCCAGCCGCACCGCCTCGGACTCGACCCGCTCCTGGGCGCTGCTGGTGATGGTCCGCGTCTCCACGATCACCAGGGAGACCCCGAAGACGGCGATCACCACGAGGACGACGGCGAGGGTGGACTGGATGAGGCGTCGGCGCATGTCCCTGTTACCTGAAGCGGTGCCGGGCCCCCGGGGCGGGGCTCAGCTCTTCTCGAAGCGGAACCCGACCCCGCGCACGGTGGCGATGTAGCGGGGGTTCGCCGCGTCGTCGCCGAGCTTCTTGCGCAGCCAGGAGATGTGCATGTCGAGGGTCTTGGTCGAGGACCACCAGGTGGTGTCCCAGACTTCGCGCATCAACTGGTCCCGGGTGACCACGCGTCCGGCGTCCCGCACCAGCACCCGCAGCAGGTCGAACTCCTTGGCGGTGAGCTGGAGTTCCTCCTCGCCCATCCAGGCCCGGTGGGACTCGACGTCGATGCGCACCCCGTGTGTGGCCGGCGGCTGCTGGGGCTCGGCGGCGCCGCGTCGCAGCAGGGCCCGGACACGGGCGAGAAGTTCGGCGAGCCGGAAGGGCTTGGTGACGTAGTCGTCGGCGCCCGCGTCCAGGCCGACGACGGTGTCCACCTCGTCGGCGCGCGCGGTCAGGATGAGGATCGGCACGGACTGCCCGTCGGCGCGGAGCCGGCGGGCGACCTCCAGGCCGTCCATGCCGGGCAGGCCCAGGTCCAGCACGACCAGATCGACACCGCCCTGGACTCCGGCGTCGAGCGCGGTGGGTCCGTCCTCGCGCACCTCGACCTCGTAACCTTCCCGGCGCAGTGCGCGGGCCAGCGGCTCCGAGATGGACGCGTCGTCCTCGGCGAGCAGTACACGGGTCATGAGGTGATGGTAGACCGCCCGCGCTCGGTGCCGGGGTGTGATCGCTTCCCGGGATTCTTACCTTGGCGGCCCAGTGGTACGAACCATTGCCTGGGGGATGGGATCGTAGAGGAGACCTTCGAAACAGGTCGCGCGGTTCCCCCGAAACCTGTGATCCGTGTCTCAAGTCCTTCCATATCAGGCAGTGTCCTGACGTAGAGTGACGTGAACGCCTGTAGCACACCGGGGACCTTTGGCGGGCAACTGTCGCTGAAGGTCTCTTTCGTGTGCGGGCTGACGAAGATCAGCCCTGAAAGGAACGACCTCTGGCCGGGCTCCGCGCGCAGCGACGCGCACGGGGCGTGGATCCCGGTGGTCGCCGTCCGCCGCTCCGCGATCCGGGGTGGACTCCCCCTGGGCGTGGGGGTGGACGACCGACCCCGCCGGTGCCGGCCACCCCCCACCGGGCGCGCAACGCTCCAGCGCGCGTCCCGACCAGCAAGGAACGACCATGGCGTCCAGCCTGACGAAGGACTCGGTCCGCCCGGGCACCCCCGGTTCCGAGAAGACCTTCTTCGGCCACCCCCGCGGACTGGCCACTCTCTTCATGACCGAGATGTGGGAGCGTTTCTCCTACTACGGCATGAAGGCCCTGCTCACCGTCTACCTGCTCTCCGGCGGTCCCGATGCCGGCAAGGGCAGCATGGGCGGCGGCCTGGCCATGGACGTGGCCACCACCACGGTGATCGTGTCCGTCTACTCGGCGATGGTGTACCTGCTCGCCATGCCCGGCGGCTGGCTCGGCGACCGCGTCTGGGGCCCGCGCAAGACGGTGGCGATCGCCGCCGTGACGATCATGTCCGGTCACATCGTGCTGGCGCTGCCCGGCGGCCAGGCTCCGTTCTTCGCCGGTCTGGCGCTGGTCGCGGCCGGTTCGGGTCTGCTGAAGGCCAACATCTCCACGATGGTGGGCCACCTGTACAAGGGTCCGGACGACCCGCGCCGCGACGGTGGCTTCACGATCTTCTACATGGGCATCAACGCGGGCGCCTTCTTCGCCCCGCTGGTCATCGGCACCGTCGGCCAGGAGGTCAACTGGCACCTCGGCTTCGGCTTGGCCGCGGTCGGCATGGCGATCGGTCTGGCCTCGTTCCTGCTCGGCACCCGCCACCTGAACCCGCAGAGCAACGTCGTCCCGAAGCCGCTGAGCACCGAGGAGCGGACCACCTGGCTGCGCAAGGGCCTCACCTGGCTGATCATCGCGGCCGTGTTCTACGGCGTCGTGGGCGTCACCGGCCACTTCACCCTGAACTGGGCGATGATCCCGCTGACCGTCATCGGTCTGATCATCCCGGCCGGTGTGCTGATGCGCATCAAGCGGGACAAGGAGCTGTCGTCCACCGAGCAGTCGAAGATGACCGGCTACATCTGGTTCTTCGTCGCGGCCGCCGTGTTCTGGATGATCTACGACCAGGGCGCGTCCACCGTGCAGGCGTTCGGTGAGGGCAAGGCCTCCGGCTCGCTGCTGGGCTTCGGCTTCCCGTCCTCCTGGTACCAGTCGCTGAACCCGCTGTTCATCATGGCGCTGGCCCCGGTCTTCGCCTGGGTCTGGATGTGGCTGAACCGCCAGGGCAGGGAGCCCAGCACCATCGTGAAGTTCTCGATGGGCCTGGTCCTGGTCGGCGCGTCGTTCTTCTTCTTCCTGATCCCGCTGGGCATGGCCGCCAACGGGACCGCGGTCAGCCCGATGTGGCTGGTCGGCATCTACTTCATCCAGACCGTCGGCGAGCTGTGCCTGTCGCCGGTGGGCCTGTCGGTGACGACGAAGATGGCCCCGGCCAAGTACGCCAGCCAGATGATGGGCGTGTGGTTCCTCGCGGTCACCGCGGGCGACTCCATCACCAGCCTGCTGTCCAACCCGGCCATCGCCGGGGTCGACCTCGGCGGCACGGGCGCGGTCTTCGGGGAGGCGGTCCTCGCGGCGCTCGCCGGGTTCGCGGTGTGGATGTACCGCCGGAAGGTCAAGTCGCTCATGGGCGACGTGCGCTGACGCACCCCCACGCGCAGGGCGGAGGGCCGCCGCACATCATGTGCGGCGGCCCTCCGTCGTCTTGTCGGTCCCTGCTCCACCGGGTCAGGCCTTCGTCCCGACCGGCCCGGAGCGGATGGGCAGACGAGACCCGGCTGGCACACCGGGGCGCGGGTGCGGCGAGCGGGTGGGCTCAAGTGCTGCGCGGCGAGCGGGTGGCGTCAGCTGGACGAGCGGGGGGGCGCGCGGGCGCGGCCGGACGGGCGGCGCGGCGAAGGAGTACACGCGCTGGGTCGAGCCGTACGGCGAGCGGAGGCGCTCAGCGAACTGGTGCTGCGCGCCGAGCGGGCGGGCTCAGCCGGACGGGCGGCGCGGCGAGTGTTCTCGGCCGGGCGTGGGGTGCGGTGAGCGGGTCGGTCGGCTCGGCCGGGTGTGGTGCGGGTGGGCCGGCGGGTCTGTCAGGGGCGGGCTGGTGTGCTCTGCCGGGGGCGCGCCGGTGCGAGGGCCGGCGCGCTCGGGTGGGTGGCCCGGGCCCGGCGGATCACGCCGGGGCGCCCAGTTCCGCCCATACGGTCTTGCCGTCGCGGCCGGGGACGCGCAGGACGCCCCAGTCCAGGCACAGCCGCTGCACGATGAACATGCCGTGGCCGCCGGGGCGGCCGGCGCGGTGCGGGGTGCGCGGGGCCGGCTGGCCGGCGCCCCGGTCTGAGACCTCCAGCCGGATCACCTTGTTGTCGCAGGACAGGAGCAGTTCGTCCGGGCCCTCGGCGTGCAGACAGGCGTTGGTGACCAGCTCGGACACCACGAGCAGCACGTCCTCGGCGGCGGCACGCTGATCGGCGCCGGCCGCGGGCAGCCAGCCCCACGCGTACAGCGCCTGGCGGGTGAAGTCACGGGCGAGCGGGACGACACCGCTCTCGCCGTCCAGGCGCAGCGAGCGTACCTGCCGCCCCCGCCCCGGAGGAGCGCCCTCGGACGGCACGGACGGCGCGGCTGCCCCCACGGACGCGCCCGGCTCCGGCGCACCCCCTTCGGACGCCCCGGAAGCGCCGCTGGGCTCCGGGCCGCGGTCGCCCGGCGAGTAAGGCCGGGTGGTGCTCATCAGCGCTTCACCTCACCGATCCACCAGTTCACAGTTCAACATTCCGGCACCGGTCGGTGCCGGGCGGTCCGTACACAAGTCCGCCCACGACTCCTCCGTCGTCCGCCGTTCGCACGTACGTCGCACCCAGGCCGTTCATCGGTTCCCCGACGGTTCGGCGTGCTCGCGGTCGACGGCTTCCAGGATGACTCCTGCCCGACGGATCCAGCGGAACACCCCCCGTTTGGACATACCGTTGCCCCGTACAGGCATCGGCCGCCCAGGAGCGGGCGAGCACCGGCTCAGTCGGATTCGCCGGCCAGTGCGGCCTCTACGGAGTCGTGGACGGTGAAGACCGCCTCCGCCCCGGTGATCTCGAAGACGCGGGCCACCACCGGCAGCATGCCCGCCAGGTGGACCCCGCCTCCGGCGGCCTCCGCCTTCAGCCGCGCCCCGAGCAGGACGTTCAGTCCCGTGGAGTCGCAGAACTCAAGGCGCGAGCAGTCCACCACCAGCCGTGAGAACCCCTTGTCGAGGAGATCGTCGAGCGGCTCGCGCAGAAGATCGGCGGTGTGGTGGTCCAGTTCACCCGCAGGTGTCACTACGGCGCTGGGACCTTCTTCCCGCACCTCCACCAGAAGCCGGCCCGACTGTGCGCTGCCGACCGTCCCGTGGTCCATGCCGTCTCTCTCCCGAGGTCGTGGCTGCTGATGCCCTCGAACATTACGCCTTTCAATCGCACTCCGACACCCGAACAACTTCCCACAAACGGACATATCTGCACAGAACGCACTTGCGACGTCCTCTGTCGAGCGGGTAGGGCTAGTAAGGACACACAGCCCTACAGCCGGCTTCGGAGGCGCCGCACACCGCAGTGCACCCTTTTTGGCTTCGGCAGCCATATGCCGAGAACGATGGAGGACACCCATGTCACCCCGGCTCGACGAATCGCATACCCCGATCGCGACGTCGACACCCCCACCGGAACTGGATCATCCCATCAATCCCCTCGAGGCACTCGAGGGACTCCCGGAGATCCCGCCCTTCGACGAGGTGGACGCGGTGGACGCCCGGGCGCTGTCCCGGACGCTCTTCGAGCGCCTCGAGTCGCTCGAGGAGGGGACGCCCGACTACGCCTACGTACGCAACACCCTCGTCGAGCTGAACCTCGCCCTGGTCAAGTTCGCCGCCTCCCGCTTCCGCTCCCGCAGCGAGCCGATGGAGGACATCATCCAGGTCGGCACCATCGGCCTGATCAAGGCGATCGACCGCTTCGAGCTCTCGCGCGGTGTGGAGTTCCCCACTTTCGCGATGCCGACCATCATCGGCGAGATCAAGCGCTTCTTCCGTGACACCTCGTGGTCCGTGCGCGTGCCGCGCCGGCTCCAGGAACTGCGGCTGGACCTGGCAAAGGCCGGGGACGAACTGGCCCAGAAGCTGGACCGCGCCCCGACGGTGGCGGAACTCGCCGAGCGGCTCGGCCTCTCCAACGAGGAGGTCGTCGAGGGCATGGCCGCCTCCAACGCCTACACCGCCTCCTCGCTGGACGCCCAGCCCGAGGAGGACGACTCCGAGGGCGCTCTCGCGGACCGCATCGGGTACGAGGACCACGGGCTCGAGGGCATCGAGTACGTCGAGTCGCTGAAGCCGCTGATCGCCGAACTCCCCTCCCGGGACCGGAAGATCCTCTCCCTGCGCTTCGTCGCCGGCATGACCCAGTCCGAGATCGGCGAGGAACTCGGCATCTCCCAGATGCACGTCTCCCGGCTGCTGTCGCGGACGCTGGTGCGGCTGCGCAAGGGGCTGACCATCGAGGAGTGATCCCATTGTCGCCGCGTGCCAGGCGGTCCGGCCACAGGCGCCGGGCCGCTTCGCCGTTACCGGGACGGATCTGCCCGAGTGGCGAGTACCCGGCGCCGCAGCCCTCACGCACACCGGCGCCGTGCGCAACCGGCGTGACGCGCGCACACCGGCGCCATGCGCGAACCGTTATCGGGGTTACCCGGGGAAACGTCTTTCCCGGACCGCGCCGCTCCACCACGATGAGCCCCCAAACCGGCCGGTAGGGCGGAGAGTTCGGGGGAACGGAGGGGACGCGATGGCTCAGGGCGGCGACGCGGCCGAGGCGGACACGGGACTCGCCGACGCGCCGGACGCACGGCTGACGGCGCTGCTGTGCGCCTCCTCCCCGACGGCCTACCCGGCGCTGCAGGAGCTGCGCCGCCGGCACCACCCGGCGGTCCTCGCCTACGCCCGGCTGTGCACCGCGAGCGAGTCGGCGGCCCGCCGGCTGGCCGCGGAGACCCTGACCGCCGCGGCCCGCGAGACGGCCCGCGGCCGGGAGCCGAACGTGCCCCTGCGCCACCAGCTCCTGCTGCTCACCGCCCGGCTGGCGGCCTCCTGGGCGGCCGACGAACGCGCCGCGGGCGTCGACGCGGGCCTGCTGCTGGTGCTGAACACGAGCGGTGTGCCGGACGGCCCCACGCCACCGCTCCTCCCGGCGTTCCAGACGCTCCCGTCCCGCGCCCAGGGCCTGATCTGGTACGGCGTCCTCGAAGCCGGGCCCGTCGAGCGCACCGCCGCCTACCTCGGCCTGAGCCGTGTCGATGTGCATCACGACACCCCGCAGGCCGTGCAGACGCTGGCCCAGGCCGTCCTGCGGCACCGTCTGGCCGGTTCCGACGACCCGCGCTGCGCGGACTTCCGCCGGCTGATCGAGGAGGCCGTACGGCCCGGCACGCCCCGCCGCAGCGCCGACCTGGACGCCCACCGGGCCCGCTGCCCGCACTGCTCGGCCGCCGTCGAGGAGCTGACCGCGCTGCGGGACGCCCCGCGGCAGACCCTGGCGGACGGCCTGCTCCCCTGGCACGGGACCTCATACCTGCGCGCCTCCGGTCCGGCTCCGGCTCCGGCCCCCGCTCCCGGCCCGCGTGCCGCCGCCCGGACCCGGCCGCCCGGCCGCCGTTACCTGCTGGCGTCCACGGCCCTGGGCGTGGCCCTGGCCCCCATGCTGGTCTTCCTGCTCACACCGTCCGGGTCCTCCGGCCGGCAGGCGGTCACGGCGACGCCCGCTCCCCCGCCGGTTACGGTGACGGCCACGGTCTCGCTGTCCCCGCCGCCCGCCCCGACGCCCTCCCGCACCGCCGGGTCGCCGTCACCGTCACCGTCGAGGACTTCGCACCGCCCCGCCACCTCCGCGCCGCCCGGCCGCCGCACCCCGTCCCCGTCCCCGCCGCCCGCGCCGCCGGGCAGCGCCTTCGCACAGGTGGTGAACCTGGCCACGGGCCGCTGCCTGGACATCCGGGACGGCGAACTGTGGAAGGGCAACGACGTCGTCATGGCGCCCTGCGACTCCTCCGCCAGCCAGCGCTGGCGGGTCGACACCGGCCCGGGCGTCCTGCGCTCGGCCGCCGACTCCGGCTTCTGCCTGGACAGCCGCGGCTCGACCGACCGTGGCGTGGGCATCTGGGAGTGCGACTCGGTCTACGGCCGCAACGGCCGGAACCTCCGCTTCGCCGTCGACCCCGACGGCACGATCCGCCCGGCGATCGACACCGGGACGGCGGTGACACCGGACGACGGCGACGGGGTCCGACTGGCGCCGCTGGGCGGGGGGCCGACGCAGCGGTGGCGGGCCGGGTCCGACTGACCGTCCACGCGGGCCTCCGGGCCCGTCTGACCGTCCGCGCGGGCATCCGGGCCGCCTGACCGTCCGCGCGGGCATCTGGCCGTCTGGCCGTCCTCGCCCGCGTCCGGCTCAGATCTCGCGCACACCGCGTCGCCGCCCGCCTGAACGTCCGCGCGGACGGCCCGGGCCCACCTGACCCTCCGCGCCCGCGCCCGGGCCGTCCGGCCGTCCTCGCGGGCGTCCGGGCCCGAGTGACCGTCCTCGCCCGCGTCCGGCTCAGATCTCGTGCACGCCGCGTCGCCAGACGCCGGCGACCAGCGGCACGCCCGGCCGGTAGGCCAGGTGCACATGGCTCGGGGCGTCGAGCAGCAGCAGGTCGGCGCGGGCTCCCGGGGCGAGACGGCCGATGTCCGTGCGGCGCAGGGCCGCCGCGCCGCCGGCCGTGGCCGACCAGACCGCCTCGTCCGGGGTCATGCCCATGTCCCGCACCGCGAGCGCGACGCAGAAGGGGACCGAGGACGTGAACGACGAACCCGGGTTGCAGTCGGTCGACAGGGCCACGGTGACGCCCGCGTCCAGCAGCCGGCGGGCGTCGGGCCACTCGGCGCGGGTGGAGAACTCGGCGCCGGGCAGCAGGGTGGCGACCGTGTCGCTGTGGGCGAGGGCGTCGACGTCCGCGTCGGTGAGGTGGGTGCAGTGGTCGGCGCTGGCCGCGTCCAGCTCGACGGCGAGCTGGACGCCGGGGCCGTAGGAGAGCTGGTTGGCGTGGATCCGGGGGTGCAGGCCCCTGGCCCGGCCGGCGGTGAGGATCGCGCGGGCCTGGTCGCCGTCGAAGGCGCCCTTCTCGCAGAAGACGTCGATCCAGCGGGCGTGCGGGGCGCAGGCGTCCAGCATCTCGCCGGTGACCAGGGCGACGTAGGCCGCCGGGTCGTCGGCGTGCTCGGGGGCGACGATGTGGGCGCCGAGGAACGTCACCTCGTCGGTGTGCCGGGCCGCGACGCGCAGGGCGCGGGCCTCGTCCTCGACCGTGAGGCCGTAGCCCGACTTCGTCTCGAAGGTGGTGGTGCCCTGGCGGAGGGCTTCCGCCAGGTAGCGGGTGAGGTTGGCCTCCAGCTCCGCGTCGGTGGCGGCGCGGGTGGCCGCGACCGTGGTGCGGATGCCGCCCGCGGTGTAGGAGCGGCCGGACATCCGGGCGTTGAACTCCTGCGTGCGGTCACCGGCGAAGACCAGGTGGGAGTGGGAGTCCACGAAGCCCGGCAGCACCGCCCGGCCGCCCGCGTCGACCCGGTTGTCAGTGGCGGGTGCTTTCCTGGATTCACCGGTCCACGCGACGCGGTCGCCGTCGATGACGAGGGCCGCGTCCTGGATCAGGCCGAGGGGGGATCCGTCACCGGAGGAGGGGTCGTTGGTGACCAGCGTGGCGATGTTGGTGATGACGGTGCTGCTGCTCATGGTGTCCTCGTGGGTGGCCGGTCGGGGGTCGGCGGGCTTCGTCCGCGCGGGCCTCAGCCGCGCAGGGCTTCGATCGCGTCCGCGAGCGCTGACGGCACGTCGGGGACGAGGGCGTGCGTCCCGTCCCGTACGACATGACGGCCGCTCACGATCGTGTGCCGCACGTCCGCCGCGGTCGCCGCGAATACGGCCGTCTCGGCGCCCAGCCGGGGTGCCGGTCCGGCCGTCCTGACCGAGTCGAGGGCGATCGTCGTCAGGTCGGCGAGCGCGCCCGTCTCGATGGCGCCGGCGCCCTGCCAGCCGAGGGCCGCGTGGCCGTCGGCGGTGGCGGCCCGCAGCAGTGCCGCGGCCGTCCAGTGGCCCCGGGTGCGGGTGCGCAGCCGCTCGTTCAGCTCCATCGCGCGCGCCTCTTCGAACAGGTCGATGACGGCGTGGCTGTCGGAGCCGAGGGAGAGCGGGGAGCCCGCCCGCTGCAGGGCGACGGCGGGACCGATGCCGTCCGCCAGGTCGCGCTCGGTGGTGGGGCACATGCAGGTGCCGGTGCGCGAGCCGCCGAGCAGCGCGATGTCCTCGTCGGTGAGGTGGGTGTTGTGCACACCGGTGGTGCGCGGCCCGAGCACGCCGTGGTCGGCGAGCAGCCGGGTCGGGGTGCAGCCGTGCGCGGCCAGGCAGGCGTCGTTCTCGGCGGTCTGCTCCGACAGGTGCACGTGCAGCGGGGCCCGCCGTTCCTCCGCCCAGCGCGCCACGGTCGCCAACTGGTCGGCGGGCACGGCCCGTACGGAGTGGATCGCCGCTCCGATCCGCGCGTGATCCCGTTCCTTGAGAACTGAACAGCGTTCGGCCCAGGCCTCCGCGTCGCCGTCGGAGAAGCGCCGCTGGTGGGTGTTGAGCGGCTCCCCGCTGTGCTTGTCGCGGATGGCGGAGGAGAAGTAGGCGGTGTCCAGGAGGGTGATGCGGATCCCGGCCTCGGCGGCGGCCGCGATCAGCGCCTCGCCCATGGCGTTGGGCTCGCCGTAGGGGGTGCCGCCGGGGGCGTGGTGCACGTAGTGGAACTCGCCGACGCAGGTGATGCCGGCCAGCGCCATCTCGGCGTACACGGCGCGGGCGAGGGCGTGGTAGGTCTCCGGCGTCAGCCGGTCGGCGACGGAGTACATCACCTCGCGCCAGGTCCAGAAGGTGCCGCTGCCGACCTGGACCGTGCCGCGCAGCGCCCGGTGGAAGGCGTGCGAGTGGGCGTTCGCCAGACCCGGGAGGGTCAGGCCGCGCAGCACCTCGGCGCCGGGCGGCGGGGTGGCCGCTCCGGTGTGGACGGCGCTGATCCGGCCGTCCGCGGCCGTGACGACGACGCCGGGCTCGACATGGGTGCCGAGCCAGGCGTGCTCCAGCCAGTAGGTCGTGTCGGTCACGTGCGGGCCAGCCCTTCCAGTACGTCGGCGAGCGCGCGCACCCCGGCGAGGCAGTCGTCCTCGGCCGCGGACTCGGCCGGGGAGTGCGAGACGCCGGTGGGGTTGCGCACGAACAGCATGGCGGTCGGGATGCGCCCGGACAGGATTCCGGCGTCGTGTCCGGCGCCGGTACCCAGTACGGGCACTTCGAGGCCGGTGTCCTTCCCCAGGATGCGGCCGAGTTCGTCGCGCAGCGCGTGGTCGAACTCGACCACCGGGGTGAAGGACTCCCGGACGACGTCCAGGTCGATGCCGTGGGCGTCGGCGTACTCGCGCGCCGCCTTCTCGACGCCGCCCACGACCGTGTCCAGGGTCGCCTGGTCGGCGGCGCGGGAGTCGAGCCAGCCGCGCACCAGGGAGGGGATGGCGTTGACGCCGTTCGGCTCGACGGAGATCTTGCCGAAGGTGGCGACGGCGCCGGCGAGTTCGGCCTCGCGGCGGGCGGCGAGCACCGTCTCGGCGTACGACAGCATCGGGTCGCGCCGGTCGGCCAGGCGGGTGGTGCCGGCGTGGTTGGCCTCGCCGCGGAAGTCGAAGCGCCAGCGGCCGTGCGGCCAGATGGCGCTGGCGATGCCGACCGGGTCGCCGGACAGGTCCAGCGCGCGGCCCTGTTCGACGTGGAGTTCGACGAAGGCGCCGATCCTGGCCAGCCGTTCCGGGTCGGCCCCGATGGCCTCGGGGTCGTGGCCGGCGGCCTCCATGGCCCGGGGGAGGCTGACGCCGTCCGCGTCGGTGAGGCGGTGGGCCTGCTCGACGGTGAGCTGTCCGGCGGTGAGCCGGGAGCCGACACAGGCGAGCCCGAACCGGGCGCCCTCCTCGTCGCCGAAGTTGACGACGGCAAGGGGCCTGGTGAACCGCGTCCCCCTGGCGCGCAGTTCGTCGAGGGCCGCGAAGGAGGACACGACGCCGAGGGGGCCGTCGAAGGCGCCCCCGTCCGGCACCGAGTCCAGGTGCGATCCGGTGACCACGGCGTCCCCGGCGGCCGGGTCGCCCAGCCAGGCCCACTGATTGCCGTTGCGGTCCACCTCGTACACCAGCCCGCGCGTCTCGGCCTGCTCGCGGAACCAGGCCCGGCACTCGCCGTCGGCCCCGGTCCAGGCGTACCGCCGGTACCCCCCGGATCCGGGGTGCCGCCCGACGGGCAGCAGCTCGCGCCACATCTCCTGGAAGGAGCTGGCGCCCACAGGCCGTGGGCGGTCGTCCCGCGGGGCGGAACGGGCGGGTGCGGCCGCGGCCGCGCCCGGCGGCGGGACCTCGGCTCGCGCCGGGGCGTCGCCGCCGCCTGCTCGCGGACTCACGCCTCGTCACCCTCACGCATGGGCACCCGGACCCCCCGCTCGTCCGCCACGGACTCCGCGATGTCGTACCCGGCGTCGACGTGCCGGATGACACCCATGCCGGGGTCGTTGGTGAGCACCCGCCGGATCTTCTCCCCGCCCAGCTTCGTGCCGTCGGCCACCGTCACCTGGCCGGCGTGGATGGAGCGCCCCATGCCCACACCGCCGCCGTGGTGGATGGACACCCAGGAGGCGCCGGAGGCCACGTTGACCATGGCGTTCAGCAGCGGCCAGTCGGCGATCGCGTCGGAGCCGTCGAGCATGGCCTCGGTCTCGCGGTACGGGGAGGCGACGGAGCCGCAGTCGAGGTGGTCGCGGCCGATGGCCAGCGGGGCGGCCAGCTCACCGGAGGCCACCATGTCGTTGAAGCGCTCGCCGGCCTTGTCCCGCTCGCCGTAGCCCAGCCAGCAGATGCGCGCGGGCAGGCCCTGGAAGTGGACGCGCTCGCCGGCCAGCTTGATCCAGCGGGCCAGGGACTCGTTCTCGGGGAAGAGGTCGAGGATCGCCTTGTCGGTCCTGGCGATGTCGGCCGGGTCGCCGGACAGCGCCGCCCAGCGGAACGGTCCCTTGCCCTCGCAGAACAGGGGCCGGATGTAGGCGGGGACGAAGCCGGGGAAGGCGAACGCGCGGTCGTACCCGGCGAGCTGTGCCTCGCCGCGGATGGAGTTGCCGTAGTCGAAGACCTCGGCGCCGGCGTCCATGAAGCCGACCATGGCCTCCACGTGCTTCGCCATGGACTCGCGCGCCCGCGTGGTGAAGCCGGCCGGGTCCTTCGCGGCGGCGTCGGCCATGTCCTCGAAGGCGACGCCGACGGGCAGGTACGACAGCGGGTCGTGGGCGGAGGTCTGATCGGTGACGATGTCGATCGGGGCGTTCATCGCCAGCAGTTGCGGGACCAGTTCGGCCGCGTTGCCGAGGACGCCGATGGACAGCGGGCGGCGGGCGTCGCGGGCCTCGGTGGCGAGCCGCAGCGCGTGGTCGAGGGAGTCGGCCCTGACGTCCAGGTACCGGTGCTCGATGCGGCGCTCGATGGCGCGCGGGTCGCAGTCGACGCAGATGGCGACGCCGTCGTTCATGGTCACGGCGAGGGGCTGGGCGCCGCCCATGCCGCCGAGGCCGGCGGTGAGGGTGATGGTCCCGGCGAGGGTGCCGCCGAACTTCTTCGCGGCGACGGCGGCGAAGGTCTCGTAGGTGCCCTGGAGGATGCCCTGGGTGCCGATGTAGATCCAGGAGCCGGCGGTCATCTGCCCGTACATGGTCAGGCCCAGGGCCTCCAGACGGCGGAACTCCTCCCAGTTGGCCCAGTCGCCGACGAGATTGGAGTTGGCGATGAGGACGCGCGGGGCCCACTCGTGGGTCTGCATCACGCCGACCGGGCGGCCGGACTGGACCAGCATGGTCTCGTCCTGCTTCAGCGTGCGCAGCGTGCGGACCATGGCGTCGAAGGAGCGCCAGTCGCGGGCGGCCTTGCCGGTGCCGCCGTAGACGACGAGCTTGTCGGGGTGCTCGGCCACCTCGGGGTCGAGGTTGTTCTGCAGCATCCGCAGGGCGGCTTCCTGCTGCCATCCCAGGGCGCTCAGTTCCGTGCCGCGCGGTGCTCGTACGGGGCGGGGTCCCGACATCGTCTGCCTCCTCCTGTTACTACGTCTATTCACATCCTTACTTCCTGAATAGAACTAGTCAACACCTCCCCGCCCGCACACTCGCGCCACCTGGGTGTTTGGCTGGAAGCACACGAAGGCCGACAGGAGGGGAGAGGTCGTGGACCACGACACCGACGGTGAGGCCCGGGAGCGGGCGGCCCGGCGCGACGAGGCGGTACGCGGCGCGGTGGAGCAGGGGCTGCTGGGGCCGGACGCGGCCGTGGTGGGGTTGCTGGACGTCACCGGCATCCGTAAGTCGGCGTCCGCGCTGCGCGCCGCGTTCGACGCGGTCGTGGCGCCGGGCACGCCGGTGCTGCACGCCTTCGCGGTGAAGGCGAGCCCGCTGGTGCCGGTGCTGCGGCTGCTGCACGAGGAGGGCATCGGCGCCGAGGTGGCGAGCCCGGGCGAACTGGCGCTGGCGCGGGCCGCGGGGCTGCCGCCGGAGAACACGGTGCTCGACTCCCCCGCCAAGACGCCGGCCGAGCTGCGCGAGGCGCTGGCGCTGGGCGTCGCCGTGAACGCGGACAACCCGCAGGAGCTGGACCGGCTCGACGCGCTGGTCGCAGCGGCGGCCACCCGGTCCCCGCTCGGCATCCGGGTCAACCCGCAGATCGGCGGCGGCACCATCGGGGCCACCTCGACCGCGACCGAGACCTCGAAGTTCGGGGTGGCGCTGCGCGACGAGGGGGCCCGCGAGTGGGTGGTCCAGGCCTACGCGGACCGGCCGTGGCTGACCCGGCTGCACGCGCACACCGGCTCCCAGGGCATCCCGCTGGCGCTGCTGGCGCGAGGTGTGGCGGAGACGTACGCGCTGGCGGAGGAGATCAACGCGCGGATCGGGCGGCGGCAGATCGACACGCTCGACATCGGCGGCGGCCTGCCGGTCAACTTCGGGTCGGAGGCGACCGCGCCCACGTACGCCCAGTACGCACGCACGCTGAAGGCGGAGGTGCCGGGGCTGTTCGACGGGCGGTACGGGCTGGTGACCGAGTTCGGCCGGTCGCTGCTGGCCAAGCACGGCACGGTGGTGGCGCGGGTGGAGTACGCCAAGAGCTCCGGCGGGCGGCGGATCGCGGTGACGCACGCGGGCGTGCAGGTGGCCACGCGGACGGTGTACGCGCCGGGGGCCTGGCCGCTGCGGATCGCCGCGTACGACGCCAAGGGCCGCCCGAAGCTAGGCCCGGAGGTGACGCAGGACGTGGCGGGCCCGGCCTGCTTCTCGGGCGACCTGCTCGCCGAGGGACGCTCCATGCCCCCGCTGGAGCAGGGCGACTACGCGGCGGCGCTGGACACGGGCGCGTACTACTTCGCGCACCACTACGCCTACAACTCCCTGACCAGGCCCGGCGTCTACGGCTTCGCGCCGGACGCTTCCGGGGGCGTCGCCTTCGCGACCGTGCGGGAGCCGCAGACGGTGGCGGAGGTGGTGGCCGAGTCCGGAGGGGCGCACGCGTCCGCACTCACCACCCTGGGCGCGTCCGGGAGCCGTTGACACGCCCCTGAGTTCGCTCGAACAAATGGATCAACTGGCGGGAGACGGCAGTCAGTTGACCCACCCTAGTACGCCGGACGCATGTTCCAACGGAAAATGCCAAAGCCCTCACTCGCGACGCACACGTTGCGTAGTGTCGCTGTCACTCAACCGGAGTACAGGCGGGGAGGGGAACCGGCGTGCCCGGAATCGACGAGTGCCTACTGGATGCGATGCGGCTGCCCGGCGCCCGGGGAGCCGCACTGGTGGACTGGACGAGCGGACTGGCCCTTGGATCCGTCGGGGAGGCCCCCGGCGGTGACCACGAGACCACCGCGGCCGAAGCCGCGGAACTGGCCAGGCTGGCCGCCGAGCACGGCGCCTTCACGGCCGGGGACGCCGAGGACGGACGCCCGCCCGTCGAAGACGTGATCATCAGCAACCGCGACAGCTACCACCTGCTGCGGTTCGTGGTCACGTCCTTCGACAGCAGCGTCTTCCTGCACCTGTGGCTGGGCCGCGCGGAGGGCAACCTCGCCCTCGCCCGCATCCGGCTGGGCGAGATGGCCGACCGGCTGGTGCTGGGATGACCATGGTCGGCACACCTCCGCCGCTGCCGGTGCGGGCCAGGTCGGCCGCGGCCGACCGGACCGCGGGCGCGCTGTCCCCGATGCTCCGGCGGCTCGCCGAGGAGCAGGCCACCGGCGTGCTCGTCCGCGAACACGGCACCCTGTACCTCGCGCGGGGCCGGGTCGTGCACGCCGAGAGTCCCCTCGCGCCCGGCCTGGGGGTGCTGCTCACCGCTCACGGCACCCTCGCGGCGGCCGCCTGGCAGCGGGCGGCAGAGCGGGCCGGCGGCACGGCGGACGCCGCCCGGTTGCTGCTCGACGCCGGGGTGCTGCCCGCGGGCGCGCTGGAGCTGTGCCACCTGGACGCGCTGTACGACGCGGGGTACTTCGCCCTGACCCCGAGCAGCACCCCCGGCCGGTTCCGGTACGACGGCACCCCTCGCGTCGGCCCGCTGCCCTCGGTGCCGGTCGTCGCCCTTGAGCGCGAGACGCTGCGCCGGCGGCTGCTGCTGCACCGGCTGTGGCCGGACCCGGCGGCCGACAGCGCCCCGCTGATCCGCGCCGATCCCGCCGCGGGAACGCAGGTCACCTCGCGCCGACGGGCCGTCCTGGACCGGGTGGACGGTGCCCGCACTGCCCCGGAGATCGCCCGCGACCTGGGCAGACAGGCGTTCCACACACTGGTGGACGTGCGCCGGCTCGCGGCGGCCGGACTCGTCCGGGCGGCGCCCGGGGCACCCGGCCTCCCGCCGGTCCCGCCGGTCCCGTCGGCTCCCCCGCTGACGGTCACCGACCCCGACATCGCGCTGCTGAAGAGGCTCAGGGATGCGCTGGAGGCGCTTTGAACGGCACCGCCCCGCCGCCGAGAGGAGAGAGCTGATGGTGCCCGAACAGGACCTGGAGAGCGTGCTGGACGAGCTGCGCCGGCTGCGTACCCGCGTCCCGCAGCTCACCGGCGCCCTCGCAGCCGGCGTCGACGGACTCGTCGTCGCCCACGACACACCCGGCGTCGACCCGGAGGGCCTCGCGGCGCTCACCGCGGCCTCGCTCGGCGTGGCCGTACGGGTCGCCGACGCCACCGGCAACGGCGGCTTCCGCGAGCTGCTGGTGCGCGGCGAGCACGGTTACGTCGCCACCTACGCGGCCGGCCGCACCGCCGTGCTGACCCTGCTCACCCGGGACCGGGTCAACGTCGGCCGGCTCCACCTGGAGGGCCGCCGGTCCGGCGCCCGCATCGGGGAGCTGCTCGACGCCGCCGAGGCCGCCGCCCGGGCCGCGGCGCCCGCCGCACGGCCCGCCCGAACCGCACCCGCACGTACGCGCACCGTGCGCGCGCCACGCACCACGGCCACCGAAGCGCGCACCGCAACCGACAACTGAGAGGACCACCATGGCCAACACCGAGACCGCCCTGAAAGAGGCCCTGACCTCCATCGAGGGCGCCACCGGCGTCGCACTCGTCGACTACACCAGCGGCATGGCGCTGGGCACGATGGGCGGCAGCAAGACCTTCGACCTCAACGTGGCCGCGGCGGGCAACACGGACGTGATCCGCGCCAAGATGCGCACGATGGAGATGCTGGGCCTCAAGGCCGAGATCGACGACATCCTGATCACGCTGACGGACCAGTACCACCTGATCCGCCTGCTCAAGGGACGCGGCGGGAACGGCCTGTTCCTCTACCTCGTCCTGGAGCAGAACCGGGCCAACCTGGCGATGGCCCGGCACCAGCTCAAGCGGATCGAGGAGGAGCTGGAGGTCTAGCCCCCGGGGCCCGGAGCCCGCAGGAGGTCAGACCAGTGCCGCGGTGCGGCGGCGGGACCCGCCGGGGGTCGCGTCGCCGGCCGCGACGCCCGTGGCGCGCAGGCCCTTGACGGCCTTGCCCGCCGGACCGCCGCCGCGCCGGTCGAGCCAGTCGACCCGCACCCACAGCAGCGTCTGCCCGGCCTGCTCCCGGCGCCCCAGCCAGGCGGCCTTCAGCCTGAGCCCGGCGCCGGCCCCGGCCAGCAGCATGCCCCCGGTCGCGGGCAGCGCGAACGAGCCGCCGAGCGCCACGGCGAACGCCAGCAGCAGCCACCACCGGTGCCCCCGGCGCCAGTTGCGCACGGTCACCGCCCGGTCCTGCAGCACGTCGTACTTGCCCGCCCTGGCGGCCCCGCCGGCCAGCGCGATGTACCGCTTGCGGCGCACCAGCGCCACCACGGCCAGGGCGATCAGGAACAGCGCGGCTCCCGCCGACACCCCGATCCGGCGCCCGGTCAGCCCGGGCGGCAGTACTCCGGCACCGGCGGCCACCGCTCCGGACCACCACAGGGGCGCGGCCCCCGCTCGTACGACGACGGCCACCCTGGCCAGTCCATGTCCTCCGCGCGCCACGTCAGCCTCCCGTGTCACGTCCACGTGTCGACCCAGCCCCTGGGTCCGGGCACGACGCTAGCGGCGGAACCTGAGACGAGTCTGAGAAGGCGTCGGGTCACTCCACGAACAGCCCGCGGGCGGCCGCGTTCGCGTCGAACTGCTCCAACCGGGCCTGGGCGTCCGGCAGATCGTCGCACAGGGCCTCCAGCAGCACCCGTCCGAGCAGCATCGGCGCGCACGCGGTGTCGAAGGCGAGCCCAGTGCCGACCGCGGCGGGCAGCAGCAGATCGGAGTGGCGGGCGACGGGCGCGAAGGCGGAGTCGGCGACCGTGACGACGGTCAGACCCGCCTCCCTTGCGTAGGCGAGGGTGTCGACCACCTCGCGCGGGTGCCGGGGCAGCGCGAAGCACAGCAGGGCCGTGGCGCCGGCGCGGACGGCCGCGTCGATGCGGTCCTGGATCATCGTCCCGCCCTCGTCGAGCAGCCGGACGTCCGGGTGCACCTTGGCGGCGAAGTACGCGAAGCCGTACGCCTGGGAGGCGGCGGCGCGCAGTCCGAGCACCGGCAGCGGGCGCGAGGCGGCCAGGATCCGGCCGGCCTTCCGCACCGGCCTGGGGTCGGCGAGCAGCTCCGCGAGGTGCTTCAGGTTCTCGATCTCGGCCTCGACGGCCTGCTGGTACTCGTTGTACGGCCCCGGCCCGGCGGCGGCCTGCTCGGCGGGCACGACCTCGCGCAGGTGCCTGCGCAGCGCCGGGTAGCCGTCGAAGCCGAGGGCGACCGCGAACCGGGTCACCGACGGCTGGCTGACCCCGGCCAGCTCGGCCAGCTCCACGCTGGACAGGAAGGGGACGTCGGCGGCCCGCCGCACCATGCTGTGTGCGATGCGGCGCTGGGTCGGCGTGAGCCGGTGCCCCTCGAAGAGCGCCTGCAGACGGGTCGCCGGGGTGTCCGTCACGCCCGTGCTCCGGTCGACGCTCATGATGTGCTCCCCCTCCGCATGCGGACCCTCGGATTATTCAGTCATCTAGAACTCTGCATGAGCCTATACAGCCGGGACAAGGCCCGTCCCGCCATCCGGCGGGACCGGGTTCCCGGCAGGACCGGGTTTCCGGCAGGACCGGGTTTCCGGCAGGACCGGGTTTCCCATGGCGCGAAAGAGGGGGGTTTCCCCCAGTGCGCCGGCCCCCGGTGCTCCCTACCGTGAAGCGCATGAGCGCACTGGACTCGCGGGACACCGACCTCAAGAAGGACCTGGACGCCACCGTACGGGCGCGCGGGGAGCTGGGCGAGGAGTACGACTCCGCGCTCGTGGACTCCTTCCTGGAGAGGGTCGAGCAGCGGATCGACGACACGGTGGAGCGCAGGGTGCGCCGGCACCTGGCCGAGCAGCGGATGGCCGACGCCCGTGGCACCAGGCGGCCCAGGTCGGCCGGGTCGTGGGTGGACCGCTTCGGCCTCGCCGTCGCGTCGCTGGTGCTGGCCGTCCCGCTCTCCGCCATCTCCGGCGCCCTGGCCGGGATGACCGGGATCGTGGCGACCTGGCTCGGCATCGTCGGCGTGAACGCGGCCCAGGCGGTGCGGCTCAACCCCGAGCTGATGACCGGCCGACGCGATGCCCGGCGGTCCGCCGGGGACGACTGAGGCGCCGGGGACCGAGGCGCGGGGGCGCCGGTGGGGCGTCAGGCCCCGGGAAGGGTTGTGCGCGGGGACCGCCGCACCCCCGTTGCCGGGGGGCGGGACGACGGCGGTCCCCGCGCAGGGACGCGGGCCGGGTCAGGACCGGGCTTGCGCGTCCTTGGCGTCCATGGAGAGTCCGGGAGCCGCTCCGGAGGTCCTTGGCGCCGCACGGCGCCGGCCCGGGCGGGGAGCCGCTCCCGCCGTGGCCGACACCACTAATGTGCCGGACCCGTGTTAAGCGGGTGCTGCGCGCACGTGACACGCTCGTACCAGTTGTGGAACGGCCAGGCCCGCCCAGGTCACGGCCGGTTCGCCGCCGTCACCGGCGGTTCGCCGGGGGTACGGCTACTTGTTGCCGCCCTTGGCCAGAAAGGCCAGCAGGTCCTGGCGGCTGACCACTCCGGTCGGCTTGCCCTCGACCAGGACGATCGCGGCGTCCGCGGAGCCCAGCACCGACATCAGGTCGCCGACCGGCTCGCCGGAGCCCACCTGGGGCAGCGGGGCGCTCATGTGCTTCTCCAGCGGGTCCTCCAGCGAGGCCCGCTTGGAGAACAGGGCGTCCAGCAGCTCGCGCTCCACCACCGAGCCGACGACCTCGGCGGCCATCACGTCCGGGTGGCCGGCGCCCGGCTTGACGACCGGCATCTGCGACACGCCGTACTCGCGCAGCACCTCGATGGCCTGGCCCACGGTCTCCTCGGGGTGCATGTGCACCAGGGACGGGATGGTGCCGGCCGCCTTGTCCTGCAGGACGTCGCCGACGCGGGCGCTGGGGCCCTCGTCCTCGAGGAAGCCGTAGTCGGCCATCCACTCGTCGTTGAAGATCTTGGACAGGTAACCGCGGCCGCTGTCCGGCAGCAGCACCACCACGACGTCGTCCGGGCCGAGCCGCTCGGCGACCTTCAGCGCGGCCACGACGGCCATGCCGCAGGAGCCGCCCACCAGCAGGCCCTCCTCCTTGGCCAGCCGACGGGTCATCTGGAAGGCGTCCTTGTCGGAGACGGCCACGATCTCATCCGCCACGGTGGGGTCGTAGGCGGTCGGCCAGAAGTCCTCGCCGACGCCCTCGATCAGGTACGGCCGCCCGGAGCCGCCGGAGTACACCGAGCCCTCGGGGTCGGCGCCGATGACCTTGACCTTCCCCTGGCTGGCCTCCTTCAGGTAGTTGCCGGTGCCGGAGATGGTGCCGCCGGTGCCGACGCCCGCCACGAAGTGGGTGATCTTCCCCTCGGTCTGCTCCCACAGCTCGGGGCCGGTCGAGTGATAGTGCGAGAGCGGGTTGTTGGGGTTGGAGTACTGGTCGGGCTTCCAGGCGCCCGGGGTCTCGCGGACGAGGCGGTCGGAGACGTTGTAGTACGAGTCCGGGTGCTCGGGGTCCACAGCGGTCGGGCAGACCACGACCTCGGCGCCGTAGGCGCGCAGCACGTTGATCTTGTCGGTCGAGACCTTGTCAGGGCAGACGAAGATGCACTTGTAGCCCTTCTGCTGGGCCACGATGGCCAGGCCCACGCCGGTGTTGCCGCTGGTCGGCTCGACGATCGTGCCGCCCGGCTTGAGCTCCCCGCTCTGCTCGGCGGCCTCGATCATGCGCAGGGCGATGCGGTCCTTCACGGAACCGCCCGGGTTGAAGTACTCCACCTTGGCCAGGACGGTCGCCTGGATGCCCTTGGTCACGTTGTTGAGCCGCACCAGCGGGGTGTCGCCGACGAGGCTGATCATCGAGTCGTGGAATCGCACCGTTGTCTCCGGTTGCTTGCAAAAACATTGGTCGTAGTGGTTCCGCCAGCCTACGGCCCCGGAGTGAGGTGGGTCGGGCGTTCACTCCCCGTCAAGATTGGCACACGGGCTGTACGGGGCAAGGAGTGGGTGTACGGCTACGAGGAGGTGGCGGCGACGCATGACGAGCATGTCGAGGGCGAGAGTGGCCCGGCGCATCGCGGCCGGAGCGGCGTACGGCGGCGGCGGGGTGGGGCTCGTCGGAGCGGCGGCCGTCGGCCTGCTGCTGGCGGAGCTGCGGCTGGCCCGGCGCCACGTGGGCAACGGCAGCGTGGGCCGGGTGCCGGTGGCCGACGGGGTGTACGGGCACGCGTACGACATCCCCGGTGAACCGCCGCTGCGGCTGGCCCTGCTCGGCGATTCGACGGCCGCGGGGCAGGGCGTGCACCGGGCCGGCCAGACGCCGGGAGCGCTGCTGGCCTCGGGCCTGGCCGCGGTGGCGGAGCGGCCGGTGGAACTGCGCAACGTGGCGCTGCCGGGCGCCCAGTCGAACGACCTGGACCGGCAGGTGGCGCTGGTGCTGTCGGCCGCGGACCCGGTCCCGGACGTGTGCGTGATCATGATCGGCGCGAACGACGTGACCCACCGGATGCCGCCGACGCGTTCGGTGCGGCACCTGTCGGCGGCGGTGCGGCGGCTGCGCACGGCCGGCGCGGAGGTGGTCGTCGGCACGTGCCCGGACCTCGGCACCATCGAGCCGGTGCAGCAGCCGCTGCGCTGGCTGGCCCGCCGGGCCTCGCGGCAGCTGGCGGCGGCGCAGACGATCGGGGCGGTGGAGCAGGGCGGGCGGACGGTGTCGCTGGGCGACCTGCTGGGCCCGGAGTTCGAGGCGAATCCCCGGGAGCTGTTCGGCCCCGACAACTACCACCCGTCGGCCGAGGGCTACGCGACCGCGGCGATGGCGGTCCTGCCCACGGTCTGCGCGGCGCTCGGCCTGTGGCCGGCCGAGGAGGAGCGGCCGGACGCGTCCCGGCGCGAGGGCTTCCTGCCCGTGGCCAGGGCGGCCGCTGAGGCCGCCTCGGAGGCGGGCACCGAGGTCACGGCGGCCATGCCCACGGGCCCCCGCGGCCCCTGGGCCCTCCTCAAACGCCGCCGCCGGCGCCGCGTCAGCGAGGCGGAACCGGCCCGCCCATCGGTATGAACACCCGAGGCAGCCGCAAGCCGAGTCGGGTGGGTCGGCGGGCAGGAACCCGCGTGGTCCGGGGGCACCGCGCGCCGGAAACCGTCACCCCCGCCCGCGCGCACGCCCCCGCCGAACCGCCGGCAGCCAAAGCAAGCGCTTAGTAAATTGCGGCCAGTGTCACACCGCGACACCGGTGACCTGAACCATACGGCCGGGTAACTTCCCAACCGGTCCTGCCCAAACTCCGTCCTCTGGAGCCGTGATGCCCGAAGCCGTGATCGTCTCGACCGCCCGCTCCCCCATCGGCCGCGCCTTCAAGGGCTCCCTGAAGGACCTGCGCCCGGACGACCTGACCGCCACGATCATCCAGGCGGCGCTGGCCAAGGTCCCCGAGCTGGACCCCCGGGACATCGACGACCTGATGCTCGGCTGCGGCCTGCCGGGCGGCGAGCAGGGCAACAACCTCGGCCGCATCGTGGCCGTGCAGATGGGCATGGACCACCTGCCCGGCTGCACGATCACCCGCTACTGCTCCTCCTCGCTGCAGACCAGCCGCATGGCGCTGCACGCCATCAAGGCGGGCGAGGGCGACGTCTTCATCTCGGCCGGCGTCGAGATGGTCTCCCGCTTCACCAAGGGCAACTCCGACAGCCTGCCGGACACGCACAACCCGTTCTTCGCCGAGGCCGAGGCCCGTACCGCCACCGTGGCCGCGCAGGAGGGCACCACCTGGCACGACCCGCGCGAGGACGGCCTGGTCCCGGACGCCTACATCGCGATGGGCCAGACCGCGGAGAACCTCGCCCGCTGGAAGGGCGTGACCCGGCAGGACATGGACGAGTTCGGCGTCCGCTCGCAGAACCTGGCCGAAGAGGCCATCAAGAACGGCTTCTGGGAGCGCGAGATCACCCCGGTGACCCTGCCGGACGGCACGGTCGTCGCCAAGGACGACGGCCCGCGGGCCGGCGTCACCCTTGAGGGCGTGCAGGGCCTCAAGCCGGTGTTCCGCCCGGACGGGCTCGTCACCGCGGGCAACTGCTGCCCGCTCAACGACGGCGCCGCCGCCGTCGTGATCATGTCCGACACCAAGGCGCGCGAACTCGGCCTCACCCCGCTCGCCCGCATCGTCTCCACCGGCGTCTCCGGCCTCTCCCCGGAGATCATGGGCCTCGGCCCGGTCGAGGCGTCCCAGCAGGCCCTGCGCCGGGCCGGGCTGACCATCGACGACATCGACCTCGTCGAGATCAACGAGGCGTTCGCCGCCCAGGTCATCCCCTCCTACCGCGACCTCGGCATCCCGCTGGAGAAGCTGAACGTCAACGGCGGCGCCATCGCCGTCGGCCACCCCTTCGGCATGACCGGCGCGCGCATCACCGGCACGCTGATCAACTCGCTGCAGTTCCACGACAAGCAGTTCGGCCTGGAGACGATGTGCGTCGGCGGCGGCCAGGGCATGGCCATGGTCATCGAGCGCCTGAGCTGACGCACCCTCGGTAGCGGGCACGGCACCCTGCGTCGGACGCTGGCCCGGAACCCGGGAAAACCCCGGGTTCCGGGCCGTTTTGTGATCCAATCTCCCTCAGGATGTGACCTATGTCCCTCGCGGGAGTGTCCTTGCAGGTCAGCGCCGTGAGTCAGGAAACGACGCCCGCAAAGCCCTGTCCGTTTCGTGACGTTACGCACTGACAGCTGGTTAGTCCGCCCTTCAAGCTGATGTAGGAAGTCGGGGGTCGACTTTGAACCTGGGAGTACGTCAGTGAGCGCCATGCCGATCGCCCTGCTGCTCACCACGGCCGCCACGGGCGCCGTGGGCGTCGCCGTCCTGCGGACCGTTCTCAAGCTGCGCCGCCAGCTCACCGAGTTGCAGGCACAGCTCGCCGAGAACCAGGCCGCCGGGCGGGGCGCGCCGCTGCCCGCCGCCCGCGCCTCCGCCGGCGCGGAGGAGATACGCGCGGCCGTGGCCGAGGCGCTGGCCGAGGAGCGGGAGCGGGAACTGGCCGAGGCCCGTGCGTTCTGGGCCGCGCAGGAGGCCCGGGACGCCTCCGACGCGCCGTCCTTGCTCAACTTCGCCGAGAACGACCTGTTCCTGCCGCGGCAGGCCGACTTCGCGGGCCTGGACTCGCTGGAGCCGGTCGCCGAGCCGGCCACGGAGACCGACGAGTTCTCCGGGGGCGCCCCTGCCGGGAGCGAGTCCCCCGAGCTGGCCGCCGCCCGCCGCCGTCACCCCTCGCACCCGGACTTCGTGCCGGTGCAGTCGCCGGTGGTGAACGACCACGAGCGCACCGTGACCACTCTGGAGCAGCTGGCCGCCGACCAGGTCGAGCTGTCCGACGTCCGGCCCGGACCGCTGGGCACCCTGGACGTCTACGTCTTCGCCGACGGCACCACCCTGTGCATGACGCCCGGTCACCGGGAGACGGCGGAGCGGCTGGCCGCGGCCGTTCGGGAGGGCGAGACGCCCTACCTGCTGGGCGGCTCGGGCATCTCCGGCGCCTATACGCTGACGTTCGCGTGCGGCGACGACATGGTCTACATCCTGGCGGACCGGGTCATCGCGTCCCTGTGAGCGCCGGCGGAAACCGGCGCGACGCTCAGACGCCCGCCCGCTTCCGCGCCTGCTCCACCAGCCCGACCGCCTCGCCGACCTCGTCGTCGGTGCGCAGCACCAGCGCCAAGTCGTGCGCCGCCACCAGGATCTGGTCGGCCGCGGCGAACATCCCCGCGTCCGGCATCCGCCGGGGCTCGGCGGCCGGATCCTCCACGCGCTGCGCCCACTGGGCCAACTCGTTGGCCAGGGCCAGCGCCTCCGCTGCGGCCCCCCGCTGCAGCCGGCTCTGCGGGGCGGCCCGCAGACGGTCGGCGAAGTGATCCACTGCTCGGGTCAAGGGCGTCGTATCAACCACGGACTGAGCGTAACGCGCCGCACTGTTGCCAATACGCGAACGCTCAGGCACGGTGACGTGAAGGACCGGCTTACATCCCCTTTGCGTCCGGAGGCGCCGATGTCCCAACTCTTCTCCGAGGAGACCCACCGCAACCTGCTCGCCCGCATTCCGCACTGCACCGGTCGTGAAGTCTCCGACTGGCTGCGCACCGTCGAAGAAGGCCCCGCCCTGTTCCGCTTCGAGGAGAAGGTCAGCTGGCTCCGGCACGAGTACGACCTCGCGTACGGCCACGCCAAGGCGATCGTCCACGAGTACGACCTGAGGAGGGCCGCGCGCAGGCTGCTGTAGCGGCGCGCCGCCCGGACACGGCGAAGGGCCCCTGCCATCCGTCTTCACCGGATGCGGGGCCCTTTCCCATGACTTCACGCGAACGGCGGCCCGGTCACGGGCCGGTCGCGCTAGTCGTTGCTGCTGAAGATCGCCACCAGCCGCAGCATCTCCACGTAGATCCACACCAGGGTGAGGGTCAGGCCGAACGCGGCGAGCCAGGACTCGCTGCGCGGGGCGCCGTAGGCGATGCCGTCCTCGATCTGCTTGAAGTCCAGGGTGAGGAAGAAGGCGCCGAGCACGATGGCGATGATGCCGACGATCGCGCCGAGCGGGCCGAAGCTGCGCAGGCCGCCGTCCTCGGCGACACCGAACGCGACCAGCAGCAGGTTGACCGCCATCACCACGATGAAGGCCATGGCGATTGCCATGCCGATGCGCGCGTAGCGGGCCGTCACACGGATCCAGCCCGCCTTGTAGACGAGCAGGGTGGCGGCCGAGACGGCCATGGTGCCGAGCACCGCCTGGAAGGGCGCCCCGCTCCAGCGGCTGTTGTACATCTCGCTGATGACGCCCAGGAAGACGCCCTCGAAGGCGGCGTAACCCAGGATCAGCGCGGGCGACGGCGTGCGCTTGAAGCTCTGCACCAGCGCCAGGACCATCGCGACGATCGCGGCGCCGAAGGCCAGGCCGTAGCTGGTCGTGGAGACCGGCAGCAGGATCCAGGCGAGGGCGGCGCCGACGGCGACCGTGCCGAGCGTGATGGCCGAGCGCGTGACGACGTCGTCCATCGTCATCCGGCCGGTGGCGGCCGGAGCCTGCGGCGGGGCTCCCTGCTGGAGGTCCTGCTGGGCGTAGGGGTTCTGCGCGTACGGGTTGCCCTGTGCGTACCCGGCCTGCGCTGCGGTGTTGAAGCCGGCGTAGCCGTTGTCGCGGCTGAACCCCCGTCGCGAGAAGACCGGGTTGCTGCTCCTCATTTCACTCCTCCATGGCCACCGTGCGCGGCCTTGGCTCAAGAGTAATGGATTGGCAAAAGAACGTCCGTACTACTTGAGGGGGATCTTTCCCCCGCGGTGTTGCCCAACACGCCACGCGAACCACTGATTCCCCCCGGGGAACCGCTCACTCCAGCGGGAAGCCGGTGTAGGCCTCGGCCAGATCGGTCTCGGCCGCGCGCGAGGAGGCGACGCGTTCCAGCCGGGCCAGCTGCAGCCGGGCGTCGAAGGCGGTGGCGTCGGGGGCGCTGTGCAGCATGGTCGTCATGTCGTACGAGAACCGCTCGGCCTGCCACACCCGGCGCAGGCAGGTGGCGGAGTAGGCGTCGAGGAGTTCCGGCGACCCGCTGCGCCGTTCGTGGACGAGCGCGCGGGCGAGGGTCGCGACGTCACCGACTGCGAGGTTCAGGCCCTTGGCGCCGGTCGGCGGCACGATGTGGGCGGCGTCACCGGCGAGGAGGAGCCGGCCGTGGCGCATCGGCTCGTGGACGAAGGACCGCATGGGGGTGACCGACTTCTGGGTGATCGGACCGCGCTCCAGCTTCCAGCCGTCGCCGGTCTCCAGGCGCCGGTCCAGTTCGGCCCAGATCTCCTCGTCGCCCCACCGGTCGGCCTCGGTGCCGGCGGGCACCTGGAGGTAGAGGCGGGAGACGGAGGGCGAGCGCATGGACAGCAGGGCGAAGCCGCGGTCGTGCCGGGCGTAGACGAGTTCGTCGTGCGAGGGCGCGACGTCGGCGAGGATGCCGAGCCAGGCATAGGGGTAGGTCCGCTCGAACACCCGGGAGACGCCGGCCGGAAAGGCCTTGCGGGCCACACCCCAGAAGCCGTCGCACCCGACGACCCAGTCGCACTCCAGGACGTCCTCGCGCCCCTGGTGCCGGAACGGCACCCGGGGCCGGTCGCCCTCCGCGCCCTCGACGGCCAGCGCCTCCGCCTCGAACAGCAGCGGGCCCCCTTCGGCCAGCTGGAGGGCGATGAGGTCCTTGCAGACCTCCGTCTGGGCGTAGACCGTCACGGAACGCCCGCCGGTGAGGCCGGGGAAGTCGACGCGGTGGCGGCGCCGGCCGAAGCGCAGTTCGATCCCGTCGTGCCGCAGCCCCTCGCGGTCCATCCGCTCGCCGGCGCCGGCCTCCCGCAGCACGTCCACGGTGCCCTGCTCCAGGATTCCGGCCCGCTGCCGCTGCTCGACGTAGGCGCGGTCGCGGCTCTCCAGGACGACCGAGTCGATGCCGGCGCGGTGCAGCAGCCGCGCCAGAAGCAGCCCGGCCGGGCCGGCTCCGATGATCCCGACGGTGGTGCGCATCGGTCGCTCCCTTGTCTCTGCCCCACTGGCGTTCGCGTGGTGAACTTTCTTTCACTTTCTTGCGAGGAGTCTCCGGCCGCACGCGTGCCGCTGTCAACGGTCACCCGGGAGAACGCGCGGGAAAGAGAGGAGCGGGCCGGATCTGAGGGGGATTGGTGCCCGGAGCCGGACTTGAACCGGCACGCCCGCGAAGGGGCAGCGAGGTTTAAGCTCGCCGTGTCTGCATTCCACCATCCGGGCAGGCCATGGGCACCGCTACGAGGGCTCCGACCCTATCGGGGCGCGCCCCTCGGTCGGGCGGGGCGGGGACCCGATGTTGTCTTATTTTATTGATGTCTGAGGGTGCATCAGCACGCGGAACTCGCCATCCGCACTTGCCACCAGCGTGACGGCGCGCGGGTGCGCACGCACGCGGAATGACGTAATTTCACCTGCCGAACGAGGGCGCCCGGCCCGTTCTGGCCACCACGCGTGTCAGGGCCGCCCGTCCTCCCCAGGTATGACACGAGCCCGCTCCGTCCGACCGCAGTCGCCCCCGGGAACCGGAACAGCGGCTGACTCCAGGCGCGCCGGTGGCCGGGACGATGGACCGAGTCCCCGAAACCGATCGTCGTCCCGACAGGAGCACCCTCCCTTGACCACCACACCCACCGCCGGCCGGACCACGGCCGTGGCAGCACGCGCCACCGAGCTGTCGAAGATCTACGGGCAGGGCGAGACCCGGGTGGTCGCCCTCGACCGGGTCTCGGTCGACTTCCGGGAGGCGGAGTTCACCGCGATCATGGGGCCGTCCGGCTCCGGCAAGTCCACGCTGATGCACTGCGTGGCGGGCCTGGACACCTTCTCCTCGGGATCCGTGCGGATCGGCGAGACCGAGCTCGGCTCCCTGAAGGACAAGCAGCTCACCAAGCTCCGCCGGGACAAGATCGGCTTCATCTTCCAGGCCTTCAACCTGCTCCCGACGCTGACCGCGCTGGAGAACATCACCCTTCCGATGGACATCGCAGGCCGGAAGGCCGACAGGGCCTGGCTCGACCAGGTCATCCAGATGGTCGGACTCTCCGGGCGGCTCGGACACCGGCCCTCGCAGCTCTCCGGCGGCCAGCAGCAGCGCGTGGCGGTCGCCCGTGCGCTCGCTTCCAAGCCGGAGATCATCTTCGGTGACGAGCCGACCGGCAACCTGGACTCCCGCTCCGGCGCCGAGGTGCTGGGCTTCCTGCGCAACTCCGTGCGCGAACTGGGCCAGACGGTGGTCATGGTGACCCACGACCCGGTGGCGGCGGCGTACGCGGACCGCGTGGTCTTCCTCGCCGACGGCCGGATCGTCGACGAGATCCACGGCCCGACCGCCGGTTCCGTCCTCGACCTCATGCGCGGCCTTCCCGGGGGCAACCAGCGGGAAGCCGGCCTCGACGCGAAGGGCAGCGCCGGCTGATGTTCCGCACCGCCCTGCGCAACGTCTCCGCGCACAAGGCCCGGCTCCTGATGACCGTGCTCGCCGTCATGCTCGGCGTGGCCTTCGTCTCCGGGACGCTCGTCTTCACCAACACGGTCTCCGACGCCTACCAGAAGAGCTCCGCCAAGGGGTTCGACCAGGTCGACGTCGCCGTACGGCCCAAGTACCAGGACTCCAAGGGCGACCAGGTCGGCAGGACCCCCGAGCTGACCCAGGCGCTGCTCGACCGGGCCGCCAAGGCGCCCGGCGCCGCCTCCGCCACCGGCGTCGTCACCGGCTTCACCGCGATCGCCGGCAAGGACGGCAAGCTGCTCGGCGACGGCTGGCAGTCCGAGGGCGGCAACTACTGGGGCGCCAAGGACGCCCGCTATCCGCTGGTCGGCGGACACGCGCCGCGCGGCCGGGGCGAGGTGCTGATCGACGCGAGGACCGCCGAACGGGCCGGCTACGAGGTCGGCGACACCGTCCGCCTCTCGGTGGACGGCCCGGTCCTCACCCCGCGCGTCAGCGGCGTCTTCAGCACCGACGACGGCAACGTGGCCGCCGGCGGCAGCCTCGCCCTGTTCGACACGCCCACCGCGCAGGCCCTGTTCGGCAAGAAGGGCACGTACGACGAGATCGACGTGAAGGCGGCGGCGGGAACCAGCCAGAGCGCGCTGAAGACGGCGCTGGACAAGGCGCTGCCGACCCGCCTGGTGGAGACCACCACCGGCAAACGGCTGGCCGACGACCAGGCGGAGGCGATCTCCTCCTCGATGAGCGGGCTGAGGCAGAGCCTGCTGGTGTTCGCCGGCATCGCCCTGTTCGTCGGCACGTTCATCATCGCCAACACCTTCACCATGCTGGTCGCCCAGCGGACCAGGGAGCTGGCCCTGCTGCGGGCGGTCGGCGCCTCCCGCCGTCAGGTCACCCGCTCGGTGCTGATCGAGGCGCTGGTCGTCGGCACGGTCGCCGGAGTGACCGGCCTGGCCGCCGGTGTCGGCATCGGCGCGGGCCTGCGGTCGCTGCTCGGCTCCTTCGGCGCGAGCGTGCCCGACGGGCCCCTGGTGATCACCCCGGGCACCGTGCTGGCCGCCCTCGCCGTCGGCATCGTCATCACCGTGCTGGCCGCCTGGCTGCCCGGCCGGCGCGCGGCGAAGATCCCGCCGGTCGCGGCGATGAGCAGCGTGCACGCCAAGGCGACCACCAAGTCGCTGGTGCTGCGCAACACGCTCGGCGCGCTGTTCTCGGCGGCCGGCGTCGCGGTGGTCCTCGCGGCCACCACGATGGACGCCGACTCCGCCCAGGGCCCGATGGGGCTCGGCGCGGTCCTGCTCATCATCGGCGTGTTCATCCTGACCCCGCTGCTGTCCCGCCCGCTGATCGCGGCCGCCGCCCCGGTGCTGCGCCTGTTCGGCGTCTCGGGCAAGCTGGCCCGCCAGAACTCGGTGCGCAACCCGCGCCGTACGGCGGCCACGGCGTCCGCGCTGATGATCGGACTGACCCTGATCACCGGTATGACGGTGATGGCGGGCAGCCTGCAGACGTCGATCGACCGGATGGCCGGATCGGCGATCCGCGCGGACTACGTCGTGTCGATGGCCAACCGCGGCCCGCTCTCGCCCGACGTGGCGCGCAGGCTCGCCGCCGCCGACGGCGTCACCGCCAGCAGCCCGCTGCGCAACGGCGCCTCCCGGATCGGCGGTGAGACGGAGTACCTGACCGGCGTCGACGGCCCGGCGATCGGCCGGCTGACGGACCTGAAGGTGGACGACGGTTCCTTCACCGTGGGCGGCTCGCGGATCGTCGTGGACAAGGACCGGGCCGCGGAGCACGGCTGGCGGGTCGGCTCCCGGTTCACCGCGCACTTCGAGGACGGCGCGGCGCGCGGCCTCACGGTCGCCGGGATCTACGAGGGCAACGACATGTTCAACGGCATCATGCTCGACAACAAGGTCCTCACCCCGCATCTGACCGACCCGGCCGACATGCGGGTGATGGTGAAGACCGAGGGCGGCGCGTCCGACGGGGCGAAGGACCGGCTGGAGAAGGCCCTCGGCTCCAACCCGGCGATCCTGGTCCAGGACAAGAAGGACATCTCCAACGACATCGCGAAGATGTTCACGCTGATGCTGAACATGGTCTACGGCCTGCTCGGCATGGCGGTGGTCGTCGCGGTCCTGGGCGTCATCAACACCCTGGCCATGTCGGTCTTCGAGCGCTCCCAGGAGATCGGCATGCTGCGCGCCATCGGCCTGGACCGCAGGTCGGTCAAGCGGATGGTGCGCCTGGAGTCGCTGGTGATCTCCCTGTTCGGCGGGGTGCTCGGCATCGGTCTCGGCGTGTTCTTCGGCTGGGCGGCCGGTGAGCTGCTGGGCACGAAGATGCCGACGTACGAACTGGTCCTGCCCTGGGGCCGGATGGCGCTCTTCCTGCTGCTGGCCGGGGTGGTCGGTGTGCTGGCCGCCCTGTGGCCGGCCCGGCGCGCGGCCCGGCTGAACATGCTGGCGGCGATCAAGGCCGAGTAGCCGCGGGCACAGCCGGGGCCCCGTTCCATGTGACCGGAACGGGGCCCCTCCTCGTGTCCCGCCGTGTCAGGTGTTCCAGGTGCGGGTGCGCAGCGGCAGCCCGGAGGCGCCCGAGTCGGGGGTGCGGACGGCCAGGACCTGGTTGACGCCGATGCGGTTGCGTTCGAAGGCGAGGGCGGAGGCGGCCATGTAGAGCCGCCAGACGCGCGCCCGGCCCGGGCTGGTGAGCCGGACCGCGCGGTCCCAGCCGGTCTCCAGCCGCTCCACCCACTGGCGCAGGGTGCGGGCGTAGTGCTCGCGGATCGACTCCACGTCCCGGACCTCGAATCCGGCCCGCTCCAGTTGGGTGACGGTGGTGCCGATCGGGGCGAGTTCACCGTCGGGGAAGACGTAGGCGTCGATGAAGCCGTCGACCTCGTAGGAGGATTCGTCGCGCTGCGGGCGGCGGGCGATCTGGTGGTTGAGCAGCCGCCCGCCGGGCTTCAGCAGGCCGTACAGGACGCTCGCGTACTCCAGGTAGCGCTCGGCGCCGACGTGTTCGGCCATCCCGATGGAGGAGATGGCGTCGTAGGGGCCGTCGTTGACGTCCCGGTAGTCCTGGACCCGGATCTCCACGCGGTCGGTCAGTCCCTCGTCCGCGACGCGCTTGCGGGCGTACGCCGCCTGCTCCTGGGAGAGGGTGACGCCGACGACCCGCGCGCCGTGCTCGCGGGCCGCGTGGATGGCCATGGAGCCCCAGCCGCAGCCGACGTCCAGCAGCCGCCGTCCCTCCGTCAGGCCGAGCTTGGCGCTGACGAGTTCGAGCTTGTCGCGCTGGGCGGACTCCAGGGTGCCGCCGTCCTGCCAGTAGGCGCACGAGTAGACCATCGACGGGCCGAGGACCAGCTCGTAGAAGTCGTTGCCCACGTCGTAGTGGTGGCTGATGGCCCGCCGGTCGCTGTGCCGGGTGTGCAGGTGACGGCGTCTGCGGACCTCCTCGCGGGGCGGGGCGGGCGGGATCGGCGGCCCGGCGAGTCTCAGCAGTTCGCGCCCGGCGGCCCGCACCTCCCGGTCGCGCAGCGCCTCGACGAGGCTCCGGGCGTCCTCACCGCGCTCCCACACCTGGCCCGCCATGACCTCGAGGACGGCGTAGAGGTCGCCCTCGACGTCCAGGTCCCCGGCGACCCAGGCCCGGGCCAGCCCCAGTTCGCCGGGCTTGAAGAGCAGCCGGCGCAGGGCCCGGCGGTTGCGGACGACGAGGGCCGGGGCGTCCGGCGGGCCGGACTGCGAACCGTCCCAGGCGCGGATCCGCACGGGTAGCGGCGATCCCAGCAACTGCTCGGCGAGACTCCTCAGCCGCGACGCGGCGTCGGCCATGGCGCACACCTCCAAGACGACGATCCCGGATGTCCGATACCACGTAAACACCGGGAAGCCTCCGGCGCAGTCCCGCAAAGGAGTTACAGGAGGGCAAACTCCCCCTCCACCGACCGTCCGGAAACGCCGAGAGACCTCCCGCACCACGGATGGCGGGAGGTCTCTCGGATGGTTCCGTCAGCGGCCCGGCGGCCGGCGGTGGAGCCGGTGGGTCAGGAGGCCTTGGCCTTCTCGCCGGTCTTGCTCGCGGCGACCGGGGCCGGCTTGGCGGCCTCGTAGAACTCCTCGCGCGGGTTCTCCATGGCGCCCAGGGAGACGACCTCGCGCTTGAGGAACATGCCGAGGGTCCAGTCCGCGAACACGCGGATCTTGCGGTTCCAGGTCGGCATGGCCATGCCGTGGTAGCCGCGGTGCATGTACCAGGCGAGGCGGCCCTTGAGCTTGATCTTCATCTTGCCCATGACGATCATCGCCACGCCCTTGTGCAGGCCGAGACCGGCCACCGCGCCCTTGTTGGCGTGCTCGTACTCCTTCTGCGGGAAGCCCCGCATGCCGGAGATCACGTTGTCGCCGAGGGTACGGGCCTGGCGCAGCGCGTGCTGGGCGTTCGGCGGGCACCAGGCGTTCTCGTTGCCGGCCTTGCGGCCGACGAGGTCCGGGACCTGGGCGTTGTCGCCGGCGGCCCAGATGTAGTCGGTGCCCTTGACCTGGAGGGTCGGCTCGCAGTCGACGTGGCCGCGCGGGCCGAGGGGCAGGCCGAAGCGGGACAGGGCCGGGTTCGGCTTGACGCCCGCGGTCCAGACGATCGTGTTGGAGTCGACCTCGAGGCCGTTCTTCAGCACGACGTGGCCGTCCACGCAGGAGTCCATGGAGGTGGAGAGGTAGATCTCCACGCCGCGGCTCTCCAGGTGCTCCTTGCCGTACTGGCCGAGCTTGGGGCCGACCTCGGGGAGGATCTTGTCGGCGGCGTCGACGAGGACGAACCGCATGTCCTCGCGGGAGACGTTCTTGTAGTACTTGGCCGCGTCCCGGGCCATGTCCTCGACCTCGCCGATGGTCTCCGCACCCGCGAAGCCGCCGCCGATGAAGACGAAGGTGAGCGCCTTGCGGCGGATCTCCTCGTCGGTCGTGGAGTCGGCCTTGTCGAGCTGCTCCAGGACGTGGTTGCGCAGGCCGATGGACTCCTCGATGCCCTTCATGCCGATGCCCTGCTCGGCGAGGCCGGGGATCGGGAAGGTGCGGGAGACCGCGCCCATCGCGATGACCAGGTAGTCGAAGGGCAGCTCGTACGCCTCGCCCACGAGCGGGGCGATCGTGGCGACCTTGCGGTCCTGGTCGATGGTGGTGACCCGGCCGGTGAGGACCTCCGCCTTCGGCAGCACGCGTCGCAGCGGGACGACGACGTGCCGGGGGGAGATGCTGCCGGCGGCGGCTTCGGGGAGGAAGGGCTGGTAGGTCATGTACGACCGGGGGTCGACGACCGTGACGGTCGCCTCGCCGTAGCGCATCTTCTTGAGGATGCGCCGAGCTGCGTACAGGCCTACGTACCCACCGCCTACTACGAGGATCCTGGGACGCTCCGTGGTGCTCATGGCATCGAGTATCCACCCGCCTCAGGGGGGTTGCTCGTGCGCCCCTTCACAAGCTCTGACACACCCTGTGCTAAACTCCGCGGCCCGCGTGACGCAGTTCATGTCGCGAGAGTGGAACCGCTGGACGGTCTGACCCGTTGTCAAGGCCGCGTGAGCTGCCTCTCTGCCGATTCAGGGCGTCCGCGAGGGGCCGGAAACACCCCTGGAACGCCCCCTCCGAACCTCTCGTGCGTCCGCCACCTGAACATGTTCAAACAGGAGATCGACCCCCGGAAGGGCCAACCGGCCCCGTTTCCCGGCCGTACGGGACGGAATCTCTTGTGAAGAACTTCACGAACTTTGCCGACGGGATGTCACCGGAGGCGGCGAACGGCTCGCTCACACGTTATCCGAGCTGCTCAACAGAGGCTACTCGCCAGTAGCAAAGAGGTGGGCAGAGCCCCTGGAAGGGGTGCCGGACCGCGGACGCCGGCGGCACGGGGCCGTCGGCGTCCGCTCGCGCACCGCCCCGGGCTACGACGCCGGGGTCTCAGCCGCGCTGAAGGCGATCCCGTCGAGGATGTCGTGCTCACTGACGACGACCTCCTCGGCCCCGATCCGCTCCATGATCGCGAGCAGGACGAGGGCGCCGGCTCCGATCACGTCGACACGTCCCGGGTGCATGGCCGGGATCGCCGCGCGCTCGGCGTGCGTGGAGTGCAGCAGCGCGTTCGTGATCTCGCGGACGCGCTCGCGGGTGACGCGGGAGTGGTGGATGCGCTCGGAGTCGTACTCGGGCAGTTCCTGGGCGATCGCCGACACCGTGGTGACCGAGCCGGCCAGGCCGACCAGGGTGCGCGCCTCGCGCAGCGGGACCGTCCGCTCGGCGAGGTCGAGGGCGGCCTCGATGTCCGCCCGCATGGCGGCGATCTGCTCCTCGGTGGGCGGATCGGTGACCTCGCCCTCGTGCACCAGGTGCCGTTCGGTCATCCGCACGCAGCCGATGTCCACCGACCGCGCGGCCCGCACGTGGTCGTCGCCGACGACGAACTCGGTGGAGCCGCCGCCGATGTCCACGACGAGGCGGGGGCCGGGCAGGTCGTCGCGGCCCTTGAGCTCGCTGGTCGCGCCGGTGAAGGAGAACTCGGCCTCCTGGTCGCCGGTGATGACCTCGGGCTCGACGCCGAGGATGTCGACCACACCGCGCACGAACTCGTCCCGGTTCTCGGCGTCGCGGGAGGCGGAGGTGGCCACGAAGCGGATCCGCTCCGCGCCGTGCTCCTTGATGACCCCGGCGTACTCGCGGCAGGCGGCGAAGGTCCGCTCCAGCGCCTCGGGGGCGAGCCGGCCGGTGCGGTCGACCCCCTGGCCGAGCCGCACGATCGTCATCCGCCGGTCCAGCTCCACGAGTTCACCGGTCGCCGGATCGGCGTCGGCGACCAGCAGCCGGATGGAGTTCGTACCGCAGTCGACGGCGGCCACGCGGGTCACTTGTCGTCCTCCCCGGCCGGCTCGCACGGTGTCACGCACGGTCCCTTGCTCCACCACTCGGGGAGCATCGCGATCGCCTCGTCGCCGAGCGGGTTCACGCCCGGTCCGGCGGCCAGCGAGTGGGCCACCAGCACGTGCAGGCACTTCACCCGGTCCGGCATGCCGCCGGCGCTCGGGAAGCCCGCCAGCACCTCGATCTCGTCCCGGCGCCGGATGTAGTCCTCGTGGGCGGCCCGGTAGGCGGCGGCCAGCTCCGGGTCGGCCGCCAGCCGCTCGGTCATCTCCTTCATGACGCCGTTGGCCTCCAGCGTGCCGATCGCGGAGTTGGCGCGCGGGCACGTGAGGTAGTACGTCGTCGGGAAGGGCGTGCCGTCGGGCAGCCGGGGCGCCGTCTCCACGACGTCCGGCTGGCCGCAGGGGCAGCGGTGCGCGATGGCCCGCAGGCCCCGCGGCGGACGGCCCAGCTGCTGCTTGAAGGCCGCTACGTCCGCGTCGGTGGGCTCGGAGCGCGAAGTGGGCGGCGGAGGCGTTTCCATGACTGCTTTCAGAGTGGCTTTCTGTCGGTGGCCGGCCCGCGGGCCGGTTGCTGGTGGCGGCCGGTGGCCGGCCGGGGAGGACGGGTCACCGGCCGGCGGCGTCGGCCTTGTCGACCCCGTCCCAGACGTTGGCGTACCAGGGCCGGCGGGCGGCCCGGAGGTCCGCGCGGGACTGCTTGGCCGCGCCCGGGTCGACGACGACGTAGCCGGTCTCCCCGGGCATCACGTAGTGCAGCCGGCGCCGGATCTGCTGCTCGGCGTAGGCGTCGTCCTGCCAGCGCGCCTTGAGGTCACGCAGCTGTTCGACGCGCTGCCTGGCCTGTTCCCGCTCCCGCTGGAGGTCCGAGATCTGGGCGCGCTGGGAGACGTACTGCCGCATCGGGTAGGCGAGGGCGACGATCATCGAGCACAGCACCAGAGCCAGCAGGGCCGCGCGGCCGGTGAGCCGGGAGCGGCGGGCCTGCCGTTTGGTCTGGGAGCGGTAGACCCTGGCCGCGGTCTGCTCGCCGAGCGCGCGCAGCCTGGTCGCGGTGGAGAAACGGTCCCGGTCCTTGACGGCCATCTGGCTCTCCGCCTCCCCTTCCACGTGCGTACGTCCCCGCACACGGTACGGGACCGGGTACGGGGACGTACGTACGACTGGCTGACAACCCGGCCGTCCGGTTCGGATCGGCCCGGTGGGGGTCAGCCCTTGGAGACCTCGGTGTGACCGCGGAAGCGCGGGAACGCGCTGCGGCCGGCGTACACCGCCGCGTCGTCCAGGATCTCCTCGATGCGCAGGAGCTGGTTGTACTTGGCGACGCGCTCGGAGCGGGCCGGGGCGCCGGTCTTGATCTGGCCGCAGTTGGTGGCGACGGCCAGGTCGGCGATGGTGACGTCCTCGGTCTCGCCGGAGCGGTGGGACATCATGCACTTGTAGCCGTTGCGCTGGGCCAGCTCCACGGCGTCCAGGGTCTCGGTCAGCGAGCCGATCTGGTTCACCTTGACCAGCAGCGCGTTGGCGGCGCCCTCGTCGATGCCGCGGGCGAGGCGCTCGGGGTTGGTGACGAACAGGTCGTCGCCGACGAGCTGGACCTTGTCGCCGAGCTTGTCGGTGATGACCTTCCAGCCGGCCCAGTCGTCCTCGAACAGCGGGTCCTCGATGGAGACGAGCGGGTAGGCCGCGACGAGCTCCTCGTAGTACTCCGTCATCTCGGCGGCGGAGCGGTCCTTGCCCTCGAAGAGGTACTTGCCGTCCTTGTAGAACTCGGAGGCGGCGACGTCGAGCGCGAGGGCGATCTGCTCGCCGGGCGCGTAACCGGCTTCCTTGATCGCCTCCAGGATGAGGTCGAGGGCCTCGCGGTTGGAGCCGAGGTTCGGGGCGAAGCCGCCCTCGTCGCCGAGGCCGGTGGACAGGCCCTTGCTCTTCAGGACCTTCTTCAGGGTGTGGTAGACCTCGGTGCCCCAGCGCAGGGCCTCGGAGAAGGACTCGGCGCCCACGGGCGCGATCATGAACTCCTGGATGTCCACGTTGGAGTCGGCGTGCGAGCCGCCGTTCAGGATGTTCATCATCGGCACCGGCAGCAGGTGCGCGTTCGGGCCGCCCAGGTAGCGGAACAGCGGCAGGTCGCTGGCCTCGGAGGCGGCGTGCGCGACGGCGAGGGAGACGCCGAGGATGGCGTTGGCGCCGAGCGAGCCCTTGTTGTCGGTGGCGTCCAGGTCGAACATGGCCTGGTCGATCAGGCGCTGCTCGGTGGCGTCGTAGCCGACCAGCTCCGGGCCGATCTGCTCGATGACGGCGAGGACGGCCTTCTCGACGCCCTTGCCCTGGTAGCGGTTGGGGTCGCCGTCACGGAGCTCGATGGCCTCGAAGGCACCGGTGGAGGCACCGGACGGAACGGCGGCACGACCCGTGCTGCCGTCGTCGAGGCCGACCTCGACCTCGACCGTGGGGTTGCCTCGGGAGTCCAGGATTTCCCGGGCTACGACGACGTCGATGGACGGCACGAGCATCTCCTTCTTGGATGTGACGCTGGAAGTGCGGGGCGGGCTGCCTCACGGCTGCGCCTTGCGACTAGAGCCTAACCGTCCAGGGGGCGTCGGCCACCGACCGACCGCCCCGTGGACAAGGAGACGGTACCCATTGTTCCTGCCCGGAACAAAGGGGTCCGGGCGGGGTACCGCGAACACGCCCGGCGAGAGCGGGGACGAAAACAGCCCCACCCCGGTGCGTACGGGGGAGAACGCACCGGGGCGGGGAGCCCGTGGGGGACGGGAGGAACGGCCCTCACGAGGCGTTCTGCTTGGGGGACGGCCTTGTGAGGGCACTGTGGTTCCGTCAGGAGCCAGGTGTCACTTCAGGTGGAGCTGCTGGCCCGGGTAGATGAGGTCGGCGTCGTCGACGATGTCCTTGTTCAGCTCGAAGAGCTTCTGCCAGCCGCCCTGGACGTGGTGCTTGTCGGCGATGGTGCCGAGGGTGTCGCCCTTGACCACCTTGTACTCGCCGTCGCCCTTCTTGACCTTCTTGCCGGTCGGGGTGGTGACGGTCTTCTTGGCGCTCGCGGCCGGCCGCTCGCTGGAGCGGGAGGCGGCCTGCTGGTCGGTGGAGCGGGTGGCGGTGCCGCCCGAGGAGGTGCCCTGCGAGGAGGTGCCCTGCGAGGAGCCGCTCGGGGCGGAACCGTTGTAGGGGGTGCCCGAAAGGCCCTTGCCGCACACCGGCCAGGCGCCCTTGCCCTGGGAGGCGAGGACCTTCTCGGCGACGGCTATCTGCTGGGCCTTGCCCGCCTGGTTGGCCTGCGCGGCGTACTGCGTGCCGCCGTAGGCGGCCCAGGTGGAGGCGGAGAACTGCAGACCGCCGTAGTAGCCGTTGCCGGTGTTGATGGACCAGTTGCCACCGGACTCGCACTGGGCGACCGCGTCCCACTCGGAGGTGGTGGCGGCGGAGGCGTTGCCGGCCGCCATCAGCGGGGCGGCGACGGCGGCGCCGGTCACACCGGCGAGCGCGATGGCCCGGGTGGCCTTGGACGGACGACGGTGCTTGCCCTTGCTGGAGAACAGCATGGATGGATCCCCTCACCGACGCCTGCGAGGTGAGCTGTCGGGTTCGGGCCGGTTGAGTTGCCCGGCCGCGTGCCCGCTCTCGCGGGCCGCGGCTCCACCCCTAGCCGGTTCCGGCGCTGACGGCCGTTCCGGCACTTACCTTGGGTCCCCCGCTCCTGCCTACGGCGCTTGCGCGACGACTGTTCCCGGGCGGCCGCTGGCAGGATTCGGCGTTGCGACAGCCGGGGCTCGTGGTGACGAGCAGTCACGACCGTAGACACGTGATCGACGGAATTTCAAAGACGATCAGGGCTTCTGAGACTCATCCCACACTTTCACCGAAACGGACATCAGTGATCAATCCGGGCGTCAACTACCCCTGCTTTTCGCCCGTTTCGTTACCGACTACCAGGGTCTGACCGGCGGAGATGTTGTCCGGGTCGCCGCCGACCGCCTTCTCGTTCAGCGTGTACAGACGGTGCCATCCGCCGTCCACGTGAAGGGAGTCGGCGATGGAGGCGAGGGTGTCGCCCTGGCGGACCGTGTAGGTGTCCGCACCCCCGGAGGCGTGTTTGCCCGACGAGGCGACCTCCTGACCGTTTGTCACGCTTTCGTCCGCACTTTCACCGCGGTGACGTCCGCCACTACCGAGCGCCCCGGTGTCGACGAGGCTCCAAGAACCGCCCGCCTGCAACGAATTGTCCGACTCCTCCTCGACAGGGTCGGTAGTCGCGGACTCGCTCGCCTGCGACCCCCCGACGCGCGGGGAGGTGGATTCGCCGGGATCGGGGGTGTTCGCACCCTTGTCCTGCTTCTGGGAGCCGGTGTGCTTGCCCGCGTCCGAGGACGTCTTGCCGGCCGCGTCCGAGGAGGGGTCGGACGAGGGGGTGCCGGACGAGGAGGAGTCCGGCAGACCGGATGATTCGGAGTCACCGGCGGAACCGGACGGGTCCGTGGAGCCGGATTCGTCGCCGGAGTCCGGCTTGCCCGTGTCGGACTTCCCGGAGCCTCCGACGCCCGTGTCGACGTTCAGGGACCCGGAGTCGGAGGTCAGGCCGGAGAGCAGGGCGCAGGTGGCCCAGGGCGTGGTGCCCTTGTCGGCGAGGATCCTCTCGGCGACGGCGATCTGCTGCGAGCGGCTGGCCAGGTCGGCGGTGGCGGCGAACTCGGTGCCGCCGTAGGCGGCCCAGTCCTCCTGGGATATCTGCAGTCCGCCGTAGTAGCCGTTGGCGGTGTCGGCGCTCCAGGAGCCGCCGCTCTCGCACTCGGCCACCTTGTCCCAGGTGGTGCCGTCGGCCGCGTTGGCGCTCGCGGCGCCGAGGAGCGGGATGGCGATGGCTGAGCCGGTCACTCCGGCCGCGACGAGAAGAGCCGGAGCCTGACGGGGGCGACGGTGACGACCGTTCCCGGAGAGCATGCGGAAGCCTTTCGTGCGACAACGGGACCGGCGCGGCGCATGGTGCTCGGGCCGCGCTGATGGGTGAACGTATAGGCACACGATCACTTGTCACAAGTTCATGCCGCGCAGATCACATGAAGATCACGAAGTTGAACGCCCGTCATGTTCAAGGTCGTACGACCTTTTCCGTGGCCGGGGTGAACTCCACGGGCAGGGTGCGCAGCCCGCGCATGATGAGCCCGCCGCGCCAGCGCAGATCGGCCGGATCGGCCGCGAGCCGCAGGTCGGGCAGGCGGGTGAGCAGCGTGGCGAGTGCGGTCCGGCCCTCCAGGCGGGCGAGTGGGGCGCCCAGGCAGTAGTGGATGCCGTGGCCGTAGCCGAGGTGCTGGTTGTCCCCGCGGGCGAGGTCGAGGACGTCCGGGCCGGCGAACCGCTCCGGGTCCCGGTCGGCGGCGGCCAGGACGACGAGCACCGGGTCGCCGGCCGCGATCTCCTGCCCGCCGAGAGTGAGCGGCCGGGTGGCGAACCGCCACGTTGCCAGCTCGACCGGGCCGTCGTAGCGCAGCAGTTCCTCGACGCCGGTCTCCAGCAGGCCCTGTTCGCCGCGGGCCAGGGAGTCCTGCAGCCGCCGGCGCTGTCCGGGGTGGGTGAGCAGGGCGTAGGTGCCGTTGCCGATGAGGTTGACGGTCGTCTCGAAGCCGGCGAACAGGAGGATGAAGGCCATCGCGGCGGCCTCGTTCTCGGTGAGGTGCTCACCGTGGTCGGAGGCGCGGATGAGGCCGGAGATCAGGTCCTCCCCCGGGGTGGGCTCGGCCGGCAGCGCCGCACGCTTGCGGTGGATCAGCTCGGCGAGGTAGCCGCGCATCTTCTTCACCGACCGCGCGACCCCGCCGCGCGGCCCTCCCCCGTGCCTGATCATCATGCCGGCCCAGTCGCGGAAGTCGTCCTGGTCCTCGCGCGGGACGCCGAGCAGGTCGCAGATAGCGTAGATGGGCAGCGGGAAGGCGAACTCGTGGATGAGGTCGGCGGAGCCCGTCCTGGCGAACCGGTCGATCAGGTCGTCGGTCAGCTCCTGCACGCGGGGCGCGAACTCGGCCACCCTGCGGGGCGTGAACGCCTTGCTGACCAGCCTGCGCAGCCGGGTGTGGTCCGGCGGGTCGATGTTCAGCAGGTGCGTCATCAGGTCGGCCTTGCGCTCGCCCGGGATGCCGGTCTTGCCCTTGGCGTGCTCGGGCTCGTCGTGGTGCGCGGGGTTCTTGCTCAGCCGCTGGTCGGCGAGGGCCTGCCGGGCGTCGGCGTACCGGGTGACCAGCCAGGCCTCGACCCCGCTGGGCAGCCGCGTCCGGCGCACGGGCTCGTGCTCGCGCAGCCAGGCGTAGGCGGGGTAGGGGTCGGCGGCGAACTCCCAGGTGAACAGTTCCGGGGCGGCGCTGGGCGGGTTGGGCTGGTCGGGCTGGTGGGTCACTCCCCGACGGTACCGGTCGCGGACGGCCGCTCCGCCCCGGCCACCGCCCGCACCCGTGCCCGCCCGCACCCTCGCTCAACCACCGCTTCCCGCACGCCCCCCGGCCGCCCGCGCACGGGACGGAGAGGGCGGGCCGCGTCCCCGGCGCGCGGCGGTCCGGGGCGGGGGTCAGCTCTCGGCGGCCCGTATCGCGTCCCGGTACACCCGTGCCGCCGCCCGCAGTGCCGCCTCCGGGTCCACGCCGTCCGCCTCCGCCCGGACGGCCAGGGCGAGCAGCTCGTAGCCGATGCCCTCGCCCTCGGGCAGCGGCACCTCCAGGCCCGCCGTGCGGGTGCGGGAGGCGAGCTTGGCGGCGAGGGCGAGACCGGGCTGGCCGAGGGGGACGCCCTCGGTGACCGAGGTGCGCCGCTTCTCCTCGGCCTTGGTGCGCAGCCAGTGCTCCTTGACGTCCTCCGGGGTCTCGGCCGTCTCGTCGCCGAAGACGTGCGGGTGGCGGTGGATCAGCTTGGCGACGATGCCGCCGGCCACGTCGTCGACGGAGAACGGCGCCTCGGGGTCCTCCTCGGCGATGCGGGAGTGGAAGACGACCTGGAGCAGGACGTCGCCCAGTTCCTCGCGGAGCTCCTCGCGGTCACCGGCCTCGATCGCCTCGACCAGCTCGTACGCCTCCTCGATGCCGTACTTCGCCAGGCCCAGGTGGGTCTGCCGGGACGACCAGGGGCACTCCAGGCGGATGCGGTCCATGACCTGGACGAGGTCGAGGAAGCGGGCGCCGGGCAGGTCGTAGGAGGCGGGCAGCAGCTCCAGCTCGGGCATCCGGAACCGGCCGGAACCGGCGAGGCGGGCGAGGCCGTCGGTGAGTGCGGGCTCCCCCTCGCCCGTGGCCACGACCACCACCGTCCGCCCGCCCGCGCAGGCGTCGACCAGCTCCTGCGCGGTGGGCGACGCCTGCGCCACGGCTATCCCGGCCTCCCGCAGATACGGAAGCTGCGGATGGGCGCCGTCCGCGCACAGCACGGCGTCGGCGGCGCGCAGCGCCTGCCAGGCGGGCCAGGACAGCAGGCCGGGCGCGACACGGTGGCTGGTGGTGAGCAGGACGATGCGGCCGGGGGCGGGCTCGGGGCTGGTTGCGTTCACGATCCGAACGTAACCCACCGGCGGGAACGGCGGGATCGGTTGTCCACAGGGCAGGGACGGCGTGTGATCGTATGACCGACCAGCACCCGCCGGCCCGCTGCCGTACCGTTCCGCCGGCCCGCTAGGCCTGCTGCCCCGCCCCGGTCGTCGTGACCTCCCGCACCCAGGGCGTCTTGGCGTCCACGCGGGTGCTCTTGCGCACGTCCCAGGAGCCGTAGCGCGGGTTGAGGTCGACGTGGAGCTCCTGCGAGGCCCGGGACAGGGCCTTCCAGAAGGCGGGCTGCGTGGTGTCGGTGCCGAGCTTCGCGGCGAGCTTCTGCGCCTCCAGCTGCAGCCGGAGGTTGTCGTCCAGGCGGCCGGGCGCGATGCCGTACTTCTGCAGCCAGGCGGTCTCCAGGCCCTTGGCGCCGCCGGCCTGCTGCTCCAGGCCGGCCCGCATCCGGGAGACCTCCTTGCGGGTGACCGCGATCCCCTCGTCCTGTGCGGCACGGTGCAGCACCTGGTCCAGGACCATGTTGTGCAGGGTGTCCCGGGTGAGGCTGCCGGTGGAGGCGAGGACCTGCTGGTACTGGGTCTCGTCCTGCACCGCGGCCCGCTGCGCCCGGCGTACCTCGCCGACCCGGCCCTCGAGCTGGGCGACGGTGATCCGCTGTCCGCCCACGACCGCGGCGGCGCCCGGGTGCGCCTCGCTCCCGCAGGCGGTGAGGACGGGTGCCGCGGCGGCGATCGCGGCGGAGAGGAGGAGCGCGGTGCGACGGCGGCGGTGCAAGGAGACCTCCCAGGGAGCTTGTGCGGCGGTGCACAAAGTCTTGCGGTGATCGATGTTAGGCAGTGGGCAGCCTGTGGCCAACCCATTCGACCAACGATTCGCGCCCGCTTCGGGCACCGCCGCGCCGCCCCGGGCCGGGGCGCGGGTCAGCCGGTGATGGCCACCGGCGCGTCCCAGGCGTCACGGTCGACGGTGAGCGTGACGCCGCCGTGCGACTCCTTGCTGTTGACCATGTACTGATGGGCGCGGCTGTGGCCGGTGAACTGGGTGGCACCCCAGGGCCAGTCCGAGGTCGTGGTGTTCTTCTTGTCCCACAGCGCGTACCAGAGGTTGCCCGGCAGGTCGGTCTTGTCGCTCGCGGTGGCGACGGCCTTGGCGCTGGAGCTGGTGAAGCCGTAGTAGCCGGCGCGGTACGTCTTGACCCGCAGCTCCTTGTCGAAGGCGCGGACGTAGGTGAGCACGGCGTCGTTGCACGACTTGTTCGTGACGTCGTACGGCTCCATGTCCAGGTAGATCGCGCTGCCGGGCTTCATGCCGAGCGCGGCGGCCTTGGCCACGGCGTCCTCGGCGTCGCTGGTGCCGAGGGCCGCGGCGGTGGACGCGGTGAGCTTCTCCGGGTTGGAGCCGGTCTGGCACGGCGGCTGGGCGCCGACGTAGATCGGTATGAGCTTCCAGCCGAGGCCGCTGACGTACGTCACCCAGGACGAGGTCAGGTTGGGCTGGGCGCAGCCGCGGTTCTTGCCGCCCACGTAGACGGCGGCCGCGCCGTAGAAACCGGTGTGCCAGGCCTTCATCGTCGCCTTGGAGGGCGCGGTGCAGGTGTCGAAGGCGCGGCCGGTGAACGTCTTCTGCGCGGGCCAGGAGGTGGCGGCCATCGAGGTCTGCGCGGCGATGCCGGCGCCGGCGACGACGGCGGCCCCCGCCACGCCCCACGTGATGTACCTGCGCCTCTTCGACTGCCGGTGACCGGCCATGGAACCCCACCCCTGCTCAAAAGTGCGTGGAAAAACGAACGGCAACGTACTCGGTGCCGGTCATGCGTTCGGGAAACATGATCCCGTGCAGTGCACAAGAATCCCTCAGGCAACGGCAAAGACTAGCCCCGCACCTGCCCCAGCCACTGCAGGGTCCGGCGGATCTCCGCGGCCAGCGGGTCACCGGGGCCGCGGAAGCGCTCGACGTCCATCAGCAGCCGCGCCAGCGTGTCGTGGGCGGCCGGGCGGTCGCCGAGGGCGAGCAGCAGATGGCCGATGCGGCGGCGTACGTCGTGGGCGAGCTCCGGGTCGCCGGAGACGTACTGGTTCTCGTAGTACGGCAGCAGCGCGCGGTACTCGGCGAGCGCCGCCGCCGGTTCGCCGAGCTGCTCCAGGCACTGGGCCGCCTCGTAGCGGAAGCGCAGCGACTGCGGGTCGGCCTGGCCGGCCTCGGCGGCGCGTTCGTCGGCGAGGCGGCGCAGTTCGGGCAGCGCGCGCCGGTACTGGCCGTCGTCCAGCAGGGTGGCCGCGTACTGCTTGCGCAGGGTGCGCACCACCGGGGAGCGCTCGCCGTGCTGTTCGGCCGCGGCGGGCAGGATCGCGCCGAGTATGTCCACGGCCTGGGTGATGCGGCCCTCCCCCAGCAGGCGCTTGACCTCGTCGACGGCGGCGGCGACGTCGGGCTTCCCGGCCACGGCCGGCGCGGGCGTGACGGGAGCGGGCCGCGGCGCGGGCGTGCGCGCGCGGTCCGGCCAGGGGGCGTGCGGGCGCAGGAAGGGACGCGTCGGGTCCAGTGGCGCCCCGGTGGGCATGCCGCGCGCGGGCAGCAGCAGCGACAGGTGCTCGTAGACCTCCTGCGCGGAGTCCGGCCGGTGCTGCGGGTCCTTCGCCAGCAGGCGCAGCACGAGCGACTCCAGCGCCTCGGGTACCTCGGGGCGGATGCGGCGCACCGGCACCGGCGGCTCGTACAGGTGCCGGTGCAGCACGCCGAGCGCGGTGGAGCCGGCGAACGGCACGTCTCCGCTGAGCAGTTCGTGCATCAGCACGCCGAGCGCGTACAGGTCGGTGTACGGGCCGACCGCGCCGCCCATGGCCTGCTCGGGCGCCATGTAGGCGGGCGATCCGATCGGGGAGCCGGTGTGGGTGAGGCGGGTGGTGTCGGTGTCCATGACGGAGGCCACGCCGAGGTCGAGGACGGTGACCGTGCCGTCCTGCTTGACCATGACGTTGCGCGGTTTCAGGTCCCGGTGCACGATCGGCACGGCGTGCACCGCGCTCAGCACCGCGCACAGCTGCGCGGCCACCGCCACCGCCCACTGCCACGGGTACGGGTCGTGTTCGGCGAGGTGGTCGGAGAGGTCGGCGCCGTCGACGTACTGCATGACGAGGAACAGCTCCTCGCCCTCGCTGCCCGCGTCGTGCACCGTGACCAGGCCGGGGTGGTCGACCTGCGCGGTCACCCGGCACTCGCGCACGAAGCGGCGGCGCAGTTCTTCGGCCTCCTGCCCGGCGACCTTGTCCGGGCGCAGCAGCTTCACCGCCACCCGCCGGTCCAGCCGCTGGTCGTACGCCGTCCACACCTGGCCCATGCCGCCCTGGCCGATGAGCGTGGACAGTTCGTAGCGTCCGGCGACGACACGTCCCGCCGCCACGCTCACCGTCCGCCCTCGTGGCCGTCCTGCTTGCGCAGGTAGTCGCTCAGCTCGTCCAGTTCGGCACGCACCTGGTCGATGCGGGCGGGCGCCGGGCGCTGCGGCGGCGGGGCGACCGGCGGATGCTGCGGCACGGGCGTGTGGTGCGCCGGGGGCGGCACGGGTACGGGGGTCTGCGGCACGCTCGTCGCGAGGAAGGGCGACGCCGGCCCCGGGTATCCGTAGCCGGAGACCGTTCCGCTCACGTACGTCTGGCGCAGCCGCTGGTAGTGGCGGATCTCCGCGACCAGGTAGTAGACGGTGATCACCACCAGGCCGCCGAGCAGCAGCGTCATGCCCACGTAGCCGCCGGGGGTGTGGACCTCGTCACCGGGCTCGCTGCCCACCAGGGCGACGGCGAGGATGTCCGCCGCCAGTCCGGCCACGAACAGGCCCCAGTCCAGGGACCTGCGCGTGACTGCGGCCAGCCGCAGCAGCATCGCCCAGGCCAGGAAGCCGGCGCTGAGGACACCGAACGCCACCAGCAGCACCCGCACGAGGACCAGCCACGCGTTGTGCGGCGGCTGCTTCACCGGCTGTGCGTAGCCGTGGCCTTGCATGGCTGCTCCTGATGCCTGAAATGGGCGTGCCTGTCCGCCCGGTGTGCTCCGCCGGGCTGACACCACTCGTGCGATGGTCGCTTCGAGCATATGGCCAGGCACGGACAAGTGGTCCGGGTTGTACCGAACCGTTGTCCGGCCACACCGTCAATCCGGCGCGACGGTGCCGTCCGTGAGCCCGTCGTACATCCCGCGCACCAGCTGCTCGCCGAGCCGGCTCGCGTGCCGTACGGCCCGCTCGAACTCGTCGAGGGCGCGGAACCGCTCGCCGTAGCGCCGCTGTTCACCGAACGGCAGCCGGGGAAGCTGCAGGCGGCGCACGTCCAGTCGGGTGGCCGTGGAGGCGTAGCTGCTGGCCTGGCGGTGGTTGGCGGTGCCGCGCAGGAAGCCGGCCAGGAACCACGGGTCGAGCGCCGCCGGATCGGGCCGCAGCAGCACCAGGTTGCGGCCCAGCGCGGCGCCCCGCGTCGACTCGTCGATCACCCGCGCCACCGAGCCGCCGCCGAGCACCGGCACGACGACGTCGCCCGGTTCCGTCAGCACGGCTTCCTCGTCGCTCTCCGGCAGCGTCCCGGAGGGCGCCGTTCCGGCGAGCACGTCGTGGTCGGTGAGCACGGGCACGCGCGCACGGCCGCCGGTCCCGCCGGTGCGCAGCACCAGCGTGCCACCGCGCGCGAGTTCGCCGACGGTGGTGAGCGGCCAGCGCGCGGGCGGCGCCGGGTCGACCGGGGGCGGGGTGAGGTCGGCGGTCAGCCGCAGGGTCTCGCCGAGGCGCTCGCGCACGGCCGTGAGCTGCTCGGCGCCGTCGGCGGCCGCGGCGGGCGGCAGATGGCGGGCGGGGGCCAGGTCCACGTCGTCGTCGAGGAGTTCGATGACCGGCACGGACCGGGCGAGCCCCGGCCGCTCCGCCAGCCGCCCGGCGCGTTCGAAGCCGTGCCAGGCGTCGAGCACGGCCTCCCGCACCGCCTGCCAGTCCGGGCCGCCGCGCGCCCCGCCGGCGAACCGTCCGGTGTCGGCCAGCAGCACCTCGGGCGCGGCGGGCGTCCGGTCGGGCCGGCGCAGCACCCACACGTGGAGCGGGATGTTGTACGGCGGCGCCGCCCCGGCCGGCAGCGCGACCACGGCGCGCAGCGCGCCCCGGCGCAGCAGGTCGGCGCGGATCCGGCGCCCGGAGCGCCGGGAGGCGGCGGCCGGCGGCATGAGCAGCACGGCGGTGCCGCCGTCGGCCAGCCGGGCCAGCGCGTGCTGCACCCAGGCCAGCTCCGACTCGGTGCGCGCCGGGAAGCCGTACTCCCAGCGCGCGTCGTAGGCGAGTTCGTCGTGGCCCCAGTTGCGCTCGTTGAACGGCGGGTGGCACAGCACGGCGCCGGCGCGCAGCTCCGGGTGGGCGTCGGCGCGCAGGGTGTCGCCCGCGGCGGCGTGCACGGTGGCGCGTGACCGCAGTCTCAGGCGCAGCGCGGTGAGGGCGGCGAGGTCGGGGGCGCCGTCCTGGGCGTACAGCTCCTGGCCGGGGCGGTCGCCCACGGCGCACAGCAGGGCGCCGGTGCCGCAGGCCGGGTCGAGGACGGTGCGGGCGGGGCCGGCGAGGTCGGCCATCAGCCGGGCCAGTTCGGCCGGGGTGAGCGTGTACTGGCGCGGGCTGGCGTCCAGGTGCCGGCCCAGCAGGAACTCGAAGGTCTGCCGCGTGCCCGTCTCGGCGGCCAGTTCGGCGGCACCGCGAAGGAGGGGGACGGACGGCAGGAGCTGGGGGCCGGTCGGGGTGCGCAGCGCGGGCGTGTGGGCAGGAGGCGGGCTGTGAGCGGGGGCGCCGGTGTTCGCGGGAAGCGGTGTGTTCACACCCAGCACCCGCTCTAGCGCACCCGGAAGCATCGCGGCCAGCCGCTCGTCGGAACCGGCGCTCACGTCCAGCCAGGCGGTGTGCCTCTCGTGGATGAGCAGCAGCACGCAGCCCGCGTGCACCAGCGCGGTGACCGGTCCCTCGGGGTGCCCGGCGAGCTGCTGCCAGACGCGTTCGCGCAGCGGGACCTCGGCGAGCTTGCCCTGCTCGCGCAGCCAGGCCTCCACCTCGGCGAGCGCGAAGGACGGGCTGGTCTCGGTGCCGCCGACCGGTTTGGGGAAGTCGGCGTGGCGGCGGCGCCAGTTGCTGACGGCGGCGCGGCCCACTCCGGCGAGCCGCGCGATACCGGCGGCGGTCACCTCTGTCGCGTTGTCCTGCACCGGCCCGACTCCCCTCGTCCCGTTGTGCGCCGAGCATACCGACGTACACGGGGAAACCGCATTCACGGACGTGTATCGCTCGACATCTGTGAATCGTGTTGACTCGGTTCACACGCTCTGGTCTTATTGACCCAGCGAACGAGCGGCCAGCCGGAGGGGGCGGTCGCCGTACCGGGGAGGGGTTCCGCCATGGGCATGAAGGGCAAGATCGCGCTGGGCGCGGTCGTAGGGGTTGCCGTCATCGCCGCCGTGTCCGCCAACGCCGACGACGGCAAGGACGGCGGTTCCGGCAGCGGCGGGGACGCCTCGGCGTCCGCCGCGCACCGGCCCGGCGCCGAGCGGGACCCGGTCGCCGGGAAGGACTCCGGCGGCAGGGCCGACGCGAAGAAGAAGGCCGCCTTCGAGGGCGACGGCGAGTTCCGGGTCGGCTCCGACATCAAGCCCGGCACCTACCGCACGACCGGCAACACCGACGGCATGTGCTACTGGGAGCGGGCCAAGGACGCCTCGGGCGAGATGGACTCGATCCTGGCCAACGACAACGTCTCGGGCACGAGTTACGTCACCGTCAAGGCCGGCGACAAGCTGTTCAAGTCGAACGGCTGCGCCGACTGGGAGGCCGTCGCCGCGAAGGCGAAGGGCTCGCCCGCCTCCTCCATGGACGGCGACGGCGGCATGTTCGAGGTCGGCGCCGACATCGCGCCCGGCACCTACCGGTCGGCCGGCAACAGCGACGGCTCCTGCTACTGGGAGCGCGCCAAGGACGCCGAGCACGGGCTCGACTCGATCATCGCCAACAACAACGTGAAGGGCACGGCCGTCGTCACCATCGCCGCCGGCGACGCCTACTTCAAGACCACCGGCTGCGGGAACTGGAAGAAGACGGCCTGACCGTCCCGTTCACCACCGCCGCCGCGCCGGACCGGGACCGAGACTGAGACCGGCACCGGGACCGGCACCGGCCCGCACCACCGGCCGCACCGTCGCCACCCCCCACCGTCGCGGCCCCGCGCCGGTGCACCGCACCGCACCACGCGCGCACCACACCACGCGCGCACCGCACCACGCGCGCACCGCACCACGCGCGCACCGCACCACGCGTCACCACCACCCACTCCACTTCTCCCAGCAAGGAACTGTCATGCGCCGAACCGCACTTGCCGCCATCTGCCTCATCACCGCGGCCACCGCGGGAATCACCGGCTGTCTGCCGGGGCAGGACAAGGCGGACAGCAAGCCGAAGGGCCCGTTCGCGGGGCTGAGCGGCGGCCAGATCGCCGACCGCGCCCTGAAGGCGACCACCGGGGCCGCGTCGCTGCGGATGAAGGGCGAGGTCGCCGACGACGAGAGCAAGGGCACGATCGGGCTCGACATGGCCCTGGACAAGAAGGGCGAGTGCGCCGGGACGATGAGCATGGGCGGCCAGGGCAAGGCCGACCTGATCAAGACCGGCAGCACCGTCTACATGAAGTACGACGAGGCGTTCCTGCGCGCCCAGAGCAAGGGCGAGTCCAAGGCCGACACGGACGCGGCGGTGAACATGCTGGCCGGGAAGTGGACCAAGATGGCGGTGAAGGGGCAGGACGCCAAGGACATCGCCGGCTTCTGCGACCTGAACTCCGTGCTGGCGGGCGCGGGTGACGTCAGCTCGGACGCCACCCGCGGCGGGACCACCTCCGTCGACGGCACCCCGGCGATCGTGCTGCACGAGAAGGACGGCAAGGACCGCTACACGCTGTACGTGGCGACCGAGGGCAAGCCGTACCTGCTGCGGGTCGACAGCGCGCCCGGCGCCAAGGAGCCGGTGCGCCTGTCCTTCAGCGACTACGACAAGCCGGTGCCGGCGCGCAAGCCCGCCGGGAAGATCATCGACCTGGACGCCATGGGCGGCTGAGTCCGGGCCGGGCCCGGCGCCGGATCACAGCGGGTGCCGCATCCACACGTTGGGCTCGACGTAGACGGCGTACCCGCGCTCCGGTTCGCAGTGGACCGGGACCAGCGCGCCGGGCACCTCCACGTCCCCCCGGGTGTCGAAGGGCAGTCCGGTCCAGCGGCGCCACTCCTCCAGGGAGGCGCCGACGGTCATGGAGGCCGTGGCGACGCGGTCCACGGTGGCGCCGGCGCGGACGTGCACGCGCAGCCACGGGTCCTCCGGCAGGCCGTCGGGGCGGACCCGGTGGGCGTACTCGGCGATCGGCGTGCGCGGTTCGCGGTGCTTGGCGCTGGGCCGCACCGGGGCGACGACCTCGCGGAAGCCCCGGGCGCGGGCGTTGTCCCGCATCGCCGAGAGCATGACGGCGGACAGGCCGCGCCCCTGGGCGTGCGGGGCGACGACGACGGAGATCGCGCCGACCGTGTCGGGGCGGGTGCCGCGGCGCAGGTCGGCGAAGGCCCACAGCAGGATCTGGTCCCAGCCCCGGGCGGGCAGGGTCCCGCGGCCCTCGGCGTCCAGGCGGAAGGGGACGCTGTAGGCGTGGGCGACGACCTCGCCGCGCCCGTCCTGCGCGAACAGCGCGTACTCGGGCAGCTCGGTGGGGATGCGGCCGTAGTGGGCGTTGCCCACGGGGTCGTTGGTCACGAACTCGGGCCAGGTGTCGGCCATCGCGAGCACCGCCGCGAGCCGGTCGGGCCGCTCGGCGAGGCTGGTCACCTTCACGTCCATGCCGGTCACCGTAGGCGGTGCGGACCGCCCCGGGGAACCGGTTGGCGGACCCGTAGTCGTGCTCAAGACCTGCCCGGTCGACCGTGTCCAGCCCCTCCCACATGTGCGTGACCCTGCGGTCGGCCGGCACGGAGGCGAACAGGTCTCATTTCCGGGAACGGCAGGCTCAGGCTCCGCATTGCCGCAGCATCATGCTCTTGTCAGGACTCGTTACCGGGAGCTTGTACTTCTCCGCGACCTGCGCGAACCGCACCGCGTACGAGCAGCGGATCGCCCTATTCGGCGGCAGCCAGGACGCAGGCCCGGAGTCGCTCTTGGAGGCGTTGAGGGAGCCCGAGACCGGCAAGAGGTTCAGCACGTCGTTGGCCAGCTGCTCCCGCTTGTCCTTGCTCCAGCGGGAAGCCCCCATCTGCCAGGCGTACGACAACGGCACCACATGATCTATCTGTACCTCGGTGGCCTTCGCCTTCTTCCAGGCGATGTCCTTGCCGGTGTACGGGTCGTACAGGGTCATCGAGACGACCACGCAGTCCGAACCGGACCGGAAGGTGACCTTCTGGCCATCGCGTTTCAGCAAGTCGTTCCGGGTGTCACAGCCGTTGTGCGCCAGTGGTACGCCGTCCGCCGTGTCCATCCATGCGTAACCGAACTTCTCGCGCTCGTAGCCCGTCTTCGGGCCGCGCCCTTTGGTGGCCAGCTCGGAAATCAGTTCCCGCGCCGCGTCCTTGTCCTTCCGGGAGGTGATCGCGGCCAGCCCCGGCTTCGTTCCGTCAGGGTCTACGAGGGGGCTGGTGCCGTGCGCGCCCGCCGACGTCGCTGATCCGCCGCCCGGCGAGTTCTTCGCTTCCGGCAGATCGCTCGCTTTGCACCCCGCCAGCCCCGCACCGAGCACCAACGCCGCACAGCCGGCCGCCGCCGCACGAACGGCCCGGTTCGCGCGCTCTGTCATTTCCCCGCCCTTCCACCGGCCCGTTCGTCCACCGAGCCGGAACCCGTCACCCGTGAGACACAGCTTGGCGGAACGCATACCCCAGTCATGAGGCACTTCACCGTGAGACATCTACGCCGCCAACACAAGGTCGTTGGCGAGGGCTATGCGCCTGCTGGGCTCCCGGTACTTGCGGAGACCGCCATGACGACCGCCGCGGCGATGGCCGCCCCGCCCCTCAGACGCGTCACGGTGCGTCCCCCTTGCTCGCCCTGTCCGCCCTGTCCGCCCTGATGTGTGGGCGGATCGTGTCCGCGTCCACCGTAACGGGCCTTCGGCGCACAGCAGATGGGACTCAAAGGGGCGTGACTGCCGTTGTCGGGGCGATGTTCGCGCGACTCGGCGGGACGTCACCGGCCGCCGCCCGCGAGCACGGCCGTGGGACGGGAGCCCGGCCGCCGCACGGGAGCCCGGCCACCGCATGGGAGACCGGCCGCGGGACGGAAAGCCGGCCGCGGGACCGGGGGCCCGACCGCTCCCGTCCCGCGGTCGGGCGGCTACGACCCCAGGATCGAGGCCAGGAACTCGCCGACCCAGCCCAGCAGTTCGCGGCCGACGAGCGGCTTGCCGCCGACCTTCGCGGTCTTCGGGCGGGGCACCAGGACCTGGTGGGCGGCCGGCTTGATGACCGTGCCCGGGTACAGCCGCTTCAGCCGCAGCTCCTGCGACTCGCGCAGCTCGACCGGCGCGAAGCGGATGTTGTTGCCCTGCAGCACGATCTCGTCGACGCCGCACGCCCGCGCGAGCATCCTCAGTCCGGCCACCAGCAGCAGGTTCTCCACCGGCTCGGGCAGCTTGCCGTAGCGGTCGGTGAGCTCCTCGCGGACCGCCTTGACGTCCTCCTCCGAGTTGGCGGAGGCGATGGCGCGGTACGCCTGCAGGCGCAGCCGCTCGCCGGGGGCGTAGTCGTGCGGGACGTGCGCGTCGACCGGCAGCTCGACCTTGACCTCGAGCGGCGGCTCCTCCTCGATCTCGCCGGTCTCCAGCTGCCGCCGGTAGTCGGCGACGGCCTCGCCGACCATGCGCACGTACAGGTCGAAGCCGACGCCCGCGATGTGCCCGGACTGCTCGCCGCCGAGCAGGTTCCCGGCGCCGCGGATCTCCAGGTCCTTCATGGCGACGTACATGCCCGCGCCCATCTCGGTGTGCTGGGCGATGGTGGCGAGACGCTCGTGCGCGGTCTCCGTCAGCGGCTTCTCCGGCGGGTACAGGAAGTAGGCGTAGCCCCGCTCCCGGCCCCGGCCCACGCGGCCGCGGAGCTGGTGGAGCTGGGACAGGCCGAAGTTGTCGCCGCGCTCCACGATGAGGGTGTTGGCGTTGGAGATGTCGATGCCGGACTCGACGATGGTGGTCGAGACCAGCACGTCGAACTTCTTCTCCCAGAAGTCGACGACGACCTGCTCCAGCGCGGACTCCGACATCTGGCCGTGGGCCGTGGCGATCCGCGCCTCGGGGACGATCTCGCGCAGGCGCGCCGCCGCCCGGTCGATCGACTCGACCCGGTTGTGGATGTAGAAGACCTGGCCCTCGCGCAGCAGTTCACGGCGGACGGCGGCGCCGATCTGCTTCTCCTCGTACGGCCCGACGAAGGTGAGGACGGGGTGCCGCTCCTCGGGCGGGGTGGTGATGGTGGACATCTCCCGGATGCCGGTGACCGCCATCTCCAGGGTGCGCGGGATCGGGGTGGCCGACATGGTCAGGACGTCGACGTTGGCGCGGAGCTTCTTGAGCTGCTCCTTGTGCTCGACGCCGAAGCGCTGCTCCTCGTCGACGATGACCAGTCCGAGGTCCTTGAACCTGGTCTCGGAGGAGAACAGGCGGTGGGTGCCGATGACGACGTCCACCGAGCCCTCCTTCAGCCCCTCCAGCACGGCCTTGGCCTCGGTGTCGGTCTGGAAGCGGGAGAGTGCCTTCACGCTCACCGGGAACTGCGCGTACCGCTCGGAGAAGGTGCCGAAGTGCTGCTGCACCAGCAGGGTGGTGGGCACCAGCACGGCGACCTGCTTGCCGTCCTGCACGGCCTTGAAGGCGGCGCGCACCGCGATCTCGGTCTTGCCGTAGCCGACGTCGCCGCAGATCAGGCGGTCCATGGGGATGGACTTCTCCATGTCCTCCTTGACCTCGGCGATGGTGGTGAGCTGGTCGGGGGTCTCGACGTAGGGGAAGGCGTCCTCCAGTTCGCGCTGCCAGGGCGAGTCGGCGCCGAAGGCGTGGCCGGGGGCGGCCATGCGGGCGCTGTAGAGCCTGATCAGGTCGGCGGCGATCTCCTTGACGGCCTTCTTCGCGCGCGCCTTGGTCTTCGTCCAGTCGGCGCCGCCGAGGCGGTGCAGGGTGGGCGCCTCGCCTCCGACGTACTTGGTGATCTGCTCCAGCTGGTCGGTGGGGATGTAGAGGCGGTCGCCGGGCTGGCCGCGCTTGGCGGGGGCGTACTCCACGACCAGGTACTCGCGGGTGGCGCCCTGCACGGTGCGCTGCACCATCTCGATGTAGCGGCCGACGCCGTGCTGCTCGTGGACGATGTAGTCGCCCGACTCCAGGGTGAGCGGGTCGATGGTCTTGCGGCGGCGGGCCGGCATCCGGGCGCCGTCGCGGCCTGATGCCTTCTGGCCGGAGAGGTCGGTCTCGGTGAGGACGGCCAGCTTCAGCGCCGGGTCCACGAAGCCGTAGTCGATGCAGCCGCACGCGACGTGGACCACGGAGGGGCTCAGCTCGCCGAGGTCGACGTCCAGGCGGGCGGCGATGCCCTCGCCGCCGAGCACCTCGACGGTGCGGGCGGCCGGACCGTGGCCCTCGGTGACGAAGACGGTGCGCCAGCCGTCGGCGAGCCAGCCCTTGGTGTCGGCGAGGGCCCGGGCGGTGTCGCCGCGGTAGGTCTCGGTGGCGTGCATGCCGAGCTTGAGGGTGTCCGCGTCGCCCGCCGTGTCGGCGGCGGAGGCGAGCGTCTCGTCGGCCGCGAACGGCGACACCGACCACCACATCATGTCCAGCTCGCGCGCGCGTTCCCGGACGTCGGCGATGGACCACAGGGAGGCCGCGCCGACGTCGATCGGCGCCTGGCCGCCGCCCGCCGTGGCGGCCCAGGAGGCCTGCAGGAACTCCTGGGAGGTGGCGACGAGGTCGGCGGCGCGGGTACGGACCCGCTCCGGGTCGCAGACGACGGCCATGGCGCCGCGGGGGAGCACGTCGAGCAGCAGCTCCATGTCGTCGACCAGGACGGGGGCGAGGGACTCCATGCCCTCGACCGCGATGCCCTCGGCGATCTTGTTCAGCAGTTCGCCCAGTTCCGGGTGCTCCTCGGCGAGGGCACGCGCGCGCGTGCGGACGTCCTCGGTGAGCAGCAGCTCGCGGCAGGGCGGGGCCCACAGACCGTGTTCGGCGACCTCGAGGGAGCGCTGGTCGGCGACCTTGAAGTAGCGGATCTCCTCGACGTCGTCGCCCCAGAACTCCACGCGCAGCGGGTGTTCCTCGGTGGGCGGGAAGACGTCCAGGATGCCGCCGCGCACGGCGAACTCGCCGCGCTTCTCGACCAGTTCCACGCGTGCGTAGGCGGCGGCCGCGAGGGCTTCGACGACCTGGTTCAGGTCGGCGTTCCAGCCGGTTCTCAGGGCCACCGGCTCCAGGTCGCCCAGGCCCTTGACCTGCGGCTGGAGCACGGAGCGCACGGGGGCGACGACGACGGAGACGGGGCCGGTCTCGGGGTCGTCGGCGCTGGGGTGGGCGAGGCGGCGCAGCACGGCGAGGCGGCGGCCGACGGTGTCGCTGCGCGGGCTGAGGCGCTCGTGGGGCAGCGTCTCCCAGGAGGGGTATTCCACCACCGTCTGCGGGGGCAGCAGGGTGCGCAGGGCGGCGGCCAGGTCCTCGGCCTCCCGTCCGGTGGCGGTGACCGCCAGCACCGGACGGCCGGTCTCGCGGGCCAGGGCGGCGACCGCGAAGGGGCGGGCCGCGGGGGGACCGACCAGGTCGACGTGCATGCGGTTGCCGTCCGCCGCCGCCTCGATCGCTTCGGCGAGGGCGGGGTCCTTGACTACGGCGTCGAGCAGACCGTGCAGGCTCATGGGGAGGCTTTCCGTCCGGGTATGGCAACGCGAATGACCCGACACGCGGAGCGGGCCGGGGGTTCCCAGGGTACGTCGCCCGCGTCCCCGTCACCCGGCGGAGTGAACACGGCGGCCCGGTTCGGGGACGCGGCGCGGCACGACGGCGCCCGGCGCCGAGAAGTCCCCCGTGACTTCTCGGCGCCGGGCTCCCCCGTGCCCCGTCTCCCCCGTCCGGGGCGGCTACTCGGTCGCGATCGCGTTCAGGACGTTCATCCGGCCCGCCCGGAAGGCCGGGATCAGGGCGGCGAACAGGCCCACGAAGGCCGAGGCGACGAAGACCGTGACGATCGTCGGCCAGGGGATCTCCAGGACCTTCAGGCCCTCCAGCGCCAGCAGCTTCTGCGCGGTCGCGCCCCAGCCCATGCCCAGGCCGAGGCCGAGCAGGGCGCCGAAGACCGCGATCACCACGGACTCCAGGCGGATCATGCGGCGGAGCTGCCGGCGGGAGAGTCCGATGGCCCGCATCAGGCCGATCTCCCGGGTCCGCTCGACCACCGACAGGGCCAGGGTGTTCACCACGCCGAGGACGGCGACGATGATCGCGAGCGCCAGCAGGCCGTAGATCATGTTGAGGAGCTGGCCGATCTGGTCCTTCAGCGCCTGCTTGTAGTCGGTCTGGTCGCGGACGGTGTACTGCGGGTACTCGTGCAGGGCCGAGCGGAGCGCCTTGTAGGCGGCGTCCTGCTGACCGTCCTTCGCGCTGGCGAAGACGAGCTGGTCCAGCGGCATCCGGTCGGCCGGCACGTACTTGGCGAGCGTGGCGATGGAGGTGTACTTGGCGCCCTGGTCGATCACGTCGTCGCTGCTGGTGATGGCGCGGACCGTCAGGCGGGCGGCGGAGCCGTCCTTGAAGGCGACCTTTATCTTCGAGCCGACGTGGATGCCGTGCGCCTCGGCGAACTTCTCGTGCACCGACATCGAGTCGGGCAGGTAGGCGTCCTTGAGGTCACCGGCGACGGTCTTCTTGCGCAGGTCCGTCGCGTAGGTCGGGTCGGCCGCGGTGATGTCGGTGTCCTTGAGCGTCTTGCCGTCGGGGGTGGTGAAGTCGGCCAGGGTCGGACGGTACTCGGTGACCCGCGCCAGGCCCGGCGTCGACTTGATGGCCCGCACCGCCTGCGGGACGACGGGGGTCCCGTTGTCGTTCTGGACGATGAAGTCGGTGCCGACGGTCTTGTCGAGCTGGTCGGTGGCGGAGGCCACCATGGAGGAGCCGACCACCGACAGGCAGGCAACCAGGGCCAGGCCGATCATCAGCGCGGCACCGGTGGCGCCGGTGCGGCGCGGGTTGCGCAGCGCGTTGCGCTCGGCCATCCGGCCGACCGGGCCGAAGATCCGCAGCAGGACCGCGCCGAGGACGCGGATCAGGCCGCCGGCCAGCAGCGGGCCGATGACGACGAAGCCGATCAGGGTGAGCACCACGCCGAGGCCCAGCCAGCCGGAGCCGCCCTTGGCCTGGTCGGCGTCAGCGGCCGCGTAGAGGCTGGCGGCGCCGGCGCCGGTCAGGACCAGGCCGATGACGGCGCGCACGATCCCGGCCCTGGCGTCGGCCGGGGCGCCCACGTCGCGCAGCGCGGCCATCGGGGAGACCTTGCCGGCGCGCCGGGCGGGCAGGTAGGCGGACAGGACGGTGACGACCACCCCGAGCAGCAGGCCGAGGGCGGGGGTGGTCCAGGCGACGGTCAGGTCGTCGGTGGACAGGTGCATGCCGATCTGGCCCATCAGCTTCATCAGGCCGACCGCGATGCCGACACCCGCGCCGACGCCGAGCACGGACCCGAGCACGCCGAGCAGCAGCGCCTCGACGAGCACCGACCGGTTGACCTGGCCGCGCGAGGAGCCGATGGCGCGCATCAGGCCGATCTCGCGGGTGCGCTGGGCGACCAGCATGGAGAAGGTGTTGATGATCAGGAAGATGCCGACGAGGAAGGCGATCCCGGCGAAGCCGAGCATCGCGTACTTCATGACGTTCAGGAAGCTCTGGACGCTCTTCTGGTTGGCGTCGGCGACCTCCTTGGCGGTCTGCACCTTGTAGCCCCGGCCGAGCGCGGCGGTGACGTCGCGCTTGAGCTGCGCGTCGCTGACGCCCTCGGCGGCGGTGACGTTGACGTTGGTGTACACGCCGGTCCGGCCGATCAGGGTCCGCTGGGCGGTCTTCGTGTCCAGGTAGAAGATGGCCGCGCCGGGGTTGGTGACGGTGAAGGCGGCGATGCCGGACACGCGCGCGTGGTGCGTGCCGACGGCGGTGATGACGCCGATCTCGTCGCCGAGGGCGAGGTGGTGCTTGTCGGCGGTGTCCGCGTCGACCATGACCTGGCCCGGGCCCTTGGGCGCCGCGCCGGAGGTGATCTTCATGGTGCGGGCGTCGTTGCCGTTCCAGCTGCCGACGATGGTCGGGGCGCCGCTGGACGGGGAGAGCTTGTCCAGGTCGCGGTCGACGACGGTGACCGAGGTGGAGAACACCGTCCCCTCGGCCTCGGCGACGCCCCGGGCGCCGCGCACCTCGTCGACCACGGAGGCCGGCATGACCGGCGGCTTGCCGGTGCGGGAGGTCGTCTCGCCGGTGTCGGAGGAGCCCTTGGCGCTGACCTGGACGTCCGAGGAGGTGCTCTGGAACAGCTTGTCGAAGGTGGTGTTCATCGTGTCGGTGAACACCAGCGTCCCGCAGACGAATGCCACCGACAGCAGCACCGCGATCGCCGACAGCGCCATCCGGCCCTTGTGGGCGACGAAGTTGCGCATCGAGGTCTTCAGCACGGTCATGACGTGCGCCCCCGGGCGTCGAAGTCCTTCATGCGGTCCAGGACCTGCTCGGCGGTCGGCTGGTGCATCTCGTCGACGATCCGGCCGTCGGCGAGGTAGAGCACACGGTCGGCGTAGGAGGCGGCGACGGGGTCGTGGGTGACCATGACGATGGTCTGCCCGAGTTCGGTCACCGAGCGGCGCAGGAAGCCCAGCACCTCGGCGCCGGCGCGCGAGTCGAGGTTTCCGGTCGGCTCGTCGCCGAAGATGATCTCGGGTCGGGCGGCGAGCGCGCGGGCCACGGCGACGCGCTGCTGCTGGCCGCCGGAGAGCTGGGTGGGCCGGTGCTTGAGCCGGCCGGCCAGCCCGACGGTCTCCACCACCCGGTCCAGCCACGCCCGGTCGGGCTTGCGGCCGGCGATGTCCATGGGCAGCGTGATGTTCTCCAGCGCGTTCAGCGTCGGCAGGAGGTTGAACGCCTGGAAGATGAACCCGATGCGGTCCCGGCGCAGCTTGGTGAGCTTCTTGTCCTTCAGGCCGGTGATCTCGGTCTCGTCCAGGTGGATCCGACCGCTCGTCACGGTGTCGAGACCGGCGAGGCAGTGCATCAGGGTGGACTTGCCGGACCCGGAGGGGCCCATGATCGCGGTGAACTCGCCGCGGGCGATGTCCACGTCGACGTGGTCCAGGGCGACGACGCGGGTCTCGCCGGACCCGTACGCCTTGACGACCTGCCGGGCCCGCGCGGCAACGGCCGTAGGCCCTCCAGTGCCCCCGTGCCTGGGAATGGTCACAGCCGATGTCACGGTATGTCTCCTATGTCGGTCGACAGGTCGGTGGGTGCCCCGTCGTTGCGGTGCGCCGCTTCCGGGTACGCCGCTGAGTCTGGCGTGCGGCACACGTGCCGCGCGCTGGTGCGGAGCCCCCTGTTGTACGGGGGTAAACCCCACCCCCGTCGGTTCGGTCAGCCGCCCCCCCCCCGGCGGCATAAAGCCAGGTTAAGGACGGGGCGGGCCCCTCCTCGTCCTCCGGGGGGACGAACCCGCCCCGACCCGGAGTACGGAGATACCCCTAGGGGTCGTCCACCGCTGGGTGGAGTCCCTCTCGGGGTCCGCTCCACCCTCCGGCCCGGCAAGGCTCCGCCCTCCCGTGGCGTCAGGATCAAGTCACGGGCCGGCGAGGCGGTCCCGCGCCTGACGGGCGCGGGGCGCGGCGCCGCGAACGCGCTGGTTGACGAGGGGTGACAGCACGGGCGGGACACGGTTCGGTGCAGTAAGCGCATACCGACCGGCCAGTTTGGTGAAAAGCCCACGCGCCGCCGGACCCGCGAGTAGCGTGCGTGACTCCGTTTACCCACCCCCCTACCTCCCTGCGGTCCGCCGCCGCGGACCCGAGCCACGCAAGGAGCCCCGGGATGTCCTACGACTCCCCGCACCCCCCGCCCTACCCCTGGCAGCCGGCGCCGCCCGAGCCGGTGCGCCCGTACCGCACCCCGCCCCGCGCACCCCTCGGCCACCACAGCGACCTGCGCGTGCTGCGCGGCGCCTACCGCTGGCAGCGGCGCACCGCCACCCTCACCGCGCTCGGCTACTTCACGCTGTTCCTGGTGCTGTCCGCGTACGCCCCGCACGTCATGACGCGGGACCTCGCCGACGGCATCCCGGCCGGCCTGCTGCTCGCCCTGCTCCAACTCCCGGTCACCTGGCTGGCGATCGCCCTGTACGAGCACACCGCCCGCCGCCATGTCGACCCGCTCGCCGACCGCATCCGCAAGGAGGCCGAACTGGACGCGCGGCGGGGAGCGCTGCGGTGACCGCCCACGCCCTCCCGCCGGCCGTCTCCGGCTTCAGCGGCTCCGCCCAGGCCATGTCGCTGGTCGCCTTCTCCGCCGTGGCCACCCTCACCCTGCTGCTGTGCGTGATGAGCGGCCCGGACCGCGACGACCTCGACGAGTTCTACACCGGCTACGGCACCCTGTCCCCGCTGCGCAACGGCCTGGCCATCGCCGGGGACTACATCTCCGCCGCCACCGTCCTCGGCACCGGCGGGGTGATCGCGCTGTGCGGCTACGACGGGGTCGTACTCGCCCTCAGCACCGCCCTGTCACTGCTGCTGCTGATGTTCCTGCTGGCCGAACCGCTGCGCAACGCGGGCCGGTTCACCATGGGCGACGCGCTGGCCCGCCGGATGCCGGGCCGGTCCGTGCGGATCGCGGCCTGCGCCGTGACGATCGCCTCGCTGCTGCCGCTGATGCTGGTGCAGCTCGCCGGCACCGGGCAGCTCTTGGCGTTCATCCTGGGCTTCACCAACGAGTCCCTGAAGACCGGCTGCGTCGTGGGTCTCGGCACGCTGATGATCGCCTACGCGGCCATCGGCGGCATGAAGGGCACCGCGCTCATCCAGATCCTGAAGATCGTGATGCTGATCGGCTCCGGCGCCATCGTCGCCCTGCTGATCCTGCACCGCTTCGACTGGGACCCGGGCGCCCTGTTCCAGGCGGCGGCGCGGCAGAGCGGCGCGGGACCGGCCTTCCTGCACTCCGGGCTGCAGTTCGCCGGGCACCCAGGCGCCCGCCTCGACATGATCACCTCGGAGCTGACCATCGTCCTCGGCGGCGCCTGCCTGCCCCACGTCACCATGCGCATGTACACCGCCTCCAGTGCCCGCCAGGTCCGCCGCTCGCTGTCCTGGGCGGTGTCGCTGGTGGCGCTGTTCGTCCTGGTCATCACGGTGGTCGCAGTCGGCGCCACCGCCCTGGTCGGCGGACCGGCGATCGCGGCGGCCGACAGGCAGGGCAACACCGCCTACCTGCTGGGCTCACGGGCCGCGTTCGGCGCGGACGTCTCCACGGCGGAGAGCTTCCTGTTCACCACGGTCACCACGGCGCTCTTCCTGACCCTGCTCGCCTCGGTCGCCGGGATGATCCTCGCCTGCGCCAACTCCCTCGCCCACGACGTGTTCGCCGCCCGGGTGCGGGAGATGCCGGCCCGCCGGGAGATGGCCCTGGCCCGCCTCTCCGCGCTCGCCGTCGGAGCGCCCACGATCCTGCTGGCCACCCTGGTGCAGCACCACAGCCTGCAGCCGCTGGTGACGCTCTCCTTCTGCCTGGGCGCCTCCGCCCTCGCGCCGGCGCTCGTCTACGGCCTCTTCTGGCGCCGCTACACCCGCGCCGGGCTGCTGGGCACCATGCTCGGCGGCTCGCTGACGGTGCTGCTGCTCATGCCGGGCACCAACCTCGTCTCCGGCTCGCCCGTCTCGGCCTTCCCCGACGCCGACTTCAACTGGTTCCCGTTCACCACGACCGGCATCGTCTCCATCCCGGCCGGCTTCTTCTTCGGCTGGCTGGGCACGGTCGTCTCCGGCCGCCGCAAGGCGGAGGAACAGCGGCGCCAGTACGAGGCGGTGGAGGGCTGGATCCTGGCGGGCGCGGTCCGCAGGGGCGACTGAGCCGGCCCGGCGCGGCGCCCCCGCCACCGCGTCAGGGGGTGTCCTCCGGCTCGCGCAGCCCCGGCCCGGACGGCACCCCCTGCTCCAGTTCCACCCTGCCCGTCAGGATGAGGAGGCTGTTGCGCACGGAGTCCATCTGCGTCTGGACCTCGTCCCACATCTCGCTGTGCTCGCGCAGCACCCGCTCCGTCTCCTGGGCGATGCGCTTCGCCTGGGTGTGCGCCTCGTCCACGATCTCGACGGCCCGCACCCGCGCCTGCTCCTCGCAGCGCCGCGCGGCCTCCCCGGCCTCGACGAGCGCCCGCTCCGCCTCCGCGACCCTGCCCTGCGCCCCCGCGATCCGCTCCACCTCCCGGGCCTCCGCCGCGGCCAGCCGCTCGGCCAGCTCGCGCTCCACCGCGGCCAGCCGCTCCGCCTGCTCCCCGGCCTGCGAGGCGGACAGTCCGTCGATGCGCCCGCGCACCTCGCGCAGCGCGGCGAGCGCCTCCCCGCGCCGTTCCTTCACCCCGCGCCGCGCGCCGATCCGCAGCTCGTCGGCCGCCGCCCGCGCGGCGAGGACGATCCGTCGGGCGTGCTCCACGGCCTCCGCACGCGACGCGTCCGCCGCCTCCCGCGCCGCCTGGTGCACGTCCCGGGCGTACGCCTCGGCCTCGGCGATCTCCTCCTGTGCCGCCCGCCGCGCCCCCTCGCGCAGTTCGGCCGCCTCCCGCAGCACGAGCTGGTACAGGTGCGCCGCCCGCTCCCCGAGCGACTCGTACGTCTGCGGCACCAGCTCCGCGACCGCCTCGCGCAGCCGCGCCGCCTCCGCCTCCATGTCCTTGGCGAGCACGGTCAGCCGCGCGGCGCGCTCCCAGGCGGCGTCCCGGTCCAGCGACAGCGCCTCCAGATACGCGTCGACCTGGTCGGGGCGGTAGCCGCGCCCCCGGACGGTCTCGAACCCGTACGGCGTCGTCGATGCGCTGCTCACCCTGGGAGCCCCTCTCCGCCGGACATACACGACATAATGATTTCGCGCATATCCTGCTAGACAGGACGTAAGTATGCATAAACCGACACTCCGCAGACACGTCACGGCCGAGATCGCACGCGTCGCCGCGCGCGAGAAGGACTCATGCCCCCCACGCGTGCGCGTGGAGGGCATGAGAGAAGCGGGACTCAGCGGGCCCGGGCTACAGCAGCCCGTCCCACATCTGCTCCAGCAGCACCGACCACCAGCTCTCCGGCGAACCCAGCGCCGCCGGGTCCAGAGCGGCCAGCTGCGCCTGGAAGTCCACCGTCCAGCGGCCCGCCTGCTCCTGGTTCAGCCCGTGCCGGAGCCGCCACATCCGGCCCAGCAGCGCCAGGCACCGCGCGAACTCCGGCAGCCCGGTGTTCACGAACTGCGGCGGCACCGGCGCCCCGCCCGGCCCGGCCTCCACCGGAACGGCCACGATGTTCGCCGTCCCGTACTGCACACAGAGCGCCTTGCCGAAGTCGGTGCCCATCACCAGGTACGAGCCCGCGTCCGCCGCCGGCTGCACCCCGCGCTCCGCCGCCAGCTCCGCCAGCGTCGGCACCGGACGGCCCGGCTGGGCCTGCGCCCAGAAGAACGGGCCCAGATCCACCGGCAGCCCGGCCACCACAAGCGTGTGCGCCACGATCGGCGGCACGCCCTGCCGCGACACCGCCTGCTGCTCGAACCGGAACACCCCCGGCCCGAACACCGCCGCCAGCTCCTGCGCGATCCCCTCCGGCGGGATCGGCGGCGCCGGCTGCACCGGCGGCAGCGGCGCCCGCACCGGCGCCGGACGCGCCGGACCGTCGGCGACCTGGTGCAGCTCGCCCTGGTGCGCCAGCAACTGGTGCATGCCCTGCTGCCGGCTCGCGTGGTCCGTGCCGTACGGCGCGATGCTCGTGATCCTCGCCTGCGGCCACTGCTCCCGGATCATCCGCGCGCAGTACGCCCCCGGCAGCTCGCACGACTCCAGCTCCGTGTGCAGCTCCAGCACCTGGTCCGGCGGCACGTTCATCGCCCGCAGCTCGTGGAAGATCTGCCACTCCGGATGCGGCGTGCCCGGCGCCGAACGCCGGATCAGCTGCTGCTCCGAACCGTCCTGCGCCCGGTAGCGCAGCACCGCCTGGTACCCCGGACCCACCGTCGGCTGCCCCTGCTGCGGATAGCCGTACGCCGCGGGCCGGCCCGGCATCGGACCACCGGGCGGCGGCGGGGGCGGCATGGCCCCCGGCGGCATCGCGCCCGGCGGCATCGGCTGCGGCGCACCCGGGACGCCCGGCGGCATGCCGGGCGGACCGGCCGCCGGCGGCGGAGGAGGCGGAGGCGCTCCCGGACCGCCCACGGGCGGCGCCGCCAGCACGGTCTCCGCATGGTGCACCGCACCACGCCCACCGCCGGGAGCCCCAGGGGCGCCCGGGGCGGCGGGCGCGCCGGGGACACCCGGGGCGCCCGGAGGCTGAGGAGCACCGGGGGGCGGGGGCATCGGCATGCCGGGGGTCGCCAGCACCGTGGCCGCGTGCGGGGCGTCCCCGGGCGGCGTGCCCCCGGCGGCGCCCGGCGCACCGGGCGGCTGGGGAGCGCCGGGGGCGGCGCCGGGGCCCTCAGGACCGAGCGCCGAGACGAGCTGGGTCGGCACGTACCCGCCGGCGGGCGCACCTGGAGCACCCGGAGCACCCGGCGGCGGAGGCGTGCTCCCCGGCCGTGCGCCCGGCGTACCCGGAGCGCCCGGCGGCGGAGGCGGCGCGCCCAGTCCGGCATGCGGCCTGCGCGGCGGCGGCGCGGCCTTGCTCGTCGCCGCGTCCGCGATGTCCCCCGCGTTCGGCGCGAGCGGCCGCTCCGTGCCGGCCGGCGGCCGCGGCGCGTCCGGCGCCTGCGGACGGCCGTACGGAGGCGGAGCGGGAGTGCCGCCGGGGGGCGGCGGAGGCATGGCGCCCGGAGGCGGCGGGGGCGGGGTGCCGCCCGGCCCGGCCGCGGGCGGGGGCGGCGTACCCGGTGCCGCCGGCGCCTGCGGAGGGCCGTACGGCGGCACGCCGGGCGGCGCGGGCGCGGCGCCCGCGCCGACGGCCGGCGCACCGGGGGCGCCGGGCGCGCGACCCGGCGCACCCGGCGGAACGTTTCCCGCGCCCCGCTGGTCCTGGGCACCCAGCGCCGGCGCTACCGCCGTGGGCGGAAGGTGACTGCCCCCCGACATCAACGCCGTCTTGGCGTCCGCGGCGGCCGCCGGCGGCCGCGGCGCGTGGCCGCCCGGCTCGCTCAGCGGCGGCGCGAACACGGTCGCCGGCAACGGCACCGAACGATCCTCACCGGCATCCGCGTTGGTGTCCGTACCCGCCCACGGAGTGGCCCCCGCGGGCGCCCCCGGCGCTACGGGCGCCTCCGGACCGGCGGGCGCACCCGTCAGCCCCGCGCCCGGCGTGGCACCGGACCCCGGAGCCGGCCACGCGGCACCGCTCCCCTGACCACCCGCCACGCCGGCGCCGGCCGCACCGGCCGGCGCCCCGGGAACCGCGTCCGACGGCACCGCCGCGGCCGGCACCCCCGCCTGCGTCTCCGCGAGCGCCCCGCCGGCCGCACCCGGACCGGCGGCGCCGGCCCCGGAATCCGCGACCGCGGCCACCGCACCGGACGACTCCCCCGACCGGCGATCCGGAATGCCCAGCTTGTCCGCCGCCTCCTGCAACCACTCCGGCGGACTCAGCAGGAACGACGTCTGGTTCAGATCCACCCGGGCCGCGGCCGGCGCCGGCACCGCGTCCCGCACCTCGTCGACCCGCCCGTACTCCTCCTCGTACCGGCGGATCACCTCACCCACCGGCAACGCCGGCCACAACGTCGCCTCACCGCTGTCCCGCGCGATGACCAGGCGCTGCCCGCCCGCGTCCGACCGCGGCCCCTCCGCACGGTCCTCGCCCCACACCACGAAGCCCAGCTCGAACTCCCGCACCCGCACCTCGCGATGCTGGTACGCGGGAACGTCACCGTTGATCCACTCCTCGGCGCGCTCCTGCGCCTGCGCAAAGGTCACCATCGCTCGCAGCTCACTCCCCCACCGGCACGGAAGACACCGGAACGGCACGCGCGAAACCGCCGTCCACCATCAGACTCGCCACCGTCTCCAACTCCGGCGGATTGCCCGCCAGCCGCGACAGGAACACGTCGAAGTCCGCCCCGCACGGCAGCAGCAACCGCTCCACCCGCTCGGCGGGCGACCACGACGGGTCCACGTCCCGCGCGTCGTCGTACGCGCAGAACCACACCGAACCGACCCGCTCACCGCGCACCTTCACCGCGAGCAGACCACCCTGCACGAAACCGACGCCCAGGTAGTCCTTCGTCAGGTGGTCGCGCAGACACTTGTTGACGTACACCAGGTCGTTGACCGCGGCCTCGTCCCGCACCGTGAAGAACGGCTGGTCCAGCAGCAGCCCCAACTCCGCGTCCAGCGCCGCGCCCACCGGCGCACAGCCACCCGCGGCCTTCAGGAACGAGCGGTACGCGCCCGGAAGGCGATACCCCAGGTCCTCCTCCACGCCCTGCACCTGCGACTCCGTCACCGCCACACCCGACTTCGGCAGCCCGAAGTGCGCCGGACGCGTCTCCTGCAACGGCCGCGTACCGCGCTTGCCGTGGTCCACCCGGGCCGTCGCCACCCCGCCGTGATGCCGCAGCAGCGCCTTCACCTCGACCGGCACCAACTCCAGCCGCCGCGAACCCACCACGTGATGCCACGTCCAGCCGTGCGGCGTCGCCACGTCCGGCACCGTGTCCCACAACTCGTGCCCCGTCGCCGCCAGCGCCGCGTTCGCCGACACGTAGTCCGTCAGCCGCAGCTCGTCGACCCCGAAACCCTCCGGCGGCTCGGCGATCTCCGCCGCCGCGCGCGCGTACGCGGAGAAATCCGGGTAACCATGCTCATCGACCCGTACCCCTCTCGGGTGACGCGCCGCCCGAACCGGATCCGGGAAGTGCACGACCTGCCCGGCATAAGCCGCGTTCGGCGGCGCGGCCTGCCCGAGCCGACCTGTCGTCATGGCGGTTGCCCCCTGCGGCGTTCTCTCTGGCCTGAACGGCGGTGTCGATCGCGGATGCCGACAGCCTAAGCGGTACGCGCACACCGGTCACCGGCCCGCCGCCCCACCCCTCCACATCCAGGCCCCGCCAGCGTGACCGGCCGTCACCCCACCGTGACGACACCACCCGACCAGGGCGTGTCGCGCCGCCCCAGCTTCCGCAGCAGCCAGGGCATTTGGCACTCTGTGTCCTTCGGGGCACTCCCGGGGAGGGAAAACGCACATGAACGCGATGCAGACCGGAGGTACCGACGTGCGCGCCGGCGACCCACGCATCGGCTGGAGCGGCACCCACCAGGCCCCCGCCCCCGCCCTCCGGCACCGCCGCGACGGCATCCTGCCCACCATCGCCGCCGCCCTCTCCGTCCGCGGCACCATCCTCACCGGCACCCCCGCCCGCGGCGACCAGCCCCCCGCCCTGCACCCCCTCGTACAGGACTTCCTCGACACCCTCACCAGCGCCCAGCGCGACCGCTTCACCGGCCGCTGCGCCGAGACCATCCTCATCTCACGGCACATCACCGCCGCCGACGCCGCCCGCAGCAAACGCGCCGCCCGCAAGCCCATGACCAACGGCGAAGCCCGCAAAGCCCTCAAACAGGCCAAGCTCACCACCCGCCGCATACGCGAGGACGGCGACCCCCTCCACGGCAGCTTCGCCGCACCCTGCCGCGCCTGCACCGCCCTGAGCGCCCACTTCGGCGTCCGCGTCGTCGACCCCACCGCCGACGACTGAGCCCCCGCACCCCCGCACGACGACGACCCGAAGAACCACCCGCACCACCCGCACAGCACGCACGACGATCGAAGGGCAGATGCACCCCGACCGCACCTCCACCACCCGCTTCCCCGTACCCGTCGACGCCGCCCTGCGCGCCGCCGGCTGGCAACCCGGGCGCTGGGACATAAAGCAGGCGGAGTACTGGGCCGACACCCTGCGCGAGCACACCTCACCCGCCGGACACCAGCACACCGTCTCCCCCGCCGCCGTGGAAGCCTGGGCCGAATTCGGCGGACTGCGCATCGCCCCGACCGGCCCCGGCCGCCAGGTCGCCCCGGCCACCGTGCACCTCGACCCGCTGCACGGCCTGCACCTCGCCCGCACCCTCGGCGACCTCGGCCGCGCCCTCGGCACCGAGGTCAGCCCCCTCGGCGAGGAGACCGCCACCGCCGCGGTCCTCGCCATCGACGCCGAAGGCCGCGTCTACGCCCTCGACCACACCGGCGACTGGTACCTCGGCCCCGACATCGACCACGCCCTGTCGACCCTCGTAGCAGGCACCGAACCCGCCCGCCTCACCACGGCCTGAGCCGTCAACACCCCGGCCTCCGCACGCCCGCCCCGCCACGGCCCCCGCCTCAGACCGCCGGGATCACCGCCGACACCCGGAAACCCCCCACGTCCGTCGGCCCCGACACGAACACCCCGCCCAGCGCCAGCACCCGCTCCCGCATCCCCACCAGGCCGTTGCCGCCCGACGGCAACCCGGCCGCCGACGCCGAACCCGGCTCCGGCGGCGGCCCGTTCTCCACCTGCATCGCGATCTCCCCGCCCCGATGCGCGAGCCGCACGTACGTCTTCGCACCCGCCGCGTGCTTGTGCACGTTCGTCAGCGCCTCCTGCACCACCCGGTACGCCGTCTGCTCCACCTCAGCCGCGTACGAGCGCACCTCCCCCTCCACCGACAGATCGACCACCATCCCCGCCGCGGCCGACTGCCCCACCAGCTCCTCCAGCTCCTCCAGAGACGGCCCCTCCTCCTCGACCGCCCCCGAAGCCGCCCGCGCCGCAGCCAGCCCCACCGCGGCCAACGGCACCGCCGCGGCCCGCCGCCCGGCACTCTCCCCGGCCCGCAGCACCCCGAGCATCTCGCGCAGCTCCGTCAGCGCCTGCCGCCCCATGTCCCCCACCAGCGCCGCGTTCTTCACCGCCTTCTCCGGATCCTTGCGCGCCACCGCCTGCAACGCCGCCGCGTGCACCACCATCAGACTCACCCGGTGCGCGACCACGTCGTGCATCTCCCGGGCGATCCGCGTCCGCTCCTCGTTGCGCGCCCACTCGGCCCGCTCCTCCGCCCGCTCCGCGAGCAACTGCAGCTCCCGCTCCAGCGAGTCCGCCCGCTCCCGCAGGCTCTCCATCAACCGGCGCCGCGCACCCACGTACAGACCCAGCAGCACCGGCGGAGCCGTCAGCCCCAGCGACGTCGTGATCGAGGCGAACGGCACGAACCAGTCACCCAGGGTCAGATCGCCCCGCGCCATGTCCTGCCGCACCCGCACGAACGTCACGATCATCGTGCCCACCAGCGACATCCCCGCCAGCGCCACGATGATCCGCCGCGGCAGCTCGCACGCGGCCAGCGTGTACAGCCCGACGATGCCCATCAGGAAGCCCATCTGGGCCGGCGTGATCGCGATCGCGACCAGCACGACGGCGATCGGCCACTTCCTGCGCACCAGCAGCACCGAACCGGCGACCAGCCCGAACACGATGCCCACCGACACCGGGACGCCCGCGTCCCGGGCGAAGGGAATCCCCTCCGCACCGCACTCCACGGCCGACACCAGCGCGAGACTCCCGTCGAGCACCGCACTGCGCCACCTGGCCCACCACCATGGGCCGGTCAGGGCCCTGGCGTGCTCTTCCCCCGTCGTGGTCATGCCCCCAGCCTACGGGCGGCGGCCGTGCCATTTCCGGTGACTTTCGCCTACCTCCACACACCACACTCCGTAATCGGACGACACCGGAACCCACCGGAATCCCTCGAACAGCTGAACCCCGCCCGTTCGACTCCGGAGCCGATCATTCCGCCCGGACGGTATGCGTATGACGCATTCCCCCGGCAAGAACACCCGGCACGACGACTTCGAGACGTTGCGGAAGCGAGCGGTCGCACTGCGCCGGGAGGGGGTACAGCCTCCGGCAGATCCGGGACGAGCCGAAGGTCTTCAACAACGACATGCTCAACCGGCTGGTGAAGGGCGAACCGCCCCCGGAATGGACGAAACGCCCGAACGCCAAGGACGACCTCCGGGAGAAGGCACGGGAACTGCGCCTCCAGGGGTGGACGTACGACCGGAGCCAGACGGCACTGGGCTGCTCCAGGAGCTCGGTGTCGCTATGGGTGCGCGACCTGCCGAGGCCGGCTCCGCGCTACACGCCGGAGGAGCAACAAGAGCTGATGGGTGCCGGACCGGCACACAAATACGCAGCCGTGGACCGCGAGCGTGAAGCGACGAAGCGGGCCGCGGCCCGCTCGGTCGATGAGCTGTCCGAACGGGATCTGTTCCTGACAGGCGTCGCTCTCTACTGGGCCGAGGGTGCCAAGGACAAGCCGTACGCCCGGCGCGAGAGCGTGCAATTCGTCAACAGCGATCCGGGGGTGATCCGGGTCTATCTCGCCTGGCTGGATCTGCTCGGCGTGGAGCGAGAGCGGCTCCGGTACCGCCTCATGATTCACGCAACAGGTGACGCCGAGGGCGCCAAGCAGTTCTGGGCCGACCTCGCGGGCGTCCAACCCGACACCTTCCAGCGGACGACCATCAAGAAGCACAACCCGAAGACCGTTCGCAAGAACGTGAGCGAGGACTACCGGGGCTGTCTTGTGATCAGTGTTCTGCAGGGGGCAGAGCTGTACCGTCGCATCGACGGCTGGTGGAGAGGCATCGTGATGGGTGTATCCGGGATCACGCCACCACCCTCCTCGGGTATGGTCTGAGACGCTGTCCCCCGTGGTGTAACTGGCAGCACACTGGTTTTTGGTACCAGCAGGACAAGGTTCGAATCCTTGCGGGGGAGCCACAGCACACACGATCCAGGTTCGGGCCCTGACCGGTGACAGCACCGTCAGGGCCCGCGCTCATATCCGCCACAACGCGCCCCGGTATCCTGCGGCTGTCACCCCCACCCATCCAGAGCCGAAGGGCAACTCCGTGAGCGCCATTCGCCCGGCAGCCGTCGTCGTTCTCGCAGCGGGTGAGGGCACCCGTATGAAGTCGGCCACACCGAAGGTCCTGCATCAGATCTGCGGCCGTTCCCTGGTGGGCCATGTGCTGGCCGCCGCCCGTGAGTTGGACCCGTCGAACCTGGTCGTCGTCGTGGGGCACGCCCGTGAGCAGGTCACCGCGCACCTGGCCGAGGTCGACCCCGGCGTCCGCACGGCCGTGCAGGAGCAGCAGAACGGCACCGGGCACGCGGTGCGGATGGGTCTCGAGGAGCTGGGCGGGCCGGTCGACGGGACCGTGGTCGTGGTGTGCGGGGACACTCCGCTGCTGACCACGGACACGCTGCGGCGGCTCGCGGAGACGCACGCCGCTGACGGCAACGCCGTGACGGTCCTCACCGCGGAGGTCCCGGACGCGACCGGTTACGGCCGGATCGTGCGCGACGAGGCGTCGGGCGCCGTGACGGCGATCGTGGAGCACAAGGACGCGTCGCCGGCCCAGCGGTCGATCCGTGAGATCAACAGCGGGGTGTTCGCGTTCGACGGCCGGCTGCTGGCGGACGCGCTGAAGAAGGTGCGCACGAACAACAGCCAGGGCGAGGAGTACCTGACGGACGTGCTCGGGATCCTGCGTGAGGCGGGGCACCGGGTCGGCGCGTCGGTCGCCGGTGACCACCGGGAGATCGCGGGGATCAACAACCGGGTGCAGCTCGCGGAGGCGCGTCGCATCCTGAACGACCGTCTGCTGACGCGGGCGATGCTGGACGGCGTGACGGTCGTGGATCCGGCGTCGACGTGGGTGGACGTGACGGTGACGTTCGAGCGGGACTCGGTGGTGCATCCGAACACGCTGCTGTCGGGCACGACGCTGATCGGCGAGGGCGCCGAGGTGGGTCCGAACAGCCGGCTGAACGACACCCGGGTGGGTGCGGGGGCGCGGGTGGACAACACGGTGTCGGACGGCGCGCGGATCGGCGCGGGCGCGTCGGTGGGTCCGTACGCGTATCTGCGGCCCGGTACGCGTCTGGGCGCGAAGGCCAAGATCGGCACGTACGTGGAGACGAAGAACGCGTCGATCGGCGAGGGGACGAAGGTTCCGCACCTGTCGTACGTCGGTGACGCGACGATCGGTGATTTCTCGAACATCGGTGCGGCGAGCGTGTTCGTGAACTACGACGGCCAGAGCAAGCACCACACGACCGTCGGGTCGCACTGCAAGACGGGGTCGGACAACATGTTTGTGGCTCCTGTCACGGTCGGGGACGGTGCCTACACCGCCGCCGGGTCCGTGATCACCAAGGATGTGCCGCCCGGTTCGCTGGCCGTGGCCCGTGGTCAGCAGCGGAATATCGAGGGTTGGGTGGCCCGTAAGCGTCCGGGGAGCGCGGCCGCGAAGGCGGCCGAGGCGGCGTCCCGGCAGGGCCGTGACGAAGACTGACGGGAAACGGGCGCCTCGAACACGGCGTACCGTGATAAGTGGACAACCGCACCCCTACCAGCTGATTCGGCCTCTCGCGCCCAGCCGAGTGGCGGCTTGAGCAGCCGGCTGGCTTTTAGAGACCTCTGAGGAGACTGTGCTGTGACCGGGATCAAGACGACCGGCGAGAAGAAGATGATGTTCTTCTCCGGCCGCGCCCACCCCGAGCTTGCCGAGGAGGTCGCCCACCAGCTGGGTATCGGGGTTGTCCCGACGAAGGCCTTCGACTTCGCCAACGGCGAGATCTATGTGCGTTACCAGGAGTCGGCGCGTGGTGCCGACTGCTTCCTGATCCAGAGCCACACGGCGCCGATCAACAAGTGGATCATGGAGCAGTTGATCATGATCGACGCGCTGAAGCGCGCGTCGGCCCGGTCCATCACGGTGATCGTGCCGTTCTACGGTTACGCGCGGCAGGACAAGAAGCACCGGGGCCGTGAACCGATCTCGGCGCGTCTGATCGCGGATCTGATGAAGACCGCGGGTGCGGACCGGATCCTGACCGTGGATCTGCACACGGACCAGATCCAGGGCTTCTTCGACGGTCCGGTGGACCACCTGTTCGCGCTGCCGCTGCTGGCGGACTACGTGGGCGGCAAGGTGGACCGGCAGAAGCTGACCGTGGTGTCGCCGGACGCGGGCCGGGTGCGGGTGGCGGACCGGTGGTGCGACCGGCTGGGCGCGCCGCTGGCGATCGTGCACAAGCGGCGGGACAAGGACGTGGCGAACCAGGTCACGGTGCACGAGGTCGTCGGTGATGTGAAGGGCCGTATCTGCGTCCTGGTGGACGACATGATCGACACCGGTGGCACGATCTGCGCGGCGGCGGACGCGCTGTTCGCGCACGGTGCGGAGGACGTCATCGTGACGGCGACGCACGGCGTGCTGTCGGGTCCGGCGGCGGACCGGCTGAAGAACTCGCGGGTGAGCGAGTTCGTGCTCACGAACACGCTGCCGACGCCGGGTGAGCTGGCCGGCGACCTGGACAAGATCAAGGTCCTGTCGATCGCTCCGACGATCGCGAGTGCGGTGCGTGAGGTGTTCGAGGACGGGTCGGTGACCAGCCTCTTCGACGAGCAGTGAGGTTTCTGCTGTCCGCCGCGGCGGGCTAGCTGAAGATCCTTTTGGGTGCGGCCTCCCCTGCCGAGTAGACTGCTGCAGTTGCTCGGCGAGGGAGGCCGTTTCCCGTTTGTTGACGGGGTACGGCGGTCCGTTATCGACGCGCTCTTCGTAGCAGGCCGTTCGTGGCCGGGTGACCACGTCCGTCTCTGTTTTCCGAGGAGTGATCAACATGTCCGAGGTGAAGCTCACCGCCGCGACGCGCAACGAGTTCGGCAAGGGTGCCGCCCGTCGTATCCGTCGTGACAACAAGGTTCCGGGTGTCCTGTACGGCCACGGTTCCGACCCGCTGCACCTGACCCTGCCGGGCCACGAGCTGCTGCTGGCGCTGCGTACGCCGAACGTCCTGATCTCGCTGGACATCGACGGCAAGACCAACGAGCTGGCGATCCCGAAGTCCGTGCAGCGCGATCCGATCAAGGGCTTCCTGGAGCACGTCGATCTGCTGCTGGTCAAGCGCGGCGAGAAGGTCACGGTCGAGATCCCGGTGCAGACCGAGGGCGAGCTGGCCCCGGGCGGCAACCTGCTCGAGCACGTGCTGAACGCGCTGCCGGTCGAGGCCGAGGCCACGCACATCCCCGAGGCCGTCACCGTCTCCGTCGAGGGCCTGGAGGCCGGCGCCTCCATCCACGCCAAGGACATCGCCCTGCCGTCCGGCGTGACCCTGGCCGTCGAGGAGGACGCGGTCGTCCTGCAGGTCCTGGCCGCGCAGGCCGAGGAGGCCGCGGAGGGCGAGGAGACCGAGGGCGCCGAAGAGGTCGCCGAGGCCTGATCCTCGTAGTCGTCGTTTCGTCAGCCGCTGTTCCCCGTGGGGGACGGCGGCTGGCGCGTATCAAGGAGACATGGACGTGAGCACTCCCGCAGGTGCCCCCTGGCTGATCGTGGGGCTCGGCAATCCGGGGCCGGAGTACGCGATGAACCGGCACAACGTCGGGTTCATGGTGGTGGACCTGCTCGCCGGGCGGATCGGGGGGAAGTTCAAGCGGGCGGGCAAGGCACAGGCGCAGGTGCTGGAGGGGCGGATCGGTCCGGTGGGGCCGGCGAACCGCCGGGTGATCCTGGCGAAGCCGATGTCGTACATGAACCTGTCGGGCGGTCCGGTGAACGCGCTGCGGGACTTCTACAAGGTGCCGGCGGCGAACATCGTGGCGGTCCACGACGAGCTGGACATCGACTACGGGGTGCTGCGGCTGAAGCTGGGCGGCGGGGACAACGGGCACAACGGGCTGAAGTCGATGACGAAGGCGATGGGCGCGGACTACCACCGGGTGCGGTTCGGGATCGGCCGGCCGCCGGGGCGGATGCAGGTGGCGGACTTCGTGCTGAAGGACTTCTCGTCGTCGGAGCGCAAGGAGCTGGACTACTTCGTGGACCGGGCGGCCGATGCGGTGGAGTGCCTGGTGACGGAGGGACTGGAGCGGGCGCAGAGCACGTACAACTCCTGACTTGTCCGGTCTTGGTCCGCGGGCGAGTTGACCGGGAGTATGGGTATGGCCAATGATCCCGGCCATGCCTGCCTCAGCCACCACTGCCCGCCAGGCCTCCGTGACCGCGCTGCGGTTCGGGCGGGTCGCGGCGACGGGTGCCGTCGCCGCGCTGATCCTGTTCGCCGGGGTGTGGGGTTCCTGGGGGACCGCGCAGCACGTGATGCTGACCAAGGGACGCGAGCGGGGCACGATGCGGGTGGCGGACTGCGCGGGGGACGTGTGCACCGGTCCGTTCACGCCGGTTCCGGCGGATGCCGGGGCACGCGCGCGCGTGGAGATCGCGCGGACGGTCGCGGTGCGCAAGGGGCGGACGTACGACGTGGTGGTGAAGCCGGGATCGGCCGAGGTGGTGCGGTCGGGCGCGGCGGGCGTGCTGTACGCGTGGGTGCCGTTCGGCGGGGCGCTGCTGCTGGCGTCGGTGGTGGTGGCGGGCGGTATGCGGCTGACGCGGGTGGCGTGGACGCTGGCGGGGGCGGGGGCGGCGCTGCTGACGGCGGCGTTCGTGTCGCTGTGACGGCGTCGGTCCGTTCTTCACATGCGTGGGGACCTTGTGTGTTGTCCGTTCGTGATTGACCGGGAGCCGAGCCGGGCCGGAAGCTGAACCGCCCCCTCCACGTCTTCCCGTTCCTGTCGCGTAGATGGACTGCCCCATGCCCACCCCCACTCGCGTCGGCGTACTGACCGCCGTCGCCTCGGCGGCGCTCTTCGCCGTCCCCACCGCCGCTCACGCCACCGCTCCCGGCGACAACGGCACCGTCAAGATCCACGATGCCCGGACCGGCGAGGAGCTGCGCCGCAACGAGCCGCACGTGTGCACGTTCTACCTGGACGCCTTCGGCTTCGACGGCGTGCAGCGCGTCGACTGGCACATCGAGGCCTGGGCGCCGACGGCGTCCGTGAAGGGCGAGACGGTGAAGTCCGGTGCGCTCACGCTGGACGCCGGCGGTCATGGCCGTACGGAGGACCTGTCGCTGCCCGACGGTCACTACAAGCTGTTCTGGAACTTCGAGGGCGAGAAGGGCGCGGCCAAGCACAAGGTGTTCTGGACGGACTGCGCCGGCTCCGAGGGGGGCGCGGGCGCGCCGTCCGGTCCGGCGTCGCCGTCCGCTTCGGCGCCGGGCTCCTCGTCCGCCGCTTCGCCGTCGTCCTCGTCCGGCTCGGTGCCGGGCGCGCCGGCGTCGGGCTCGCCGTCCGCGGCGGTGTCCGGCTCGCCGTCCGCGGTGGTGTCCTCGTCGCCGTCCGCCCAGGGCGCCGGCGGCGACCTGGCGGAGACGGGCAACGGCGCCCCGGTGGGCCTGCTGTCGGCCGCCGCCGCGGCGCTGGTCGGCGCGGGTGGCTACCTGGTGGCCCGGCGGGTGCGGCGCGGCTGAGACCGCGGTGGACGAACGGGTGCCCCCGTGGTCGTGCGACCACGGGGGCACCCGTGTGTGCGGTGGGAGCGTCAGCCAGTGTTGCGCAGGCCCGCCGCCACGCCGTTGACGGTGAGGAGCAGGGCGCGGGCGAGCAGCGGGTCGGCGGGGGCGCCGGCGGCGGCCGCGTCGCGCTGGCGCTTGAGCAGGGCGACCTGGAGGTAGGAGATCGGGTCGAGGTAGGCGTCGCGGATGGCGAAGGTCTGCTTGAGGACGGGGGCGGCGTCGAGGAGTTCGTCCTCGCCGGTGACCCTGAGGACCTCGCGGACGGTCAGCTCGTGTTCGGCCTTGATGGTGTCGAAGACGTGCTTCAGCTCGTCGGGGACGAGGGTGTCGACGTAGTGCTGGGCGATGCGCAGATCGGTCTTGGCGAGGGTCATCTCGACGTTGGAGATGAAGTTGCGGAAGAAGTGCCACTGTTCGTGCATCTCGCCGAGCACGGTGTCCAGACCGGTTTCCCGCAGCGCCTTGAGGCCGGAGCCGACGCCGAACCAGCCGGGCACGATCTGCCGGGACTGGGTCCAGCCGAACACCCACGGGATCGCGCGCAGACCGTCGAGCGAGACGCCCGAGCCGGGGCGGCGGGAGGGCCGCGAGCCCAGGTGCAGCTCGGCGAGCTGGTCGACGGGCGTGGAGGCGAGGAAGTACGTCGGCAGGTCGGGGTTCTCGACGAGGCGGCGGTAGGCGGCGTGGGCGGCGTCGGAGACGACGTCCATGGCGGCGTCCCAGCGGGCGAGGGCCTCGTCCGACTGGCGGGGCGCGGTGTGCAGGGCGGAGGCCTGCAGGGTGGCCGCGACCGTCAGCTCCAGGTTCTCCCGGGCGAGGGAGGGGATCAGGTACTTGTCGGAGATGACCTCGCCCTGCTCGGTCACCTTGATCTCGCCCTCCAGGGTGCCCCAGGGCTGGGCGAGGATGGCGTCGTGGGAGGGGCCGCCGCCGCGGCCGACGGTGCCGCCGCGGCCGTGGAAGAGGCGCAGCCGTACGCCGTAGCGGTGGGCGACGTCGCGCAGCCGGCGCTGGGCGCGGTGGATCTCCCACTGGCTGGTGGTGATGCCGCCGAACTTGGAGGAGTCGGAGTAGCCGAGCATGACCTCCTGGACGTCGCCGCGCAGCGCGACCAGGCGCCGGTAGGACGGGTCGGAGAGCATGTCCTCGAGGATGGTGTCGGCGGCGCGCAGCTCGTCGGTGGTCTCCAGCAGCGGCACAATGCCGATCTTCGCCCAGCCGGCGTGCAGGTCGACCAGGCCCGCCTCGCGGGCGAGGACGGCGGCGGCGAAGACGTCGTCGGCGCCCTGGCACATGGAGATGATGTAGGACTCGATGACCTCGGGCCCGAAGACCTCGAGGGCCTTCTTGACGGTCTCGAAGACGCCGAGGGTCTTGGCGCCGGCGGCGTCGACGGGGGCCGGGCTGGGGGCGAGGGGCCTGCGGGAGCGCAGTTCCTTGGCGAGGAGCCTGGCGCGGTAGTCGCGGGGCATGTCCGCGTAGCGCCAGGACTCCTCGCCGAGGCGGTCGAAGAGCTGGCCGAGGGCGTGGTGGTGGGCGTCGGCGTGTTCGCGGACGTCCATGGTGGCGAGCTGGAGGCCGAAGGCGGCGAGGGTGCGGATGGTGCGGGCGAGGCGGCCGTCGGCGAAGAGGGTGCCGCGGTGCTCGCGCAGGGAGGTCTGGATGATGCGCAGGTCGGCGAGGAGTTCGCCGGTGCCGAGGTAGTCGCGGCCGTCCTGGTGGGGGGTGCCGTTGGCGAGGCGCCGCTTGGTGTTCTCCAGCTTCTGCCGGATGCAGGTGGCCTTGAGCCGGTAGGGCTCCTCGGCGTTGAGGCGCTTGTAGCGGGGGCTGATCTCGGGGAGCTGCTCGAGGTCGCTGTGCAGGGACTCGAGCAGTTCCTCGGTGGCCCCGGCGTAGCGGATGGAGTTGGAGAGCAGGCCGCGCAGCTCGTCGATCATCTCCAGGGCGTCGTTGATGCCGTGCTCGTGCTGGAGGATGAGGACGTCCCAGGTCACCTGGGGGGTGACGTTCGGGTTGCCGTCGCGGTCGCCGCCGATCCAGGTGCCGAAGGTGAGGGGGCGGGTGGCGTCGGGGAGCTTGACGCCGACGCGTTCGAGTTCGGCGGTGAGGTCCTCGAGGACGTCGCCGACGGCGCCGGCGTGGAGTTCGTCGAGGTAGTAGATGGCGTTGCGGGCCTCGTCGGCGGGTTCCGGGCGGACGACGCGCAGTTCGTCGGTCTGCCAGACGAGGTCGATGTTCTCGGCGAGGCGGATGTCGTGGCGGCGGCGGTCGGAGTCGAGGACGGGGGTGTCCAGGAGCGCGGCGATGCGCCGGAGCTTGTTGAGGACGGACCGGCGGGCGGCCTCGGTGGGGTGCGCGGTGAACACGGGGCGGACGTTGAGGTGTTCGACGGTCTGCCGCAGGTGCTCGGGGTCGGCGTCCTTCAGGCGGTCCGCGGTGCGGCTGAGCAGGCCGCCCTCGGCGGCGCGGCGGGCGCGCAGCTCGCGGCCGCGGTGGACCTGTTCGGTGACGTTGGCGAGGTGGAAGTAGGTGGAGAAGGCGCGGACCAGCTTGGCGGCGGTCTGCAGTTCGGTGCCGCGCAGCAGCTCCGCGGCGGCTTCGCCGTCCTCCCGGGTGAGGCGGCGGACCTTTTCCACGAGGTCGAGGAGCTCGGGGCCTTCCTGGCGCACGAGGGTCTCGCCCAGGAGGTCGCCCAGCCGGCGGATGTCGGCGCGCAGCTCGCTGCCGGCCGTGGTGGTCTGGTCGTCGGCACTGCTCACAGGTGCGGCTCCTTGCAGTGTTGAAGCTCGTCTGGAGGGAACCCGGGCGTCCGTCCACCGCGCGGCGGGTGCCGCTTACGGGCCTGGGCGTCCGGGAAGGAATCAGAGCGGACCGCGCTGTCCGACCGACTTCAAGGATAGGTGTCCACTCGGACGCGCAGGCTCTCGGGCTCTTGCCGCCGGACGGCACGCTGACATACTTACGATGCCGTAGGTTACGGGACCGTAGGGAAGGTCGTTCCATGTCCCACCGGTCCCGGCGGCCCGGCATCTGCCTCGACCCTAGACCCCACAGGGGACGCGCATGACCTCAAGTTCCGATGTGATCGACGAAGCCCGTAAGGCCAACGACACCTCCATCCCCTCCGCCACGCTGGGCGGCGAGCAGAAGCGTTCGATCGAACAGATCACGCTGCTCCTGTTCATCACCGTGCCGTTCGTGGCACTGGTGGCGGCCGTGCCGCTGGCCTGGGGCTGGGGGGTGAGCTGGCTCGATCTGGGCCTGCTGGTGTTCTTCTACTTCCTGGGGTGCCACGGCATCACGATCGGTTTCCACCGGTACTTCACCCACGGCTCCTTCAAGGCGAAGCGGCCCCTGCGGATCGCGCTGGCGATCATGGGCTCGCTCGCGGTGGAGGGGCCGCTGGTGCGCTGGGTGGCCGACCACCGCAGGCACCACAAGTTCTCGGACGCGGAGGGTGATCCGCACTCGCCGTGGCGGTTCGGGGAGACGGTCCCGGCGCTGATCAAGGGCCTGTGGTGGGCGCACATCGCCTGGATGTTCGACGAGGAGCAGACCCCGCAGGAGAAGTACGCGCCGGACCTGATCAAGGACGGGGCGATCCGGGCGATCTCCCGCCAGTTCGTGCTCTGGACGGCCGTGTCCCTGCTGCTGCCGCCGCTGATCGGCGGTCTGGTGACGATGTCCTGGTGGGGCGCGGTCACCGCCCTCTTCTGGGGTTCACTCGTCCGGGTGGCGCTGCTGCACCACGTCACGTGGTCGATCAACTCGATCTGCCACGCGGTGGGCAAGCGGCCGTTCAAGTCGCGGGACCGTTCGGGCAACGTGTGGTGGCTGGCGGTGCTGTCGTGCGGGGAGTCCTGGCACAACCTGCACCACGCCGACCCGACGTCGGCCCGGCACGGGGTGATGCGCGGCCAGATCGACTCCTCCGCGCGGTTCATCCGCTGGTTCGAGCTGCTCGGCTGGGCGTACGACGTGCGCTGGCCGTCACGCTCGCGTATCGATTCGCGGCGCAACACCGGCGATGACGGCTCCCGCCGCCGGAAGGAAGCGGCCGAGGCGGCATGATTGACGCCGTGGCGACCGACTCCAGCAGCACTCCCGGCAACGACAAGCAGCGGCGGACCCGCCGGACCCGTATGACCGGTGCCGAGCGCCGCCAGCAGCTGCTGGAGATCGGTCGCACCCTTTTCGCGGCGAAGGGCTTCGAGGGCACGTCGGTGGAGGAGATCGCGGCGAAGGCCGGGGTTTCCAAGCCGGTGGTGTACGAGCACTTCGGCGGCAAGGAGGGGCTGTACGCGGTGGTGGTGGACCGCGAGATGCGGCGGCTGCTGGACATGGTGACCGGCTCGCTGACCGCGGGGCACCCGCGTGAGCTGTGCGAGCAGGCGGCGTTCGCGCTGCTGGACTACATCGAGGAGTACACGGACGGCTTCCGCATCCTGGTCCGGGACTCGCCCATCCCCCAGTCGACCGGGACCTTCGCCTCCCTCATCTCCGACATCGCCACCCAGGTGGAGGACATCCTGGGCCGCGAGTTCAAGTCCCGCGGCTTCGACCCGAAGCTGGCCCCGCTGTACGCCCAGGCGCTGGTCGGCATGGTCGCACTGACCGGCCAGTGGTGGCTGGACGTGCGCCGGCCGAAGAAGGCGGAGGTCGCGGCGCACCTGGTGAACCTGGCCTGGCACGGTCTGGACGGCCTGGAGCAGAAGCCGCGGCTGATCGGGCACCGGAAGGCCTAGCGGGCTTTCCCGTGCTCCGGGCCGCGGGCAGTGCGGGCCCGGGGCGCCGGGTGGCCGCTCGCCTCCCGTCACGTCTCCTTCACGGCCACCGCGAACAGCCGGCGGAACGGCAGGACCGTGCCGTAGGGCGCGCTCGGGTAGGCGGCGCGGAGCAGGTCGCGGTACTCGGCGACGAAGGCGTCACGGGCCTCGGGGTCGTCGGCGAGCGCGGTCAGGGCGGGGCGCAGCCCGGTGCCCTTGACCCAGTCGAGGACGGGGTCCTCGCCGGCCAGGACGTGCAGGTAGGTCGTCTGCCACACGTCGGTCGCGCAGCCGAGGCGGGCGAGGCGGTCCAGGTAGGCGCCGGGGGTGTGCACGGAGTCCTGGTCGCGCAGGACGCCGCCGAGGAGGGGCTTCCAGCGGGGGCCGGCGGCCAGTTCGCGCATCAGGGCGTGCAGCGGGGCGTCGGTGTTGTCGGGGACCTGGAAGGCGAAGACGCCGCCCGGCTTCAGGCCCGCGATCCAGTCGGCGAAGCGGTCGGCGTGCCCGGGCACCCACTGCAGGGTGGCGTTCGAGACGATCAGGTCGTACGGCTCGGAGGGCGTCCAGGAGCGGACGTCGGCGTGGGCGAAGTCGAGCCGTCCGCCGCGGGCCGTGGGGCCCTCGTGGTCGACGTGCGCCTTGTCGAGCATCTCGGCCGAGTTGTCGTGGCCGGTGATGTGGGCGGTGGGCCAGCGGCCGGCGATCAGCGCGGTGACGTTGCCGGGGCCGCAGCCGAGGTCGGCGATCCGGGGCCGAGGGGAGGGGAGGTCCGGGACGCGGGCGAGGAGGTCGGTGAAGGGGCGGGCGCGGTGGCCGGCGTGGCGGAGGTACTGGGCGGGGTCCCAGGCGGGTGTCGTCATGGGGTTCACTCTCCCGAGGAGCTTGTCTTGATGTCAAGACACTCGACATCAAGAGACTTCATGTCGACACAACCACTACACTGATCTCCATGGAGGACGAGGTCGATCGACTGGTCGCAGCGTGGCGCCGGGAGCGCCCGGACCTCGACGTGGAGCCGCTCGAGGTGCTCAGCCGGGTGAGCAGGCTGGCCCGGCACCTGGACCGCGCACGCCGGCTCGCATTCGCCGAACACCAGCTCGAACCCTGGGAGTTCGACGTGCTGACCGCGCTGCGGCGCGCGGGAACCCCTTACCAGCTCTCACCCGGGCAGTTGCTGACCCAGACCCTGGTCACCTCGGGCACGATGACCAACCGGATCGACCGGCTCGCCAAGAAGGGCCTGGTGGAGCGGCTGCCGGATCCGAGCGACCGGCGGGGTGTGCTGGTCCGGCTGACCGACACCGGCCGGGACCGCGCGGACCAGGCACTGGCGGGCCTGCTGGAGCAGGAGCGGGCGATCCTCGCCGAGCTGTCCCGCGCTCAGCGTGCCGAACTGGCCGGCCTGCTGCGTCAGTTGACCGCCCCGTTCGACAACATCCCCGGCTGAGGTCCCGCCGGGCTCGCCGTGGCCCGGACGCGGGGTCCGGCACGCGTGGGCCGGTCAGGCGCTGCTGCTCTCCTCCACCCCGATGGGCCCGGCGGCCCCCAGGTCGGCCGGACCGACCCCGGCCCTGCGGGCGAGCGCCACGGCGGCGAGGGTCGAGTGGACGCCCAGTTTGCCGAGGACGTTCTGCATGTGGGTGCGCACGGTGTGCGGGGAGAGGAACAGCCGCTCGGCCACGGCCTTGCGGCCGAGTCCCGCGACCATGCACCGCAGCACCTCCCGCTCCCTCGGGGTCAGCGACTCCACCAGCCGCTCGCTCTCGGTGCGGTGCTTGCGGGCGGCCGTCAGCTCCTTGAGGACACCGGTGAGCAGGGCGGGCGGCAGATGCGTCTCGTCGCGCAGCACCCCCCGGATCACCGTCAGCAGCCGGGACAGCGAGCAGTCCTTGGCGACCCAGCCGGAGGCGCCGGCCTGCAGGGCGAGGGCGGCCCGCCGGGGGTCGTCCCGCTCGGCGAGGACCACCGTGCGCACCGCCGACTGCGCGGCGCGGACGCCCGCGACCAGCGAGATCCCGTCGACCAGCCCCTCCTCGTCGCCGTCGTGCACGGGCACGGCCGGGCGGCCGCCGGGCAGGGCGGTCCCCAGGTCGGCGTCCACGAGGAGGACGTCGTAGCGGCGGCCCTCGGCGGCCGCGCGCTCCAGGCAGCGCAGCGCGGCCGGGCCGCTGCCGGCGGCGAAGACGTCGACGTCGGGCTCGGCGGCCAGCGCGGCCGCCAGCGACTCGGCGAAGATTCGGTGGTCGTCGACGACCAGGACTCGGATGCGAACCACGAAACCCCCTTCCCCGGGCTCCACGCGGAGCAGGGGATAGCCAAGGTCCGGAGAACGACGACCCGCGCGGACACGACACAACGCGGTGAGGAACGCCGACCGCACGGCCGCCGCCGTTGCGAACACTGCTACCCCCACCACGGGCGCCGTACCCGTCTGTCTCGCCCCCTGATCAGCACCGGCCCCCACCGGCGCTGCTCCACAGAGTACGGATACGGGCACGCGGCGGAAGTCGATTTACGGAACTGGCCGCCCGGCCCGTTTATGGTGTGCCGCATGTTTCGTATTGAGGCGGAAGTCGACAGAGCCCGACGCGATCTGCTCCGCTCCCGGCTGCGGGACACCAACACGGCGGCGTCCCCGGTACTGGCGGCCCTGCGCGGCACGCCCGACGAGCGCGAAGTCCCGCTGCACGTGTGGGCGCTGGACGAGTCCGGGGACCTGGCGGGCGGCCTGGTCGGCCACACCTGGACGACCTGGCTGCACGTCACCTACCTGTGGGTCGACACCCCCCATCGCGGCGCGGGCCTCGGCTCCCGCCTCCTCGCCCACGCCGAACACACCGCCCGCACCGCCCGCGCCTGCACCACGGCCCGCCTGGAGACCTGGGACTTCCAGGCCCCGGACTTCTACAGGAAGCAGGGCTACGACGTGGTCTGCGTGATCCCCGACTATCCCCCGGGCCTCACGGAGTACACCCTGACCAAGCGGATCGCCTGACGGCGGGTCATTCCGGGGCGGCGGAGGCGGACATGCCGGCCGGGGCGGCCGGACCCGGCGCGGCAGGCGCGGCTCGCCGTCCGCCGGCACCGGCCCACCGGCCCGCTACGGCTCCTGGGGCAGCCCCATGTCCTCGGCGCTGTACCGGGGCAGGCCGGTGGTGCCGATCGACCAGGTGCCCAGGTCCGTGGAAACGGTGACCGGATCGCAGTAGGGGAGGTGCAGCCGGTTCTCGTAAGCGGGGCGGCCGTCGTTGCGGCCGGTACCCCACTGGTAGGTCCACGTTCCGTCGCGCGGGTCGATGATCAGGTAGCGGGGGATACCCAGGGCCTGGTAGTCACGTGTCGCCGGTGCCGGCCGGTGGCTGCCGCTGGCCTCACCCGGGAGCCAACGCCTCGCCCACCGCCCGGTGGACCGCCCGGGCCAGGCGGGCGCCCCAGAGGGAGCGGGGGCCGGCGAAGGGGTGGAGGGGGGTGTCGGGGGCCGGGGTTCGGGAGGCCACGCAGACGGCGTCCGTAGGGGTGCCGGAGCAGTCGTGGCCGGCGTCGAGCAGGGCCTGGACCTTGGCTTCGGTGACGGTGGCGACCGCGTTGACCAGGGCCGCGTCGGTCAGCGCCACGGGGAGGACGGCGACGATGTTGATGGTGCCCGGCTGCGCGGGCAGCACGGTGCCCTCCGCCTCGGCCGCGGCCCAGCCGCGCACGCTGATGCCCGCCGTGACGACCGCTTCCGCCCCGCCGTCCGCCGCGCGGCCGTGGCGGGAGACGTCGGCCGCCGTCATCAGCCCGACGCCCGGTCCGGCCGCGCCCGCGGCGGTGGCCAGTCCGGCGAGGTGGCGCTCCGGGTCGGTACGCCGGTAGCCGTGCGCCACCTGGGCGTTCAGGACCCAGCCGCGCTCGCCGATGCCGCCGCCGAGCACCGCGCTGCTGATCATGCGCCAGCCCAGGCCCGCCCTCCACAGCAGCGCGTGCAGCGGCTCGCCGTCCTCGGTGCGGGTCAGCAGCCGCACGTCGTGCGGTCCGGCGGTCGTGGTGGACGGGGGCAGGACGGCGGTCACCGGTTCTTCGCTCCTCGGGGTGAGAACCGGCCGATCGTATCCGCAGGCGTACCGCCGCCCCGCCCGGACGTCAGTCCAGCCGGCGCGCTCCCGGTGAAGGCACCGCCTCGAAGACCCGCGGGGCCGTGAAGCCGGCCGCGGCGAAGGCCTCCCGCACCGCCTTCGTCACCGTGTCCACGTCCGCCGCCTCCGCGAGGACGATCGCCGAGCCGCCGAAGCCGCCGCCGGTCATCCGGGCGCCGAGGGCGCCCGCGGTCAGGGCCGAGTCGACGACCAGGTCCAGCTCCGGGCAGGAGATGCGGAAGTCGTCGCGCAGGGAGGCGTGGCCCTCGGTGAGGACCGCGCCGATCGCGCGGGTCTCGCCGGAGTGCAGCAGGGCGATCGTCCGCTCGACCCGCTCGTCCTCGGTCACCACGTGCCGGACCAGGCGGACGACCTCCTCGTCGTCGCCGAGGCGGGCGAGGGCCGCGTCCAGTTCGGCGTAGGGGATGTCGCGCAGGGCGTCGACGCCGAGCAGGGCCGCGCCCTTCTCGCAGCCGGCCCGGCGCTTGCCGTACTCGCCGCCGCTGTGCGCGTGCTTGACCTGGGTGTCGACGACCAGCAGCCGCAGGCCCTCGGCCGCCAGGTCGAAGGGGATCTGCCGCTGCGACAGGTCGCGGGTGTCCAGGAACAGGGCGTGGCCCGGCTCGCAGCACGCCGAGGCGGTCTGGTCCATGATCCCGGTGGGCGCCCCGACGTAGACGTTCTCGGCGCGCTGGCACAGGCGGGCGAGCTGCCAGCGCTGCAGGCCGAGGCCGTACAGGTCGTTCAGGGCGAGGGCGACGACGACTTCGAGGGCGGCGGAGGAGGACAGTCCGGCGCCGGTGGGGACCGTGGAGGCGAGGTGGACGTCGGCGCCGGTGACCGGGTGGCCGGCTTCGCGCAGCGCCCAGACGACGCCCGCCGGGTACGCCGTCCAGTCCTTGTCGCTCTGCGGTGCGAGCGCGTCCAGCGCGAGTTCGACGGCCTCGCCGCCGATGTCCGCCGAGTGCAGCCGCAGCACGCCGTCGGTGCGGCTGGAGACCGCGGCCGTGGTCCGGTGCGGCAGGGCGAACGGCATCACGAAGCCGTCGTTGTAGTCCGTGTGCTCACCGATGAGGTTGACCCGGCCGGGCGCCGCCCACACCCCTTCCGGGGCGGCGCCGTACAGCTCGGTGAAACGCCCGGTGACCTGCTCAGCCCCCACTACCGCTCCTTCGAGATGTGCTGTGCGAACTCCCAGGCGTCCGCGACGATGCCCGCGAGGTCCGCGCGGGACGGGTTCCAGCCCAGCTTCTCGCGGGCCGTGTCCGCCGAGGCCACCAGGACCGCCGGGTCGCCGCCGCGGCGCGGCGCGACGACCTCGGGGATCGGGTGCCCGGTGACCTTGCGGACGGTCTCGACGACCTCGCGGACGGAGAAGCCGCTGCCGTTGCCGAGGTTGCAGATCAGGTGCTCGCCCGGCCGGGCGGCCTTCAGGGCCAGCAGGTGTGCGTCGGCGAGGTCGGCGACGTGGATGTAGTCGCGGACGCAGGTGCCGTCCGGGGTGGGGTAGTCGTCGCCGTAGACGGAGATCGCGTCGCGGCGGCCCTGGGCGACCTGGAGCACCAGCGGGATCAGGTGCGACTCGGGGTCGTGGCGCTCGCCGAACGTGCCGTAGGCGCCGGCCACGTTGAAGTAGCGCAGCGACACCGCGGCAAGGCCGTGGGCGTTCGCCTCGCTGGTGATCATGTGGTCGACGGCCAGCTTGGTGGCTCCGTAGGGATTGGTCGGCCTGGTCGGGGCGGTCTCCACGATCGGGACCTGCTCCGGTTCGCCGTAGGTGGCCGCCGTGGAGGAGAAGACCAGCTTGCGGACGCCCGCCCCGCGCATCGCGCCGAGCAGCGCGAGGCTGCCGGCGACGTTGTTCTCCCAGTACTTCTCCGGCTTCACCACGGACTCGCCGACCTGGGAGGAGGCGGCGAAGTGCAGCACGCCGTCGTAGGAGGGGTCGAGCCACTTCGCGGCGTCCCGGATGTCGCCCTCGACGAAAGCGGCGCCGGCGGGCACGCCCACGCGGAAGCCGGTGGAGAGGTTGTCGAGGACCGTGACCTCGTGTCCGGCCTCCAGCAGGTGCTGGGCCACGACGCTGCCGACGTACCCCGCCCCGCCCGTCACCAGGTACTTCATGAACTCGCTACCTCTCGCAGTCGCTCGGCCGCGGCTTCCGGCGGCACGTCGTTGATGAACACGTTCATGCCGGACTCGGAACCCGCGAGGAACTTCAGCTTGCCGGAAGTGCGGCGGATGGTGAAAAGCTCGAGGTGGAGCGCGAAGTCGTCCCGCGTCACACCGTCGAACTCCTCCAGCGCGCCGAACGGGGCCTGGTGCCAGGCCGCGATGTACGGCGTCGGAGGTTCACCCTCGCCGAAGATACGGTCGAAGCGCCTCAAGAGTTCCAGATAGACCTGGGGGAACTCTGTGCGCGCCGCCTCGTCCAGGGCCAGCAGGTCGGGCACGCGCCGCTTGGGGTACAGGTGGACCTCGTAGGGCCAGTGCGCCGCGTAGGGCACGAAGGCCGCCCAGTGTTCACCCTGGAGTACCACGCGCTCCCCGGCGAGTTCCCGCGCCAGGACGTCGTCGAACAGGTTCCGCCCGCCGGTGGCCTCCTTGTGGGCGGCGAGCGAGCGGAGCATCAGCGCGGTGCGGGGGGTGGTGAAGGGGTAGGCGTAGATCTGTCCGTGCGGGTGCTGGAGGGTCACGCCGATCTCGGCACCCCGGTTCTCGAAGCAGAACACCTGCTCGACGGAGGGCAGATGCGAAAGCTCGGAGGTGCGGTCCGTCCACGCGTCCAGGACCAGCCGCGCCTGTTCCTCGCCGAGGCCGGCGAAGGAGGCGTCGTGGTCGGAGGTGAAGCAGACCACCTCGCAGCGGCCGGAGTCGCCGGCGAGCGAGGGGAAGCGGTTCTCGAAGACGACCACGTCGTACGAGGAGTCCGGGATCTCGCTGAGCCGCTCGCCCCGCGTCGGGCACAGCGGGCACTGGTCGGCCGGCGGGTGGTAGGTGCGGCCCTGGCGGTGGGAGGCGACGGCGACCGAGTCGCCGAGCAGCGGGTCGCGGCGGATCTCGGAGGTGGTGACCGTGGCGTCCAGGGGGCGGCGGTCGACGGCGTCCCGCACGGTGTCGTCCCGGAGGTCGTAGTAGATCAGCTCACGACCGTCGGCCAGCCGGGTCGAGGTCTTCTTCACGCCGGACTCCTTGTTCCGCGCCTCGATGAGGCGCGCCCGCACTCAATCACTCAACACAATCAAACATAACAGATCACAACCTCACAGCACCGCGTACGATCACAATCAAACAAAGAACACCACCAGAAGTGTTCAATTGCTGAACACAGAGGCGTAGGTTCCGCTCTGGATCAGTTCGCGCGACGAAGCGAGTGCTCATGCATACCCCCACATACGCCCCCACCTATCTGGCGGCGGAGCTACGGCTCCCCACCAACTGGCTGGACTACACGATCCTGGCGATCTACTTCCTCGTCGTCCTCGGTATCGGCTTCGCGGCCCGCCGGTCCGTCAAGACCAGCCTCGACTTCTTCCTTTCCGGACGCTCGCTGCCCGCCTGGATCACCGGCCTCGCCTTCATCTCGGCGAACCTGGCGGCCACCGAGATCCTGGGCATGGCCGCCAACAGCGCCCAGTACGGCGCGTACACCGTGCACTGGTACTGGATCGGCGCCATCCCCGCCATGGTCTTCCTCGGCCTGGTGATGATGCCCTTCTACTACGGCAGCAAGGTCCGCTCGGTCCCCGAGTTCCTGCTGCTGCGCTTCGACCGGGCCGCCCACCTGCTCAGTTCGATCCTGTTCGCCTTCGCCGCCATCCTGATCGCGGGCGTCAACCTCTACGCGCTCGCGATCGTGGTGGAGGCCCTGCTCGGCTGGCCGCAGTGGGTCGCCATCGTGGTCGCCGGCGCCTTCGTGCTCGCGTACATCACGCTCGGCGGTCTCTCCTCGGCGATCTACAACGAGGTGCTGCAGTTCTTCGTGATCCTCGCCGCCCTCATCCCGATCACCATCCTCGGCCTGAAGAAGGTCGGCGGCTGGAACGGCCTGACCGAAAAGCTGACCGCCACCCACGGGCAGAACTTCACCACCGCCTGGGGCGGCACCGGCATCGGCAGCACCAACCCGCTGGGCGCCAACTGGCTCACCATCGTGCTCGGCCTCGGCTTCGTGCTCTCCTTCGGCTACTGGACCACCAACTTCGCCGAGGTGCAGCGCGCCCTGTCCGCCAAGAACCTCTCGGCGGCCCGGCGGACGCCGCTGATCGCCGCCTATCCGAAGATCTTCATCGTCTTCCTGGTGATGATCCCCGGCCTGGTCGCCGCCGCGATCGTCCCGAACTTCGGCACCGCGGGCTCCGGTTACCAGTACAACGACGCCATCCCCTACCTGATGCAGGAGCTGCTGCCCAACGGCGTGCTCGGCATCGCGGTCACCGGCCTGCTGGCGGCCTTCATGGCGGGCATGGCGGCGAACGTGTCGTCGTTCAACACGGTGTTCACCACCGACATCTGGGAGAAGTACGTGGTGCCGGGCCGTGAGGACGGGTACTACGTCCGCTTCGGCCGCCTGATCACCGTCATCGGTGTCTGCGCCTCCATCGGCACGGCGTTCCTGGCGTCCTCGTTCTCGAACATCATGTCGTACCTGCAGACGCTGTTCTCCTTCTTCAACGTGCCGATGTTCGTCGTCTTCATCGTCGGCATGTTCTGGAAGCGCGCGTCCGCCAAGGCCGGCTTCTGGGGTCTGCTCGCCGGCACCGTGACCGCGATGGTCAACTACTTCGTGTTCTACAAGAAGGGCATCATCTCGATCCCCTCCGACCAGGGCGCCAACTTCGTCTCCGCGATCGCCGGCTTCGTCGCCGGCGCGATCGTGATGTTCGCCGTGTCCCTGTTCACCAAGCCCAAGCCGGCGGAGGAGCTGCAGGGGCTGGTCTACGGCACCCGCTCCCCCGGCATGGCCGAGCCGCCCGCCCCGGGCGACGACGCCTGGTACCGCAAGCCGGCCCTGCTGGGCTGGGGCGCGGTCGTGCTCGCCGCCGCCTGCTACATCCCGTTCTCGTTCTGACGCGGGAGGACCGAGGAAATCATGACCGAACAGCCTGGACAGCCCGACCACCCCGGCCGGCACCACCACTACACCGAGGGCGACCTCTCGCGGGACGTCGCCGACCTCGAGTCCAAGTCGGCGACCGCCGCCCGCATCTTCGACCTGCGCCGCATCATCGGCGGCCTGTTCGTCCTGTACGGCGTCATCGTCACGATCGTCGGCATCACCGACTCGCAGTCCGCCATCGACAAGGCGCAGGGCGTCAACATCAACCTCTGGACCGGGATCGGGATGCTGCTGCTGGGCGTCTTCTTCCTGGCCTGGCTGAAGCTGCGGCCGACTCCGCCGCCGCTTCCCCCGGAGGGGCTGCCGGAGGAGAAGGAGCAGGCGTAGTCGCGCGTCTCATCCGTCCGCGGCCGCGCGGGGGCCGACCGCTCCCACGCGGCCGCGCCGCTCCCCGGCAGCACCCGGTGCCGCGGCCGGAAAGCGTCACCGGCTCGCGACGCCGGCACGGTACTGGGCCTGTCCGACCGTTCGCGCCGGATCGGTCCGCGGCGTCCGGTGCCGTGCACCGCAAGGCGGAGGGTCGCCCTCGTACTGGATGCACCTGGGCGCACCCGACGACGCGGCGAGGTGCGGCGCCAGGCGTCGCGGGCCCGGCGGGAATCGTCGGACAGGCCCTAGGCGGGACCGGTCTCCAGGTACGGGCCCGCCCGGTCCAGCAGGCCGGTGCGGGCCGCCAGGGCCGCCGCCTCGAGCCTGGAGCCCACGCCCAGCTTCATCAGGACCCGCTGGACGTGCGTGCGCGCGGTGCTCGGCGCGATGCCCATGCCTGCCGCGATCACCCGGGTGTCCTCCCCGTCGGCGACCCGGACCAGCACCTCCACCTCCCGGGGCGTCAGCATCTCCAGCAGCCGCTGTCCCTCGTCGTCCGGCTGGGCCGCCGGGTTGAGCAGCTCGGCGAAGGCTCCCTGGAGGAGCTGCGGCGCCACCGCCGCCTCGCCCGCCCGCGCCTTCATGATGGCCCGCTCGACACCCTCGATGCGCTCGTCGTGCCGTACGTAGCCGGAGGCCCCCGCCGCGAACGCGGCCGCGATGCCCCGCGGCGACGGCACCGGGCCCAGCACCAGCACCGCCACCTGCGGCCGCTCCCGCTTGATCTTCACCACCGGGTCGAAGGCCCCCGGCTCGGCCGGCGCCGCCGTGCCCAGCAGGCACACCTCGGGCGCCCGCGAGATCACCAGGTCGGCCGCGCCCGCCGCCGGCGCCGCCGCGGCGAGCACCCGGTGCCCGCGCAGCTTCAGCGCCGACGCCAGCGCCTCCGCGAGCAGCCGGTGGTCGTCGACGACCATGAGCCGCGCTCCCATAGAGCAACCCCCCAGCCCTCCCCCATGGATGCCCCACTATGGACGCCCACCGGTCCACCACGACAGAGAGCCCCCCGGCACCCCGCCCTTCATGCCCCCGGAAGCTACACGCTTGTTCGACGTCGCGCTGCCCCTATGCGGCAGAAGTGCCCCGGATGGTGAAATCCGGGGCACTGCCTGGTCATCCCCTGTATCGGCCCCGGCGCCCGTGAGCGCGCCGGGGCGGACGGTCAGCCGCCCGAGCCGAACGCGAGCAGCAGGTACTCCTTGCCGTACGTGGACTTGTGCGCGTACACGGCCGACATGTAGAGCCGGCCCTGCCCGTACAGGATCTCCGCGTACTCCGGCAGCATCGTGGTCTCGGCCCGCCGCACGCTCTCGGTGGACGGGTTCTTAAGCAGCGTGGTCGCCTTGAAGGAGGGGCCGCCGATGGTGACGACCTGCCCGCCCTGGTCGTACGGCGGGTGCTTGTAGGCGATCAGGTTGCCGCCGTCCATGCGCAGCGGGGAGAGCGTGTAGCCGTCGCCGGCCTCGGCGCGCTGGCCGGTCTGCTTGCCTGTGGCGAGGTCGAAGACGACGATCTCGTTGGTCTTGCTGTAGTCGCCGCTGCCGTCGTGCTCCTCCGTCGGTACGTACAGCCTGCCGTTGCCGGCGACGACCTCGCGGCAGTCCTCGACGCGGGTGATGCTGTCGCAGCGGCCGGCGTAGGTGTCGGACGGCGCGGAGATCCGGGTGAGCAGCTTGCCGGTCTTGTTGTCGATGGAGAAGTAGTCCGAGATGCCGCTGCCGTCGTCGGCGCTGTCGCCGACGTCGGCGGCCACCACCAGCGGGTCGGTGGAGACGATGCCGGCGTACTCGATGCCCGCGGCCATCTTGTAGTCGGATATCACCTTTCCGGAGACCGCGTCGATGGTCTGGATGTGGAGCTGGCGCTCGCCGTAGCTGCCGCACTTGCGCACCGCGACCAGCTTCGGGCCGCCGCCGTAGCCGGCGTCCGAGCAGGAGTCCTCCGGCTTGGGCTGCCACAGCGCCTTGCCGGTGCCGATGTCGAACGCCGCGCCGCCGTTGCTGCTGCCGACCGCGACGGTGTGCTGGGAGACCGTCACGTTCTGCAGGTTGGCGGTGTAGTCACCGTTCTTGACCGTCTTGGTCCAGAGCCTGGCGCCCTTGTCGAGGTCGATGGCGGCGACCTGGCTGCAGCCCTCGCTGGAGCCCTTCTCGGGCATCTTCGGCTGGAAGACGACCGCCGTCTTGTTGTCCTCGGTGACGTGCTTGCTGGCCGTGCACACCGGGCCGGGCAGCTTGATGGTCCACATCTTGGTGCCCGCGGCGGGGTTGTAGCCGACGATCTCGGCGACGCCGCTCTTGGCGTACACCGAATTGGTCAGCCAGGAGCCCGAGGTGACGACGGTGTCCTTCGTCTGGGGCATCCCGACCTGGAAGAGCACCTTGGACGCGGGGTCCGAGGGCACCTTCTCCGTGCCGCCGGACGGCGTGCCGCCGGTGGCGCCGTCCTTGCCGCCGGTGCCGTCCTCGCCGCCGCTGGAGCTGGCGGTGTCGTCCTTCTTGCCGTCACCGCCGGAGGACTTGGCGTACCAGACGCCGCCGCCGACTATCAGCGCGATGGCGGCGACCGCCGCGACGATGATGACGAGCGCGGCGTTGTTCCGGCCCCCGCCGGGCTGCCCGGGCTGCGCCTGCGTCGCCACCGTGGGCCCGCCGGGGTAGCCGTAACCCGGCTGCTGCGCGTACGGGCCCACGGGCTGGGTCGGCTGCCCGTACGGGTTCGGCTGCGCGCCGGGGTAGCCGTAGCCGGGCGGCTGCGGGGCCTGCGGCTGGGGCGGCTGCGGGAAGCCGTAACCCGGCTGCGGGGCCTGCGGGTAGCCGTAGCCCGGCTGGGGCGGCTGCGGCGCCGGGGGCTGCTGCGGGTAGCCGTAGCCGGGCTGCGGACCCTTCTGCAGGCTGGGCGGCGCCTGGGGCGCGGGCGGGGCGGCGGGGCCCTGCGGGGCGGCCGGGGTCTGGGGGGCGGCGGGCGGCTGTTCCTGGGGCGGACCGAAACCCCCCTGCTGCGGGGGCTGGTTGGGCGGCGGGGGCGGCTGGCTCATGACGGGTGTACCTCGGTGAAGCTGTCGGGGCCTGGCGGCGTGGGGACGGTGGGAGAAGGGCCTGGACTCACTTGCCGAAGGCCATCATCAGCTTCTCCTTCGAGTCGTCGTTGCCGGACAGCCGGGTGGTGGAGATGTAGAAGCGCCCGCCGGTCCAGCTCACCGCGCCGTCGTAGAAGCCGTTCTCGATCCGGGCCGTGCCCGACGGGTTCTGCAGCAGCTTGGTCGTGGTGTGCGAACCGCCGCCGGTCGGCACGGACACGATCTGGCCGCCCGTGTCGTACGACGGGTCCACGTAGGCGATGAGCTTGCCGTTCTCCGTCGTCAGCGGGGACATCGACTCGTCCGCCGGCGACTTCACCCGCCACTTCTCCTTGCCGTCGGCCAGGCCGATGGCGACGATCTCGTTGGCGCCGCTGGTCGCGCTGGTGGGCAGGTAGAGCGTGTCGGCGTCGACGGCCACGCCCTGGCAGCCCTGGAGGTCGCGTTCGAGGATCGCCCAGCCGCACTGCGGGGCGAACTTCTCGTTCACCTTGACCTCGGAGCGGAACTTGCCGTCCTTGGTGAAGGTGGAGATGTTCCAGGCCTTCTTGTTCTCGTTGGTCAGGTAGACCACGAGCGGGTCCAGGGAGTAGGTCCGCGCGACCCGCCAGCCCTTCTTGACCGGCTGCGTCCATCTGGCCTTGCCGGTGGCCGGGTCGAGTTCCTGGATCTCCTCGTGCGCGTCGCTGCCGCCGGCGTTGCAGGAGGCCACCTGGACCAGCCGGTCCGTGCCGCCCGCGAACGCGGTCGGGAAGCAGGCGTCGCCGTACTTCTTCTTGTCGTACAGCTTCTTGCCGCTGTCTAGGTCGTACGCCGTGCCCGACTGCGAGCGGCCCACCATCAGCGTCTTGCCGCTGACGCTCAGTTCGACGCTGATGGCGCTGTCGAACAGCTCGCCGTCGGCGACCTGGGCGCTCCAGCCCTTCTTGCCGGTGGCCAGGTCCACCTGCTGGAGCTGGTTGCACTTGGCGCGGTCGCTGACACCGCTCATGTAGGCCACGACGATCTTGTCGTCGGCCGACTTGTGCGGGGTGACAGCGCAGATCTTCTGGGGGAAGGAGATCGGGTCCCAGGTGGGCCTGCCGTCACCGACGTCGTAGGCGAAGAGCTGCTTGTACGCGGCCTTCACCGCGGTCCTGTCGGTGATCCACATGCCGGGCGCGTCCGCGCCGGAGCCGGGGGCGTCGGGCGCCGTCTTGTACCAGAGCACCTTGGCCTCGCCGGGCTTGCGGCCCTCGTTGAGGTTCTCCGGGTCCGCGCCGCCGTCGCCGCTGCCGTCGCCGGGGTTGACCGGGGCGTCGGTGGCGGGCTGCTTGCCGTCGCCGCTCTGCTGGGCGACCGGCTTCTTGCCGTCGTCGCCGCCGTCGCCGGTGACGGCGTACACGGTGCCGCCGACGACGAGCAGCGCGGCCGCGGCCGCGCCGATGATCAGCGCCGTCTTCTTCCTGTTCGCCGGCGGCCCGCCGTAGGGGGCGCCGCCGGGGGCGCCGGGGTACTGCGGCGGCTGCTGCGGGTAGCCGTAGCCGGGCTGCGGGGCGTAGGGGCCGGGCTGCTGGGGCTGCCCGTAGGGGCCGGGGGCGCCGGGCGCGGGCTGCCCGTAGGGGCCCGGCTGGGCGTAGGGCCCGGGCTGCTGGGGGTAGCCGTAGCCGGGCTGGGGCTGCGGGGGCTGGGCCGGTGCCTGCGGCGGCGGGGGCGGTGACTGCGGGGCGCCGAATCCGCCGCCCTGCGGCGGCTGGTCCTGCGGTGCTCCGAAGCCGCCCTGCGGCGGTTGGTTGGGCGGCTGGGTCATCAGCGCTCTTCCCCCTCGTTCACTGATTCTTAGCCACGCCCCGAGGTTCGCTCACGGACCCAGGTCGTATTCATACGGTTCTCAGACGGCTCTTTCTATCACCCGGCGCCGACGGCACTGACGTACGTATCCACGCCTGTTCCCAAGGGAGAACCGGGCCGTGATGCCGCCGTTACGCGCCTTCACGCCCTCTTCACGCGGGGCACGCGAAGGCGGCGCGCACGGCGCTTTCACGCCGCGCGCGCCGCCTGGGTGCGCCCTGTCCGCGCTTTACGCGTCCTCCGCCAGTTCCAGCCAGCGCAGCTCCAGTTCCTCGCGCTCGCCGGCCAGGTCGCGCAACTGGGCGTCCAGTTCGGCGACCTTGGCGAAGTCGGTGGCGTGCTCGGCGATCTGCGCGTGCAGCCTGGTCTCCTTCTCGGAGACCTTGTCCAACTGGCGCTCGATCTTCTGGAGTTCCTTCTTGGCCGCGCGCTGGTCGGCGGCGCTCCTCTCCTGCGTGGCCGGCTTGGCCGCGGCGGCGGGCTGGGCGGCGACCGCCTCCTCCATGCGCCGGCGCCGTTCCAGGTACTCGTCGATGCCGCGCGGCAGCATCCGCAGGGCGCCGTCGCCGAGGAGCGCGAACACCCGGTCCGTGGTGCGCTCGACGAAGAACCGGTCGTGGGAGATGACGATCATCGAGCCGGGCCAGCCGTCGAGGACGTCCTCGAGCTGGGTGAGGGTCTCGATGTCGAGGTCGTTGGTGGGCTCGTCGAGGAAGAGGACGTTGGGCTCGTCCATGAGGAGCCGCAGGAGCTGGAGCCGGCGCCGCTCACCACCGGAGAGGTCGCCGACCGGCGTCCACTGCTTCTCCTTGCCGAAGCCGAAGGTCTCGCAGAGCTGGCCCGCGGTCATCTCGCGCCCCTTGCCGAGGTCGACGCGCTCGCGGACCCGCTGCACGGCCTCCAGGACCCGCCAGTCGGGGTCGAGTTCGGCGACCTCCTGGGAGAGGTAGGCGAGCTTGACCGTGCGGCCGACGGCGATGCGCCCGCCGACGGGCTGCGCCTCCCCGCCGGTGCGCGCCGCTTCGGCCATGGCCCGCAGCAGCGAGGTCTTGCCGGCGCCGTTGACGCCGACCAGGCCGATGCGGTCGCCGGGGCCGAGCTGCCAGGTGACGTGCTTGAGCAGCACCTTGGGGCCCGCCTGCACGGTGACGTCCTCGAGGTCGAAGACGGTCTTGCCCAGCCGCGAGGAGGCGAACTTCATCAGCTCGCTGCTGTCCCGGGGCGCCGGCACGTCCGCGATCAGCTCGTTGGCCGCCTCCACCCGGAAGCGCGGCTTGGAGGTGCGGGCGGGCGCTCCGCGCCGCAGCCAGGCGAGCTCCTTGCGGATCAGGTTCTGCCGCTTGGCCTCCTCGGTGGCGGCGATCCGCTCCCGCTCCGCGCGGGCGAAGACGTAGTCGGAGTAGCCGCCCTCGTACTCGTAGACGTCGCCGCGCTGCACGTCCCACATGCGGGTGCAGACCTGGTCCAGGAACCACCGGTCGTGGGTGACGCAGACCAGCGCCGAGCGCCGGTTGCGCAGGTGCTCGGCGAGCCAGGCGATGCCCTCGACGTCGAGGTGGTTGGTGGGCTCGTCCAGGACGATGAGGTCCTGTTGCTCGATGAGCAGCTTGGCGAGCGCGATGCGGCGCCGCTCACCACCGGAGAGCGGTCCGATGACGGTGTCCAGCCCCTTGGGGAAGCCCGGCAGGTCCAGCCCGCCGAACAGCCCGGTGAGCACGTCGCGCACCTTGGCGTTGCCGGCCCACTCGTGGTCGGCCATGTCACCGATGACCTCGTGGCGGACGGTGGCGGACGGATCGAGGGAGTCGTACTGGGTGAGCACCCCGAGCCGCAGCCCGCCGGAGTGGGTCACGCGCCCGGAGTCAGCCTCCTCCGCCTTGGCCAGCATCCGGATGAGGGTGGTCTTGCCGTCGCCGTTGCGCCCGACGACCCCGATCCGGTCCCCCTCGGACACACCGAGCGAGACGCCGTCGAGCAGGGCACGGGTGCCGTACACCTTGCTGACGTTCTCGACATTGACCAGGTTGACGGCCATTTCACTCCTGTGCGCGGGACTGTGTCGACACGCGGCTGCGCCGCCTGTCAGCCTTCTAGCCTAGGGCCTGGGGGCGAGGCGCCGGTTTCCTCGAAGCACCGTCGCCCCGGGCACCGGCCCCGCCGCCGTCCGTACCGTCCGGCAGGTCCCCGAAGCGCGCAGCGCCTCGGCGGTCTTCTCCGCCGCGCCGGCGTCGCGGGTGAGGAACGCGGTCGTCGGGCCCGAGCCGGAGATCAGCGTGGCGAGCGCGCCGGCCCGGCGCCCCGCTTCGAGGGTGTCGGCCAGCTCGGGGAAGAGGGAGAGGGCGGCCGGCTGGAGGTCGTTGGAGAGCGAGGCGGCCAGCGCGTCGGTGTCGCCCTTGGCCAGGGCCGCCAGCAGCTCCGGGGAGGCCACCGGCTCCGGGATCCGCCGTCCCTCCGCCAGCCGGTCGAACTCGCGGAACACCGCGGGCGTCGAAAGCCCCCGCCCGGCCATCGCGAACACCCAGTGGAAGGTGCCGCCGGTCTCCAGCGCCGTGAGGCGTTCGCCGCGCCCGGTGCCGAGGGCGGCGCCGCCGACCAGGCTGAACGGCACGTCGCTGCCCAGTTCGGCGCAGATGGCGAGCAGCTCGGCGCGCGAGGCGCCCACGCCCCACAGCGTGTCGCAGGCGAGCAGCGCGCCCGCGCCGTCCGCGCTGCCGCCCGCCATGCCGCCCGCCACCGGGATGTCCTTGGCGATGTGGATGTGCACGGCCGGTTCGATGCCCCGGCGCGCGGCCAGCGCGATCGCCGCACGCGCGGCGAGGTTGCCGCGGTCCAGCGGGACCTGGTCCGCGTCCGGCCCCTCGCAGGTGACGCGCAGCTCGTCGGCCGGGGCGACGGTGACCTCGTCGTACAGGCCCACGGCGAGGAAGACGTTGGCGAGGTCGTGGAACCCGTCGGGTCTGGCGGCGCCGACCGCGAGCTGGACGTTGACCTTCGCGGGGACGCGCACGGTGACGCTCACTCGCCGGACTCCTCGTTCGGGGCCGCGGGGGCCGTGTTCCGCGCCGGTGCGGCCTCGGCGATCCGCGCGAACTCCTCCACCGTCAGCGACTCGCCCCGGGCCCGCGGCGAGACGCCGGCCGCGACCAGGGCGGCCTCGGCGGCCGCCGCGGAGCCCGCCCAGCCGGCGAGTGCGGCCCGCAGGGTCTTGCGGCGCTGGGCGAACGCCGCGTCGACGACGGCGAAGACCTCCGCCTTGGACGCCGTGGTCCGGATCGGCTCGGTGCGCCGGACCAGCGACACCAGTCCGCTGTCGACGTTGGGCGCGGGCCAGAAGACGTTGCGTCCGATGGCTCCGGCCCGCTTGACCTCGGCGTACCAGTTGGCCTTCACGGACGGCACGCCGTACACCTTGGAGCCGGGCGCGGCGGCCAGCCGGTCGGCGACCTCGGCCTGCACCATCACCAGCGTCCGCTCGATGCCGGGGAAGGTGTCGAGCATGTGCAGCAGCACGGGGACGGCCACGTTGTACGGCAGGTTCGCGACCAGGGCCGTCGGGGCGGGGCCGGGCAGCTCGGCGACGTGCATGGCGTCGGAGTGGACCAGGGCGAACCGGTCGGCGCGCTCCGGCATGCGGGCGGCGATGGTCGCCGGAAGGGCCGCGGCCAGCACGTCGTCGATCTCGACGGCGGTGACCCGGTCGGCGGCCTCCAGCAGCGCGAGGGTGAGGGAGCCGAGCCCCGGACCGACCTCGACGACCACGTCGTCGGGGCGGACCCCGGCGGTGCGGACGATACGGCGGACCGTGTTGGCGTCGATCACGAAGTTCTGGCCGCGCTGCTTGGTGGGACGGACACCGAGCGCGGCGGCGAGCTCGCGGATGTCGGCCGGGCCGAGGAGGGAGTCGGAGGTGGGGCTGGTCACGGGACAAGGGTACGGGGCCGCCGGAACGCCCTCGCCCGGCTCCCCGTGCTCAGCGGTGGTGCAGCCGCGGCCCGCAGTGCGGCCAGGGGCTGGCGCCACGGCGCACGTACAGCTTCTTGGCGCGGATCGTCTGCTCCTCCGCCGAGGCGTCCTGCGGGCGCCCGCTGCCGCCGAGGCTGCGCCAGGTGCTGGTGTCGAACTGGTAGAGCCCGCCGTACGTGCCCGAGGGGTCGACCGCGTTGGGCCGGCCGCCGGACTCGCAGGCGGCGAGGGCCCGCCAGTTCAGGCCCTCGGCGCCCCGGACGGTGGCCGGGCGGGCCTTGGTGCCCACCTTCACCACCTGGGTGCGCGGCTTGCGCAGCACCTCCGAGGCCTCCTTGCGCGGCTTCTCCCGGACGCCGTTGACGGTGCGCAGGTAGTAGGTGACCTGGCGCAGTCCGGGCCTCCCGGGCCGTTCGACGACCTCGGTGCCGCGGAACAGGGAGTGGTCCTTCACCCGCTTCACGTGGAACGGGATGCGCTCCTCGCGCACCTCGCGGAAGCCGTGCACCCGCAGCACGGTCACCGTCTGGCCGTCACGCGGGAAGCTGTCGGGCGGGACCGAGGTGGTGTCCTGGCCGCGCAGGGTGACACCGGCCTCCTCGACGGCTTCGCGGACGGTGGCCGCGTTGGTGCGGATGGTGCGGGCGCGGCCGTCCGCCACGACGGTGACGGCGCGCTCGGTGCGCACGTCCAGCGCGAGTCCGGCGCGTCCGATGCTCCGGGAGCGCGAGGCCGACAGGTACGCGCCCTCGGCGCGCACCCCCATCTCGCGCAGCGCGCCGTCCACGGTCGGGGACGTGGTCCACACCTGGCGCTCCTGGCCGTCCAGCTTCAGCCGTACCGGGCGCCCGTAGCGCACCGCGACCGCGTCGCCGCTGGCGAGTGCCGTGCCGGGGGCGGGCGCGATCATGTCGTGCCGGCCCACCCGCAGGCCCTGGTCGTCGAGCAGCCCGGAGACGTCGTCGGCGTAGGTGTGCAGGGTGCGCTGCCGGCCGTCGACGCTCAGCTCGACCGCCTTGTCCTCGGCGACGAAGGCGGTGGTGCCGCCGGCGAGGAACGCGACGACCAGTGCCTGCGGCAGCAGCCGGCGCACGGCGGAGTCCGGGCGCTCGCCGAACCGCCCCTTGCGCCGGCGGGCGGCCCGCCGGCCGCGCGCGGCGGGCGCCTCGGGCTCCGGTGCCGCCCCGGGTTCGTCACTCAGCGTCATCGCCAGGGTCGGCGTCCGGACCGGCGGCGCCGGCTCGGCGGCGAAGTTCGCCTCCGCCCCGTGGGCGGGCCGGCCGGTGTCCTCGCGGACGCCGGCCGGCAGCGTCTCCGCCGTGTGGACGGAGGCGTCAGGGCCGTAGGGGCCGTACGTCTCGTGCTGGGGCTTGCTCACGCCGACACGCTCCAGGGGGCCAGAGGGGTCCGGTTCGGGCCACCAGAACCTAGCGGAGCGTTCGTCACTCTCCAAAGCGACGCGACTACGTACCGTTGCGCATCCGAACGTACACGCGGTTGTCCGGGTGATCAATAACCGAACGCGCGGGCGGTGTTCGCACTGAGGGCCGTGGCGAGGGCGTCCTCGTCGGTGCCGCGCACGGCGGCCATCGCGCGCACCGTGACGGGGACCAGATAGGGGGCGTTGGGCCGCCCCCGGTACGGCGCCGGGGTCAGGAAGGGGGCGTCGGTCTCCACGAGGACCAGTTCCAGCGGGGCGACGGCGAGGGCGTCACGCAGGTTCTGGGCGTTCTTGAAGGTGACGTTGCCGGCGAAGGACATGAAGTAGCCCTCGCGGGCGCAGATCCGGGCCATGTCGGCGTCGCCGGAGTAGCAGTGGAAGACGGTGCGCTCCGGGGCGCCCTCCTCGCGCAGCACGCGCAGGACGTCGGCGTGGGCGTCGCGGTCGTGGATGACGAGGGCCTTGCCGTGCCGCTTGGCGATCTCGATGTGGGCGCGGAACGACCGCTCCTGCGCCTCCTTGCCCTCCGGCCCGGTGCGGAAGTGGTCGAGCCCCGTCTCGCCGACGCCCTTGACCTGGGGCAGCGCGGCGAGCCGGTCGATCTCGGCGAGCGCCTCGTCCAGCGCCGCGTCGCCGCCGGGCTCGCGGGCCCCCTGCCGCGACCAGCCGTCGGGGTCGCCGAGGACGATGCGCGGGGCCTCGTTGGGGTGAAGGGCGACGGTGGCGTGGACGCTGTCGTGGGCCGCGGCGGTCTCCGCGGCCCACCGGGAGCCCTTGATGTCGCAGCCGACCTGGACGACCGTCGTCACACCCACCGACGCGGCCTTGGCGAGGCCCTCCTCGACCGTGCCCGACTGCATGTCGAGGTGGGTGTGGGAGTCGGCCACGGGCACCCGCAGCGGCGGCGGGAGCGGCGGTGCCGCGTTCTTGTCGGCGTTCGAAGGCATGCCCCGATCCTACGAAAGGGGCGTGCCCGGGCGGCCGGCCCGTCCGATCAGCCCGCCGCCCTGCGCTGGAAGGGGTGGAGGAGGTCGGACAGGTGCCAGTGGTGCGGCCGGGCGGGCTGCCCCGGCACCTGGGGCGCCTCGACGGGACCCGCCGCGGGCACCCGGTGGTGGCGGCCCTCGGCCACGCCGCGCACCGAGGAGACCTGGCCGGCGCGCATGATCCGCACGACGCGGCCGTCGCAGTTGTGGCAGGCGGGGCGGCTCAGCGGGGACGGCACGATCCGGCCCTCGGCCACGTACATCACGTACTCCTGGCCGTCGCCGTCCCGGTGGTGCTCTATCTCGTACGACTGCTCCCAGCCGAACCCGCACCTCATGCAGGCGAAGGCGTACGACTCGTGAACGACGGCGGTGGCGGTGCCGCGAAGGCCTGTCCGTGCTGCGATCTCGCTCATGCCGGCTCCAGTTGTGCGCTGGACAGGCACCCCGGTGCGGGTTCCCCTGCGGTCCCGGGGTGCGGGACGGGTGCGTCCCTGCGACCAGTGGACGCCCTGCCCGGCGCGAACGCATCCGGCCTGCCGAGTGTTGGAGGCGTCTTGGACTCTCCTTGCCGAAACGGGCCCGGGCGGGCACTTCGGGCTTTGCCTTGCGTGCCGCCCCTTTGCCCCGCGTTGGGGCGCACGCTCAGCGGAGAAGAGGCCTGCTCAGAGCGCGAGTGCGCCCCTGGTCCCGGTGGTCGCCGAGGCCGTTGGGTCACGCCGTGCCCCGGTACACCTCGCCGGCGTTCGGGCGCGGTGCGGGCCGGTGGCGGGCGGCGGGGCCCCGGGCGAAGGCGCGCAGCACGTTCTCCGTCGTCCGGGTGACGAAGACACGCGTGCGGGCGTCCATGCCGTGGTCGCGGCCCCCGGCCGGGGTGCCGGCCATCAGGGCCTCCACCCAGCGCATGGTGCCGGTCGCGAAGACCCCCGCGCCGCTGCCGGCCGTGTAGTACGCCGAGTCGCTGTGGCTGCGCCTGCCGTTGCACACCAGCGGCGAGTGGGCGGTGATCTCCAGGGGTTCCGGTGTGGGTGCGCCCGGGGTGACCCGGTCGTACTCCACGCCGACCAGGTGGCCGAAGCCGTCGCCGGGGCGTACGCCCGTCCCCTCGTACACCCAGTGGTCCGCCGCGTGCACCACGTACGGCGCGTCCGTCGGATACCCCTCGTACAGCACGCCCGTCATCGACGACTCCGGGTCGGCCCCCGGGGACTGGCGGAAGTCCGTCGTGACCAGGGCGGGCCGGTCGGAGTAGCAGGGGTCGGCGCGGAAGGAGGACTTGTAGCAGACCACCGTGCGGTCCGGCCGGGCCGCGCCCTGCTCCAGCCGGACACGGCGGAAGCAGGTGTTGGCGCCGAGGAAGGCCACGTTGGCGCCCGCGTCGCGGGCCTGGGTGACGTGCCGGCGCTGCTCCGGGGTCCAGTACTCGTCGTGTCCGAGGCAGACGACGGCCCTCGCGCCGCGCAGCACGCCCGGGTCGCGGTGCACGTCCGACCCGGTGGTGTAGGCGAGCGGGATGCCGAGCCGCTCGGCCAGCGCCACCGCGGCCCACTCGTACACCAGGAACTTCTCCGCGCCGCTGGAGTCGTAGGGCCGGTCGAAGCTGACGGCGAGGGACCGGTCGGCGTACGCCCCGGTGACGCCCGCGTAGAGGCTGTAGCCGCCCCACCGGTTGTACGCCTGCCAGGTGGCGGGGGCGTGCATCAGCACCGTGCGGCCCGCGCCCCGCGTGGACCTCACGACCAGCGGGACGTAGCGCTGGTGGCCGTCCTCCGCGTCCAGCCGCAGCAGGTAGGCGCCCTCCGGCCAGCCCTCCGTGCCGAAGCTCAGGGTGCGGGGCCAGTCCGCGCGGACGGTGCGGGTGCCGGACAGCAGGCGCGGCTCCGGCTGGACGCGGCCGGGTATCCGCCCGGAGGACCACACCAGCCGGGCTCCGGCCCCGCCGTACCAGCCGGCGCGGAAGGCCGAGACGCGGAAGGAGGCGGCGGTCGTCGAGACGTGCAGGGCGCACTCCTCGCCCGGTGTCACGCTCACCCGGTCGGTGTAACCGGCGACGGCCGTGGCCGGGCCCCGCGAGCGGATGCGCCAGTCGGGTGTCCCGGGGCGGTCCCGCTCGGCGTCCTGGGCGGGCGAGGCGGCGTCGTGGGGACGGCCGCGGGCGGACGGGGACGGGTCGCAGGCCGCGGCCGTCGCCGACACGAGCCCGGCGCCCGCGCACGCTCCGAGGAAGGTCCTGCGCCGCAGCTCCGCCCGGAGCGGCGCCGCTCGTTCATCGGGGCCCACATCGCCTCCCAGTGCGTCCGGCCGACGCCCCTCCACTGCGCGAGCCAGCCTCGCACGCGGAACCGCACCCCGCGCGGCGTGGCGCCCTCGCCCGCGGCCCCCGCCGGGCGCCCGGCCGCGGTCGGGCTAGGCCGTGCCGTCCTTCTTCGCGGCGACCACCGCGTCGAAGACCACCCGCTTGGGCAGGCCTGCCTCCGCCGCCACCGCCGCGATCGCCTCCTTGCGCCGTTCGCCCGCCTCCTCGCGGATGCGCACCCGGCGGACCAGTTCGCCGGCGTCCAGCTCCTCGGGGCCCGTCTCGGCGGCGCCCTCCACCACGACGGTGATCTCCCCGCGCACGCCCTCGGCGGCCCACTCGGCCAGCTCGGCCAGCGGACCGCGCCGCACCTCCTCGTACGTCTTGGTCAGCTCGCGGCAGACGGCGGCCCGCCGGTCCGCGCCGAACACCTCGGCCATCGCGGCGAGGGTGTCGTCGAGCCGGTGCGGGGCCTCGAAGTAGACGAGCGTGCGCCGCTCGCCCGCCACCTCGCGCAGCCGGGACAGCCGCTCGCCCGCCTTGCGCGGCAGGAAGCCCTCGAAGCAGAACCGGTCGACGGGCAGCCCGGACAGGGCGAGGGCGGTGAGCACGGCGGACGGCCCCGGCACGGCGGTGACCTTGACGTCCTCCGCCACCGCCGCGGCGACCAGCCGGTAGCCGGGGTCGGAGACCGACGGCATGCCCGCGTCCGTCACCAGCAGCACACGCGCGCCGCCGAGCAGCTCCTGCACCAGCTCGGGCGTGCGGGCGGACTCGTTGCCCTCGAAGTACGACACCACGCGGCCCTTGGGCGTGACGCCCAGCGCCTGGGTCAGCCGGCGCAGCCGCCGCGTGTCCTCGGCCGCGACGACGTCGGCGCCCGCCAGCTCCTCGGCCAGCCGGGGCGGCGCGTCCGCGATGTCGCCGATGGGGGTACCTGCGAGGACAAGGGTTCCAGTCACGCCCCCATCCTCGCAGGGACCGCGGGGCGGGCGGGAAGGCGACCGTGTCCCGACCGGTACCGCCATGCACGGGACTCACACAGAACGTTTCCCTACGATGGCGCGGTGACCAGTACCGCGTCCTCCATGGACCTCCGGCCGGGCCAGGCACCGCACGACCAGCGGCCGACGTGGCAGCAGCGGCTGCGCCGATTCGGGTACGCGCCCGCTGGGGACGCGCCCGCGGGCGACGTGCGCGACCGGCTGGTTCCGCCGTACAACGAGCCGAGCCCGCGCCTGTGGCAGGTGCTGGGCGTGCCGCCGGTCCTCGCCGAGCGGGTCACCCGCTGGTCGGGCTGGGGCGGTCCGCTGCTGGTGACGCTGATGGCGGGCCTGATGCGCTTCTGGCACCTGGGCAGCCCGCGTGCGGTGATATTCGACGAGACGTACTACGCCAAGGACGCCTGGGCGCTCGTCCACCGCGGGTTCGAGGTCAACTGGGACAAGCACGCCAACGACGCGGTGCTGCAGACCCACGGGCACCTCGCGATCCCGGCGGACGCGGCGTACGTCGTGCACCCGCCGGTCGGCAAGTACGTCATCGGCCTGGGCGAGCTTTTGTTCGGGTTCGACCCGTTCGGCTGGCGGTTCATGACGGCGCTGCTGGGGACGCTGTCGGTGCTGATGCTGTGCCGGATCGGGCGCCGGATGTTCCGCTCGACGTTCCTCGGCTGCCTGGCGGGCGCGCTGATGGCGGTGGACGGCCTGCACTTCGTGATGAGCCGCACCTCGCTGCTGGACGGCGTGCTGATGTTCTTCGTGGTGGCCGCGTTCGGCTGCCTGGTCATCGACCGCGACAGGGCACGCGCGCGACTGGCCGCCGCGCTTCCGGTCGACGCGGACGGGCGGGCGCGGCCGGACGCGGGCGTGGCCGACACCCTCCGCCTGGGGTGGCGGCCCTGGCGCTGGGCCGCCGGGCTGATGCTGGGCCTGGCCATCGGCACCAAGTGGAACGGGCTCTACATCCTGGCCGCGTTCTGCGTGCTCGCGGTGCTGTGGGACGTCGGCGCCCGCAAGGTGGCCGGCGCCCACCGCCCCTACCTGGCGGCGCTGAAGCACGACACGGGCATCACGTTCCTCGCGACGGTCCCGGTGGCGATCGGCGTCTACCTGCTCTCCTGGCTCGGCTGGATCCTCTCCCCGGCCGACGGCACCGGCGGCTACTTCCGCAACTGGGCGGCGACCGACGGCAGGGGCGGCCACTTCGCCTTCCTGCCGGACTGGCTGCGCAGCCTGTGGCACTACGAGCACGAGGTCTACAAGTTCCACGTCGGCCTGTCGACCCCGCACACCTACCAGTCCAACCCGTGGAGCTGGCTGGTCCTGGGCCGCCCCGTCTCGTACTTCTACGAGTCCCCCTCCCCCGGCGCCGACGGCTGCCCGGCCGACGCGGGCGAGAAGTGCGCCCGCGAGGTCCTGGCCATCGGCACCCCCGTCCTGTGGTGGGCGGGCTGCGCCGCCATCGTGTACGTGCTGTGGCGCTGGGCGTTCCGCCGCGACTGGCGGGCCGGCGCGATCGCCTGCGGCATCGCGGCCGGGTACCTGCCCTGGTTCATGTACCAGGAGCGGACGATCTTCCTCTTCTACGCGGTCGTCTTCCTCCCCTTCATCTGCCTGGCCCTGGCCATGCTCGTCGGCGCCATCATCGGCCCCCCGGGCTCGACGGACACCCGCCGCCTGATCGGCGCCTCGGCGGCGGGCGTGCTGGTGCTGCTGATCGCCTGGAACTTCATCTACTTCTGGCCGCTGTACACGGGCACGGCGATCCCGATCGACTCCTGGAGATCGCGGATGTGGCTCGATACCTGGGTCTAGCCGGGGCGGCGTACGACGAGGGCACGGCCTGCGCCGTGCCCTCGCGGCCGTTCCCGTACCGGTCGAGGCGTCCGGTGAGAGGCGGCGGCACCGCCGGCCGGACGCCCCACCGCCCCCCGATATTCCGTTTCCACCCGGCCCCGCCGCCCCTACCGTGGCCCCGTGACGACTCAGGTGATCGTGCTCAACGGCGGGTCCAGCTCGGGGAAGTCCGGGATCGTGCGGTGTCTGCAGGCGGTGTTGCCCGGGGCGTGGCTGGCGTTCGGGACGGACACGTTCGTGGACGCCTTGCCGGCCTCCATGCGGGCCGGGGACGGGGGGATCGAGTTCGCGGCGGACGGCGAGGTGGTCGTCGGGGCGGAGTTCCGGGAGTTGGAGGCGGCCTGGATCGAGGGCGTCGCCGCGATGGCGCGGGCGGGCGCCCGGGTCGTCGTGGACGAGGTGTTCCTCGGCGGGGCCGACTCGCAGGCGCGGTGGCGCAAGGCGCTGGACGGGCTCGGGGTGCTGTGGGTCGGGGTCCGGTGCGAGGCCGCCGTCGCGGCGGGGCGTGAGGTCGCCCGGGGGGACCGGGTCGCGGGGATGGCCGCCGCCCAGGCGGAGCTCGTGCATCAGGGGGTGACCTACGACCTGGCGGTGGACACCACGCACGCCGAGTCGATGGAGTGTGCGCGAACCATTGCCGCACATGTCGGGTGATCGACCGGAGGGTGACGTCTCTGTTCGGACAACAATCGGCAACGCCGGTCCCAACAGCCCGGCAACCGCTTACAGTTCCGCTGCGACCTGGTTTTGAACGCGTTCAGCAACCTCCGGGCGCGACAGGTCCCACGGGGAGACGGGGAGAGGGAGCGCCTGATGCGCAGCGGAGTGAAGGCCGGGATCATAGGCGGCGTGTGCGCGGCCATGCTGGGCGGCGCCGGTTACGGCGCCTACAACATCCTGTCCGCGCTGAGCGGTGACGGGGGGACGGGCTCGGCCGCCGTGCGGACCGGGCCGCCCAGCCGGGACGAAGTGAAGGACACCACGGGGAGGTTCTTCGCCGCGTGGGAGAAGGGGGACGCCGCCACGGCCGCGTCGTACACCGATTTCCCTGAGTCAGCCCGGGAGTTGCTGACGGCGTACCGGAGCGACGCGCACCTCACCGACGTGCGCATCAGGCCCGGTGCGGCCACCGGGGCGACCGTGCCGTTCACGGTCAGGACAACGGTGTCGTACCAGGGCAGGTCCCAGCCGCTCAGCTACCGGAGCACGTTGACCGTCGTGCGCGGGGAGACCTCGCACCGCGCCCTGGTCGACTGGCGGCCCTCCGTCGTGCACCCGCAGCTGCGCAAGGGCGACACCCTCGCGACCGGTGAGTCGGCGACGCCCGAGATCGAGGCCGTGGACCGCGACGGGCAGGTGCTGACGAAGGAGAAGTACCCCTCGCTCGGACCGGTCCTGGACGAGCTGCGCAAGCGGTACGGCGGCACGGCGGGCGGCCGGCCGGGTGTCGAGCTGGTGATACGCCACCAGGGCACCGACGGGGAGAGCCCGGCCGACACCACCCTGCTCACCCTCGCCAAGGGCAGGCCGGGCAGGCTCCGCACCACGCTCAGCGCGAGCGCGCAGGCGGCGGCGGAGACGGCGGTGCGGAAGTACCCGGACGCGTCCGTCGCGGCCGTGCAGCCCAGCACGGGCGAGATCCTGGCCGTCGCCGACCACCGGGAGGACGGCTTCGACGCGGCCCTGCTCGGGGAGCGCCCACCCGGCTCGACCATGAAGATCATCAGCGCGGCGACCCTGATCGACACCGGCCTGACCAGCGCGAACGGAAAGGCTCCCTGCCCGCCGTCCGCCGTGTGGCAGAGCCAGACGTTCCACAACCTCAAGAACCTGCCGCCGAACGAGAACGCCACCCTCTCGGAGAGCTTCGCCCGCTCCTGCAACACGGCGTTCGTGAAGTTCGCGGACGACCTCGGGGTGGACGCCCTCACCGAGGAGGCGCAGGACCGGTTCGGGCTCGGGCGCGACGACTGGAAGATCGGGGTGCCGTCCTTCGACGGCCGGGTGCCCGCCTCGGGCGGGCCGGACACGGCGGCCAACCTGATCGGCCAGGGCCAGGTGCAGATGAGCCCGCTGAACATGGCCTCCGTCACCGCCACCGCGATGACCGGCGCCTTCCGGCAGCCGGTGATCGTGCCGCTGTCCCTGGACCACCGCGAGCCGGCCCGCGCGCGCGGGCTGTCGCAGGGCACCGTCCAGCAGCTGCGCGCCATGATGAACCGCACCGCGACCAGCGGCACCGCGGCCGGCGTGATGTCCGGGCTCGGCGGGAACATCGGCGCGAAGACGGGGTCGGCCGAGTCCGACGGGCAGGCGAAGTCGGACAGTTGGTTCGCCGGGTACCGCGACGACGTGGCCGCCGCCGCGATGGTCCAGGACGGCGGGCACGGCGTCGACGCGGCCGGTCCGATTGTCGCAAGCGTGCTACGGACCGCGGGCTGACGTCACCCTCGCGGCCGGGGACTTTAGGCTGGTCGCCGTCGTTGGGGTGTGCGGGTCGCGGGAAACGCTGGGCAAGGCGCGGAGGAACTGAGGCTGTGGGCAAGAGAAGGCGCGTCGCCGAGCGGCGGAAGAACAGACCCGTGGTGCTCGGCGGGATGATCGCCGTGGTCGTCGGCGGCGCCGGGATCGGCGCCTACGCGCTGTACGGCGGCGGGGCCGCGGCCGACGACCGGCCCTCCCGCCCGGCCGTGAAGACCGGCCCGCTCAGCGCCGCCGAGGTCCGCTCGGCGTCCACCGCCTTCCTCACCGCCTGGCAGCACGGCAGGGTGACCGAGGCGGCCGCCGCCACCGACGACCCGTCCGCCGCCGCGGCACTGCTCACCGGCGCCGCCGAGGACGCCCACCTGAAGGACGTCACGCTCACCGCCGGCAAGGCCGCCGGCGCCAGAGTGCCGTTCTCGGTCAGGGCGACGGTGTCGTACAAGAGCACCGGCAAGCCGCTCGGCTACGACAGCTCGCTCACGGTCGTGCGGCGCAAGAGCGACGGCAGGGCGCTGGTCGGCTGGCACTCCTCGGTCGTCCACCCGGACCTGAAGGACGGCGACCGGCTGGTCACCGGTGAGTCCGGCACCCCGCCGGTGAAGGCGCTCGACCGCGACGGCGGGAAGCTGACGGCGGCGAAGTACCCCTCCCTCGGCACCGTGCTGGACGGCCTGCGCGAGAAGTACGGCAAGACGGCGGGCGGCAAGGCGGGCGTGGAGCTGCGCGTGGTACGCGGCAAGGAGTCCAAGGCGGCCAAGCTGTCGGACAAGACGCTGCTGGAGCTGAGCCAGGGCACGCCGGGGACGGTGCGCACCACGCTCAGCCCGGCCCTGCAGGCGACGGCCGAGCAGCAGGTCGACAAGCGGGACCACGCCTCGGTGGTGGTCGTGCGGCCCTCGACCGGGGAGATCCTCGCGGTCGCCAACAGCGGGCACGGCTTCAACTCCGCCTTCCAGGGCTCGCTGGCGCCCGGTTCCACGATGAAGGTCATCACCTCGTCGCTGCTGGTCGACAAGGGCCTCGCCTCGGCGGACAAGAAGCACCCGTGCCCGAAGACGTTCACCTACGGCGGCTGGAAGTTCCACAACGACGACGACTTCGAGATCAAGGGGGGCACGTTCAAGGCGAGCTTCGCCCGCTCCTGCAACACCGCCTTCATCAGCCAGGCGAAGAAGCTGCAGAACGACGACCTGACCAAGCAGGCCCAGCAGGTCTTCGGCCTGTCCATGAACAACTGGGCGGTCGGCGTGCCGACCGTCGACGGCTCGGTGCCGGTGCAGTCGGCCGCGCAGATGGCCGCCTCGCTGATCGGACAGGGCGGGGTGCGCATGAATCCGCTGAACATGGCGTCGGTCGCCGCCACCGTGCAGTCGGGCGCCTTCCACCAGCCCTACCTGGTCTCCCCCGCGTTCGACCACCGGAAACTGGCCACGGCGTCCCGCGTCCTGTCGATCAGGACGCTCTCGCAGCTGCGCGAGCTGATGCGGTACACGGCCGCGTACGGCACCGCCGCGGAGGCGATGTCGGGGCTCGGCCCGGACTACGGCGCCAAGACCGGTTCGGCGGAGGTCGACGGTCAGAAGAAGCCCAACGGCTGGTTCACCGCGTACCGGGGCGACCTGGCGGCCGCGGGCGTGGTCCAGGCCGGCGGTCACGGCGGTGACACGGCCGGGCCGATCGTCGCGGCCCTGCTGAAGCAGGGGGGCTGAGCGCCCGGGCCGCCGGCGGCCCGGCTCAGTACACCACCGGCTCGGCCCGGTAGGTCCGGAGCAGGAAGTCGATCAGCGCCTTCGCCTCGAACTGCACCACCGAGACACCGCGGTCGGAGTGGAACTCGACGACCGCCTGGACGCGTCCGCACGGCCACACCCGCACGTCGCCGCTGGCCGCGGGCGCGGTCAGACCCTGTTCGATCAGGTCCCGGGAGCAGGTCCACTCGTGCGTGCCGGGCAGGTCGATGTGCACCGACCGCGGGTCGTCCTCGGGGTCGTAGCGCAGCAGGACGGGCACAGCCCCCGGATCCTCCTCGTCCGTGACGATATGGGCGCGTGCGTACTGTTCGACTACAGGCATCGGACCGTCCTCTCACGCTCAGTGACCCGAGCGGAAATGCCTCATCCGCTCCTTACCTAATGTCCCATATTTTCCGATTTGCACCTCCGGGAGACGGAAACGACGTCTCTCTTGCAAACCCTTCGCAACAAGGCCCTAAAATCGTACGGTGCACGTACCTGACGGATTCATCAACGCCCCTGTCTCCGCCGTCACCGGAGTGGTCGCCGCCGGCGCCATCGCGGTGAGCCTGCGGGCCGCCCGCCGCGAACTCGACGAGCGCACGGCCCCGCTGGCCGGTCTGGTGGCCGCGTTCATCTTCGCCGTACAGATGCTCAACTTCCCCGTCGCGGCCGGAACAAGCGGTCATCTGCTGGGCGGTGCGCTCGCCGCGATACTCGTCGGTCCCTTCACGGGGGTGCTGTGCGTGTCGGTGGTGCTGCTCATGCAGGGTGTGCTGTTCGCGGACGGCGGGCTCACCGCGCTCGGCGTGAACATCACCGACATGGCGATCGTCACGACCGTCGTGGCCTACGCCGTCTTCCGCGGGCTGCTCGCCGTGCTGCCCCGCAAGCGCCGCTCGGTCACCGTCGCCTCCTTCGTCGCAGCGCTGGTCTCGGTGCCGGCCGCCGCCGTCGCCTTCACGTTCATGTACGCGGTCGGCGGCACCACCGACGTCTCCATCGGCAAGGTGGCGACCGCGATGATCGGCGTCCACCTGCTGATCGGCCTCGGCGAGGCGGTGATCACCGCGCTCACCGTGGGCGCCGTGATCGCCGTGCGCCCGGACCTGGTGCACGGTGCGCGCGGCCTGCGGCAGCGCCTGCGACTGCGGGTGAACGGCGAACTGGTGGACGCGCCCGCTCCCGCCGTCCCCGTGGCGGCGCGCGCCTCCCGGCGCACCCTGTGGCTGACCGGCCTGGTCACCTCGCTGGTCCTCGCCGGGTTCGTGAGCTTCTACGCCTCCGCCAACCCCGACGGCCTGGAGAAGGTCGCGCACGACCAGGGCATCGACAAGAAGGCCGAGAAGCACGCCTCGTCCGACTCCCCGCTCGCCGACTACGGCGTCAAGGACGTCTCCGACGCACGGCTGTCCGGCGGCCTCGCGGGCGTGATCGGCGTCGGCGTCACCGTCGTCGCCGGCAGCACGGTGTTCTGGGCGGTGCGCAGGCGCCGCGGCTCGGACGTCTCCCCCGCCTCGACCGCGAACACGGGCGCCTGACGTGGGAGCGGGACACGCGCACCGGCTCTACCGGCACGGGCACTCGCCCGTCCACGCCCTGCCGCCGCACGCCAAGCTGGCGGCCGCCTTCGCGTTCGTGGTCGTCGTGGTGTCGACCCCGCGGGAGGCGATGTGGGCCTTCGCGGCCTACGCCGTGCTGCTCGCCCTCGTGGCGGGCCTGGCCCGCGTGCCCGCCGGGTTCCTGCTGAAGCGGCTGCTGATCGAGGTGCCGTTCGTGGCCTTCGCGGTGCTCATGCCGTTCGTGGCCGAGGGCGAGCGGGTGCACGTCCTCGGCCTGTCGCTGAGCGTCAACGGACTGTGGGGCGCCTGGAACGTGCTCGCCAAGGGCACCCTCGGCGTCGCCGCCTCGGTGCTCCTGGCCGCCACCACCGAGCTGCGCGAACTGCTGCTCGGGCTGCAGCGGCTGAAGCTGCCGCCGCTGCTCGTGCAGATCGCCTCGTTCATGATCCGCTACGGCGACGTCATCACCGACGAGATGCGCCGGATGCGGATCGCCCGCGAGTCGCGCGGCTTCGAGGCGCGGGGTGTGCGGCACTGGGGGGTGCTCGCCAAGTCGGCGGGCGCGCTGTTCATCCGCTCCTACGAGCGCGGGGAGCGGGTGCACCTGGCCATGGTCAGCCGGGGGTACGCCGGCTCGATGCCGGTCATCGACGAGGTGACCGCGTCCCGGGCCGAGTGGCGTCACGCCCTCGCCCTCCCCTGCGCCGCCCTCGTCGTCTGTCTGCTGGGATGGGTCCTGTGACTACACCTGCCTCGCTGGAGGTATCCGGCCTCGCCTTCGCCTACCCCGACGGCCACCAGGCCCTGTTCGGCGTGGACTTCTCCATCGCGCGCGGCGAACGCGTCGCGCTGCTCGGTCCCAACGGCGCCGGCAAGACCACGCTCGTGCTGCACCTGAACGGCATCCTGGGCGGCGGCACCGGCACGGTGACCGTGGCCGGGCTGCCGGTCGGCAAGCGGCACATGGCCGAGATCCGGCAGAAGGTCGGCATCGTCTTCCAGGACCCGGACGACCAGTTGTTCATGCCGACGGTGCGGGAGGACGTGGCGTTCGGGCCGGCGGCCGCCGGGATCAGGGGCGCGGCGCTGGAGGAGCGGGTGCGCACCGCGCTGGACCGGGTCGGGATGGGGGACTTCGCCGACCGCCCGCCGCACCACCTGTCGTTCGGGCAGCGCCGCCGGGTCGCGGTCGCGACAGTGCTCGCGATGGAGCCGGAGATCCTGGTCCTGGACGAGCCGTCGTCCAACCTGGACCCGGCCTCCCGGCGGGAGCTCGCCGACATCCTGCGCTCCCTGGACGTCACCGTCCTGATGGTCACGCACGACCTGCCCTACGCGCTGGAGCTGTGCCCGCGCTCGCTGATCCTCAGCGACGGCGTGATCGCGGCGGACGGACCCACCGGCGAGCTGCTGTCCGACGACACGCTGATGCGGGCGCACCGCCTCGAGCTGCCGTTCGGCTTCGACCCGAGGTCCGTGACGGCGGGCGCCTGACCCCCCGGCGCCCGCCGCCCCGCGGCAACGTCGGTGTAACGATTCCGCAGGGGGCGGCACCGCCGAGGAATCGCAGGCCCGCGGACCCCGTTGCACCCACTGCCGCAGCTGAATCGGAAGGGACGGCGGACGTGGACGTGCACGGCACAGTGGCCGAGGGCTTCGAGCCGGTCAGGCGGGCGTTCGCCGCCAACTTCGAGCTGCTCGGGGAGCGGGGCGCGGCCGTCGCCGTGTACCGGGACGGCCGGAAGGTCGTCGACCTCCGGGGCGGCACCCGGGACGTGGACGGCACCGCCCCCTGGGCGCCGGGCACCGCGCAGGTCGTGCGCTCGGCGACCAAGGGCGTCGCCGCCGCCGCGCTCCTGCTGCTGCACCAGCGCGGCGAGCTGGACCTGGACGCCCCGGTCGGCGAGTACTGGCCGGAGTACAAGGCGGCCGGCAAGGAGCGCACCCTCGTCAGGCACCTGCTCGCGCACCGGGCCGGGGTTCCGGTGCTGGACCGTCCGCTGACCCCTGAGGAGGCGGCCGACCCCGACCTCGGCGCGGCGGCCGTCGCCGCCCAGGCGCCGGTGTGGGAGCCGGGCACGGACCACGGCTACCACGCGCAGACCTACAGCTGGCTCACCGGCGAGCTGATCCGGCGGATCACCGGGCGCCCGGTGGGCGCGTACATCGCCGAGGAGATCGCCCGGCCCGCCGGCGCCGAGCTGTGGCTCGGACTGCCCGAGGCGGAGCAGGCGCGCGTCGGCCGGGTCGGTCCCGTGGAGGCGCCCCAGGCGGCCGGCACGCTGCGCACCCGCCCCAAGCGGGCCGTGTCCGAGGCCTACGCCGACCCGGATTCCCTCACCCGCCGCGCCTTCGCGGCGATCACCCCGCTGCCGGACGAGAACGAGCCCGCCTACCGCGCGGCCGCCCTGCCCGCCTCCAACGGCATCGCCACCGCCGACGGCCTGGCCCGCTTCTACGCCTCGCTCATCGGCGAGGTGGACGGCGGCACCCGGCTGTTCACCCCGGCGACGGTGGAACTGGCCCGCGCCGAGCGGTCGGCGGGACCGGACCGGGTGCTCGTGGTGGGCACCCGGTTCGGCCTCGGCCCCATGCTGCACGGCAGCGCCGCCCCGATGCTGTCGCCCGGCTCCTTCGGCCACCCGGGCCGCGGCGGCTCCCTCGGCTTCGCCGACCCGGAGTCCGGTGTCGCCTTCGGCTACGTGACCAACGGCTTCCGCAAGAGCGTGACGGCGGATCCGAGGGCGCAGGCGCTGGTCCGGGCGGTGCGTGCGGGGCTGTCGGCGCTCGGCTGAGGAGCCGTCCGCGTCACACGTGGATCGGGTGCGAGCTCCGCCCGGACTCCGCGTCGATCTCGCCGTGCGCCTTGGTCAGCAACTGCATCGCCAGTTCGTTGAGAGCACGGGCCCCCGCGATCTCCTCGCCCACCCGGGGCTGGTTCGAGTCGACGTTGTGCCGGCTGGCGTGCCCGTGCGCCCGTACCTCGCTGCCGTCGGGCAGGCGCACCAGGGCGGCCGCCCGGGTGCGCGTGTCGTCTTCCTGGAACTCCAGCTCGACGTGCCATCCCACCGTGGTGCTCATCATGTCGGCCACCTCCGGAACCAGTGATTCCCGCTGGTTCCAGGGTGCTCCCGCACGGGCGGAACGTCACGTGGAGGCCTGGTCGCTGTCCCTGAACTCGCCCCAGCCGTGCCAGCGCTCGACCTCGATGTACGCGCTGACCCGGGGCCTGGACCGCTCCGGGTAGGGCTTGCCGGTGTAGTGCTCCGACAGCCGGTCGATGTCGGTCAGGTCCTCGTCGTCCCGCAGGTCCGCGACCCGCCCGATCAGGGTGACGTGGTTGTACCAGTCGTCGTCGGCGAGGACGGTGAGGCTGATGCGCGGATCGCGGCGCAGGTGGCGCAGCCTGACCCGGCCCTCGTCCAGGTTGACCAGCACCCGGCCGTCGTCCTGCCACAGGTACCAGGTGGCCGTGGTGACGGGCGCCCCGTCGGAGCGCACGGTGGCCATGACACAGGGGTTGGGGCGGCGCAGCAGTTCCTGGGCCTCGGGCGGCAGCGGGGGTTTCGACATGGTGCTCTCCTCGGTGTTCGTCGGTCTCGGCCGGTGTTCGTCTCGGTCGGTCTTCGGCCGGTCTCTGCCGGTGTTCACGGTGTTCGCCTCGGCCGGTCTGTGCCGGTCTCGGCTGCGGGTGCGGTCCTCAGCGCGCCGGCTCGTCGTCGAAGCTGGCGAAGTAGGCGGCGGCCATGTCCTCGTCGGCGTGGCCCTGGGCGGCGGCCCGGGCGAACCGCTCGGCGGCCGCCGCGGCGACGTCGAGCCGTACGCCGCTCTGTTCGCCCGCCTGGACGATGAGCCGGGCGTCCTTCTCCGCGGTGGCCACGGCGAAGGAGGCGGGCTTCAGCTTGTCCTCCAGCACCAGGGCGGCCTTGGCCCGCAGGTACCCCATGTCGAGCGGTCCGCCCTCGATGAGGCCGAAGAAGTCGTGCGGGTCCACGTCCAGCGCCTTGGCCAGGGCCAGCGCCTCGCCGGCCGCCGCGGTGACCGCGAGGACCCAGCTGTTGGCGACCAGCTTCAGCCGGCTGGCGCTGCCCGCGGCCCCGTCGTCGCCGGTCCACACGGTGCGGACGCCGACCGCGTCGAAGACGGGCGCGAGCGTGTCGCGGCCCTCCTCCGGTCCGGCGGCCAGCACGGTGAGCTGACCGGCCTCGGCGGGCTCGCGGGTGCCGAGCACGGGGGCGTCGTAGAACACCAGCCCGTGCTCACCCGCGAACCGGGCCAGGTCGGCGACGAGTTCGGTGCCGACGGTGGTGCACTGCGCCCAGCAGACCCCGGAGCGCAGCCCCGGCGCCGCCTCGCGCATGACGTCCAGGACGGTGCCGCCGTCGTAGAGCATGGTGAGCACGACGTCCGCGCCCTCGACCGCCTCGGCGGGCGTGCCGGTGACCCGGATGCCGTCCGAGGCCAGCGGCTCGGCCTTCTCCCTGGTGCGGTTCCAGGCCCGGACGCCGAGTCCGGCGCGGGCGATGTTGCGGGCCATCGCGGCACCCATGATGCCGGTGCCCAGCACGGCGACGGTCGGCTTGTCGGTCATGGACGGCTCCCTGTCGTACGGTTCGTGTCCCCGGGTTCCCATCCTCGTGGTCCCCGGTCGTCTTCGTACGGGTCTCCACTCCGGGCCGTTCCTTATCCACCCTCTCCGGCCCGCGGCATCAGTCCGACGCCACGGCCGGCGGGGAGCTGGGCGCCGGTGGTGACCGGCGGCGTCACCCGGTCCGCTCGCGCACGTCCACCAGGTCGGCGCCGGCGTGGGCGACGAGTGCCCGCGGCTCGATCGGGAAGACCGTGTGCGGGGTCCCGGCCGCCGCCCACACCACCTCGTGCGCGAGCAGCGAGCGGTCCGCGAGGACCCGGGTGCGGGTGCGGTGCCCGAAGGGCGGCACGCCGCCGATGGCGTACCCGGTGGTCTCGCGGACCAGGCCGGCGTCGGCCCGGGTGACCTTCGCGGCTCCCAGCTCCGCGCGCACCCGATCCACGTCCACCCGCGAGGCCCCGTCCATCAGGACCAGGACGGGCGTCCCGTCGGCCGCGAAGACCAGTAACTTGCAGATCTGGCTCAGCGCGCAGCCGACCGCCGCGGCGGCCTCGGCGGCGGTCCGGGTGCCCTCGGGGAAGCGGCGGGCGCGGGCGAGCACCTCGTCGAGGCCGAGGGCGCGCAGGGCCTCGGCGAAACGGGGGTGGGCTCCGGATTCTTCGGCGTCAGTGGCTGCTGTCGTCATGACCCGCACGCTAGCGGCGCCCGCACGGCGCGCGCGAACGGGTTGTCACCGGCCGGCGCGCCCGCCCTCCGCGGTGAACGGAAGAGGCCGGTGAGGGCAGCCCCGTCCCCACGGAACCCTCACCGGCCGGTCTTCACGAGAAGCGGTACGTCAGGCGCTTACCAGCTCCTTGCCCGCGTCGCGGTCCGCGCCGGTGCGCAGTCCGTCGCCCTCGACGTCCACGTTGGGCAGCGCCCGGTCCAGCCACTTCGGCAGCCACCAGGCCCGCTTGCCGAGCAGCGCGAGCACCGCCGGGACGACGGCCATGCGGACGACGAACGCGTCGAAGAGGACGGCCACGGCGAGGCCGAAGCCGATCATCTTCACCATCGACTCGCTGGAGCCGATGAAGCCGGAGAAGACGGCGATCATGATGACGGCGGCGGCCGTGACCACGCGCGCCCCGTGCTTGAAGCCGGTGACGACGGCCTGCTGGGGCTTCTCCCCGTGGACGTAGGCCTCGCGCATCCGGGTGACGAGGAACACCTCGTAGTCCATCGCGAGTCCGAAGACCACGCCGACCATGAAGATCGGCATCATCGACATGACCGGGCCGGTCTCCTCCACGTTCGTCAGGCCCGACAGCCAGCCCCACTGGAAGACCGCGACCACGGCGCCGAGGGCGGCCGTCACGCTGAGCAGGAAGCCGAGGGCCGCCTTCAGCGGGACCAGGATCGAGCGGAACACCACGATCAGCAGCAGGAACGCGAGGCCGACCACGAGGGCGAGGTAGGGCAGCAGGGCGTCGTTCAGCTTCTGCGAGACGTCGATGTTCATCGCCGTGGAGCCGGTGACCAGCACCTTGGCGTCGGTGGCGGAGGTGATGTCCGCGCCCTTGTCGCGGATGGCGTGCACCAGGTCCTCGGTGGTGACCGACGACGGCTTGGAGTCGGGGACGACGGTGATCGTCGCGGTGTCGCCCGCCTTGTTGGGCGTGGCCGGGGTGACCGTGACGACGTCCTTCAGGCCCTTGATCTCGTCACCGACCTCGGTGAAGGCCGCCTTGGGGTGGTCGCTGCCCTTGGCGTCGACCACGACCATCAGGGGGCCGTTGAAGCCGGGGCCGAAGCCGTCGGAGAGGAGGTCGTAGGCGCGGCGCTGGGTGGTGGAGACCGGCTGGGAGCCGTCGTCGGGCAGGCCCAGCTCCAGGGAGGCGGCCGGGACGGCCGCCGCGCCGAGGCCGATCACACCGAGCAGCAGCACGGCGACCGGGCGGCGCACGACGAAGCTCGCCCAGCGCGTGCCCATGTTGGGGCGGCCCGGCCTCTTCGGCGTCCGGCCTCCGCCGAGCAGCCTGCTCTTCTCGCCGGCCGGCTTGATCCTGCGGCCCGCGTAGCCGAGCAGCGCCGGGATCAGGGTGAGCGCGATCAGCACCGCGATGGCGACCGTGCCGGCGGCGGCGACGCCCATCTTGGTCAGCATCGGGATGTTGACCACGGAGAGGCCGACGAGCGCGATGACGACGGTCAGGCCGGCGAAGACCACCGCCGAGCCCGCCGTGCCGACGGCCCGGCCGGCCGCGTCCTCGCGCTCGCGGCCCTCGGTGAGTTCGGCGCGGTAGCGGGAGACGATGAACAGGGCGTAGTCGATGCCGACGGCGAGGCCGATCATCGAGGCCAGGATGGAGGTGGTCGAGCCCAGGTCCAGGGCGTTGGCCAGCGCGGTGATGGTGGAGACGCCGATGCCGACGCCGATGATCGCGGTCAGCAGCGGGAACCCGGCCGCGAGCAGCGAGCCGAAGGTGATGACGAGGACGACCGCGGCGATCGCGATGCCGATGACCTCGCTGGAGCCGGTCTCGGGGGTCGCGGTCAGCGCGTCACCGCCGATCTCGACGGTCAGGCCGGTGTCGCGCGCGTTCTGCGCGGCGTCCTTCAGGGCGTCCTTGGCGGAGTCCTCCAGCTCCATGCCGGAGACCTTGTACTTCACCGAGGCGTACGCGACGGTGCCGTCCTTGCTGACGGCGTGCCCGGCGTAGGGGTCGGCGACCGAGGCGACCTCGGAGCCGCTGCTCAGCTCCTTCACCGCCTGGTTCACGGCCGCCTTGTTCGCCTTGTCCGTCATCTTCTCGCCGTCCGGCGCCTTGAAGACGACCCGCGCGGTGGCGCCGTCGGCGCTCATCCCGGGGTAGCGCTGTTCCAGCAGGTCGAAGGCCTTCTGGGCCTCCGTGCCGGGGATGGAGAACGAGGTGCTGCCGGCGGGCGGCGCGGAGGCCGCGCCCACCCCGGCGAGGGTGAGCAGCGCGACCCATACGAGGGCGACGAAGTGCCGTCGCCGGAAGGCGAGCCGGCCGAGTTTGTAGAGGAACGTGGCCACGAGGGCGTACTCCCGGTCAGGTCGTGGGGTTCATCAGGGCAGGGGCGATCAGCCCGACGACGTGAGCGGTGACGTCAGATGGTGGGCTTGCGGGGAGAGCGATCAGGGGATGATCAAGCTGATCAGGCTGGGGTGACGCCGAGGGCGGGGAGGACCACGGCGTCGATGTACGAGGTGAGGAAGGCCCGGGTGGGCGGCTGGTCGTCGAGCAGCGCGCGGGTCGCGAAGCCGCCGACCATCATGTGCAGCAGGAAGTCGAGCGCGGGACAGTCGGGGCGGACCTCGCCCCGGTCGATCGCGCGCCGGATCACCTGGTGGAAGCCGGAGATCTCCGGCTCCACGAGCTGGGCCCGGAAGGCCTCGCGCAGGTCGGGGTTGTTGTGCATCGCCATGGCGACGCCCCGCATGAGCGCCGAGTTCTGCTCGATGGTGCAGTCGTCCTCGAGCCGTACCAGTGCGTGCAGGTCGCCACGGAGCGTGCCCGTGTCGATCTCACCGATCCGGTCGGGTTTGCCGTGCCGGATGGCCTTCACCACCAGCTCGGCCTTGCCGCCCCACTGGCGGTAGAGGGTGGCCTTGCTGGACCGGGTGCGAGCGGCGACGGCGTCCATGGTGAGGGCGTCGTAGCCGACTTCGCGGAGCAGGCCGAGCACGGCCGCGTACAACTCGGCCTCGCGTTCGGGCGTGATCCGACTGCGACGCGCGGTTGCGGCCTCAGTCATGTCTCTCACCTTCCCGGTGCGGCTGCCCGCTTGGAACGACACGGTTTCGTACACGACGAATGTACCCCGGCCCCAAGCGAAACGAAACGGTTTCGTTCGTGTGCTGGGTCACGCCTGTCGGATTCCCATAAGGAGCCGGGGCGCTTCCGGTCGGCTCCGGTTGCTGGGCCCCCGTACCCGGAAAAGCATGGGAAGGGTGAGCTATCTGCGCCTTCCCCACCTCAACGGCGAGCAGCTGTGCTTCGTGGCCGAGGACGACCTCTGGCTGGCCCCCCTCGGCACCCCCGGCCGGGCCTGGCGGCTCACCGTGGACCGCGCCAAGTGCGGCCACCCCCGCTTCTCGCCCGACGGCGGCCGCATCGCCTACGCCTCCTGGCGCGGCCTCGTGCCCGAGATCCACCTCGTCGGCGTCGACGGCGGACCGTCGCGGCAGCTCACGTACTGGGGCAGCGCCGACACCCGGGTCTGCGGCTGGACACCGGACGGCGACATCCTCGCCGTCACCTCCCACGGCGAGCCCTTCTCCTATTTCACCTGGGCCTACAAGCTGACCACGGACGGCGCGCCCGGCCGCAGACTGCCCTGGGGCCCGGTCTCCGACATCCAGGTCGCCGACATCGAAGGCGAACGCCGGAGCCTGCTGCTCACCGGCACCCCGCCGCACGAGCCGGCCTCCTGGAAGCGCTACCGGGGCGGCGCCATGGGCCGGCTCTGGCTGCACGGCCGGCGGCTGCTGCCGGACATCGGCGGGCACCTGCACTCGCCCATGTTCGTCGGCGGACGGATCGCCTTCCTCTCCGACCACGAGGGCGTCGGCAACCTCTACTCCTGCGCCTACGACGGCTCCGACCTGCGCCGCCACTCCGACCACGACGCCTTCTACGCCCGGCACGCCTCGACCGACGGCGCCCGGGTGGTCTACCAGTGCGCGGGCGACCTGTGGCTCGTGGACGACTTCGCCCCGGACGCCGTGCCGCGCAGGCTCGACATCCGGCTGGACGGGCCGCGCGCCGGGCGCCGCCGGCACCAGGTGCCCGCCGCCCTGAACGTCGACGGCATCTCCGTGGACGAGACCGGACGGGCCAGCGCGATCGTGGTGAGGGGCAGCCTGTACTGGCTCACGCACCGGGACGGCCCGTCCCGCACCATCACCGACACTCCCGGGGTCCGGGTCCGTCTGCCGGAGATGCTCGGCACGACCGGGCAGGTGGCGTACGTGACGGACGCCGAGGGCGAGGACGCCGTCGAGATCGCCCGGCTGCCCCGGGCCTCCGGCGACCGCGCCGCGCGCCGGCTCGCCCGGGGCGAGCTGGGCCGGGTCCTGGAGATGGTCTCCGACCCGCTGGGCGAACGGCTCGCCGTCGCCTCCCACGACGGACGGCTGCTGCTGATCGACGTCGGGGACGCGCAGGAGGAGGCAGCCGGCGAGGGCGCCGCCGAGGGTCCGGCGGACTCCGGGGACCCCGGCGGCGGGGCGGCGGCCGCCGTCCCGGACGGCCTGGTCACCGAGCTGATCCGGTCCGACAACGGGCCCGTCCGCGACCTCGCCTTCTCCCCGGACGGCTCCTGGATCACCTGGTCCCACCCGGGGATCGGCCGCACCCTGCGGCAGATCAAGCTGGCCCGCATCAAGGACCGGCACATCGTGGACGTCACCAACGGCCGCTTCGAGGACGAGAACCCCGTCTTCACCCGCGACGGCCGCTACCTCGCCTTCCTGTCCTGGCGCGGCTTCGACCCGGTGTACGACGTCCACACCGGCGACCTGTCCTTCCCGCTGGGCTGCCGCCCCTATCTGGTCCCGCTCTCCTCGGCGACGCCCTCCCCGTTCGCCCTGAACCCCGAGGGCCGCCCGGCCGCCGGGGGACTCGACCCGCTCGAGGACGAGGGCGGCGGGGAGGGCGGCGCGGTCACGGTGGAGGTGGAGGGTCTGGAGAACCGGGTGACGCCGTTCCCGGTGGTCGCCTCCAAGTACTCCGCGCTGTACCCGGTGGCCGGCGGGGGCCTGGTCTGGCTGCGCTGGCCCATCTCCGGGGCGCTCGGCGAGACCTTCGCCAACCCGGCCGACATCAGCGGCCGGCCGACGCTCGAGTACTTCAACATCGCCAAGGCGAAGAAGGCCGAACTCGTCGACCACATGGACTGGTTCGCGGTGAGCGGGGACGGGACCCGGCTGGTGGTGGTCGACGAGGGCGACCTGCGGGCGGTGCCGTCGACCGAGACCGGCGACGGCGACACGACCGTCTGGATCGACCTGCGCCGCATCGTGCACCACGCCGACCCGCCCGCCGAGTGGCGCCAGGCCTACGACGAGGCCGGCCGGCTCATCCGCGCATACTTCTGGGACCCCGGGATGTGCGGCATCGACTGGCACGCGGTGCTCGACCAGTACCGCCCCCTGGTCGAACAGGTCGCCTCCCCCGACGACTTCGCCGACCTGCTGCGCGAGGTCCTCGGCGAACTGGGCACCTCGCACGCCTACGTCACCGCCGCCCGCCGCAACGAGGGCCCGTCCCACTACCAGCGCTGGCAGGGCCTGCTCGGCGCCAACCTGGTGGAACGGCACGGCGGCTGGGCGGTCAAGCGCATCCTGCCCGGCGACTCCTCCGACTCCAAGGCACGCTCGCCGCTGGCCGGCACGGGCATCCGCGAGGGCGCCCTGCTGACCCACGTCGACGGCCGTCCCGTCGATCCGCTCACCGGGCCCTACCCGCTGCTCGCCGGGTCGGGCGGCACGACGACGGAGCTGACCTTCGCCCCGCCGCCGGGCGAGCCGGGGCGGCCCCGGCGGATCGCCATCGTGCCGCTCGTCGACGAGCGGCCGCTGCGCTACCAGGACTGGGTGGCCAAACGCCGGGAGGTCGTGCGGGAGTTGAGCGGCGGCCGGTGCGGGTACCTGCACATCCCCGACATGGGCGGCTCCGGCTGGGCCCAGTTCAACCGGGACCTGCGCATGGAGGTCTCCCGGCCGGCGCTCATCGTGGACGTGCGCGGCAACGCGGGCGGGCACATCAGCGAACTCGTCGTCGAAACCCTCAGCCGGACGATCCTCGGCTGGGACCTGACCCGCAACGCCCAGCCGGTGTCGTATCCCTCGAACGCGCCCCGGGGCCCGATCGTGGCCCTGGCCGACGAGGCGACCTCCTCCGACGGCGACATGATCACCGCCGCCTTCAAGCTGCTGAAGCTGGGGCCGGTCGTCGGGCAGCGCACCTGGGGCGGCGTGGTCGGCATGACGGGCCGGCACCGGCTCGGCGACGGCACGGTCATCACGGTGCCGATGAACGCGGCCTGGTTCGACGCCTACGGCTGGTCCGTGGAGAACCACGGCGTCACCCCGGACCTGGAGGTCCTGCGCACCCCCCTGGACTGGGCCGAAGGCCGCCACGCCCAACTCGACGAAGCGGTCCAACTGGCCCTGGAACTCCTAGTGACCAACCCCGCCGCCCCCCCCCCGGACTACAGCGACGTCCCCTGCGCCCCCCGCCCGCCCCTCCCACCGAGGCCCTAGAAGCGTGCACTCCCGCGCCCCCCAAGGGACGCGTGCGCGATCTTTCAAGTGACGCGGGGAACGAACCGCGGCCCAAAGGAGCGCGGGGAACGAAGCGCGGCCCAAAGGGGCGCGGGGAACGAAGCGCGGCCCAAAGGGGCGCGGGGAACTGCGCGATCTTTTAAGGGGCGCGGGGAACTGCGCGACCAGCCCCCACCCACCCGCACCCGACAACCCGCACCCGACTACCCGCACCCGACAACCCACCCCCGACACCCCCGCCCCCAACGCCAACGCCAACGCCAACGCCAACGCCAACGGTCCAGCACACCGCCCCAACACCCCGCCCCCAGAACAACAGAGGGAGGGGTGCCCCCCAAGACCTCGGAGGGCACCCCAAGCTGCCGACCCGGCCGGAGCCGAGCGCAGCGCTACGCGTCGTAGTCGGCGTCGAAGCGGTCGTCCATCTCCCGCTGCGAGTCGTCGATGTCGCGCATGTTGCGGCCCCGCTCAGGCTGCTGGTGGCCTCGCTGACCCTGCTGCGGCCCGTGCTGGCCCTGCTGCTGACCACGCTGGCCCTGCTGCGGACCGCGCTGGCCGGCCTTCTCCCGGGTGGCCTGGCCGGCCTTCTCCCGGGCCTGGCCGACCTTCTCGCGGGCCTGGCCGACCTTCTCGCTGGTCTTCTCGGTGAACTGGTCCTTCATACCCATGTGGGTTCACTCCCGAAGTGGGTGGGGGTTGGCCCCCGGGTGGGGCCTCGACCAGATTCACACGGCCCAACACGCTGCGCATGTCGATCAGTTACGCAGCGTAGCCCGGGCTGCCTCGTCCGCCTCCCCACCTGCGCCGACGAGCCCGGAACGCATCCCCTGGAGCCGCGGCGCGAACCGCCGCATCTCCCGCTGGCCCACGGTGCCGATGAGCGCCGGCAGGTACCCGCGCACACCCTGCATGCCGCGCAGCCACCACTGCCCGTACACGTGCGCGGAGCGCCGCTCGATGCCGGCGACGATCCGGTCCACCGCAGGGCCCAGCGGGTACGTCTTGTTCGACGGCCACGGCAGCCGCTGCCTGAGTTCCCGCATGACGTCGTCCTGGTCGGCGCCGCGCACCATGTCGGTGTCGGTCCAGGACAGGTACCCGACGCCGACCCGGACGCCCTGGTAGCCGACCTCGGCCCGCAGACTGTGCGCGTAGGCCTCCACGCCCGACTTGGAGGCGCAGTAGGCCGACATCATCGGCGCCGGGGTGATGGCGGCGAGCGAGGCGATCTGCAGCAGATACCCCCGGCTCTCGACCAGCACCGGCAGGAACGCGCGGGCCGTCACCGCCGATCCGATCAGGTTCACCTCGATCACCCGCCGCCACGCCTCCGGGTCGGAGTCGATGAAGGGCCCCCCGGTCGCCACCCCGGCGTTGGCGACGACGATGTCGACCTTGCCGAACCGCGCCTTCACCTCCCGCGCCACCCGGCTCATCGCCTCGTGGTCGGTGACGTCCGCGTACCAGTGGGCGCTCTCGCCGTGCAGCCGCCCGGAGACCTCCTTGAGCGCGTCCTCCTCCAGCCCGACCAGCGCGACCCTGGCGCCGCGCGCGGAGAGCTTGCGGGCGAGCAACTCGCCGACGCCGCGCGCCGCTCCGGTGACGACGGCGACCTGTCCCTCGAGGCTGACCCTGCTCATGCGCCCTCCTTGATCTGCTGCACGACGTTGGGGTGGGAGTCGGGGGCGTTCCCCGTGACGTAGGTGGTGACGAGCTCCCGGATCCGCCCGGTCACCTGCTCCGGGGCCTCGACGGGAGACATGTGGCCGACGCCGGGCAGCTCGGTGAGACCGAGGCACCGCGGCAGGGCCGCGACCAGCGCGTGGGCGTGCGCGACGGGTGTGAGCCGGTCGGCGGCGCCGTGCACGACCGCGGTGGGCACCCGCAACTGCCGTACCCCGTGGTCGAGGTCGAGCGCCGCGAGCACGCCCGCCCAGGCATGGCGCACGGTGCGCGGGCAGGCGTGCACGATCCGCGCGCAGGCCTCCACCATGTGCGGCGCCGAACCGGCGCCCATGGTCCCGTACTTGAGGACGCGCATCGCCAGGGGCGTGACCGGGCCGAGCGGGGCGCGCGAGCTGAGCACGCGCCCGGTGAGCCAGGTGCGGGCCCGTCCGGCGCGCAGCGGCACCACGCGCGCCTCGGCGACCAGCCGGGAGCTGCCCGTGCTGCACAGCAGGGCGGCCGCGGCGTGCTCGCGGAAACGGGGGCGCGCGGAGGCGGCCATGACCGTCATCCCGCCCATGGAGTGGCCGACGACGACGGCCTTCTCCCCCGGCGCCAGGGTCCGGGCGAGCACCGCCTCCAGGTCGTCCGCCAGCGCCTCGGTGGTGCAGGCGTGGCTCGCCGGGCTGCGGCCGTGCCCACGCTGGTCGTAGGCGATCACCCGGTGGTCGGCCGCCAGCTCCCTGATCTGCGCCGCCCAGAAGGCGGTCGAGCAGGTCCAGCCATGGGCGAGGACGACGGGCGGGGCGTCCTCGGGGCCGTGCACCTCGGCGTGCAGCCGGGCGCCGTCGGCGGAGACGACGGTGAGGGTGCGGGCCGGGACCGGCGGGGCGTAGGGTCCTGAGGCCGTCGCGGTGGTCCGGCTCATACGGCCGCCTCGCTCTGCCGCCCGGTCACGGGGCCGGCGTCGGCGACGGAGGCGCCGGACCGCCGGACGACCTCGTACTCCGCCAGGTCGACCCGCCGGGTCGCGCGCCGGAACTCCGCCGTCGTACCGGGCCAGATGGTGGTGTTGCGGCCGCTCGGGTCGAGGTACCAGCTCGTGCAGCCGCCGGTGTTCCACACGGTCCGCTTCATGCGCTCCTGGACCTTGTGGTTCCAGGCGTCGACGGCGGCGGGCCGCGCGTCGAGGGCGGCGCGGCCTCCGAGCACGTCGAGCTGGCGCAGGTAGTCCGCCATGTAGTTGAGCTGGGACTCGATCATGAGGATCATCGAGGAGTTGCCGAGGCCGGTGTTGGGTCCGATGATCGTCATCCAGTTCGGGAACCCGGCGGCCGAGGCGCCGCGCAGCGCCCGCATGCCGCCCTTCCAGGTCTCGGCGAGCGTGACGCCCTCCGCCCCGACGACACGCTCGGCGATGGGCATGTCCGTGACGTGGAAGCCCGTGCCGAAGACGATCGCGTCGACCTCCACCTCGCTGCCGTCGGCCGCGACCAGCGTGGAGCCGCGGACCTCGCTGAGCCCGCTGGCGACCACGTCCACGTTGGGCCGGGCCAGCGCCGGGTAGTACTCGCTGGAGAGCAGGATCCGCTTGCAGCCGATGCGGTAGTCGGGGGTCAGCTTGGCGCGCAGCGCCGGGTCCTTCACGGCGCGGCCCATGTTCCGCTTGGCGAGCTGCTCGACCAGGCCGAGTTCGTCGGGGTGCTTGGTGAACGCCTGCACCTGCAGCTCCCGGATGCCCCACAGCACCCCGCGCCTGAGCCGGGTGGTGAACGGCAGCGCCTGGTGCAGCCGGCGTTCGGCCGCGCTGATGGCGCGGTCCATGCGCGGCATCACCCAGGGCGGGGTGCGCTGGAAGAGCGTGAGCCGGCCGACCTGGCGCTGGATGGCGGGCACGATCTGGATGGCGGAGGCCCCGGTGCCGACCATGGCGACGCGCTTGCCCCGCAGGTCGTAGTCGTGGTCCCAGCGGGCCGAGTGGAACACCTTGCCGGGGAAGGACTCCAGCCCGGGGATCTCGGGGATCTTCGGGTCGGACAGCGGCCCGGTGGCGGAGACCACGACGTCGGCGGTGAGCGTGCCCCGCGCGGTCTCGATCTCCCAGCGCAGCCGCTCGCCGTCCCACCGCATCACCTTCACCTCGGCGCCGAAGCGGATGTGCGGGCGCAGCCCGAAGAGGTCGGTGACGTGCTCCAGGTAGGCGCGGATGTGCTGCTGCCCGGAGAAGGTGCGCGGCCAGTCGGGGTTGGGCGCGAAGGAGAAGGAGTACAGGTGGGAGGGCACGTCGCAGGCGCACCCGGGGTAGCTGTTGTCCCGCCAGGTGCCGCCGACGCTGTCGGCCCGCTCCAGGACGACGAAGTCGGTGATCCCCTCGCGGCGCAGCCGCACCGCGGCCCCGAGTCCGCCGAAACCGGACCCGATCACCGCCACCCGTACATGCTCGTGCTCGGCCATCCCGAAGCCTCCACGCATCGCCTTGACTCTGCCAGTGAACACTGGCGCAATGGGACTGTAGAGCAGCGGCGTACCGAGCGGTAGGGGGCGGGAAAGGGAAAGTTACCGGCGGTACAACATAGGCTGCGACCGTGACGGACGACGGCGGACACGAGGACGAGCAGGGCGGCGCGGCGCGCGAGTACCGCATGGAGGAACTGGCCCGCCTGGCCGGCATCACCGTGCGCACCCTGCGCTTCTACCGCGAACGCAAGCTGCTCCCGCCGCCCCGCCGCGAGGGCCGCATCGCCTGGTACGACGACCACCACCTGGCCCGCCTGCGCACCATCGCAGCCCTGCTGGAGCGCGGCCACACCCTCACCGGCATCGCGGAACTCGCCGAGGCCCTCGACCAGGGCCGCGACGTCGCCGACCTCCTCGGCGTCGGCGCCCCCACCGAGGAGGAGCCGGTCCGCCTCACCCCCGAGGAACTCGCCGCCCGCTTCGAGGGCGAGGTCACCCCGGAGAACCTGGCCGCCGCCATGGACCTGGGCTACCTGGGCACCGACGGCGACGAGATCGTGCACATCAGCCGCCGCCTGCTGGACGTCTCCTCCGCCCTGGTCCGCGAGGGCATACCCCTGGCGGAGGTCCTGGCGGCCGGCAAGCGCGTCCGCGAACACGCCGACGCCCTCGCCACCCTCTTCACCGACATGATCCTCCGCCACGCCCCCGAGGAGGACCTCCACCGCCTGCGCCCCCTGGCCCGCAGCGTCGTCGAGGCGGAACTCTCCCTGGCCCTGGACCGGCGGATCAGCAAGCGGGGCTGAGCGGGCCCCCGGCGGGCGTCTGGAGGTCGTACACCACGGTCACCGGCGCGTGGTCGCTCCACCGCTCGGCGTGCGTGGCCGCGCGCTCGACGAACGCCTTGACCGCCCGGTCCGCGAGCCCCTGGGTGGCCGCGTGGAGGTCGATCCGCCATCCGGAGTCGTTGTCGAAGGCACGCCCCCGGTACGACCACCACGTGTACGGGCCCTCGGCGTCCGGGTGCAGGGCGCGCACGACGTCCACGTAGCCGCCGTCCCCGGCGGCGAGGACCCGGGTGAGCCACTGGCGCTCCTCCGGGAGGAAGCCCGAGTTCTTGGTGTTGCCGCGCCAGTTCCTGAGGTCGGCCTGCTGGTGGGCGATGTTCCAGTCACCGCAGACCAGCACGTGCCGTCCGTCGGCGGCGGCCCGTTCGCGCAGCTCCTTGAGGTGCGCGAGGAACTCGCCCATGAAGCGGAGCTTCTCGTCCTGGCGCTCGGTGCCCACCTCGCCGGAGGGGAGGTAGAGGGAGGCGACGGTGACACCGGGCAGATCGGCCTCCACGTAGCGCCCGCTGCCGTCGAACTCGGCCGAGCCGAAGCCGATCCGCACGCGGTCGGGTTCGCGGCGCGTGTACAGGGAGACGCCCGCGCGCCCCTTGGCGGCGGCCGGGGCGTGCACCACGTGCCAGCCGTCGGGCTGCCGGACCTCCTCCGGCAGCTGGTGCGGCTCGGCGCGCACCTCCTGCAGGCAGACCACGTCCGCGGAGGTCCGGGCCAGCCACTCCACGAAGCCCTTCTTGGCGGCGGCCCGCAGTCCGTTCACGTTCACCGAGGTCACAGTCAGCACCAGGGCAGGTTACCGGCACACTGGTCGAGGTCAGTCTTCCCCTATGCATAGAAGTACGATGCCCAGTATGAATATTCGTCGTGTCCGTTTCGACCACCCCGACGCCGTCAAGCTCAACGACGAGGTCCAGGCCGAGTACCACCTGCGCTACGGCGACGGCGGCGACGCCACGGTGCTCGACGCCACCGACTTCGACTCGCCCAGGGGCGCGTACCTGATCGCGTACGACGAGCGCGACCGGCCGGTCGCCACCGGCGGCTGGCGCAGCCAGGACAGCAACGGCGAGGGCAACGAGGACGGCGACGCCGAGCTCAAGCGCATGTTCGTGGTGGTGCAGATGCGCGGCCGGGGCCTCGCACGGCGCATCCTCGCGGCCCTGGAGGAGGACGCCCGCATGGCCGGCCGCGTCCGCATGGTCCTGGAGACCGGCACCAAGCAGCCGGAGGCCATCGCCCTGTACACGTCGAGCGGTTACGAGCCCTGCGCCAAGTTCGGCTACTACCGCCACCACGAGGAGAGCCTCTGCTACGCGAAGCGGCTGTGAACACGATGAAGCCCCAGTCGGCTTTCGCCGACTGGGGCTTCATGATGCGTGGACCTGAGGGGATTTGAACCCCTGGCCCCCTCGATGCGAACGAGGTGCGCTACCGGACTGCGCCACAGGCCCTTGCAACGAGTGAAACTCTAGCATCCCCGTCGGGGTGCTTGGAAATCCGTTCCCTGACTGGTCAGGGCGGACTTCCCGGGGTGACGGCTGTCACTCGTTGGCCGCGCGCGGACGGTCGCCGTCCTCGTACTGGTCGAAGAGCGGGGTGCGTCCGCGGTCCCGCGTCCGGCGCGCGGCGGCCGGCCCGGAGGCGGTCCCGCGCGAGTGGGTCCGGGCGTGCGGGACGGAGTCGCCGCGACCGTCCCCCGGCCCGCCCCCGGCGGCGGCCGGCCGGTCCGCCCCGGCGTCCGGAGCGGCGCCGTCCTGCTCCGGCACCAGGGGGCCGGAGCGCGCCGAACTCCAGGTGTCGGGCGCGCCGAGGTCGACCCCGGAGGCGGCCCGGGGCGCGACCGGTGCGGTCACATAGGTGGGCAGCGGCACGGGGACCGGGTCCCAGCTGTCGCCCTGGCCGGGCCGGCGCTGCCGCTCGCGCTGCTGGTCGACCCACTCGGCGTGGTCGGTCTGCTCGACGAGGGCGCGGCGGTCGGCGGCGAGCGCGGACATGCCGGGGTCGGTCGCGGTGGCCGGCTCCTCGTCCGGTTCGCCGGCGGCCGGGCCGGCGTCCAGGGGCGCGCGCCGGCGCGGCTGACGCTCGCGCAGGCTGCGGGCGGCGTCCTCGGCGCGGCGGCGGTCCATCTGGTAGGCGAACCGGCGGCGTTCCTGGATGCGCAGGTAGGCGATGTACCCGCTGAGCATGAGCGCGGGCACGCCGGGCGCCCAGAGGAAGGCGAGGCCGCCGACCGCGGCGACGATGGCGCCGGCGGTGAAGGCGAGGAAGAGCATCACGGTGGTGCGCCGACGGCGCGCGAGCACCTTCGAGCGCCGGGCACGCGCTGCGGCCGCCTGCGCCGAGGCCGTGTTCCGGGGGGCGGGCACCCGCGCCTGCCCCTGGGCCTGTGCCTCCCCTTGCGCCTGCGCCTGCGCGGGCACGGACACGGAGCCCGTCGCGGAGCCGGACGCGGGGGCGGCGGACCTGGGCGGGGAGGTGGACGACTGGGGCGCCTGACCGTCGGGCCGGTCGCGTGCCGGTTCCGCCGGGTCCGCCTGCTCGGCCGGGTCCGCCTGCTCGGGCCCGGTCTCGGCGTGGACCTGACGGCGGGTCGGAGGCATGGCGAAGGCCCGGACGTCCACCGAGTCGGTGACGGCGTCCGGTTCACCGGCGTCCGGCTCCCCCTCCTGGGTGGAGCGCGCCCGCAGGTCCTTGGCGTACCGGCGCTCCATGCCCGCCCGTCCGGACAGCAGCCGGATGGCGGTGCTGAAGCGTTCCGTCGGACGGGCCTCGTTCAGCTCGTCCTGCCTACGGAGCCACATCGGCACCAAGTAGGCGGCCCAGGCCCCGACGATGACTGCGTAGATGAGGCCGCTGCTGCTCACGTCTCACACGGTAGAGGGGTTTGCGTGAGGCCATCCGCCAATTGGAGCGGTGTGTCGCACGATCAGGCTGATATTTCGAGCTTTTTTTGCGACCGATGCGATCAGTGGACCACGGAAGTCGCGAATTGAATGACCCCGGAAGGGTCACCCGGCGATCAATTTCGAACACATATTCAATTTCCGGGTCAGGCGGGATTCCGAGGGGTGTTCTCGTGCCGCCCCCGCCCGGAGCGTGCCCGCTGCCAGCGCCCGAGCAGCCCCTCGGGCACCTCCTCCGCCGTGAGCGCGTAGACGAGGTGGTCGCGCCAGGCCCCGTCGATGTGCAGATAACGCGGCCGCAGCCCCTCCTCGCGGAATCCGAGTTTCTCCACGACCCGGCGGCTGGGCCGGTTCTCCGGGCGAATGCAGACCTCGAGGCGGTGCAGGCCGACGGTGCGGAAACAGTGGTCGACCGCGAGCGCGACCGCCGTCGGCATCACCCCGCGCCCGGCCACCGCCTCGTCCACCCAGTACCCGACGTGCCCCGAGCACATCGACCCCCAGGTGATCCCGGCGACCGTCAACTGCCCGACGAGCTGCCCCTGGTACTCGATGACGAACGGCAGCATCCGGCCCGCGTTGGCCTCGGACCTGAGGTGCCGGACCATCTGCCGGTACGTCGGCCGGTGGGTGATCGGCCCGCTCGGTGTGGGCGGCGGGATGGTGGCCTCCCAGGGGCGCAGCCAGTCCCGGTTGCGCCGGTTGACCTCACGCCAGACCCGCTGGTCGCGCAGCTTTATCGGCCGGAGGACGACATCGCCGTCCGCCAGCACGACGGGCCAGGACGCGCTGTTCAGCTCGCACCCCCAGTGCCGGTCCCGGGTCTGGGGTGGTCACCGCCGCGGAGCTGGTCGACGGCGTGCACCAGCAGCGGCTCCAGGACGGCGAGCCCGTCCCGGACCCCACCGCTGGAACCCGGCAGATTGACGATCAGCGTCCGCTCCGCCACCCCGGCCAGCCCGCGGGAGAGCGCGGCGGTGGGCACCTTCTCCCGGCCGAACGCCCGGACGGCCTCGGCGATGCCGGGCACCTCGCGGTCGATCACCAGGCGGGTCGCCTCGGGTGTGCGGTCGGTGGGCGAGATGCCGGTGCCGCCGGTGGTCACGACCACGTCGTAGCCGGCCGCCACGGCCTCCCGCAGCGCCGCCGCCATGGGGTCCCCGTCGGGCACGACCCGCGGCCCGTCGACGGCGAACCCGAGACCCCGGAGGGCCTCGGCGATCAGTGGGCCGCCCTTGTCCTCGTAGACCCCGGCGGCGGCCCGGTTGGAGGCGGTGACGACCAGCGCGCGGTACGTTCCGCCGCTCATGCCCGGCCCCAGTCGCCCGACTTGCCGCCCGTCTTCTCCTCCACGCGTACGTCCGTGATGACCGCTCCCTTGTCGACCGCCTTGACCATGTCGATCACGGTGAGCGCGGCGACCGTCACCGCGGTGAGGGCCTCCATCTCGACGCCCGTGCGGTCCGTGGTCTTCACGGTGGCCTCGATCCGCACGGCGTCGTCCGCGACCGACAGGTCCAGTTTCACACCGGACACCGACAACGGGTGGCACAGCGGGATGAGGTCGGGGGTGCGCTTGGCACCCATGATGCCCGCGATGCGCGCGGTGGCCAGGGCGTCGCCCTTGGGGACGCCCTCGCCGCGCAGCAGTTCCACCACCCGGGGCGAGACGAGTACCCGGCCGCTCGCGCGCGCGGTGCGGGCGGTCACGTCCTTGCCGGAGACGTCGACCATGCGGGCCGCGCCCGCCTCGTCGATGTGCGTCAGTCGGTCCTGTGCGGCGGCTCCGGGGGTGTCCCCCCGGGAAGGCTCAGTCATGCTGTGTGGCGCTCCCGGTCCGGGCCCGTGGCGGTGCGGTCGCACGGGCCTGCTGTGCGCGACACGGTACCGCCAAGCCGGACCGGGCACCGGGCCAGGACCCCTGGGGGCCGCTCAGCCCAGCAGCACGACCTCGACCTCGGCGCCCGGCTCGACGGAGTCCGCGTCCTCGGGGACGACGATCAGCGCGTCGGCGTGCGCCAGCGCCGCGACGAGGTGGGAACCGGCGCCGCCCACGGGGGTCACCTTGCCGTCGGCGTAGCTGCCGCGCAGGAACTGCCGCCGCCCCTTGGGCGAGCGCAGCGGCGCGTCCGCCGTGAGGGTGGCCCTGGCCCGGGGCCGGTGGACGTCGTCCAGGCCCATCAGGGTGCGGATGGCCGGGCGGACGAACAGCTCGAAGGAGACGTACGACGAGACGGGGTTGCCGGGCAGGGCCAGCAGCGGGGTGTGGTCGGGGCCGATGGAGCCGAAGCCCTGGGGCTTGCCGGGCTGCATGGCGAGCTTGCGGAACTCCACCCCGCTGCCCGGCTCGTCCTCGTCCCCGGCGTACGACAGCGCCTCCTTGACGACGTCGTACGCCCCGACGCTCACCCCGCCGGTGGTGACCAGCAGGTCGGCGCGGATGAGCTGGTCCTCGATGGTGGACCGGAGGACGTCGGCGTCGTCGGCGACGGCGCCGACCCGGTAGGCGATGGCTCCGGCGTCCCGGGCGGCCGCGGTGAGGGCGAAGCTGTTGGAGTCGTAGATCTGGCCGTTGGCCAGTGCCTCGCCGGGCTGGACGAGTTCGCTGCCGGTGGACAGCACGACCACGCGCGGGCGCGGGCGGACCCGCACCGTGCCCCGGCCGATCGCCGCCAGCAGGGCGATCTGGGGCGGGCCGAGGACCGTGCCGGCCTCCAGGGCCAGGGCGCCGGCCTTCACGTCGCTGCCCTTGGCCCGCACGTGCGCGCGTGCCTCGGCGGGCCGGTGCACGCGCACCTGCCCCTCGGCGCCCTCGGGCGCCAGGCTGCGCGACCGCATCCCGGTGACGGGTCCCGCGCCGAGCCCGCCGTCGGTCCACTCGACGGGGACGACGGCCTCGGCGCCGGGCGGCAGCGGGGCGCCGGTCATGATGCGGGCGGCCTGGCCGGGCCCGATCCGCACGGGCACGCCCGGGCCCGCCGCGACGTCGCCGACGACCTCGAGGACGGCCGGGAACTCCTCACTTGCGCCCTCGACGTCCGCGACCCGCACCGCGTACCCGTCCATGGAGCTGTTGTCGAACGGCGGCAGGGAGACCGGCACCGTGATGTCGTCGACGAGGACGCAGCCCAGGGCGTCGAGCAGTTGCAGCTCGATGGGTTCGAGGGGGCGGATGCTGCCGAGGATGTCCTGCAGGTGGTCGTCCACCGACCACAGGTCGTCCGGGCCGGCGGGGCGGGTCGCGGCGCTGCTCAACGTTGCTGCATCTCCTCGGCTACGTAACTGCGGAGCCAGGTCCGGAAGTCCGGGCCCAGGTCCTCACGTTCGCACGCCAGTCTGACAATGGCACGCAGGTAGTCGCCACGGTCGCCGGTGTCGTAGCGGCGGCCCTCGAAGACGACGCCGTGCACCGGGCCGCCGACCTTCTCGTCCTCGGTGAGCTGCTGGAGGGCGTCGGTGAGCTGGATCTCGCCGCCGCGGCCGGGCTCGGTCTTGCGGAGTATGTCGAAGACGTGCGGGTCGAGGACGTAGCGGCCGATGATCGCGTAGTTGGACGGGGCATCGGCCGGGTCGGGCTTCTCGACCAGTCCGGTCACCTTGACCACGTCGCTGTCGGGGGTGGCCTCCACGGCCGCGCTGCCGTAGAGGTGGATCTGCTCGGGCGCCACCTCCATGAGCGCGATCACACTGCCGCCGTGCTGCTCCTGGACCTCGATCATGCGCTGGAGCAGCGGGTCTCGGGGGTCGATCAGGTCGTCGCCGAGGAGCACGGCGAAGGGCTCCTGGCCGACGTGCGGGGCCGCGCAGAGCACGGCGTGGCCGAGGCCCCTGGGGTCGCCCTGGCGCACGTAGTGCATGGTGGCCAGGTCGCTGGACTCCTGCACCTTCGCGAGCCGCTCGGCGTCGCCCTTCTTCTCGAGCGCCGATTCGAGCTCGTAGTTGCGGTCGAAGTGGTCCTCGAGGGGACGCTTGTTGCGTCCCGTGATCATGAGGACGTCGTCGAGCCCCGCCGACACGGCCTCCTCGACCACGTACTGGATCGCCGGCTTGTCCACGACCGGCAGCATCTCCTTGGGAGTGGCCTTGGTGGCCGGCAGGAACCGGGTGCCGAGGCCTGCTGCGGGAATGACAGCCTTGCTGATCCTGGGGTGCGCCTGAGTCATGGCCGCAACCTTATCCGGTGCCTTTGCGGGGAATCCGCGGCTCCGGCCAATTGGCCCTCATATGAGCAGATTAAGAGAAGGGTGCAGAACGACCAGTGGAACACGACGGACGCGCGGCCGAGCCTGACAAGCGAACGTTGCGGCGGGGGTTCCTCGCGGTGAGGAACGGGTTGCCGGAGGATGTCGTCCGGGCGGCGGCCGACGCGCTGGCCCGGCACGCCCTGGAGCTGCCGGAACTGGCGGACGCGCGCATGGTGGCAGCCTACGTCTCCGTCGGCGGGGAGCCCGGCACGCTCGCGCTGCTGGACGCGTTGCGCGCGCGGGGCGTGCGCGTGCTGCTTCCCGCGCTCCTGCCCGACAACGACCTGGACTGGGGCGAGTACACCGGTCCCGGCTCCCTCGCGCGGATTCAACATGGCGGAAAAATGGCCCTGTTCGAGCCCGCCGGCGAGCGTCTCGGCCCGGCCGCGGTGACCGGCGCGGACGTCGTCCTGCTGCCGGGGCTCGCGGTCGACGCGCGCGGGATGCGCCTGGGGCGCGGCGGAGGGTCGTACGACCGGGTGCTCGCGCGCCTGGAGCGCGCGGGCGCGGGGCCGGCGCTGGTGGTGCTGCTCTACGACGCCGAGGTGGTCGACCGGGTTCCGGCCGAGGCCCACGACCGGCCCGTGCACGCGGTGGTGACGCCGTCGGGCGTGCGCCGCTTCACTGGGGCCTAGAACCCCTGGTACGCGGAACGGCCCTCCACGCGCGCGTGGAGGGCCGTTCGTGCGTCAGTGGCTCACGGCCTGAGGACGAGGGTGTCCTTCGTGCTCTTGCCGACCGCCGCGTCCGAGAAGGCCCAGGGCAGCAGCTCGCCCTTGGCCCACTTGCCGGTCTGGTCCGTGTAGTGCGCGCTGAAGGCGTGCCCGGAGGCGCCGGTCAGGTTGATCCACTTGGACTTGTCGAGGTCGGCGAGGTTGACCACCATCCGCATGGACGGGACCCACACGACGTTGTAGCCGCCGGCGGCGTTCCAGCCGGAGGCGTTGACGGTGGCCTCGCCGCCGCTGAGCTTCCAGGGACCGCGGTTGAGGACGTACTGCAGGGCCTTGGGGCCCGCGGTGCCGAGCGTCTGGTTCTTCAGGAACAGGCGGTGCAGCCGGCCCCAGCTCCAGGTGTCGATGTCCTTGCCGAGCTTGGAGGTCAGCTCCCAGCGGGCGTCGATCATGGCGCGGGCGAACAGGGTGTCACGGTCGGTCGCCGCGGGACGCGTGCCGCGCTCGGGCGTCTTCCACCAGTCGCTGTCCGGCTTGTCCATCAGCTTGCGCACGACCTCGAACCAGCGGTCGCCGCCGTCGGGCTGCGCCTGGTCGGCGTCGCGCTCACCGCACTCGCGCACCTTGCCGTCGTCGTCGACCGGCCCGGTGCTGTCGGTCTTGTCGACCCACAGGCACTGGCCCTTGACGCGCAGCTCCTTGGGAAGCTTGTTGCCGAAGGCGAGCTTGAGGATGTTGCGCCAGACGGCGTTGAAGTATGCGGCGGCCGCGGAGTCGGCGTCCTGGGTGTAGTCCCAGCCCTCCAGCAGCTTCTGGGCGTCGCGGACCGACTTGTCGTCCAGGTTGATCTTCAGCAGCTTGGGCACCAGGCGGCTGGCGATCTGGTTGCTGTTGTCCATCTGCATCTGGCGCATGTCGTCGGTGGAGATCCTGCCGCCGTCCTTGATCTTGGACTCGATCAGGTCGGTGATGCGCTGGCTGCGGGTGCCGTAGCCCCAGTCGGTGGTCAGCGTGTACGGGTACTTGTCCTTGTCGACCACGGCCTGGTTCGCGGTGACGATGTAGCCGCGCTCGGGGTTGTACTCGTAGGGCAGCTCGTCCTGCTTGATGAAGCCGGTCCAGCGGTACTTGGCGTCCCAGCCGGGCACCGGGACGGAGCCGTCGGTGGACGAGGAGCGCGTGGGGATCCTGCCGGGCAGCGTGTAGCCGATGTTGTCCTTGGTGTCGGCGTAGATCAGGTTCTGCGAGGGCACGTCGAACAGGGCGGCCGCCGCGCGGAAGTCACTCCAGCCGGCCGCCTTGTCGAGGGCGAACACGGCGTCCATCGAGGTGCCCGGGTCGAGCGCGGTCCACCTCAGGGCGATGCCGTAGCCGTCGCCGCGGTCGGGGGCCGCGGTGTTGACCGTGGCCCGCCGGCCGACCTGGACGAGTTCGTCGTCGCGGTCGGACAGCAGAGGCATCCCGTCGGCGGTCTGGCGCACGACGATCTTCTTGGCCGCACCGCCGGCGACCCTGATGGTCTCCTCGCGGGTCTTGAAGGACCGCACCTTGCCGTCGTACAGGTAGCCCTGGCCGGAGAGCTTCTCCAGGTACAGGTCGCTGACGTCGACCCCGGAGTTCGTCATGCCCCAGGCGATGTCCGCGTTGTGGCCGATGATCACACCGGGCATACCGGCGAAGGTGTAGCCGCTGACGTCGTACTGGCACTTGGCCGAGACGCTGCGGCAGTGCAGGCCCATCTGGTACCAGACGGACGGCAGCGACGCCGACAGGTGCGGGTCGTTGGCGAGCAGCGGCTTCTTGGTGATGGTGTACTTCCCGGCGACCACCCAGGAGTTGGAGCCGATGCCCTGGCCGTTCACGCCGACGGCGGCGGGAACGTTGTCCAGGACCTTGTAGAGGCCCTCCAGCTGGCTGGTGAGGGCGGAGCCGGCGGTGCCCTGCGTCCCGGCCGTGCCCGTGCGGGCCGTCCCCGTGCCCGTGGTGCCCTGGGTTCCGCCTGTGCCCGTGCCCGTCGTGCCCGTGCCTGCCGTGCCCGTGCCCGTCGTGCCCTGGGAGCCGGCCGCGGCGCCGCTCTGCTGGAAGGCCCGGGACAGCTCGCTGTACTGCCCCTCCTGCACGATCGGCTTGTTGCGGCTGTAGGGGTACTCCGGGTAGAGATCGGCGATCTGCTGGGCGTCCAGGCGGCTGGTCATCAGGGCGCGGTCGATCTCGTCCTGCATGTTGCCGCGCAGGTCCCAGGCCATCGCCTTCAGCCAGGAGACCGAGTCGACCGGGGTCCACTGGGCGGGCCTGTAGTCGTTGGTGAAGCCGAGGGCGGCGTACTCGAGGGAGATCTCCGCGCCGTCCTTGCCCTTGAGGTAGGCGTTGACGCCCTTGGCGTAGGCCTGGAGGTACTTCTTCGTGGAGGCCGACAGCTTTGAGTCGTACTCCTGCTTCGCGACCCGGTCCCAGCCGAGCGTGCGCAGGAACTCGTCGTTCTTGACCTGGCTCTTGCCGAACATCTCCGACAGGCGTCCGGAGGTCAGGTGGCGGCGCACGTCCATCTCGTAGAACCGGTCCTGCGCCTGGACGTAGCCCTGCGCCATGAACAGGTCCTCGTCGGAGGACGCGTAGATCTGCGGGATGCCGTTGCCGTCCCGTTCGACGTCGACGGGGCCCGACAGGCCGTCGAGCGTGATCGAGCCCTTGGTCTGCGGGAAGGAGGCGCGGACCGTGCTGATCGACCAGTACGACCCGTAGGCGATGCCGCCGACGAGGGCCAGGACGAGCACCAGCACGAGGAGCTTGGCCTTACGCCCCTTCTTCCTCCCGGACGTACTGGGCGCGACACCCGTCGTCGCGGTGTCACCCGTTGTGGCGGTGGTGTTGGGGGGCATCGCTGTCCTTGCTGTCCTAACGCGAGCGGCAGGCGGTCCTGGAGTGCTGGAGCAACCATAGGCGCAGGGCCCGATCGCACTTGACGCGGAGTCGGGAACCGGCACGCACGGACGTTCGATCTTGCCCTGGCAAGCGTCAAGAAAGCGTCAAGAGTTAGGTAAGGTAACGAAGTAACCGGAGAACCAAGGGGAGGAACCGCCGCTGAACGTTCACCACCTCAACCAGCTCCTGCTCGTCTGCTCCGTCGTCCTTCTCGTCGCCGTGGCGGCCGTCCGGATCTCCTCGCGCAGCGGGCTCCCCAGCCTGCTCGTCTACCTGGGGATCGGCGTCGTCATGGGCCAGGACGGCCTGGGTCACGTGGGCTTCAACAGCGCGGCCCTGACCCAGGTCATCGGGTACGCGGCCCTGGTCGTGATCCTCGCCGAGGGCGGTCTCGGCACGAAGTGGAAGGAGATCCGGCCGGTCCTGCCGTCGGCGTCCGTGCTGGCCCTGCTGGGGGTGGGCATCAGCGTCGGCGTCACGGCGGCGGGCGCGCACTACCTGGTGGGCCTGGACTGGCGGATGGCGCTGATCATCGGCGCCGTGGTGTCGTCGACGGACGCGGCGGCGGTCTTCTCGGTGCTGCGGCGCATCCCGCTGCCCGCGCGCGTGACGGGCACGCTGGAGGCCGAGTCCGGCTTCAACGACGCCCCGGTGGTCATCCTGGTCGTCGCCTTCGCCGCGGCCGGCCCGGTCGAGCACTGGTACGTGCTGGTGGGCGAGATAGCCCTGGAACTGGCCATCGGCGCCGCCGTGGGCCTCGCGGTGGGCTGGTTCGGCGCCTGGGGCCTGCGGCACGTCGCGCTGCCCGCCTCCGGTCTCTATCCGATCGCCGTCATGGCCATCGCGGTCACGGCCTACGCGGCCGGCGCGCTGGCCCACGGCAGCGGCTTCCTCGCCGTCTACCTGGCCTCGATGATCCTCGGCAACGCGCGGCTCCCGCACTGGCCGGCCACCCGCGGTTTCGCCGAGGGGCTCGGCTGGATCGCCCAGATCGGCATGTTCGTCCTGCTCGGTCTGCTCGTCACCCCGCACGACCTGGGCGACGACATCTGGCCGGCGCTGGTCATCGGGCTGGTGCTGACCATGGTGGCCCGCCCGCTGAGCGTGGTGCTGAGCCTCGCCCCGTTCCGGGTGCCGTGGCAGGAGCAGGTGCTGATGTCGTGGGCGGGGCTGCGCGGCGCCGTGCCCATCATCCTGGCGACCATCCCGATGGTGACCGGCGTCGCGGGCAGCCGCCGCATCTTCAACATCGTCTTCGTGCTGGTCGTCGTCTACACCCTGATCCAGGGCCCCACCCTGCCCTGGCTGGCGCGCAAGCTGCGCCTGGGCGAGCAGGGCGAGGCCTCCGACCTCGGCATCGAGTCGGCGCCCCTGGAGCGGCTGCGCGGCCATCTGCTGTCGCTCGCGGTCGCCGAGGGCTCCCGGATGCACGGCGTGGAGGTGAGCGAGCTGCGGATGCCGCCGGGCGCCGCCGTCACGCTCGTCGTCCGCGAGGGCAAGTCGTTCGTCCCGCTGCCCACGACCGTGCTGCGGCACGGTGACGAGCTCCTCGTGGTCGCCACCGACCCGGTGCGCGACGCCGCGGAACGGCGGCTGCGCGCGGTCACGCAGGGCGGCAAGCTGGCGGACTGGCTGGGCACGGACGGGTCCGGGGCGGGCGGCTCCCGCTGAGTGCGGGTTCCGTATCGGTTCACACCGCCACCGATCCCAGGCGACAAGCCCGGGTGGTGCGCGTTTTCACAGGCCGGACGGGCGGTGATCCCTGTAGGATGAAGGCGCACCCTGATCGAACCAACTCTGCCTGACGCAGAGCTGGCGCGACCGTATGGCGGCCGGGTCGCCCCCACCCATCGTGGGCGCCGGTATCTACCGCAGTTCCGCGCAAGAGGACAGCTCTCGGCGCCCGGACCCGCACGGGACCCGCGCTACCAGGCGGCAGAAAGGCACGGGCCGTGGGACCCACGGTCACCACCACCGACCCGGAGAAGACCTCGCCGGCGCCGCCCCGCCCCGGATACGGACAGCTGCTGCGCACCCGCGGCGCCTGGACGTTCCTGCTCCCCGGCTTCGCGGCGCGCCAGCCGTTCGCGATGCTCACGATCTCCATCGTGCTGCTGGTGCAGCACACCACCGGCTCGTACGGCGCCGCCGGCGCCGCCGCGGCCGCCACCGGCGTCTCCATGGCGCTGTTCGCCCCCTACAGCGGCCGCCTCGCCGACCGCTACGGACAGCGCGCCGTCCTCATCCCCGGTGTCCTGGTGCACGCGCTGTCGGGCCTGACCCTGACGGCGCTCGCGCTGGCGCACGCGCCCCTGTGGGCGCTGTTCGCGGCGGCCGTGCCGACCGGCGCCTCGGTGCCGCAGGTCGGCCCCATGGTGCGCGCCCGCTGGGGCGTGAAGCTCCAGGGCTCCCCGCTGATGTCCACCGCGGCGGCGTTCGAGTCCGTCACGGACGAGCTGACCTTCGTCTTCGGGCCGCTGCTCGCGACCGCGCTGTGCACCGCCGTGACCCCCTCCGCCGGCCTGGTCGCGGAGGCGGCGCTGACCCTGGTCGGCGGCCTGCTCTTCGCCGCGAGCCGGAGCACGCAGCCATCGGTGGGCGCCGGGAGCGGGCACGCGCGCGTACGGCACGAATCCGCCCTGCGCGTGCCCGGCGTGCGCGTGCTGGTCGTGACCTTCCTGGGCATCGGCTCGGTCTTCGGCGGCATGCAGGTCTCGCTGGCCGCCTTCACCGAGTCGATCGGCGAGCCCGGCATGAACGGCGTCCTGTACGGCGTCTTCGCCGCGGGCAACATGCTCTCCGGCATCGTCTGCGGCGCGATCGCCTGGAAGGCCGCGCCGCAGCGCCGCCTGGTCCTCGGCTACGCCGCGCTCGCGCTGACCGCGTCCGCGCTGTGGACGGCGCACTCGGCGCTGCCGCTGGCCGGTCTCGGACTGCTGGTCGGCATGTGCATCGCACCGGCCCTGATCACCGGTTACACGCTGGTCGAGGGCCTGGTCCCGGCCGAGTCCCGGACCGAGGCGTTCACCTGGCTGACCGGCGCGGTCGCGCTCGGCCAGGCCGCGGCGGTCACGGTCGCCGGCCAGCTGGAGGACCGGCTGTGGGACGGCGCCGGGTTCCTGGTGCCGATGGCCGGCACGGTGCTCGCGCTGATCACCCTGGTGGTCCTGCGTTCGCGGCTGGCCACCCGGCCGCAGAGCCTTACGGTCGCACGTGGCGTCGGTCACCGAGTCCCCGTCACGGTGGACTGATCCCGGGGAATACGTCACTATGGACTGTCGTTAGCACTCATCGAGTGAGAGTGCCAGGAGGAAGACAGTGCCGACCTACCAGTACCAGTGCACCGAGTGCGGCGAGGGCCTCGAGGCGGTGCAGAAGTTCACCGACGACGCGCTGACCGAGTGCCCCGCCTGTGGTGGCCGCCTGAAGAAGGTGTTCTCCGCGGTCGGCATCGTCTTCAAGGGCTCCGGCTTCTACCGCAACGATTCCCGCGGCTCCTCGTCGAGCAGCAGCCCGGCGTCGAAGTCGTCCTCGTCGTCGGCCGGCTCCTCGTCCGACGCGAAGCCGGCCTCGTCGGCGTCCTCGTCGACGTCGTCGTCCGGCTCCACCAGCAGCTCCGCGGCCTGAGCACCCACTCCCCGAGCCCTGCCGTCCAGTGACGGCGGGGCCTTCGGCGTGCCCGGACACCGGGTCTCCCGCCCCGCCGCGGGCGGCTAATCTGCTCGTCATGGCGAACGCAGAGATCGGCGTAATCGGCGGCTCGGGCTTCTACTCCTTCCTCGAGGACGTGACCGAGGTCCAGGTGGACACCCCCTACGGGCAGCCCAGCGACTCCCTCTTCCTCGGTGAGCTGGCCGGCCGGCGGGTCGCCTTCCTGCCCCGGCACGGCCGCGGCCACCACCTGCCGCCGCACCGCATCAACTACCGGGCCAACCTCTGGGCCCTGCGCTCGGTCGGCGTCCGCCAGGTGCTCGGACCCTGCGCGGTGGGCGGGCTGCGCCCCGAGTACGGACCGGGCACCCTGCTGGTGCCGGACCAGTTCGTCGACCGTACGAAGTCCAGGACGCAGACCTACTTCGACGGGCTGCCGCTGCCCGACGGCACCGTGCCCAACGTGGTGCACGTGTCCATGGCCGACCCGTACTGCCCCGCCGGGCGCGCCGCCGCGCTCAAGGCGGCACGCGGCCGGGACTGGGAACCGGTGGACGGCGGCACGCTGGTCGTGGTGGAGGGGCCGCGCTTCTCGACCCGGGCCGAGTCGCTGTGGCACCGGGCGCAGGGCTGGTCGGTGGTGGGCATGACCGGTCATCCCGAGGCGGCGCTCGCCCGTGAACTGGAGCTCTGCTACACCTCGCTGACCCTGGTCACCGACCTGGACGCGGGTGCGGAGAGCGGTGAGGGCGTCTCGCACGAGGAGGTGCTCGAGGTGTTCGCGGCCAACGTCGACCGGCTGCGGGAAGTGCTGTTCGACGCGGTGGCGGCGCTGCCGGAGACCGGAGTGCGGGACTGTCTGTGCGTGAACGCGCTGGGCGGTATGGACCCGGGCTTCGAACTGCCGTGAGCTGACGGCGGTGCCCGGCGCTGGACGGTGCGGCCGCGCTGACGGTGCCCGGCGCTGACGATGCCGGCCGCGCTGGACGGTGCCGGCGCCGATCACCCGTGCGGGTGGGCGAGTTGTCCACAGTCCGCCGTCCGTCCACCGGCGCCGGCAGGGTCCGGCGCGAGGCGTCATCGTGGCACCGCAAGCCGATTCCCTCGTCGCCGGCGGTGATCCCCATGGCTCTGGCCTCGTCCTACCCAGCTCCTTGCGCCCCCTCTCCCCTGTCCCCGCCCTCCCCGGCCCCGCCGCCGGCCGTCCGGATGCCCCGCCCGCTGGGCACCGACGCCCCGGCGACTCGTGAGGTGCCGCCCTTCGCCCCGGTGCGGGTGGGCGGCGGGCGGTGCGGGCTGGAGCGGCTGGTGCGGCGCCGCGGGCGGGCCCTGGCGGCCGGGCTCGTCGTGACCGCGGCGGCGCTGGTGGCGGCGGGTCCGCGGACCGCGGGCGAGCCGCACCGGGTCGACCGGGCCCGTGGGCATCCGGTCACCCGTTCCGTACCGGCCTCCCGCGCGCCGGATCCGGTGACGGCACCGGTGCGGATCGCCGACGCCGCGACCGTGCGGCTGCTGCGGCCCGGCGACCGGGTGGACGTCATCGCCGCCGGGGACACGTCGGCCGGGGGCGCCGCCCGGGTGCTCGTGCGGGGGGTCCGGGTGACCGAGGTGCCCGAGCCCCTGGCGGAAGCGGCCGAGAACGGGGCCCTGGTCGTGTTGTCGGTGCCGCGGTCCGCCGCTGCGGGGCTGGTCGGCGCGAGCGCCACGGCGCGGCTGGCGGTGACGCTGTGCTGAGCCGTGCGACCCGTTGTGCCTTCAGTCGGTTCTTCCCACATTGGGACAAGCTGCGGAATTGGACATGGGGACCCCACCGTGCCGTAGGTTGCGGAGCGTTTCGTTCCGCGCCCTGTGCACGTGAGGAGTGCCCCCGAGGTGATCGAGAAGAAGGAACCCACCGTCTGGCAGGGCTTCAAGGCCTTCCTGATGCGCGGGAACGTCGTCGACCTCGCGGTCGCGGTGGTGATCGGCGCCGCGTTCACGAACATCGTCAACGCGGTGGTGAGGGGGCTCATCAACCCGCTGGTCGGGGCGATCGGCACGAAGAACCTCGATCACTACAGCTCCTGCCTGAAGGCACCGTGCGTGGTGAACGCGGACGGGTCGGTGAGAAGCGGTGTGCCGATCATGTGGGGCTCGGTCGCCGGGGCGACGCTCAGCTTCCTGATCACCGCGGCGGTGGTCTACTTCCTCATGGTCCTGCCGATGGCGAAGTACCTGGCACGGCAGGAGGCCCGCAAGAAGGCGCGCGAGGGCACGCAGGAGGTCATCGACGTGACCGAGCTGGAGGTGCTCAAGGAGATCCGCGACACGCTGGTCGCGCAGCGCTCGGCGGGGCGCGACGTGCGCTAGCGGCGCCTTACAGGGCGACTTGGACGGCGGCGGGGCACTGCCCGCAGCCGCGGACGGCCGGGCCGCCGGGGGATCAGATGTGGTGCGGAGGCTTCTCGTCGAGGAAGCGCCTCAGGTCGGCGGCGCTGTCGCCGTCGGTGCGCTCCCCCCACCCGCGGTCGGTGTCGTCCGAGCTCTGCCGGCTCAGCGGGTCGTCGAAGATCAGCGCGGCCTTGGGCTCGCGCTCCTCAGGCTCGGGGGTGCTGCTCATGCCTCAAGGGTACGGCCCCGATCCGCCGCCCTCCCCCGCTCGTGACTCCGTTCACAAGCTTCCGTCCCCGATTTCTGCTGTCCTGGGAGACATGATGCCGAGCTCCGCTCCACCGCCCGCTCCACCGGGCGCACGGCAGCCCCAGGGGCTGCTGCGCCGGCTCACCGCGCGCGGGCGCGAAGAGGCCCACCGGGTCTCCTCTCCGCTGGAGCTCCTCTTCGACCTGTGCTTCGTCGTGGCCATCGCCCAGGCGGGCGCCCAGCTCGTGCACACGGGGACCGCGGGGCACGTGGCCGAGGGGATCGTGAACTACGCGACGGTCTTCTTCGCCATCTGGTGGGCCTGGATGAACTTCTCCTGGTTCGCCTCGGCGTACGACAACGACGACGCGCTCTACCGGGTCGTCACCCTGGGGCAGATCGCCGGTGTGCTGGTGCTGGCCGCGGGCGTCGCCCCGGCGTTCGAGCGCCACGACTACCTGGTGGTCTGGCTGGGCTATGCGATCATGCGGCTCGCGATGACCGCGCAGTGGCTGAGGGCGGCCGGGGCGGCCGAGGGCGCGGAGCGGACCACGGCGCTCAGATACGCGGGCGGTGTGCTGCTGTGCCAGGTCGGCTGGCTCGGACTGGTGCTGCTGCCCGAACCCGCCCGGCTCTGGGTGTTCCTGGTGATGGCCGTCGCGGAGCTGTGCGTGCCGGTCTACGCGGAGAAGGACCACGGGACGCCCTGGCACGCGCACCACATCGCCGAGCGCTACGGCCTGTTCACGATCATCGTGCTGGGCGAGACGGTCGCGGCGGCCACGGTCGCCGTCAAGTCGGCGGTGGACGAGCACGACGCGCTGGGTGAACTGCTGCCCATCGCGGCGGGCGGCCTGCTGATCGTCTTCTCCGCGTGGTGGATCTACTTCGCGGTGCCCATCCACGGCCATCTGCGCTCCAGCGCCCAGGCGTTCCTGTGGGGCTACGGCCACTACCTGATCTTCGCCTCGGCCGCCGCGATCGGCGCCGGTCTCGAGGTGGCGGTGGAGCAGACGGTCGGCAAGGCGCACATCTCGACGCTGTCCGCCTCGGCGGCCGTGACGCTGCCGACCGCGCTGTACCTGCTGACGGTGTGGGCGCTGCACGCGCGGCACTTCAAGGCCGGCATCAGCCAGCAGCTGGTGCTCCCGGTCACGGCGCTGCTGGTGATCTGCTGCACCTTCCTGGGCGAGTGGGCGGTGCTCGCGGCGGGGCTGGTGTCCGCGGCCTCGGTGGCGGCCGGGGTGACCCTGACGGCCCGCCACGCCTCCCGCGCGCGGGAGGCGGGCGCCACCGCCCCGGCCGCCTGACCCCGCCGCGCCCGGGCCCGCCCGGCCTGCGGCCGCACCCGGGCCGGGGTGGGACACACTGGCCCGCATGACAGTCGACGCTCTGACGGATGTCGCCGGACTGCGGGTGGGGCACGCCACCCGCGTCGGGGACGGCTGGCTCACCGGCACCACGGTCGTCCTCGCTCCCGAGGGCGGTGCCGTCGCCGCCGTGGACGTGCGCGGCGGCGGCCCCGGCACCAAGGAGACCGACGCCCTCGACCCGCGCAACATGGTGCAGCGGGTGGACGCCGTGGTGCTGACCGGCGGCAGCGCGTACGGGCTCGACGCGGCGTCCGGGGTGATGGCCTGGCTGGAGGAGCGGGGGCGCGGGGTGCCGGTGGGGGCGGATCCGGCGCACGTGGTGCCGGTGGTGCCCGCCGCCTGCGTCTTCGACCTGGGCCGGGGCGGGAACTTCCGGGCCCGTCCGGACGCGGCGACGGGGCGGGCGGCGGTGGAGGCCGCCGCGGCGAACGCTCCGGGCGCCCCGGTGGCACAGGGGTCGGTCGGGGCCGGTACCGGCGCCGTGGCGGGCGGGCTGAAGGGCGGGGTGGGCACCGCGAGCACGGTCCTGGACTCGGGCGTGACCGTGGCCGCGCTGGTGGTCGTGAACTCCGTGGGGTCCGTGGCCGATCCCGGAACGGGGGTGCTCTACGGGGAGTTGTTCCAGGGGCGGGTGGAGTACCCGGAGGCGCGGGTGCACGAGGCGGCACGCGGACGCCTCGCGGAGGCGGCGACGCGGAACGCTCCCGCGCCGCTCAACACGACGCTCGCGGTGGTCGCGACCGACGCGGACCTCACCAAGGCGCAGGCGCAGAAGCTGGCGGGCACCTCGCACGACGGCATCGCGCGGGCCGTGCGGCCGGTGCACCTGCTGCACGACGGCGACACGGTGTTCGCGCTGGCGACGGGCGCCCGCCCGCTCGGCGGGCGCCCGCTGGACCTGAACGGCGTCCTCGCGGCCGGCGCGGACGCGGTCACGCGCGCCATCGTCCGGGCCGTGCGCGCCGCCGAGCCGTTCTCGGGGCCGGGCGGAGCGTGGCCGTCGTACGGAGAGCTGTACGGCGGACGGCGGGCGCCGGGCGCCTAGGGCAGGTCCGGGAAGTGGCCTCGTCGCGCGAAGGTCGGCCGTGCCGGGCGTCGCGCGGCGGAGGCCACTGTCGCAGCAGGCCCTGGCGGGCGCGGCCGTGCCGGCGGCGGGGCCGCGCGAGCGTGACTTCCAGGTGCGGATTGTCGCGGTTTCGTCACCGGGTGACCTCAACGGGCGTCCGGCGGGAACCTCTCCGGCGCCGGTGAGCTCTTCTCCCACGCACTGCAACGGATCAAGCACATCACACGAACTGGGAGCAGCCCGTGACTAGGCCGGACATCGCAACGCGGCGCGTACTGGGGGCCTGTGCCGCCCTGATGGTCGGCGCCCTCACCCTGACGGCGTGCGGCGGCGACGCCAGCGCCGCCGGCGAGGACGGGAAGGACGGCAAGGGCCCGGCCACGACGTCGGCCGCCAGCATCGTGATCTCGGCCGAGGACGGCTCGACCGGCGCGTCCATCAACGCCACCGGCGTCAAGGTCAGCGACGGGCGGCTGACCGACGTGAAGATGACGGTGTCGGGGTCCGGCCAGGCGGTGCCGGGCGCGATCTCGGCGGACGGCCACACCTGGCAGCCGAAGCAGCAGCTCGAGCGCGGCACGAAGTACCGGATAGCGGCGACCGCCAAGGACGGCGACGGGCGCACGGCCGCGGCCAACTCCATCTTCACCACCGTCTCCTCGGCGAACAGCTTCATCGGCACCTACACGCCGGACAACGGCACCACGGTCGGTGCGGGCATGCCGGTGTCCTTCACCTTCGACAAGTCGATCACCGACCGCAAGGCGGTGCAGTCGCACATCACGGTCGCCTCCAGCAGCGGTCAGCAGGTCGTGGGCCACTGGTTCGGGGACCGCCGGCTGGACTTCCGGCCGCAGGAGTACTGGAAGGCCGGCTCCAAGGTCACGATGAGGATCGACCTGGACGGGGTGCGGGGCGCGAACGGCGTCTACGGCGTGCAGAAGAAGACGGTGACCTTCACCCTCGGGCGCTCACAGGTCTCGACGGTGGACGTCGGCACCCAGACCATGACGGTGGTGCGGGACGGCCGGACGGTCAAGACCCTCCCGATCTCGGCGGGCAGCCCGCAGCACACCACGTACAACGGGCAGATGGTGATCTCCGAGAAGTTCGTGCAGACCCGGATGAACGGCTCGACGGTCGGCTTCGGCGGGGAGTACGACATCTCGGACGTGCCGCACGCCATGCGGCTGACCTCGTCCGGCACGTTCATCCACGGCAACTACTGGTACAACAAGGGCAACCCGCCGTTCGGCCGGGAGGGCACCAGCCACGGCTGCGTGGGCCTCGCGGACGTGCAGGGCGCGCAGGGCGACACCACGGCCAAGTGGTTCTACGACAACTCGCTCGTCGGCGACGTCGTGATAGTGAAGAACTCCCCCGACAAGACGGTGGCGCCGGACAACGGCCTCAACGGCTGGAACCTGTCGTGGAGCGACTGGACCGCGGGAAGTGCCGCGTGACGGGCGGGTTTTGACGGTACGTGGGGCCGCGCGGGAACTTTTCGCGCGGCTTTCGCGTTTTCAAGACATACGTTTTCTCGGATCGGGGACAAGATGTCCGACCGAGGGGCTACGGTATGCACCCACTAGGTGACATGCAGCAACGCCGGGAGAAACCTTGAGCGTTCCGTACGAGACGGCAGCGTACGAACCAGCCGAGTCGCCCGAGTCTCCGGAGGAGCACCTCGCGCGGCTCCTCGGCCGCGCCCTGAACTCCTTCGAGCTGCCCGACGAGGTGCTCCGGCTGCTGGAATGCGCCCTGGCGCACGACAGCTCCCTGCACTCCGCCCACCACAGCGCGGGGCTGCACCGGGAGACCTACCGGCACACCTGGCTGCTCGCGGACGGCTCGGCGGTGACCCTGTGGGAACTCGTGCACAACACCGCGCCGGGCGGCGAGGCGCAGCACGAGGTCTACGTCGACGAGGAGGAGCTGCACACCGCCACCGGCCGGCTCACGCTCCCGCCGGAGGCGCCGGACTTCGAACTGCCCGTGGTGACGCAGCTGTCCGCGATACCCGAACCCCGGCCCGTGTACGCCCCGGACGACACGGCGGACCACGCGCGCCGGCTGCTGCGCCGCGCGGAGAACCCCGACCGGCCGGGAGCGGATGTGGCGGCCCTGCTGGCGACGGCGTCCGCGCACCAGATCACGCAGGCCTTCGGGCGCCCCGGCCGGGCCGGACGGGCGCAGCTGAGCTTCGCGCTGTACGAGCACGCGTTCCTGCTGCCCGACGGCGGCAAGGTCTCCCTGTGGGAGGTGGAGCACACGGCGACGCCGGACGGGCGGCACATGTGCGAGGTCTACCCGACTCAGGACGCGGCCCGGGACGCCATGGAGCGGCGGGCGGCCCGACAGGTCTGAGGCCCGCCGGCACCACGGGTCCGCGGCTTCCCGGCACGGAAGGCCCGGGCCCGGCGGTCCGGCCGCGCCGGCCTCCCTCAGCGGCCGCCGAGTCGCCGTACCAGGCCGGCGAAGGCGTCCTGTTCCTCCGGGGTCAGCTCGACGGACTCCCGGGAGGGCCCGGCCTGCGGCTGGTCCGGGAGGGCGGGGAGAGCCGGGACGACCGGGAGCACGGGGAGGGCGAAGGCCCGGCGCCGTTCGGCGGCTGCCTCGAAACGGAAGCGGCGCAGCAGGCGCATCACGATGACGGCCCAGACGACGCCCGCGGCGGTGAGGACGGCCGCGCCGGTCAGCTGGAGTGTCGAGGCGTGCTCAGGCATGTCCCCCAGTAGACACCACGGCCCGGGACTTCGGCCCCGGACCGTGACGTATCTCGCAGGTGCCGTGAACAACTCACAGCGCATCAAAGGGACAAGAGGTGCCCGCTCCCCGTCAGGCGGCGACCGCCTGCTTCCTCTCCCGGGCCGCCGTGGCGGGACCGGCGGCGGTGTCGTCGGCGGTGGTCCCGGGAACCGGCCGGCGCATGCCCTTGAGGACGACGACCAGGGCCGCGCTGACGCAGACGCCGGCCGCGACGGCGATCAGGTAGAAGAACGGGTTGCCGATCAGCGGGACCACGAAGATGCCGCCGTGCGGGGCGCGCAGGGTGGCGCCGAAGGTCATCGACAGCGCGCCGGTGAGCGCGCCGCCCACCATGGCGGACGGGATGACCCGCAGCGGGTCCGCCGCGGCGAACGGGATCGCTCCCTCGGAGATGAAGGAGGCGCCCAGCACCCAGGCGGCCTTGCCGTTCTCGCGCTCGGTCTGCGTGAAGAGCTTGCCGCGTACGGTCGTGGCCAGGGCCATCGCCAGCGGCGGGACCATGCCGGCGGCCATCACGGCGGCCATGATCTTCATCGCGGAGTCGCTCGGGTCGGCGACCGCGATGCCGGCCGTGGCGAAGGTGTAGGCCACCTTGTTCACCGGGCCGCCCAGGTCGAAGCACATCATCAGGCCGAGCAGCCCGCCGAGCAGGACGGCGTTGGTGCCGGTGAGGCCGGTCAGCCAGTCGGTCATGCCCTTCTGCGCGGAGGCGATGGGCTTGCCGATCACGACGAACATCAGGAATCCGACGATCGCCGAGGAGATCAGCGGGATCACCACCACCGGCATGATGCCGCGCAGTGCCGCGGGGATCCTGACCCGCTGGATCGCCATCACCACCCCGCCGGCGATCAGACCGGCCACGAGGCCGCCGAGGAAGCCCGCGTTGATCGTCAGCGCGATGGACCCGCCCACGAAGCCCGGCACGAGACCGGGGCGGTCGGCCATGCCGTAGGCGATGTAGCCGGCCAGGACCGGGACGAGGAAGGCGAAGGCCACGCCGCCGATCTGGAACAGCAGGGCGCCCCAGCTGTCGCCCTGGGTCCACACGAAGTGGTCCATCACCGAGGGCGCCTTGTTGATCTTGTAGCCGCCGATCGCGAAGCCGAGGGCGATCAGCAGACCGCCCGCGGCGACGAACGGGACCATGTAACTGACCCCGCTCATCAGCCACTTGCGGAGCTTGGTGCCGTAGCCCTCGCCCGAGTCACCGGTCCGCTCGACGGGCGTGCCCGCGGGGGCGGCCGAGGTGACCTCGCCGCGCGCGGCCTTGTGACGCACCTCGGTGATGAGTTCGCCGGGCCGGTTGATGCCCGCCTTCACCCCGACGTCGACGGTCGGCTTGCCCGCGAAGCGGTCCTTGTCGCGCACGGGGACGTCGTGCGCGAAGATCACGCCGTCCGCCGCCGCGATCACCGCCGGGTCCAGCCGGGTGAAGCCGGCCGAGCCCTGCGTCTCCACGACCACCTCGGCGCCCGCCTCGCGGCCCGCGTTCTCCAGCGACTCGGCCGCCATGTAGGTGTGGGCGATGCCGGTCGGGCAGGAGGTGACGGCGACGATGCGGAAGGGCCGCTGCCCGGCGGGCTCGTCCGGGACGGAACCCGTGCCGGGGGCGGATGCGGGTGCCGCGGCGGCCGCCGGGGCCGGCGCACCGGCGTCCGCCGGGGCCGGCGTGCTGCCCGCCGCGGCGCCGGAGGAGGCCGCCTCCGGCGCCGCGGCGGTGTCCTCGGGGGTCACGTCGCCCGGCGCCCGGTCACCGCGGATGAGCGCCGCCGCCGTGTCCGCGGCGCCCACCGACCGCAGCGCGTCGGTGAACTCGGCGTTCATGAGCTGCCGGGCCAGCGACGACAGGATCGTCAGATGGGCGTCGTCGGCGCCGGCCGGGGCGGCGATCAGGAAGATCAGGTCGGCGGGGCCGTCCGGCGCGCCGAAGTCGATGCCGGCGGCGCTGCGGCCGAAGGCGAGCGTCGGCTCGGTGACGTGGCCGCTGCGGCAGTGCGGGATGCCGATGCCGCCGTCGAGGCCGGTGGGCATCTGCGCCTCGCGGGCGGCCACGTCGGCGAGGAAGCCGTCCAGGTCGGTCACCCGGCCGAGGGCCACCATGCGCTCGGCGAGTGCGCGCGCCGCCGCTTCCTTGGTGTCGGCGGACAGGTCGAGGTCGACCAGGTCCGCGGTGATCATGTCGCTCATCGCGGGCTCCAATGCACGCGTATCGCCCGGGGAGTGGGGTGGGCGAGGGTGGGGACGGGGGTGCGGTCGGGGGAGGCTTCGGGACGGGTGGAGCGGGGGCCGGGCAGGCCGTGGCTCCGGGGGACCGCCGCGGCGGACGCCGGAGCGGCCTGCCGTTCGGGCCCGGTCGGGGCGGGGAGGTCCGGGTGGCTGGGCCGGGGGCTGCCGCCCAGGTGCCTGCCGCCGGGGCGGGTGCAGCGGAGCGTCAAGGCGGTCATGACACCGGCTCCGTGAGTTCGCGGTCGACGGGGACGTCGGCCGTGACCGTGACCGCCGCCGGGTCCAGGTCGGCGGGGGCCGGCATGACGCTGCCGGGGAGCTGCACGGCGGCGGCGCCGTGGGCGACTGCGGAGGCGAGGGCCCTCGGGCCGCTGCCGCCGGCGATCAGGAAACCGGCGAGGCAGGAGTCACCCGCGCCCACGTTGCTGCGGACGGAGCGTACCCGCGCGCTGCCGAACCAGGCGCCGGTGCCGTCCACCAGCAGCTGGCCGTCGGCGCCCAGGCTGGCGAGCACGGCGCCGGCGCCCATCCCGCGCAGTTCCTCGGCCGCCTTCAGGGCGTCGCCCACGGTCGCCAGGGGGCGCGCGACGGCTTCCGCGAGCTCCTCGGCGTTGGGCTTCACCACGTCGGGCCGGGCGCGCAGCGCCTCCTGCAGCGCGCGCCCCGAGGTGTCCAGGGCGATGCGAGCGCCCCCGGCGTGCGCCCGGGTGACGACATCGGCGTACCAGGAGGGCGCCAGCCCACGGGGGAGGCTGCCGCAGCACGCGATCCAGTCGGCGTCGCGCGACTGCTCGCGGACGGTGTCCAGGAGCAGTTCCTGCTCGGCGGGCGACAGGTCGGGGCCCGGTGCGTTGATCTTGGTCAGCACTCCGTCCGCCTCGGCCAGCGCGATGTTGGAACGAGTGGCCCCGGCGACCGGCACCGGCGCGACCTCGATGCCCTGGGCGTCGAGCAGTTCGGCGACCAGCGCGCCCGGCGCACCGCCCAGGGGCAGGACGGCGACCGTGCGCCGGCCGGCGGCCGCCACGGCGCGCGAGACGTTGACGCCCTTGCCGCCGGGGTCCATGCGCTCACCGGTGGCGCGGATGACGTCGCCGCGTTCCAGGGAGGGCACCTCGTAGGTGCGGTCGAGGGACGGGTTGGGGGTGACGGTGAGGATCATGCGCGCACTACTTCCGTGCCGCCGCGCTCGATGACGCCGGCGTCTTCTTGGCTCAGCCCGCTGTCGGTGATCAGCAGGTCCACGTCGCTCAGGCCGCCGAAGCGGGCGAAGTGCTCCTGGCCGTGCTTGGCGGAGTCGGCGAGGAGGACCACGCGGCGCGCGGCGGCGACGGCCGCGCGCTTGACCGCGGCCTCGGCGAGGTCGGGGGTGGTCAGTCCGTGCTCGGCGGAGAATCCGTTGGCGGCGACGAACAGCACGTCGGCGCGGATCTCCCCGTACGCGCGCAGCGCCCAGGCGTCCACGGCGGCCCGCGTACGGTGCCGCACCCGGCCGCCGACCAGGTGGAGCTGGATGCCGGGGTGGTCGGCCAGGCGGGCGGCGATGGGCAGGCTGTGCGTGACGACGGTGAGGGCGGACTCCAGCGGGATCGCGGCGGCCACGCGTGCCACCGTCGTGCCGGCGTCGAGGATCACCGTGCCCTCGGCGGGCAGTTCGGCGAGGGCCGCCTTGGCGATGCGGTCCTTCTCGCCGGCGGCGGTCGACTCGCGCTCGGTGAGATCGGGCTCGAAGTCGAGGCGGCCCACGGGAATGGCTCCGCCGTGCACGCGGCGGACGAGGCCGGCCCGGTCGAGCGCCTTCAGATCGCGGCGGATCGTCTCCGCCGTCACCTGGAACTCCTCGGCCAGCGACAGCACGTCCACCCGGCCGCCGTCGCGCGCGAGGCGGAGGATCTCCTGCTGCCGCTCCGGTGCGTACATGCCCGTTTGCCTCCACCTCATGCCCGAACGTGTGGTTTCAATTTGAGGCTACGCCCGGTTTTCAGCAAAGTAAACAAGTTCGGGCGGCAATCGGGCACGAACGGACTTCTGCGCGAGGTCCGGCCCACGCCGGCCGGGGGCCGCACGCCGGGTAGGGGGCCGCACCCCTGGCAGGAGCCGCACCCCTGCCAGGGACCGCCAGGCAGGGACCGCACGGTGAAGGGCCCGGCGCCTGGTCGGTGCCGGGCCCTTCCTCGCCGCCGCGGCTCAGGCCACCAGCTCGCGCTCCTTCTCCCCCACCGCGGCGGCGGCCCCTTCCACGTGCTGCGCCGGACGCTTCGGCAGGGCGGACATCAGCAGGAAGATCGCGCCCAGGATCCCGGCGACCCACCACAGGGCGTGCTGGAAACCGTGTACGAAGGCGGGGCCCACCTGGGCGGGGGTCAGCCGGTCGCCGATCACCCCGAAGAAGACGACCGACACCAGGCCAAGGCCGAGCGCGTTGCCCATCTGCTGCACGGTGTTGATCAGGCCGGAGGCGGACCCGGCGTGCTCCCGCGGCACCTCGGAGAGCACCGCGTCCGTCAGCGGGGCGACGATCAGGCCCATGCCCGCGCCCATCACGACCAGCGGCAGGGCCATCTGCCAGGAGGCGATGGCGAGGCCGTAGCGGTGCGACTCCCAGATGTAGAGGAGCACACCCACGGCCATCACCAGCGCGCCGGCCCGCAGCACCTCCCGGCCGAACCGCGGGACCAGCTTCTGCACCGACACCCCCGCCGCCGTGGACACCGCGAGCGAGAACGGCACACCGGTCAGGCCCGCCCGCAGCGGGCTCCAGCCCAGGCCCCTCTGCATGTAGAGCGTCCAGACCAGGAAGAAGATGCCGAGCGCGACACCGAAGACGGTCTGCACGGCGATGCCGGCGGCGAAGCTCTTCACCCGGAACAGCGACAGCTCGATCAGGGGCGAGCCGTCACGGGCCGCCTTGCGCCGCTCGTAGGCCACCAGCGCCGCGAAGACGCCGACCGCCCCGGCCATGCACGCGTAACCCCACAGCGGCCAGCCCAGCTCACGGCCGCGGGTCAGCGGGTAGAGCAGCATCAGCAGGCCGAGGGTCACCAGCGCGACGCCGACGAGGTCCAGCTTCAGTGCCTTCGGCGCCCGCGACTCGGTGATGAAGCGGCGGCCCAGGAGGAGGGCGGCGACGCCGACCGGCAGGTTGATCAGGAAGATCGGCCGCCACTGGAGGCCGAACAGGTTCCACTCCGTCAGCAGGGCGCCGAGCAGCGGGCCGGAGACCGCGCCCAGACCGACGATCGCGCCGAACAGGCCGAAGACCTTGCCGCGTTCACGGGCGGGGAAGGTGGCGTGCACGATCGACAGGACCTGCGGGACCATCAGGGCCGCCATGCCGCCCTGCAGGATGCGGGAGGCGACCAGCATCTCCGGACCGGCGGCGAAGCCGCACAGGGCGGAGGCCAGGGTGAAGCCGCCGATGCCGATCAGGAACAGCCGCCTGCGGCCGTGGATGTCGCCGAGCCGGCCGCCGGTGATCAGTCCGGCCGCGAAGGCCAGGGCGTAGCCCGCCGTTATCCACTGGATCTGGCCGAACGAGGCTCCCGCGTCCTGCTGGATCGAGGGGATGGCGATGTTGACGATCGTGACGTCGACCAGGTCCATGAAGGCCGCCGTCATCACGATCGCGAGCGCGTACCAGCGGCGGCGGTCGGCCGGGGCCGGGCGGACCGGGGCCTGCCCGGCACCGAGGGTCTGTTCCGTGGTGGTCATGCGGCCAAGCTAGGACCCCAGTAGGTCAGATCGTGTCCTAGTTCTGCGGCATCCTCACAGGCATGACGACGGACACACCGGCCCGGCTCCTCCAGCTCCTGTCCCTGCTGCAGACGCCGCGCGAGTGGCCCGGCGGTGAGCTGGCGGACCGGCTGAACGTGTCCCGCCGGACCGTGCGGCGGGACATCGACCGGTTGCGGGAACTGGGCTATCCGGTGCGGGCCACGAAGGGCGCCGACGGCGGGTACCGGCTGGTCGCGGGCAAGGCCATGCCGCCGCTGGTGCTGGACGACGAGGAGGCGGTGGCGATCGCGGTCGGGCTGCGGGCGGGGGCCGGACACGCGGTGGAGGGGGTGGACGAGGCGTCGGTGCGGGCGCTGGCGAAGCTGGAGCAGGTGCTGCCGGCCCGGCTGCGCCACCGGGTGTCCACGCTGCAGGCCGCCACGACGCCGCTGACCAGCGGGGACGGGCCGAGCATCGCGCCGGGGACGCTGACCGTGATGGCGTCGACGGTCGCGGGGCGGGAGCGGCTGCGGTTCGCCTACCGGGACAAGGAGGGCGGCGAGTCGCATCGGCTGACGGAGCCGCACCGGCTGGTGTCGACGGGGCGGCGGTGGTACCTCGTCGCGTACGACCTCGGGCGGGACGACTGGCGGACGTTCCGGGTGGACCGGGTACGGGAGCCGTTCGCCACCGGAGCGCGGTTCACTCCGCGGGAGTTGCCGGAGGGGGACGCGGCGGAGTACCTGCGGCGGTCGATCCGGCGGACCCAGGACACCTACGCCTTCGAGGTGCGGTTCGCCGGGGCGGCGCAGGAGGTGGCAGCGCGGCTGCCGGAGTGGGCCGGGGTGCCGGAGGCGGACGACGGCGGGGGGTGTGTGGTGCGGGGGACGAGCGGGGAGCCGGTGGAGTGGCTGGCGCTACGGCTGGCTATGGCGGGGTGCGAGTTCGCGGTCCGGGGGCCGGAGGAACTCGTTGCTTGTGTACGGGAGTTGGGCGGGCGGTTGAGCCGGGCGGGGGCGGGGTGAGCGGGGTCCCTCTGCTGGTGGGGCCGTGCCCGGTGTCACGTCGGGTTCTCGGGCCAGGCGTAGTTCTCCAGGGCCGTCAGGTTCTGGAGGGCCAGGGTCGCCGGGCCGTCGGGGCCGGTGGGCGCGGAGGTGGTGGCGGCCCAGGACTCGACGGCCACGCGGATCGCCGCCCCGGCCACCGCCGCCGTGAGACGGAGATGCGCGGGGATCGCCGTCGGCTGGGCAACGTTGTCCCCGGCGGCTCGCACGGGCCCCGCTGATCCCGTGGGCCCCGCGGACCCCGCGGCTCCAGCAGGCCCTGTGGCTCCGGCAGGCCCTGTGGCTCCGGCGGACCCCGTGGCCCCCGTGCGCGACAGCCGTTCCGCCAGTGTCTGCGCCAGCGCGTACTCGGACGTCCGGCAGACCTCGGCCCAGACCTTTCCGAGGGCGGGGCTCGCGTCGGCCAGGTGGATGAGGGTGCGGACCCACTCCCACGAGGCCTCCGAGAGCCCCTTGCCGGGGCCGAGGGTGTGCTCGACCGCGTGGCGGATCGCCTCCGGCAGCGACAGGCCGGCCGGGGCGTCCCGCACCGCCTCGATGCACAGTTCGGCGCCCGCGGCGTACAACGGCGCCACCGCCTCCTCCTTGGAGGCGAAGTACCGGTAGAAGGTGCGCGGCGCGATGCCCGCGGCCTGGGCGATGTCCTCCGCGCGGGTGGCGCGCAGACCCTGGCGCACGAAGAGCGCGGCCGCCGCGCGGGCGATCTCCATGCGCGTCTCCGCCTTGCGTCGCTCGGTCAGAGACATGGGGGCGGTGGCGGAAACAGGCTGGTGGGCGGTGTTACCGGTGTTACTGGGGGTGCTCACCTCGGCAGGCTATGCCGGTGTGGCAGAATCTGCCATTCGAGCGGGCCACCCCGGGGTTCAGGTACGGGGTGGCCCGCCGATCCAGCACGAAGCCGGGCCCCGGCGCCTGGGGGGGGGAGGCGCCGGAGCCCGGCTCTGGAATGTTCCGACGCCGGGGGGGATGACGTCGGAACGTGGCTCACTGGATTGACGCGGTGAGTACGGTGCTGCCTGTCACGTGCTCGTCGTGCGACATGTGGGGGTGGATACTGCGCTGGGAGTGCGGTCCCTCGGTCCTCGCGTCCGACTCCTGGGCCCGCAAGGGTTTTTCCCTCCGGCCCCGGAGTTGAAGCGACGGTACCGCGCCATGTTTGCGCCGTCTTTCGCCACCGGACGCGCGGTCGTACGCCGGCCGGTCAGGCCGCCGCGTCGAACCCGGTGTCACGGGCGAGCTTCTTCAGTTCGAGCAGCGCGTGCTTCTCGATCTGCCGGATGCGTTCGCGGGTCAGGCCGTGCTCCTTGCCGACCTCGGTCAGCGTGCGCTCGCGGCCGTCATCGATGCCGTACCGCATCTTGATGATGGAGGCCGTGCGCTGGTCCAGGCGGCCGATCAGGTCGTCCAGTTCCTCGCTGCGCAGGAGCGTGAGGACCGACTGCTCCGGGGAGACCGCCGAGGTGTCCTCCAGCAGGTCGCCGAACTGGGTCTCGCCCTGGTCGTCCACCGGCATGTTCAGGGAGACCGGGTCACGGGACCAGTCGAGCACGTCGGTCACGCGCTCCGGCGTCGAACCCAGCTCGGCGGCGATCTCCGCGGGCTCCGGCTCGCGCCCGTGCTCGCGGTTGAACTCGCGCTGGACACGGCGGATGCGGCCCAGCTCCTCCACCAGGTGGACGGGGAGCCGGATCGTGCGGGACTGGTCGGCGATGGAACGGGTGATGGCCTGCCGGATCCACCAGGTGGCGTAGGTCGAGAACTTGAAGCCCTTGCGGTAGTCGAACTTCTCGACGGCGCGCACCAGGCCGGCGTTGCCCTCCTGGATCAGGTCGAGCAGCGGCAGGCCGCTGCGCGGGTAGCGCCGGGCCACCGCCACGACCAGGCGGAGGTTGGACCGGATGAAGACGTCCTTGGCCCGCTCACCGGCGTCGACCAGGGCCTGCAGTTCCTCGCGGGTGGCGTCCGACTTCGACTCCTCCTCGCCGTCGAGGACCTGCCGTGCGAACACACCCGCCTCGATGGTCTGGGACAGCTCGACCTCCTTGGCGGCGTCGAGCAGCGGCGTACGCGCGATCTCGTCGAGGTACATGCCGACCAGGTCGCGATCGGCGATCTCGCCGGCGTGGGCGCGAACACTGCCTGCCGAGTCGGCCGTCTCGCCGGTGGCGGACTTACGACGGGCGACGGCACGGGTTGCCATGCGTGCTCCCTTGCGATGGTGGGCTGGCGGGTGGTCCTTGAACGCTCGGCATCGAACGGATATGTCTCGGATCTGTCTCCTGGGACTCTCCTCGAGTGCCCTGCATCCGAGGGAAACAACGACTGGAATCCGGACAGAATTCCCAACCCACCCCTCAATTTTTCTGATCATGCAGTACCCTGTCGGCCACACGGGGAGGCGTGATGCCGTCGGCACACAAAGAGGTGCAGGTCAGGCCGGGGGTCGAGGAGGATCTCGACGTCCTCACGGAGATCTACAACCACTACGTGCGTGAGACGGCCATCACATTCGACACGGCGGTCTTCACCGCGGAAGAGCGCCGCCCTTGGCTGCTCTCCCACCCGGTAGACGGTCCGTACCGCCTGATGGTTGCCACGGCGGCGGGCTCACAGCGAATTCTGGGGTACGCCACATCCAGCCCTTACCGCGCGAAGCCCGCGTACTCCACGTCGGTGGAGACCACCGTGTACGTCGCCCCGGACGCCGGCCGCCGCGGCGTCGGCACCCTGCTCTACGGCGCCCTCTTCCAGGCGCTCGACGGTGAGGATCTGCACCGCGCCTACGCCGGCATCGCGCAGCCGAACGAGGCCTCGCGGCGGCTGCACGCCCGCTTCGGCTTCCGGCACGTCGGAACCTACCGGGAGGTGGGCCGCAAGTTCGGCCGCTACTGGGACGTGGCCTGGTACGAGAAGGACCTCGGCCAGGCCGTTCCCGGCTCCTCGTAGCTCCTGCGCGCGCTCACCCGAACTGCAGCGACCTCTTGGCCAGCCCCATCCAGAACCCGTCGATCACCGACTTCTGGGCGTCGAGCTCGCCGCCCGCCTCGGCTGCACCCATGGTGACGAAGAGCGGGGCGAAGTGCTCGGTGCGCGGGTGGGCGTAGCGGCCGGCCGGGGCCTTGTGGAGGAAGTCCAGCAGGGTGTCCCAGTCCCGGCTCTCCAGGGCGCGGCGGCCCCAGTCGTCGAACTCGGCGGACCAGGTCGGCACGCCGGCGCCGACGTGCCGCAGGGCCGCCAGGTTGTGGGTGAAGAAGCCGGAGCCGACGATCAGCACGCCCTCGTCGCGCAGCGGGGCGAGCTTGCGGCCGATGTCCATCAGGCGGACCGGGTCGAGGGTCGGCATGGAGATCTGCAGGACCGGGATGTCGGCGGCCGGGAACATCTCGACGAGCGGCACGTAGGCGCCGTGGTCGAGGCCGCGGTCGGGGATGTCCTGGACGGGGATGCCGGGGGCGCGCAGCAGCTTGCGCACGGATTCGGCCAGTTCCGGCGCGCCGGGGGCGGCGTACCTGACCTGGTAGTAGTGCTCGGGGAAGCCCCAGAAGTCGTAGACGAGGGGGACGGTCTCGACGGCGCCGAGGGCGAGCGGGGCCTCCTCCCAGTGGGCGGAGACCATGAGGATCGCCTTGGGGCGCGGCAGACCGGCCGACCAGGCGGCGAGCTGGCCCGGCCACACGGGGTCGTCGGCGAGCGGCGGGGCGCCGTGGCTGAGGTACAGGGCGGGCATGCGCTCCCGCCCGGCAGCGGACGTCTCCTGCGGTGCGGCGGACATGGCGGCGGCTCCCGGTACTCGGTCCCTGTGAGACGCACCGCGCAGGGTGCTTTAAGTCTCAAGCTTTACGAGTACAGCGTACGACCGACTTGTTCAAGTTTCAAGGAGATGCCTCGTACAGTGGGACACATGAACACGGCAACGGACTCCGCCGGCCGGCATCGCTGGCTCACCGACGAGGAGCAGCGCGTCTGGCGCGCCTACCTGCACGCCACCACCCTGCTCGAGGACCACCTCGACCGGCAGCTCCAGCGTGACGCGGGCATGCCGCACATCTACTACGGCCTCCTCGTCGGCCTGGCCGAGGCGCCGCGCCGCCGGCTGCGGATGACCGAGCTGGCGATGAAGTCCAAGATCACGCGCTCCCGGCTGTCCCACGCCATCGCCCGGCTGGAGAAGAGCGGGTGGGTCCGCCGCGAGGACTGCCCCTCCGACAAGCGCGGGCAGTTCGCCGTCCTCACCGACGAGGGCGCCGAGGTGCTGGCCCGTACCGCGCCCGGCCATGTGGCCGCTGTCCGCCAGGCGCTGTTCGAGCGGCTGTCCCCGCAACAGCAGAAGACCCTCGGCGAGATCATGGAGATCGTCGCCGAGGGCCTCCAGCCCGACGAAGCGGGTGCGGACCTGCCCTGGCTCCGCTAGCCCACCCGGTGGAACCCCGGGCGGGCCGGTGTCCGGCCGGTCAGTGGGCCACCACCGGCACCGGCACCTCGTCCTCGACGCCCTCGCCGGAGGCGACCGGGGCGGAGCCCGGGCGGCCGGCGTTGACGAAGGTGAAGGCGATCAGCGCGGCGAGCGCCAGGATGCCGACGGCGAACCCGATCGCCGTGCCGTAGCCGTGCACCATGCCCTGCAGTCCCACGAGCTGCTGCTGGGGCTTGGTGGCCGCACCGGCGATGTGGTCATCGATGTACGAGGTCTTCGCGGACGCGGCGATGGTGTTCAGCAGGGCGGTGCCGATCGCGCCGCCCACCTGCTGCGAGGTGTTGACCATCGCGGAGGCGACACCGGCGTCCCGGGGCTCGACCCCGGCGGTGGCCAGGGACATGGCCGGCATGAACGCCGTACCCATGCCCAGGCCCAGCAGCACCATCGCGGGCAGCAGCAGCGTCGCGTACGAGGAGCCGATCTCCATCCGGCTCAGCAGCAGCATGCCGAACCCGGCGACCAGGAAGCCGGGGCCCATCAGCAGCCGGGCCGGGACCCGGGTCATCAGCCGGGTGCCGATCTGGGTCGAGCCGGTGATCATGCCCGCCACCATCGGAAGGAACGCGAAGCCGGTCTTGACCGGCGAGTAGCCCTTCACGACCTGCAGGTAGTAGGTCAGGAAGAGGAACAGGCCGAACATGCCGATGATCGCGAGGCCGAGGGAGAGGTAGATGCCACCGCGGTTGCGGTCGGTGACCACGCGCAGCGGCAGCAGCGGCGCCTTGACCCGGGACTCGACCAGCACGAAGGCGGCGAGCAGCACCGCGGACGCGACGAACATGGCGACGGTCACGGTGTCGCCCCAGCCGTCGGACTCGGCGCGGGTGAAGCCGTAGACGAGCGCGAACAGGCCCAGGCTGGACAGGACCACGCCGGGGACGTCGAGCGGGGAGCGGTTGCGGCCGCCCTCCGGCTCGCGGATGACGAACCAGGCGCCGAGCGCGGCGACGATGGCGAACGGGACGTTGACGAAGAAGGTCCAGCGCCAGTCCAGGTACTCGGTGAGGAAGCCGCCGAGGATCAGACCGACGGCGCCGCCGCCGCCGGCGATCGCGCCGTAGATGCCGAACGCCTTGGCGCGCTCCTTGGCGTCGGTGAACATCACGGCGAGCAGGGACAGCGCGGCCGGGGCGAGCAGGGCGCCGAAGACACCCTGCAGCGCGCGGGCGCCGAACATCATCGCGCCGGTGGTGGCGGCGCCGCCGAGCGCGGAGGCGGCGGCGAAGCCGCCCAGACCCAGCACGAAGGCGCGCTTGCGGCCCCACAGGTCGGCTACGCGGCCGCCGAAGAGCAGCAGACCGCCGAAGGCGAGGGCGTAGGCGGTGACGACCCACTGCCGGTTGCCGTCGGATATGCCCAGGTCGGTCTGGGCGGAGGGCAGGGCGATGTTCACGATGGTCGCGTCGAGGACGACCATCAGCTGGGCGAGCGCGATGAAGACGAGCGCTTTCCAGCGGTTGGCGTCACCGCGCGGCGCGGTGACGCCGGGAGCCTTGAGGGCTGTTTCGGACATGGAGGTACCCACTTCGGGACTTCGTGACGGAAAAAGACGTAGGTATCGGACGGCGCGGCGACGGCGACGGCGACGGCCGGAAGCTCGGAGTGCTTGGGGTGCTGTGCGTGCTGAGGGCCAGGGCCGGCGCGCGGCCCCGGGGCGATCGGTCGGGCTGGTCCGCCCGACCTGTCGGCCGGGCTGATCGGTCGCGCTGATCTGGTCGGTCAGGCTGATCGGTCGGGCCTGATGGGCCGGGCTGATCGGTAGGGCTGATCTGGTCGGTCAGGCTTGGCGGAGGTCCTCCATGGTGACGGCCGTACCCGGCAGGACGGAGCGGCCCGGAGCCCGCAACCCGTCCAGGAAGAGCTGAAGATGGCGGTGGGCGAAGCGGTCCACGCTGCAGCAGGCGGTGCCGGCCGGCGGCCGGCTGAGCTGGGCGACGGCGACCATCAGGTCACCGACACCCACGTCGGTGCGGAGCAGCCCGGCCTCCTTGGCCCGGTCCATGAGCCTCTCGACGATGCGCTCGACGCGCTCCCGGGCGGCCTCGAGGTCGGGGTGGTGCCGGTCGAACGTACTGGTGACCATCGGGCACAGGGCGCTGAGCCGCTCGTCGGCGGAAGCGTGCACGAAGCGCTCCAGCGCCTCGTACGCGTCGCCGCTCTCGGACAGCGCCTCTTCGGCGACCCGTACGGTCCGGTCGAGGACCGAGCAGACGACCTCGCGGACGAGGGCGTCGCGGTCCGGGAAGTTGCGGTACACCGTGGCATTGCCGACGCCGGCCCGGCGGGCGATCTCGTCGAACGGCACGTCCGGGCCGTGCTCGACGAACATCTCCCGGGCAGCGGTGACGATCCGCTCCCGGTTGCGCAGGGCGTCGGCGCGAGGCCGGGACACCTTGCGCGGTGCGGGGAGGGAGGTCTGCACGGCGTACTCCTGGTCTGGGTGACTCTCGCGATCCGGGGAATGGTTCCCCGTTTCGCGCGGACACAGGTCTAAACGGGGAGCGGGTCCCCGGTTATTTCCCCCGCGCCCAAAACTTCTCCGTGACCTGGCTCACACCTTCCGCCGCCGGGATTCCCACGATCGGCTCCTCCAGCGCGCGCCCTCAGGCCCCTCCACCCAGGGTGATCACAAGGGTGCAGTCGTCCGAACCCGCGGCTGCCGTGGAGCGGGAGGTCCATGCATGCAGCCGCCGTCGCCCCGCCGCCGCATACGCCCGCGCCGGGCGGTCGCCCTGACCTCGGTGACCGTCCTGACCCTGGCGGTCAGCACGTCGGCCGGCACCGGGCAGCTGACGGCGTCCTCCATCGCGGGGCCGGCCGGACTGGTCCGCTCGTCCGCACTCTCCCCCTGCATGATCCGCGGCGGCATGGACGTGCAGATGACCGAGGGCGTCCCCACCCCGGTCGGCTACTCCCGCTCCACCGGCACGGTCCGCGCCCTGACCCTGATGATCGACTTCTCCGACGCCCCCGGGAAGGGCAGCGCCCTCGACCGCTTCCACGAGTTCTTCCCCCAGACCCAGGAGTGGTTCCGCACGGCGTCGTACGGCCGGCTCGACTACCGCCCCGAGACCCCGATATCCGGCTGGCTGCGCATGCCGAAACCGTTCAAGGCGTACGGCATAGAGCGCGGCGCGCCCTTCGACCCCGGCTACCGCCAGCTCGTGCAGGACATGGTGGCCACCGCCGACCCCGACGTGGACTTCCGCTCGTACGACCTGCTGAACGTGCTGGTCACCCCCAACGCCGGCCCCTCCGCCCTGGACACGGTGCTGTCCGTGACCTTCGCCGGCAACTCCGACGCCCCGGTCGCCGACGGCGTCGTCGTGGCCAACGCGTCCTTCATCTACTCCCGCCAGGACGACGGCTCCGGCTCCTACGGCCGCACGGGCTACCGGGTACTGCCGCACGAGAACGGCCACACCTTCGGGCTGCCCGACCTCTACACCCAGGAGGGCGGCTCCGCGGTGGGCCACTGGGACATCATGAGCGAGGACTGGGGGGCCAACAACGACCTCCTGGGCTGGCACAAGTGGAAACTGGGCTGGCTGGACGCCGCCCAGGTCGGCTGCGCGGCCCGCCCCGGCCGCACCGACTACACCCTGACACCGCTGTACCGGCCGGGCGGCGGGAAGCTGGTGCTGATACCGATAGACGGGCGGAGCGCGTACGCCCTGGAACTGCGCGCGCCGGGGGGAAACGACGAGGCCGTGTGCGAGCCCGGCATCCTCATATACAAGGTCGACGCCACCGTGGACACGGGACGCGGCCCGATCACGGTCTACGACGCCCACCGCCACAGCGGCGGCTGCACCCGCAGCCCCAACGTCCAGGCAGAACTCTCCGACGCCCCGTTCGCCAGCGGCCAGTCCTTCAAGGACCCGAAGCACAGGATCACGGTCGAGGTACGGGCCACGGGGAGCGACGGGGATTTCAAGATACGGGTCACCCGGCGGTAGCGGGACCGGCGGGAAGCGGCCACACCCCGACGCGGGCCAGGCACCGCACAGACGCCGCACACGAGACACAGGCACTACGGCGACGCACTCCACACCCCGCCCGCCCCACGCGCAGGCAGCGCACCCCACCGCACCTCACGCAGACCGCACTCACGCGCACCCCACCCTCACGCGCACCGCACCTAACACGCCTTACCCCACCTCAGGGGCACCGCACCGCACCGCACCGCACCGCACCGCACCGCACCGCACCGGGCGGTTTACCGTAGGCGTTCCCGCACGCCGTATGCCGTACCGGACCGGAGAACCGACCCGATGCCCCCGAAGACCGCACTGGACCAGGATGCCGTGCCCGGCCCGCCGGCCGAGGCGGTCGCGCCGCTGATCCGCGGGATCGCCGTACTGCGGCAGCTGACCGATGCGGGCGGGACGCTCAGCCCCAGCGCGCTGGAACGGGCCACCGGGCTCGCCCGGTCAACGGTCGACCGGATCACCGCCACCCTGGCCCGCATGGGATACGTCCGCCTCGACGGCCGGGACGTCGTCCTCGCCCCCCGCGTGATGGAGCTGGGCAACGCCTACCTGGCCGCGCTGCGCCTGCCCGCCCTGCTCGACGCCCGTGCCGACGCCCTCGCCGACGAGCTGGACGAGTCGGTGTCCCTGGCGGTCGCCGATCTCGACGGCATCCGCTTCATCCACCAGGCCCCCCGCCGCCGCGCGATGTCCGTGAGCTTCCGCATCGGCGACCTGCTCCCGGCCGAACGTACCGCACCGGGCGCGCTGTTCGCGGCCGAGTGGGACCAGGCGGACTGGGCGCGCTGGAGCACCCGCCGGACCGGCGACCCGGCGAACACGTCCTTCCCCGCCGTCCCGCCCCAACCCGTCCCCGGCGCAGAGGACTTCGAGACCCGGGCCGCACAGGCCCGCCGGCACGGCTGGGCGGTGGACGACCAGTTGATCGAGCCGGGCCTGGTCGCGGTGTCCGTTCCGGTGCGGCACCCGGCTACCGGCCGGTCGGCGTGCGTGGCGAGCGTGGTGAGCCACACCAGCCGGCACACGGCGGCCACCCTGCGCAGCACACTGCTGCCCCGCCTGCGCACGGCGGTGGCCGCCATGGAGGCCGACCTGCGCCAGGCGCCCCCGCCGCAGCCGGGCCCGGCGCCCTCGGGCCTCGCGACCTGGACGACGGCGTCCAAGCACGAACTGGGCCGCGAGTTCATCGAGTCCCTGGCCAGGGGGCTGACCGTACTGACCGCGTTCGGCGAGGGCCGCTCGGCGCTGCCGCTGACCGAGGTGGCCCGGGCGACCGGCCTGGCCCGGGCCACGGCCCGGCGGGCGCTGATCACCTACGAGCACCTGGGCCTGGTGGCCACCGGCCCCGACCCCCGCACCTTCACCCTCACGCCCCGCGTCCTGGACCTGGGCTTCCCGGCCCTGTCCCGCACCACGCTCCCCCGCCTCGCCGAGCCGCACCTCAGAGCCCTCGCCGACCTGCTCCACGAGCCGACGGCGCTGGCGGTCCTGGCGCCGGGCAGCGGGACGGAGATCCAGTACACGGCCGGCGCGGGCACGAGCCGGGTCCTCACCGTGGACATCGCGGTCGGCGCACGCCTCCCGGCCACGGGCACCTCCCTGGGCCGCGTCCTGCTCGCCGACGCCGGCGGCCACCTGACCCCGGCCCTCACCGAGGTCCGCGCCCAGGGCTACGCCCTCGTCGACGAGGAACTGGAGTCGGGCCTGCGCTCCATCGCCGTACCGGTACGCGACCGGACCGGCCGGGTGGTCGCCGCGGTGAACGTGGCCACGCACGCGGCCCGCCGCTCCCTGGAGAACTGCGTCACGGACCTGCTCCCCGCCCTGCGCACCACCGCCGACCACATCCAGACGGACCTCCACACCGCATCCCGCTTCACCCACGTCCCCCCGTCCTGAACCACGGCCCCGCCCTGATCCGGTACCCTGTGGACCGAGTACAGCGCCTTCGTAGCTCAGGGGATAGAGCACCGCTCTCCTAAAGCGGGTGTCGCAGGTTCGAATCCTGCCGGGGGCACCAGCGCAAAGGCCCCGGACCGATCACGGTCCGGGGCCTTTGACATCCACTTCTGACACCAAGGGTCTCCAAGTACTGCCCAGTACTTCAGATGCCAGCCCGTACTTCGGGTACACCCAACTCTTCTGCCAGCGCCCGCAACTCCTCGGACGGCGGCTGGCTCATGATCAGGAGGTCCGCCACGAGCTGCTTGACCATCGGCAGGGACCGCACCATTTCCGGTGACTGCTCACGGGCCTTGAACAGTGCCGAGACCGCGTCGGCCACCTGGCGGCGCTGGGCATAGGCCCTGGCCACGTCGACCTGAAAGCGTGTCTGGCGTTCTGCGGACAGGCCCGACGCGTCGACGGCCTGCGCAGCTCGAAGGGCGACGCCGGCGTCTCCGAGGTCGACCGCGACAGCCACCTCATGCAGGCCGACGTTGGTGGGACCGAACTCGGTGTTGTAGTCATTGCGCCCATCACCGACCTGATCGGCCATCGCGCGAGCGTCACCAAGGAAGTCGTACGCCTCATCGGCCAGGTTCAACCGTGCGGCAGCGACCGCCCGCTGCAAGGTCAGCGCACCTCGCAGTGCCACCGCCTCGACCTTCCCGGACTCCGCCAGCGGCTGCAGGGCATCAGCCGCACTTCCCGACGCTTGCGCCGCCTGGTCAAAGTGACGCGCACCGAGGAAGACGATCGAGAGCCTGAACTCACCAGCGGCCATCAGCAGCGGGTCGTTGGCCCGCTCGGCGGCGGCCACAGCACGGTCGGCGGCAATCCAGGCCACTTCGGGCTCCCCCAGATTCGCGAGCGCACCACTGCACGTGTGGTACATGACCGCCAGCAGTTGGAAGAGTTCGGGACGATCCTCCTCCGGCACAGACCGGGTGGCCGACTCCAGCCGCGGAACGAGCCTTTCGAGCAGCTCGGCCAGGTCGGCATAGTTGCCCTGGTGTGTCAGCGACCAGGCGCGGTCGACCTCGGCCCGAAGCGCCGGCACGTCAGGAGATGCGTCTCGCCGGTCGAGAACCGCCTTGAGCGAATGCGCGGCACTCAGCACCAGCCGCAGCCGACTCGCACCCGGCGCCTCGCCCTCTGCCACCGAGGCGACGATGGGCGCCTCGGCCGCCAGCTCCGCGACCGGCACCTCCAGCACCTCGGCGACCTTTTCCAGCACGGTCATCCGGTCGATACGTCGCACGCCCCGCTCAACCTGGGACACCCACGCTTCCGATCGCCCCAGAAGGCCCGCGAACTCCTTCTGCGACAGTCCACGCCGCTTGCGATGGAAGGCGATCTTGCGACCAAGAGCCTTCTGATACTCAGTGCTCAACGTCCACACCCTTGCCGGACATGAAGTCCAGACGGTCAACCTCCGTGGCGGAAAGGTACTGGTCCCGCTCGGACAGGAAGGCCCGCACGTAGTCCTTCGACTCATGCTCCTCGAAGGCACCCCTGTCCCGGTACAGCTCGTAGAACACGCGCTCCAGCGGGCGTCCGTCAACGCGGTGCACCGTGTAGATCACCGTCCCGGGCTCGTTCGCCCGGATCAGCTCCCCGGTCCGCGCCACAAGGCCGTCGAACGCAGCCGCCGACGCCTCGTCCTTGCAGGTGAAACGCACCATCAGTCCGAACATGCGGGGTCCCCTCTCCATCGGCTTTCAGGCCAGCACCAGACCACCCGGCGAACGCTATGCGCCGACCGCTCGCACGAAAAGTACGATCCCGCACTCTCGGTACGCACACATTCAGTACGGTGCTAGTACTAATTGTACGGCTCTGCATGGGTCTGTGTCAGCCGGTCGGCATCGCTGGCACGGAAGACAGCAGGTCACCGCCATGGAGGACGCCATGCCCACCCACGGTCGCACCTTCCCTGGAGACCCCCGGGAACTCAGCTCCGCGCGCCGATGGACCCGCGCCACCCTGAACGGCCACCCTCGCTCCGAAGACGCCGAGCTGATCGTCACCGAACTCGGCACCAATGCCGTGACACACACAGCCAGCGGCGAGGGCGCCGGCTCCTTCCACGTCAGCCTCACCGTCTCTGAACAGACGATCACGGTCGCGGTAGCCGATGGCGGCCACACGGAGACCGTTCCCGAGGTGCAGCACCCGCCCCTCAACGCCACTCACGGCCGCGGACTGGGCCTGGTCGTCGCGCTCGCCGACAACGTGACGGTCCAGGGTGACGACTGCGGCCGCACGGTCACGGCCGAACTCCGTGCTCACGCGAGTCTCAGGGAGTCGGCACCGTGTTCCTGACCACCGAGCTGGACGCTCACAGCACGTTCGTGGAAGCCCACGGCAGCCGCAGAGCCACGGCAGGAGGCCACCCGTGCTGATGAAGCAACCCCGACGCGGCTACTGGTGTGAATGCTGGACGGAAAGCCTCAGCGAGCAGCAACGGCCGGCGCTGGTGGCATCGTTCGATGCCTACATGGCCCCTCAGGCGGACCGATGGGTGGCAGTCACCCTCCGAACCATCTCCTCGGCCCTCGACGCAGACGCGTCGGACGCTGCATGGGAGTGGCTGTATGACGGCCGCATCGAAACCAGACGAGCACTCCTACGCCGCGAGCCCTGCACGGTGTCAGTCACTCATGAGGACGTGCGCATCACGTGGACGATCCGGCCGGTGATCTTCTTGCAGCTCTTGCACCGTCAGGGCGTCGAACTCCCGCAGTGCGCATACGCCTTCAAGCCCCACACGACCGACTGAGTTACAACTTTCTCTACTGGTTCAAGCCCCGGCTGCGCTCCGCTCCGCCGGGCGGGCTTCCCGGCTCCGCTCGGGGCGCCGCTCCTGCCTTCGGCCCGCTCCGCCCCGGCTGCGCCGACGCCCGCCCACATGTGGATAGGGCCGAGGCCATGAGTCGATCACTGCATAGTGCGGCAGCGGTCAAAGCAGCCTCCGGCGGGGGCGCTCAGGCTCCGAGATGGCAGGGGCGCCGTTCGCGTGTGCCGGCCGAGTGTGGCGTGCGCGGGGAGCTCCCATCCCGTCTGCCATCGACCCAGGCAGAGCCGAGCAGACGCGGCCCATGGCGTCCAGGTCGTTCGTACAGTGGCGCGCTCCACCTGGACGCCATGGACCACGCCCGCTCCACGGTGTGTGGGTCGACGGCAGACGGGATGGGAGCTGGGGTGAGTGGTGGGTTGTTCTGGATGGTGCAGGCGGAGCCTTCGTCGTTGCGAAATCGCGGCTCTCACGTGGGCAGCGTTACCGGCGATCACGTATGGGGCCGACGCTCGCGGAACGAGATCACTAGAGTTCCCCCCGTGATATCGACATTCAGCGACGCCTTTCTTCGTACCGCCGAGCGTCACGCCGCTTGGGGAGCCGAGCAACTCGAGGCCTTGGGCCACAAGTTGTCGCGCGGCCCGTGGACTGCCGACCTGGACCAATGCGTGTACCAGCGCGCTGACCTCACGATGCGGGTCGGACTCCTTGGCACCTACGACCTCACCGAGCAGACCTGGCTCTGGGGATGGGCCAATCCAGGCCTGGGTGGGAGTGCGGTGGTGGCCGCCAGCGAGCGGATCGCCGAGTTCGGGCGCGACAACGGCGTGCCCGAACTTCAAAACCCGGGTGTGGAATTGTCAGGTTTCGGTGATCCGCGCCTGGCCGCTGAGACACTCGCGCTCATCGGGATGGGTGTGCTGGGCGCACCCGGCTACATAGGGGAATCGGCTGGACCCGGGACTCGGGTCTACTTCGCCCCGGACGACCCGCAGATCCAGCCTGCGGCGCTGGACCCGATCACCATGCCGCGCTTTCTGCTGACCGGCGCGGGAGTGTTGCAGCACTCCGCGCATGATGTGGTGATCGGCTACTTCGCTCACCATGGTGTGCACGTCGAGGTAGCAGCCGACCGGATCCACGGACACTTGCCCGACGGCAGCACAGCCGAGATCACCTTCGATGCACTTGGCCGGATCGCGGCGATCAACGCTACGGCGAGCAGGCGCTGAACCTTGTCAAGGCGGCGTCCGGCGGCTGACACCAGCGGCTGACACCAACAAGCACGAACCGCAGCGGTCAGCGCCGGACCTCAGTGAACGATCGGCCGAGGCGCAAGGGCCGTTGGCCGATGTTGACAGACCCCTGTGATCGACCTGATAAGGATGAGGCCAGACCTCAAAGCCTCCACCTCGTGCGGGCACCGTCCTCACCGTGGGGTGGCGCCCATCGCCTTGACTCGGTCATTGAAACTCCAGCCCAAAGCCGTTCCACCGCCCGCGCGGTACAGTTCCGCTCGCCATAGGCAGAGAGGGCGAGCATGGAGAACCCATTCAGGGATGGCGGACCGGCGGACAAGGCGATGCCCTATCTGAGCCTCATCGTCTCCGCGAACCTCTTGGCGGTGGGCGTGGAGATGCACCAGGAGGGCGCATCTCTGTTCTGGCCACTCGGTGCCGGACTCATGATGCTGCTCGCGTGCCACGGGATCTACCGGCAGATACGTTCGCAGCGCGACCGCGCCTAGAGGCCGTACAGCAGGGAAGTACAGCAACCAGCCCTCACCGCCACGGGCCCTGAGCGACCGTCTGACGTGCCCGGCAGACCTCAGCGACCACCGTGCCCATAGTTCGCATCGAGGAGGCCGCGGGGCGTGCCACTTCCGTGCCAGAACGGGCGGGGACTCACGGGGAAACGAGGTTGCCCAGGGTGCGCACGGCCCTACACCGCCCAAGGCAGGGAGTCCCAGGTCAAGCCCAAGGTCCCCCAACCTCGCTCCTAAAGCGGGTGTACGCGAGCCAGCACGTGAAGGCGCCATGCCATCATCGGATAATGCTGACCGAGGAGGACGCGCGCCGACTGGTGCTTGCCGAGATCGACGACGTGCGGAGCCACAGCGCGTACGACCTTCAGATCCTGCGCGTGGAGGCCTTGCCGTTCGGGTGGATCTTCTACTGGGGGGCAGTCCGGGACGGTCAGAGCGGGCAGCGCCCTCGGTTGGGAGGCAACGGCCCTTTCCTGGTGGATCGTGAAAACGAACGGTTGATCCGAACTGCCATCAGTGTCCCCGTAGCCCGCCAGATCGCGGACTACGAACGCCGACTGCGACGCGAGGCTCACGCCCGGAACGCGGCGGCGAAGCAAGCTGCGCAACAGGCATGAGTGTCTAACTGCGTGACAATGCCGACGAACAGCGGCGGACGCACACGAACGTCTGCGGACCATCAGCGCAGCTGGGACCCAAACCAGCCCAAGGCAGAGCCCCCAGCCAAGTTGCTTCGGGACGAAGAGGCCGTGCCAGACGCACGCCGGGTATATGCGGGACCAGGGCACAAGCGGTGTCTAGTCAGCCATCAGGTCGTTCTCAACGGCGGGAGCCAGACGGGCGAGCCAGTGTTGTGTCTCGGCCGCTTCCAGAATCCGGTCGAAGCGGAGGGCTGGCATCATGTGCTCGAACACTCGACCCACGGTCAGGCCGTAGGTGCCGTTCGGCGGATGCAGGACGAGGACGCGGGTGCCGTCGAGAGGGTGTATGTCGGCTGGCATACCTTCTGGGCTGATGTAGCTTCCCTGACCGTCGAAGAGGCGGAAGCAGCGGATCGCTGGATTGTCGGGGCCGAGGTGGGGGTCGCCGCCCGTCGCCGCCTCGACCCAGGACCGCGCGGGGCGTTCTCCAGTGACCATGCCTAGTCCGGGATCCCCAACGAGCCGATCCGCAAGGAGGATGTGCAACTGGCCGTTGTCCCCGATCCCACTCATCGTGAGGGCGTATCCCCTGCGTGCGCGAGGGTCGATGACGACCAGCGGCTCGTCGTCAAGAACGGCAGCCAGCGCGCCGGCCCAAGCAGCTCGCTGGGACCGGTGGGCGACCGCGCCAGCGTGTTCGCGCAGCTGGGCCTTGACGTCGCGGGGGACGGCCGCGCGGAAACCTGCGTCCGCCATTACGGTGATCAGGGCTTTAAGCCAATCCTCCATGTCGAACCAGGACATGGCGATATGAGTCATCGTGTTCTTGCTGACGCCCCGGTGCCACCGGGGTAGTCCGGTCAGCGTCCGGACCAGTTGGTGGGCGCTGTCGCTTACTGGTTCGGGCAGGGACCGGCCGCGTGCTGCTTTGTCCCAGAATTTCGGCACCAGCTCGTTGAACTTCATGGCTTCCGAGGCACGCTTGGGCAGCACGTCGGCGAGAGCCATGGGGGAAGCGCCCCACTCGACGCAGGCGCCGGCCAGAACCGCGGTCTTGGCGAAGTCCCCGCTTAGACGCGGCAGCAAGGGCGCGAGGGCTTCTACGGTGGCGGTTAGGCTCTCGGGGCCTCCCGCCCGAGCGGTATCCGCAAGCCGCTTTATCGCGGTTCGGTAGGCGGGAGCAGAGCCGGACTTCATCTGTGTGACGAGTTCGTTGACCAGGCGCTGTATATCCGAGGGCACGAGGGGACGTTAGCAGGGGTGATCGTCCGTCGAGAGTCGTCACCTTGACCAGCCAAGCGGCAGACGAGGTGAAGCCGGACAGACGTCCGGGGTGACATCCACGGCTGACTGTGAGGATGTCGGTGGTGCCGCCCGAGGCGGTCTGACCCGCCAACTGACCGACGTGCGAGCTGTCTTGTTGATGAAATGTCGGCCGAC